>JBGAQY010000055.1:0-10708 GCA_044220495.1 Acidimicrobiales bacterium
GACGCACTGCGACCGCCAGCAGCGAGGAACACGACAAAGGGGTTGAAGAGAGGAAACCAGGCCGCATCGTATCCACCAAATCGATCTTTAGGAACAAGGTTTTTGCCGGTAATAGGTGCCGTTCATTCAGCTCCAATTAGCCAATGTGCACGCAACTTCGCAGATTCATTGAGAATGATCGAAATGCAGGCAACCGCTTACGGCGAATGACCGTTGACATGATGAGCGCCGCTCACGGTTCACATTTACGTCACCTTTATTTGATCTTGCTAAGCAGTTGTTATCGGGTCGGAGTGATCTAAGAAGGAGACCAATGAGCGGTCCGCTGAAACTCGACGACGTCGAGACGTCAAGCTCTCCGGTAGAGACGGCCGATGTCGACGTCGACTTCATTCAAGGGCGCGAAGTGAGTCTCGGCGGTCGGCGAATTCTTCGCACGCTCCCCCGGCGGGCGCGACGAACAGTTGGTCCGTGGTGCTTTCTCGATCAGATGACGCCTGACAATGCCTTAGCTGAGAACCCAATGGCGATTGGGCCCCACCCGCACATGGGCTTGCAAACAGTTACTTGGCTGACGGCCGGCGAGGTGCTTCACCGAGACAGCCTGGGCGTCGAACAGACAATCAGCCCCGGCCAGCTGAACCTCATGAGTAGTGGACGAGGCGTTGCGCACGCCGAACAGGCGTTGCCTGGCTCGAGTCACACAGAGGGAGTGCAGCTCTGGGTCGCCCAGCCCGAGAAGACACGCTTTAGCGAACCAGCCTTTGAACACCACGCGGATCTTCCTTCCGTAGATATCGACAACGCAACTGCATCTGTGATGGTGGGCGCATTTGCTGGCGCCATCTCATCGGCGAGACGCGACACGAATCACGTTGGCGTGCAGATATCCGCGCGCCACGGACAAACGGTGCTTCCCCTTGACCCTGCCTACGAGCACGCTCTCCTTGCTCTCGACTTACCATTTCGCATCAATGGTCAGGCCACAGCGCCCGGAACGCTTGCCTACTTGCGACCGGGTCACGCTGAGATCACGCTCGATTGCGATGAACCTCTTCGAATCTTGCTCATTGGTGGCGAGCCGTTCGACGAACCATTGCTGATGTGGTGGAACTTCGTAGCCCGCACGCGTGACGAAGTTGAGTCTGCCGCGGCTGATTGGAATGCTCACAGCGACAAGTTCGGCTCTGTTGCTACTGAACTCGAACGCATCGAAGCACCAATACCGCCGTCAACGCGGTCGGTGCGACCTACGCAATAACGTTCGTCAACGAAGTCGCCGCTCTTCTAGCTGTTGCGCATATGCGAGGGCCCGAAGACGATCGCGCATACCAGCGTCTTGCCCAACGAAAGCAAGGCCAACCCAAGTCGACTCTTCGGTCGGTTGACCCCACCACGCAACCTCGGCTTCAAGAACTATCGGGCTCTCGTCAAGTTCGAACTCCACTTGAAAGACACCTCGAGGCTCGTTTGTGTCGTTGGGCACCACACAACGCAAGCCACCTTCACTTACGTCGATAATGCGGGCCACAACGGGGCCAAGCGGTAGGTGAAAGGTGACGTCTTTATCCCATGTTGCGCGCACGAACTGGCGTCGTTGGATTGTCTCAACGTCGGCAGTCGGCCTTAGCGTCCAAGTCGGCACTTCACCATCGACTGCGTTTATGACGTTGACGCGCACTTGCTTTGAACCAGCACCTGTCGTCCAACCAACCATGACGACGCGTCCTTCATCAGGTTGCGCGACGAGTTCGAGATGCGGCTTGCTCGGAGTAGCAATGACGAGATCGTTGCCAGCGATGTTCTCCACGCGGGTGGGGTGAACAACGCCTTCACAACAAGGCAGACGCACCCACATGAGGCTGTTGATTGCTGGCCAATCGAACTTGGGCTTCTCTGGATTGTCAGCGTTGCGTTTCAGTTTGAACGCCATGAGATCGCCGCCTCTTATCGTCCTGTTTGTGTGTCGTCCTCTTTGTCGGCCAACGGCGTTGCCAAAAGCATGTTTAACCGACTTCGTCCCGGCAGGTTAACTAGAATTTGCGCCACACACCTTGGTTTTGAGACCTCGGGTTTCTATGGGGGCAGACATGAGCGAACGTGGCGGGGAAGTTCGAGAGATGCGCTTGGCGCTGGTCTGTTATGGCGGTGTTTCGCTTGCCATCTACATGCACGGCATTGCCAAGGAAATCCAACGTTTGATCACAGCGTCGACAGCCTACGACCGCGACCAAACGAGAAATCCGTTCACTCCTGGTTCAACTGAACACGCGTGGTGGAAACTCCTTGATCAGCAAGCAGCAGGCGGGGTGCGCAAACGAATTGTCGTCGACATTGTGTCGGGCACATCGGCGGGCGGAATCAACGGCATATGCCTTGCAAAAGGTATTGCGTCAAACCGTTCGCAAGACGGCCTGACGAAGGTATGGCTTGAGCGCGGCGACTTGAAGCTCTTGTTCCGTGGACTTCGTTTCTTGCCTCTGCAGTTGCGCGCCGCATGGTTTGGTCTCGACCTTGCTAGCCGTCCTTACGCTGTCAAAGCACCGCTGAGCGGCGACCACATGTCGCAATGGCTACTCGAAGCTTTCGACGCCATGGATGCCGGCGCGCCAGCTTTCACCGACGTCGACACGCTCGTGCCCGAGACGCAAAGCATCGACCTGTTCGTTCCGGTCACTGACTTCCACGGAAGGCCGCGGCAGGTTCCGATTGACAGTCCCAAATGGATTCGCGACCGCTCTCACCGCCATGTGATGAAGTTTCGTCAAGACATGACGGGCACGCAGTTCGACAACCCACACAACGCAATGCTCGCGTTCGCGGCGCGCGCCACATCGTCGTTCCCTGGAGGCTTCGCAGCAACGAGCCTCAACAGCTTTGGCGAAGCTGTGGGGCGCGACATCTCTTCACACACCACAACAGCTGAGTTCTTTCCGCACTACGAGCTCGCGCACGCGGACCCGTCAGACAATTGGTTCGTCGATGGCGGAGTGCTCGACAATGCGCCCTTTGCATCGTCGATACAAGCCATCTCGACTAAACCGGCCGACACCGAAGTCGACCGGCGACTGCTCTACATCGAGCCCGATCCGAGCGTTGCCGCCATGCAAGAGACCGGGAAGCCGGCCGTACCCTCTTGGCCCTCGACGGTCTGGGGCGGCTTGGCCGGTATTCCACGACAAGAACCGATCGTCGACGACCTTGTTGCATTGGCGCAACGCAATCAAGACGTCAGACGCGTTCGTGACGTTATCGAAACCAGCTTCAGCACCATTAAGAGCGAGGTTCGAACACTGCTCGGTGTCGGCGCGCATTTGCCAGCTGCTCTCGAAGTCGCACAAGTAAACGAACTGCACGAGCGCGCTACCGCAACCGCTGCTGAAAAGGCCGGGTTTGGATACGCCACTTATGTGCGTCTGCGAGTTAGGTCGTCAGTCGAGGGTTTCGCAAACGTCGTCAGCCGCGCTGCGCATTTCCCCAATGACTCATATCAAGCGGCGTTTGTCATCGAAGTTCTTCGTAGCTGGGCAGAGCGTTCGGGATTACTTGAACAAAGCATCGGCACAACGCCGGCGCAGAGATCGTTTCTCGAACACCTCGACATTGCCTACGACGAACGACGCATCCGCTTTCTCATCAGTGCTCTCAACTGGTGGTACCGCGGCGGGCCTTCGACACCGCCGCGCTCGGAGCTCGATAGCAGCAAGGCAACTCTCTACAGACATCTCAAGACACTGCAATCGATTGCGCCGACGTTGCTTGAATGTCCAAGCGTTGCCAAGGCAATGCTTTCGATTTTCGACAACCACACGATCACCACAGCTCTCGACAACCAAGAGTCGATGGCCGACTTTGTTGCGCGCCACCAAGAGCTACTCGACGAGATGCATCTCGAGATCCAGGCACAGATCGATCACGTGCTCGCACCAATGATCGACACCTTGCATCAAGACGTGCTGGCTATGTGCAGAGATTGGAACGACGACGAGCGCGACGACTTTCTGGTTCGCTATCTCGGCTTCCCGTTCTGGGACGTACTGGTCTTCCCTGTGCAGAATCTGAGCGGCGTGACCGAGCGCGACGCCGTTGAAGTCGCTCGTTTGAGTCCCCGCGACGTAACGCTTCTCTCGTCACCTGAAGAGTCAAAGTTGAAAGGTGCTTCGTTCCATCACTTTGGCGCCTTCCTCACAAGACCTGGTCGTGAAAACGACTATCTGTGGGGACGTCTCGACGCCGTCGAACGCCTCGTCTCGCTCGTCGTCGACGATCCGACCAAACCAGGCCTGACACCACAAGACCTCAGCGCGTGCAAAGAACTGTTTTCCTGCGTGCTCGACGAGGAAGAGTCGAAGTTGACGCACATCAAACCGACACTTGTCGACCTGCGCAACAAAGTCACTGCACTGAACGAGAACGCCACCTAGACCACTTTGAGAACTAGTGTGGCCAGCAATGTCGAGATCGCGAGTCGTAACGTTCGCGGTAGTCACGTTGCCGCCACTTGTCCTTGCTCTATTGGGTATATCGCATCCGCGCGTTCTGTCATTCCCAACTGCGCATCACTGGACAGAAATGCACGTCATCATGCTGCCGCTGTTCCCACTCATGGCCGTTGGTCCGTGGCTGCTCACTAGTCGTGTCAACAAGCCGCTCGGCTGGGCGGTTGCTCTTCTTGGTTACACGTTTGCGTGCGGCTATACCGGGCTCGACGTGCTGGCTGGCATTGGGGCAGGCACGCTGCAAGAACACTACGGCGGTGGCGGCGCGAACTTTCTTTTCGACAAGGGTGGCCAGCTCGCTGACGTTGCTGTTTACGCATACTTGGCCGCCGCCGCCATAACGGGAATCGCATGCATCACACGCGCCGGTTTATGGGCAGTGCCTGGAAGTGCGTTGGTCGTCGGTGGCGCACTTTCCTTTCGCGATAGCCATGTCTATTGGCCGCGCGGTGTTTTCACGCTGCTGACACTCGCCGTTGGTTGGGCTTTGTTGCTCTGGGCGCTCGACGCCGCATCGCACCCCACAGTCGCTCCGGCCGACGCTGTCGAGTCGACTGACGCTGGGAATGCAAATGAGCACTGAGCCATGGTGGAAACACGCTGTCGTCTATCAGGTTTATCCACGCAGCTTCGCCGACAGTAACGGCGACGGCATTGGCGACCTGCCCGGCGTGACATCGCGCCTTGAGCACCTTGCTCGTCTTGGTGTCGACGCAATATGGCTATCGCCCTTCTATCCCTCTCCACAACACGACGCGGGATACGACGTTGCCAACTACCGCGACGTTGATCCCTTGTTTGGCACGCTTGCTGATTTCGATGACTTGATGTCAGGCGCAAACGAACTGGGGATGCGCGTGATCGTTGACATCGTGCCCAATCACTCGTCTTGGGATCATCCTGATTTCAAAGCCGCATTGGCGTCGCCACCAGGCAGCGCCGAGCGCGCGATGTACATGTTCGAAAACGGCAAAGGTGAACACGGCGAACTTCCACCCACAAACTGGAGCTCGGTATTTCACGGCCCCGCCTGGACGCGTGTCACAGAAGCCGACGGCAAACTCGGTCAGTGGTACTTACATTTGTTCGACTCGTCGCAGCCCGACTGGAATTGGAAGAATCCGGCGGTCCACGAAGACTTCAAAAACACGCTGCGCTTTTGGCTCGACCGCGGCGTCGCTGGCTTTCGTGTCGATGTAGCGCACGGCATGGTGAAGGCAGACGGCCTTCCCGACTGGCAAGGCGACCTGACAAGCGTGATGGCCGACCCTCGCGCCAACATTCACAAGCCTCCGTTCTTCAATCAGCCTGGCGTACACGACATCATTCGTGAGTGGCGCAAAGTGATCAACGAGTACGACGGCGATCGCATACTGGTGGCAGAAGCGTGGGTTGATCCACTGAGCCTTGCCAACTACGTACGCCCTGACGAAATGCATCAGGCCTTCAACTTCACATACCTAAAGGCCAAATGGGACAGTGCCGCTTTACGCGCAGCGATCACAACGTCGATCGCTGACAACGACACGGTCGGCGCGCCAACCACATGGGTGCTCTCGAATCACGACGTAATCCGCCACGCGTCGCGTCTCGGTTTTGCCATCGACGTCAAGTTGCCCGACGGAATTGGCGCCACCGACGAACAACCCGATCGAGAGCTCGGTTTGCAACGCGCGCGTGCAGCGACGCTACTCATGCTCTCGTTGCCAGGGTCGGCCTACCTTTACCAAGGCGAAGAGCTTGGACTGCCTGAAGTGACCGACCTTCCCGATGACTCGCGCCAAGATCCAACATGGGAACGCAGCGGGCACACCGAGCGCGGCCGCGACGGTTGCCGTGTGCCAATTCCCTGGGCATCTAACAGCCCCTCATTTGGTTTTGGCCCGAGCAGTAACAGCTGGTTGCCTCAGCCTGCGTACTTTGCTGAGTACGCCGTCGATGCACAAGCCAACGAAGACGGTTCGACGCTCGAGCTATATCGATCTGCCCTCGCTACTCGTCGACAGCACGACCTTGGCGGCGGAAAGATTGAATGGGCTGACGACTTTGCACCGGGCGTAGCCGCGTTTCACAACAACGGCGTATTAGTGGTCGCGAATACGAGCGCTGTCGCGGTTTCGGTGCCCACTGAACTTCAGGCCATTCTGAGTTCAACGGCCGTCGAGACTGGCTCGCTGCCAGGCAATTCTTGCTGTTGGTACCTGAGCGTCTAACGGACGTTACGCAATATCGACAGCAGGTAAGAATGTCGGCATGTGTAGAAGCATCAAGACTCTGCGTACCGAACCCGACTACGGCGACGACGACATTCGGGCGGCCGCGCTGCAGTATGTCCGCAAACTCAGCGGCTACCGCAAGCCGTCAGCCCGCAACACCGCCGTATTCGAGCAGGCTGTCGATGAAATTGCTGCATCAACTCGGCATTTGCTCGACCACCTGCAGTCGCCGGCATCGTCGCATGCACATTCTCATTCAGGTGTCGATGGTCACGACCAGCACCAACACGCCTGACCCACGCAGTTTGGATTTTTTCGAGATTTTTCTGTCGAACTTGTCGATTTGGCCAGACTCCATTCGTAGTACTGGTGAAGAGCGGCAAGGGCCGACTTATTAGAGAGGGATGACCCAATGGATTACTTGATGTCTGTTTACATGGACGAGAACATGACACCTCCGTCAGCCGAGGTGATTCAAACGATGTACAAGCAAGTCGACGTGTTCAACCAAGAGCTGCAAGATGCCGGAGCGTGGATTTACGCAGGCGGCCTTGAGCCGTCAAGCACAGCGACAACAATCGACTACCTCGACGGCAACACCGTTGTCACTGATGGTCCTTATGCCGAGACCAAAGAACAGCTCGGTGGTTTCTGGGTTATCAAGGCCGATGACCTCGACGCCGCCCTTGCGTGGGGCACCAAAGCATCAGCGGCTTGCATGGGCAAGGTCGAAGTGCGCCCATTTCAGCCCGAACCGCAAAGCTAAGAGCACCCATCGACATTGTTGAGCTGACAAAGCTGTTTCGAGCCGAGTCGGCCGGCGCCGTTGCCACTCTCGTACGCCTCTTCGGTGATGTAAGTATCGCCGAAGAGGCAGTGCAAGACGCGTTTGCAGTCGCATTAGAGCGGTGGCCGAGCTCGGGTGTACCACCCAACCCCGGCGGATGGATTCTTACGACAGCCAAGAATCGCGCCATTGATCAACTGCGGCGTGAGTCATCACGACAAGACCGCCACAAGCAAGCCGCGCTCTTGCGTGTCGAAGACTCCGATGCAATGAAAGAGGTGCAACCAGTGGAAGATGACCAACTTCGCCTGATCTTCACTTGTTGTCACCCCTCGCTCGCACAAGCGACGCAGGTTGCATTAACGCTTCGCCTCTTAGGCGGGTTGTCGACAGACGAAATCGCGAAAGCATTTCTCGTACCCGAAGCAACAATGGCGCAGCGTCTGGTGCGGGCAAAAGGCAAAATTCGCGACGCTCACATCCCCTATCGCGTGCCACGTGATGCTGAACTTCCAAGTCGCTTGGCAGCTGTTTTGGCCGTGATTTATCTGATCTTCAACGAGGGCTACACAGCAAGCGCCGGCGCTGAACTCACGCGCGCTGACTTGAGTAGCGAGGCAATCCGTTTAGCGCGCGTGCTGTTGCAGCTGATGCCCGACGAGCCCGAGGTCGTTGGTCTGCTTGCGTTGATGTTGTTCACCGAGTCTCGCCGCGATGCGCGCACAGCTGCTGACGGAACAATGATCTTGCTTCCCGATCAAGACCGTTCGCAATGGAATGTTGCGATGATTGCTGAAGGTCTTCAGCTCGTTGCGCGTTTCGGCGTGCTGCCCACACCTGGGCCTTACCAACTGCAGGCCGCAATCGCGTGCGTTCACAGTGTTGCGCGAACAGCTGGCGATACCGACTGGCGGATCATCCTCCATCACTACAACGCGTTGCTCGCCCTTACGCGGAGCCCAATCGTTGCGCTCAACCGCGCTGTGGCACTTGCTGAAGTTGATGGGCCGACGGCAGCACTGGAGGCTATCTCCGAGCTCGAAACCGAGCTCGATGACTATTACCTGCTGCATTCGACTCGCGCTGATTTGCTGCGTCGCATCCGACAGTTTGATCAGGCGGCGCGTGAATACGAGCGAGCAATTTCGCTCACCGACAATCAAGCAGAACAGCAGTTTCTTGGCTCGAGGTTGCGTGCGCTTACTGACAACGCAAGCGGGTCGTCGAACTAGCCTTCGAGTAAGGTCAGCCCGATCGGCCATGAGACAAGGAGCGCAAGTGCTCGACGCAGCCAAACAAAAGGCAGCACACGAACGTGCAATGCGAATGAGCGTGCCCGACATTTCCGCATCCTTACAAGAACTTCTTGGGCAAAAGCAGGTTGCTCAACTCGCCGGCGCCGAATACTCGAAGACCGTGGGACGATGGATTAACGGCGACAGCAAGCCTCGCGGCGAAGCCGAAGATCGGCTGCGATTTGCCTACCAAGTCACGCAGTTGCTGGCCGAAAGAGAGTCTGCTGAGACAGTGCGTGCATGGTTTGCCGGGCTGAATCCGAGCCTCAGCGACAAGTCGCCGGCCGACGCAATTCGCGCAGGCAAACAGCAAGCTGTACTCAACGCCGTTAAAGAGTTTCTCGGCGGCTAAGCCAACGCTAGTTAAGCGAATACTCGTGTTCACCCGTGGTTGCGAGAATTACGCGCAAACCATTCGGCGAAAGAATTGCTTCGGCAAACTCAGACGGCGACATGCATGCCAGACCCGGCGGGCAAGCATCGGTCATGCGCCGGTCGCCCGAAACCAACACTGATCCGGTGTTCTGAGCAAGAGCGACTAGGTAGTCGTCGTTGGGATCATGGGCGAGCGGCAACGGATTAGTAAGGCCAAAGTCACGGCGAAACTCACCGTTGGTCAACAACGCACTCTGCAAAGCAACGAATCGAGCCTCGCTCACGTTTGCTGCCACATACGGACGCATGCGCACGGTCTGTTCGAGTTCGAGCAAGAGCTTCTGACTGAAAATCACGCGCATGCGACCGTCTTTCATTGCATCGATGATGCTTCGACAGGTTTCAGACCCGAGCAATGCAGAAACAAACACGTTGGTGTCGATGACAACTTTTGGTGGCTGACGTTGACTAGGCATTGTCGTTGCGCTCGTTCATCTGCCGACGAGTTTCGCGAACTGCTTCGACAGCAAGGGCCTCTATTTCTTCGTCAGTCATTGGGGTGCCGTCGGGTTTCGTTAGTCGAGCAGCTTGCCCGTCGTTGTCGTCGCCCCAGAGCTCGTTGAAACTACGGCCGTCGGCTTCGAGCGAAACGCGAACAACATCGCCACGACGGAAACCTCTAGCCATGACTTCGATTGCGGGCAGCACGATCGAACCGTCGAGCCCAACTACGGCCACAAGGTCAGATTCGGAACTTGGCATGTATCGACAACCCTCCGTCGTTGACGGATCGCCAACTCCGATCGATTTTAGCCACGCGACGTCTCAGCACCGCATTGCTGATCGGTAGCCGAGTCAGTCGATTCCGACGACTCGGCCGCCAAGCTTCAGGTTGCTGGGGCTACCGATGAACCGCGCATCGCCATAGGCAAATACGCCACCGTCAGCAGCCACAAGGACGTACCCCTCGCCGCCGTAAGACTGCGTGATTCCGACGATTGGCTGCGCCAACTTCACTGAGGCGGCCGACCCGTAGAACTGTGCGTCACCGTAGGCAAACACTCCGCCGTCGGCGGCTACGAGGTAATAGCCGTGACCAGTCGGCGACAGCTTCATGCCAACGATCGGGCTGCGCAGTTTGAGCGCACCGGCTGATCCGTAGAACTTCGCATCGCCGTAGGCAAAGACGCCACCATCGGCAGCTACGAGGTAGTAACCGTCGCCGTCGTAAGCAGTTGCAATACCGACAACTGGGCTCTTGAGTTTCAGCGATGCCGCGGAACCTCTGAATGTCGTTTCGCCGTATGCAAACACACCCCCGTCGGATGCAACTAGGCGGTAACCGCTGTCGTCACCGTTGCCGTCCATACCTACGATCGGCTTTGCGAGTTTGATTGCGCCGGCTGACCCGTGGAATGGCGCGTCGCCGTAGCTGAACACACCGCCATCGGCAGATACCAGGTAGTAGCCGTCGTTTGCGTAAGCAGTGTGACCACCGACGATTGGCTTGGCCAACTTCACCGATGTCGCGGAACC
>JBGAQY010000056.1:0-13897 GCA_044220495.1 Acidimicrobiales bacterium
GCTGATTGGGTTGACCACGAGGTGTACGCGGTCCCATCGTTTACCTGACGTAGCTGCATCCTCGACAAGCCGAGTCCACACCCTGGTTGTTTCGACAGACGCTGAATGGCCGGCAACGAATGCTTTAAATGACTCGTTGCCGGCCACGTCGTAGTGATCCAGTGCCTCTAATCGAAAGATGCGCGAACCGAAACTGCGGTAGAGCTGGTCCATCTGTTCGGGCGACAATGAGTCACCCGTTTTGAAAGTTTCTGTTACCGGCACGTCAGTTGAGTTCGCCACGCTTATGCGCGCACTTGTAGTGCTCTTGGTGAAGCTGGGGCCAGCTCGACGTAGCGAATGAGCTCTTTGGCGAGCTTCATTGCGTCTGCCGGTGCCATCTTCACGAACGTTTCGTCAGATTTGCCAACGAGACTGCCCACCCCGTCAGCTCGATAACCACGAATGACGATCTCCCCGTCTTTGGTTCGCATCATGCCGGGGCAGTCGCCGTTGTCGCACATAACGATTTCTTCGACAACGACATCACCCTCAAGCGTTATCGAGTCTTGCTCGTTGTCGTTCTTACGCTCAGCCATCGTAACCCCCAATATTCCTAGCCTCGCCGCAATGATGGACTATTCGATCAGTCAGACTCAGAGGATTGACCACTAAAGCAAGGGGTTGGCTAAGTGACCCAATTGGCTGAGGGCAAGATCATCGCTGTTGGGCACGCCTGCGCCCACAACATTCCTTGTCTTGGTTTGCGTTCCCGTGTCTTGGCGATTAGAGAAGGTCACACCGCCCCGTCTAACGCCTGACCAGCACTGCTGACCCGCAACGCAATAGCCCTGAGTACTTCACCTCAGCGGACGCGTTTACTGATCAAGCCTTTAGGCGAAGCTGGCTTGGGTTGAGGCGATTCGACATCTCTTAGTAGCGGACGGTCGGTTTGGCGGCTGTGAAACCTTCTAAAGCTTTCCCTGATCTTCGGTCGATGCCCATCGAGCCTCGGCTGAAAGGTTTGGCTGCGGCTCCCCGGAGATGAATGCCGCAGAGAGTTGCAGAGTCGTTGGAATGTCCGTCTGGTTGCGATCTTTGTGACAGCGTCGTTAGTTTTCTCACTAATACCGCTGACATTCAGGAGGCGGTTGTCAAACCTTCTCCAGCCGCTGCGGCAACAGGGGACATCACGACGATTGCGGGCAATGGTTCAAGCAGTCCGATTTCGGGTGATGGGGGACCAGCAACTTCGGCGGCGCTGGTCGGTGCGACGATGCCGCACTGATCATGCTGGAAATGTCTATGTGTCGGCAGAATCGGATCTGCAAGATCGACAGGAAGTGGTGTCATCACGACGCTCTTGTCCGACCGGTAGTGGTGCGCTCATCATTGCATCCACTAATCCGCAGGTTTAGAAGTCGCCCCAAAATGGCGACTCTGTATTTTTGGTTGACCGGCTTGCCCAGAAGGTTTACCGATGAGCTGGAGAATCTCGGTCAAGCTGGCTACACGCCGTTCTCGCCAGTGCTTTCCGTCTTGCGGAACCAGCGCCGGTATTTTCTGGCGATGGAGTGCAGCGACACTCGCAAAGCTGAACACGCCAACGGATGTGTTCGATGCTGCAGGCAACGCTTACATCGCCGACTACAGCAACCGGCGCATTCGCAAAGTCAGTACATCGGGAGTCATCTCGACGGTGGCAGGCAATGGGGGTGCGACACTGAGTGGTCACGGAGGCGCTGCAACGTCTGCATCAGTGAGCGTTGTGACGGCAGTAGTTGCGTTGCCCAATGGCGACTTTTACTTTCGAAACGGCGACGGCCTAATTTACAAAGTAACGGCCAGCTCGGGAATCATGACGACCGCCGCTGGGTCGTCACCATTCGACGATTTCTCTGGCAATACCGGTTCTTACGGCGTGGGACTGAGTAGCGAGGGTTATCTCGACGCCGATTCGGATGGAAACATTTTCATTCCCTCAAATTCCAAGGTTTACCGTCTCGCTGCTAGCGGCCCCACTCTCACGCTGGTCGCAGGATCAACGTACGGCTTTTCCGGCGACGGCGGGTCGGCCACAGTTGCTCAATTGCGCAACGTTTCTGCGGTGAGTCTGTCAAGGAGTACGGGGAATCTTGCGATTGCGGATCCGGGTAACTACCGCGTTCGTCAGGTACAGGCAACTGCAAGCGTGTCAGTTATAGACATGCAACCCGCGCTTACACCCGCTGAAACTTTCGGCGCATCTAATCCGGCGCTCGAGTGCGACAAAGTTCAGGCTTGCACCGACGACCCAGTCAATACCGCCACCGGCAACTTTTGGGAAACCTTTGCTGATGTTGTCGTTCCAGGTCGCGGACCGGCACTCAATCTGAGCCGCACCTATAACGCTCTTGGAGCGTCGACTAACAGCGCCTTCGGCTACGGATGGACGTTCAACTACGGAATGAACATCTCGATTGCATCGGGCATTGCGACGGTCACGCAGGAAAATGGTAGCCAGACCCGCTTCGTGCAGGCTGGTTCGACATTCACTCCTGAAGCGCCGAGAACGCTTGCGACGTTGGTACTCAACGGCGACGGCACCTACACATTTGTGCGGAAACTGACGACGACGTTCACCTTTGACTCTGCAGGCCGCTTGACTTCGATCAAAGATCTAAACGACTACACGACGACCGTTACTCGTCCGTCTTCGACTTCGATGGTCATCACCGACTCAGCCGGTCGCACACTTAGCCTCACGTTGTCGTCATCTCGCGTGACAGCGGCATCCGGTCCCGGTGGTTTATCGACAAGCTACACCTACGACGGAGCGGGAAACCTCACCGATGTCATCGATGTCGGTGGCGGGCACAGCGTTTTCACCTATGACAGTTCTCACCGCATGCTGACAAAGCGTGCACCCAAGTATTACGGGGACACAACCACTACGCCGTCTCCCGTCACCACCAACACTTATGACAGCCAGAGCCGAGTACTCACCCAGACCGATCCGATCGGGCGAGTAAGCACGTTCGACTACACAACGATTCCTGGCTCGACGAAGCGCACGGACGCCAAGGGCAATGTCACGCTCTACGCCTACGACAACTACCAACTTGTCTCCAAGACACACGCGTACGGCACGTCGCTTGCGGCGACAACCACCTACAGCTTCGACCCGCTCCTTGGCACGCTCACGTCGGTCACTGATCCGCTTGGCCGTGTTACAGCGATGTACTACGACACTCGCGGAAACCTGACGAGGACAGTCGACCCGCTGGACAAAACGAATAACTTCACCTACGACAACCTCAACAACGTGTTGACCGCCACAAACGCACTCGGTCAAACCTCAACGTTCACCTACGACACGCGCGGCAACTTGCTGACTTCGTCGGTGACCCTTACGGAGCCGACTCCCGACGAAGTCGAAACGACGACCTTCACCTACGGCGACAGCGCACACCTTGGCGACGTGACTTCGATCTCCGACCCGCTTGGGCACGCAACAACCTTCGTCTACAACGCATACGGCGACGTCACATCGGCGACCGACGCTATTGGCAACAAGACAACAATGGCTTACAACTCGCCAGTTTCAATCGGTCAGGTACTCAGCGTTGTTTCGCCAAAGGGCAACGTGGCAGGTGGTACTCCGTCGCAATACACGACGATTATCGAGCGAAACGCTTTTGGTCAGCCCACCGCAGTGAAGGACCCGCTGTGGTCTTCAGGGACTCCGACTGCACACAAGACGGTGACCGTGTATGACGCCAATGGCAACGCCACATCGACAACCGACGGCCTGGGCAAGACAACGACCTACACCTACAACCCCGCCGGAGAACTTCTAACTACTACTCGCCCAGATGCGTCGACACTTAAGAGCGAGTACTGGCCTGATGGATCGCTCAAGACCCAGCGCGATGGCGCCAACGCAGCGACGTCGTATGCATACAACGCACTTGGTCAGCTGACGTCGACGACAGACCCAGTCAATCGGGTAACCAGCTACGTGAATGACCTTGTCGGCAACGTTCTCAACAAGATCGACCATGGTGGAAATTGCGGCTCGACACCGTTTGGTTGCACGACCTATACCTACGACGCTCGCAACCAACTAAAGACGGTTGCTTACTCGGATGGAACGACACCTGGCGTCACCTACAACTACGACGCTCTTGGCCGTCGCAGCTCTATGGTCGACGGCACCGGTACGTCGACCTGGACATACGACTCGCTCGGCCGTCTCGTCTCCTCAACCGACGGTGCATCAGCAACTGTTGGTTATGGCTATGACCGGGCCAACCGGCAAACGTCCGTTGTCTATCCCGGCAGCAAGACCCTCACGCGGGTCTTCAACAACGCCAACCAGATCACTTCAATCAGTGACTGGTTAAGCCACACCGATAACTTCACGTACGACGCAGACGGACACTTGTTGACAAAGAGCGGTAGTAGCGGGGTTGTTGCTACGTCGACCTACGATCGCGCCGGCCAGCTCTCAGGAGTTGAACACACGATCAGCGGATGGTCGCTTGCCAACTACACAGCCACTTACGATGGCGCTGGTCAAGTCAACCAACTTGCAACTGGTGGCTACGTTTCCGAGCCGTCGGTGAGTTACAGCTACGACCAAGTCAACCGACTAACCGGGCCTAGTGGAACCACCTACGGTTACAGCAATGCCGACAATCCCACCACAGTGGCTGGTGGCGTCACGCAGACGTTCAACGCTGCGAACGAGTTGTCCACGTCGACCGCTAAAGGCGGAACCACCTTCAACTACGACACCCGTGGCAATCGCACCACCGTCACGCCAACGAACGGTTACGTGACCACGCATGCCTACGACCAAGCCAACCGACTGAAGTCGGTTACCTCAACTGCTTCGACACCGGTTGCGTACTCAGCTGCCGTTAACGCTGACAGCCCCGGCGCATACTTCAGATTGAACGACCCGCCGCAAGACAACTTCTTTGCGACCAACGGTCTCTACTACGGGTTCCTGAGTGGCTCTGCGACTCGTCAGGCGCCTGGCGGTCTTCGTGGAGATGCTGACACATCGCTCAATTTCTGGAACGGGACTGGCCAAGGTTGGCTTCCTTCGCTACCGGTCAACACCGCTGCCGGTGGTGACACCACTATCGAGTTCCTAATGCGTTGGGATGGCTCGACCACGTCGACCGATGTGCCCTTCGCTTTCGAGAGCAACTACATGTTGGCGCTCAAAGACGGGAATATTGGATTCTCAACCAAGTCAGACATCTCTGACCTCTACGGCACCAGTGCCAACAACTTCGCTCGACGTTGGGTGCACGTCGTTGCAGTGTTCCGTAATGGGTCTGTGACTGGTTCAAAGCTCTACATCGACGGTCAGTTACAGACGCTGTCGCAAGTTGCCGGCACCCCCGTGAGTTCTCCTCAGGTGCACACAGCTGGAAGCATCTCAGGAACCGACAACGGCACCAATCATATGAACGGCAACATCGACGAACTTGCCATCTACAACTCAGCACTTTCGGCAACACGTGTAGCTGCGCACTATGCGTCGACCCAAAACTACACAGCCACCTACACCTACAACGGTGACGGCACTCGCGCTAGCAAGACCACGGGTGGCGTGACTGAAACGTTCGTGTGGGATCAGACAACGGATCTACCCATGTTGCTGAAGGACTCAACGAACTACTACGTCTACGGTCCCGATGGCTTGCCACTGTCGCAAATCAGAATCGCAGACACAGCAACGCATTGGTTCAGCCAGGACACGCTTGGCAACACGCGCATGCTTGTTGATCCATACGCCAACAAGGCTGCACAGTTCAGTTACGACGCGTATGGAAACGTCACGGCAGCAATCGGTCGCATGGATACGCCGTTCAAGTATCGAGGGGAGTATCAAGACAAAGAGACTGGCTACCTATATCTGCGTGCGCGGTACTACGACCCGACAACCACGCAGTTCCTGACACGCGATCCGCTGGTATCGGTCACCAGGTCTGCATACGGATATGTGAATGCTGACCCTCTCAACGGCACCGACCCGAGCGGCTTGTTTGTCGACGTGTTGGCCGATATCGCGTTTGTTGCATACGACGTATACCAACTTGTTTCGGATGGACAATGCGACCGTGACGAGAATCTCACGGCGTTGGGTCTTGACACCGTCAGCGCTTTTATCCCTTTTGCGACTGGCACGGGAGCGGCATCGCGCGTTGGCCGAGAAGCGGGGGAAAAGACCGCTGTCATCGGTCGCCAAGCGGACACTGCGATAGCAAGAGAATGGAAGGGTTACGAGGTACTTGATCTGCCTCCCGCTCAGTGGTCGCTTGAGGCGAATGATCAATGGGTAAAGAGCGTGATCGATCGAAAGATGGCGGTCTACGTAGGGTCGAATCCCGTCGGGGTCAATATTTGGGACGTTGGCGAACGCCGTCCAACTGTGTTCGCGCGAGAGCTCAAACAGTTTGAGGATGCCGGGTACACTTGGGATGGCTGGACGCTTGTACCCCCAGCGGGAGGATGATCGTGGCCCATCGCTTTGATCCAGCTTCGCAAGACCAGGCAAGATATTCATCGTTCTTGCAGGCCTCCATACCCGACCCGCGCGACGGTGAGGTCGCGGAGCTGCTTTCCGCGTTGACTGCGTCTGGTGGCGATCACATTGCGGATGCTTCGCTTACGGCATCCGACGCCGGTCGTAGCGTGCTACGCGCGTTCGCCCAGCGTTCAGCTGCGGCATCCGTGAGAGATGGCAGTCAAGATCATTTGGTTCGCTCGCTCCTTGCGCTCTGCATAGCGGGCCTAGCTGACGGTAATCGTGAGTCTCTAATGACTATGGCCGCCGTTGACGACGCTGCCACCCGGACGGGTGCGCGCCTCCCCCAACTCGTTGCAACAGTTGGGGAAATCGTTAACGACCAGGCGAGAGTCGCGTTGGTGCAGTGGCTTGCCAGGGATCCTTCGACTCGCTCGCTGAGTTCGATGGGTCTTGAGGCGCTGGACGAAGACGATGGGTTTCGCTACAGGTCAGTACTCGAAGGCTCGATACCTGAAGAGACGCTCAAACGCTGGGCTGAACATACCGAACGAAATTGATGTTGTCCCGACGCTCTAGGTCTGGCTCAGACGCGGCAATCGTCGATCTCGATAATGCGCACAGCTTGCTTCCCAGATACGTTTCAAGCTGCTCGAACAGTGCAGGCCGTAAGCTCTAAAACTGACGGTTTGCTGTGAAGTAACGCCTGTAAAACAACGCCCTGTAAAACAACGCCTGTAAAACAACGCCCCGTGCAAGGAATGCCAATACGTCATTAAAGGCATGGCCGTACGGCCATGCCACGTCTGTGGGAGAAGTGGAAAGGAAGAAGAAGGGGGAGTTCTGCCTGCGGGCGGGCCTTCGGCCCGTCCTCGGGAGCGAAGGTCAGGTGATGTCGGGAAAACTGCCCCGAAAAACGCTTTGGCCCACCTGAATCATTGCACCCAAAGATTTGTGGACTCGTTGCGCACTCGTGTTCATCAACGACCGTCGCTCGTACCATTCGCCCTGCGTAAGTTGCGGGTTTTGGCTATCGCTGGCAACAGGAAGTTGCTCTGCGTCGTAGTTCGATATTTCCCGCCGCAGAAAGCTCGAAGGGCTTACGGACAGCCCAGTGAACTCTGCAACCGCACTGTTCAAGTCAACAACGGCGTTCGTCAACTCCCTGTACGTGGAATCAAGCTTCCTGTTGAGAAACCGCACCGAGCCGTCGACAGTCCAACGCTCGTACGCCCTTAAGTCATCCATGTCGCTGTCTGGGAAGCGGTCCCCAAAATCTTGATCTCTCACAAAACTTCGGGTGTTGCTATCAAACAGTTCGAATATTTTCTTGTATCGCCGCAAGTCGGCATTGCGATCTTCATCGGTGTACTCCACGAAGCGGCTGCGAAAAAGGTTTGTTCCCAGAAGCCCTGCTACGACAGCGATCAGCACAACCGTGGTCCAGAACGGGTACAGGCCCGTGATCCAGTTTCGAGCTGGTTGCGTCCATGACCAGACGGTCCGCGTCTCGTCTGGCCACGCTGACTTGATACCCCCGACGCTCGCCGCGACGGCGACAAATGCTGCTACTCCGCCGAACAGCTTCTTCCAATGTACTGCTGCAGGCTTCGCAAATTTCATAAAACGCAGTGAAGTGCCTGCCTCACGGCGAGCGGTGGATCCAGTGCGGTGTTGGTGGGTTTGTCCGCATGGATGACGTAGTCCAGGCTCGGGGATGTAGTCGATCGCGCAACTAGAGGTACCGCACTTGGATACTGGAACGACCCTTTACTCCCCAGTCCTGAAATGATTTTGTGCAGAGAGGTAATTTTCAGTTGGAGTCGACAGGAGCTGCCGGCGGTGCTCAATCGCACCGGGCCGCCGTACTGCAATTCGTACTGCCATTGAGCGCAATTCGTACGTGAACTCACAACCAGCGTGTCGGAGTAGTTGCAGCTCACAACATTGGCGCATTCGGCCTGCACCGGTTGCGACAGGCTACGGATCAGAAGGTTGGGGGTTCGAATCCCTCCGAGCGCACAAATTTTTCCCCAGCTCACAGGCCACTTGCCTGGGGCCTGGTTGCATCTGAACCCTCGATTTCGCCCTCGGTACTGCCATTGGCATCTTGAAGCGGCTCTTCGCGTTTCTCCGGGGTTGATCGGTTTAGACGACTTCCCGAATTGGCACTGATCAAGGCACATAAGCGGGCAATGTTGGATTGTGAGAAACAACGTCAAACCCGCCTATGCTGTTTTGCCAGCACTAACGTCTTCGGCTAAGCCCGTTACCTGATTGAGGAGGCCGTCCCGTGCTCGTGGAGTTGGCAGCAGTGGAACAGCGATACAAGCAGCAGGGAAAGCACTCACGACGGAGCTCGAGTGAGCGACGTGGCGCTCCGCTATGGCGCTGCCCGCCTGTCTGTGCATGACTGGCCGCGTCGCCGTGTAGAAGGCGGCATGGCGATCTGCTGGATCGAAGCTCGAGGCCTGCGCGATGCCCGCACCGTGTCGTCTACAGATCGAAGCCTCACGCTGTTTTAACCTTTGTCAGGCCTTATCCTCTGGGGACCGCGGGACGATCAGGAACACAGCTCGTGCGAAGGTTGCAACCTGTTCCTGGGCGTCTGTCGACGGAACAAGGCTGATTCGCCATCGCCTCATTGAACTGCAGAACCCACGGCGGCGCAAACAGATGACTACAAACGCTGGGAACGAAGTCGGTCGATGAGTTGTGGAAACGATGTCATGGGTCGCGCCAAAATTGCTGACGGCACAGAACATTTCTGTTGTCATTACAGGCATTGACGACCACTCCAGATACTGCGTAATTGGGAACGCATTCCCGACGGCCTACGCGCACTTCGCGCAAGCTGATTTAATGTCCACCTTCCCAAACCACTCCCTACGCTGCGGCTGCGAACTACTCAACGTGGGGCTTGAAAGGAATGAAGAAGGTGGAGCAGTTTGAACGTATCCGCCGCGAAGAAAGAGACCAAGGTCTCTCGATTCGCGAAAGCTTGCTCGCAAGCACAAAGTTCATCGTCGCAGACGTCCGCGCAGCCCTTGCGTCCGTGGGTGCCGCCGGCACGGAAGCGCCCTGCGCGAGGGCACCGCAAGTTAAAATTCCCAGTCTAACGCGTGGCTCGAAGCCGATCGAAGTTACAGCTGATAAAGCAACGCCACACAGCCCGACGAATTTGGCAACGCCCTGCTTACGAGCACGGCGCTAACCTTGCCGAAGGCACGGTTCGAAACGTTTGTGGCCGAGGTGCGCAAAGAGCTGGGTGCATCCGTTGGTGAAGGTGACGATTGCTCAACGCATCTTTCCAGGAGACGAGGCTGAAGACTTCGGTGAGTTCCATGCGTGGATCGACGGAACCTGGACCAAGCTCGCAAGGCGGCGGCATGCTGTTGTCCTGCTCAGGAGCTGCGTTTCACGTCGTATCGGGCAACGAGGCACAGGAGTCGTTCTCGAGTGGTCACGAAGTCTCTGAACATTTCGGTGGCGCGCCGTCGCATCCGCTATGACAACTTGAAGCCTGCTGTCATACGCTGCTTCGGCAGGCGTGCATGGAGAACGAACGTTCATCGTTTCTCGGTCACTACGGGCTTGACAGAAGCTTCTATTGCACTCTGGAATCGGCGGCGCTCACGAAAAGGGCGGGAGTTTGAAGGAGAGATTGGGCGATTTCGACGCAACCACCTCACGGTGCCGGTGTTCGGCTCGCTTGCTTCTCGAACAAGCACCTCGCTGCGTGCGACGCCAAAGACGGCAATCGCCACACTGGGTCTCGCAAGGCAACGGTCGGCGAAGACTTCGCCGGCGAACAAGAGGTTTTGTCGCTGCCACCGAGACGAACTTCGACCCGACGCGCCACCTGTAAAACGTTACCGACTCCAAAGCCCGTGTGGTTACAGGTTCGCCAGAACCGTCAGCCTGGTTCCGGCTTTGCCAACAAGCGCGTGGAGTGTTCGTCTCGGCGCAGATTCAGTTGTCGTTTTCGAATGGCACGATAGAAGTTGCCC
Organism: Acidimicrobiales bacterium; assembly: GCA_044220495.1. Lineage (GTDB taxonomy): Bacteria > Actinomycetota > Acidimicrobiia > Acidimicrobiales > JBBSGY01 > JBGAQY01. Next base: position 10,516 of record JBGAQY010000056.1, read on the forward strand.
GTCACGAGCGCAGTTCGCATCGCGGCGAAGAGACCTGCCAGAGCTGATCACTACCTCGGAAGTTCTTCAGCGAAAGCCTGGAGCCCTTGTGGGGTCGACAGCACTTGTCCAAGCGCGGCAAATCCGGCTCGTTCACTCAGGGCACATACGCTAGCGATGCCCGACAAGCGTTTGGGGTGACAAGTACGGCACGAAGGTATTGATCGAGGTCCTGTTGCTGCACAGGCGCCTTGGACAGCAAGCCGTCGAGCGGGATCAATCGCGCCGAAGTATGCTCGGTCGATCCCAACATCGCCGTACTACCTGGGCGCGATTGCGCGCAGCCTGCTGCGCCCGTCGTTGTCCCGATCGGCGACGCTGCTCGGTTCGAGAGGCCAGTTCCACGAATCGACAGCCATGACGAGCTGCTCGAGGCTGCGGCGATGACCAAGATGTCCGAGACAGCAGCAGGTCGCCGCTGTTGGTGCCGCCGCACGAGAGTTGAAATTCTACGGTCCGTTCGCTCTGTTCGTGAGCGACAGGCGTGATGCAGCGAGAGAACGAGCTGCTGGTTACCCTGGGCTGCTGAGGTGCTCGGCTGAGGTCGATGATCGCTTTGGTGGCGACGCATGGCAAGGCGAATCAGCAGGCAAAGTTCCCACGACTGAAGAAGCTTGCAGACTTCGATGTCGGCCGCGGCAGCACGTAACGATTACGCCCGCCGTCATTTCGCTCTATCTGGGCGTTCATGGAGAGGGCGCATCACCCGCTGGTTCCCGGTGACTCCGGCACAGGGAAAGCCACCCGTTGATCGGGACAGGAGTGGCAGCAGCGAGAAGTGGGAAAGGCGGCAGGTGCTACGTGACCTGTGCGCAACTTCGTCGAGCTCGTCGAAGCAGCCGACGCGCTAGCTGCACGAACCGCTGCATACGACAACGACCTTCTCTGCCTGGACGAACTGGGATATGTGCACCTCGATTCACGGGGAGCGGAACTTGTTCCAGGTGACTGAACGCGAAGAGCGCAGCTCGGTCGCAGTCGCGCCGAACGCACCGTTTAGCAGCGTCTTCACCGATCCACGTTTGGTCGCCGCCGCCGACTGGCTCAAGACTCAACGCGCTTATCGTCGAGACCGGCACAAGTAGCTATCGACTCCGCAGCACCCGCGCGGCAAAGCGGGGTGGCGCTCCTCGCACCTGACCACCACTCAACGCGTCCGCATGCAGCGGGCGCCCGTCACTCGATTAACCCGAAGGTGGGGCCAAATCAGATTGACATTTCCACGGGCGGCAGCATTTGGAAACGGAATTAAGGCGGGTGCCCTCCACGCGCTGACCTCAATCGGCCTGTCTGGAATGAACTTCGCTTCCGGAGTCGTAAACGGCGCAACGTTTGGTCTGATTGACAATCCAGACTCGGATTCGTGTTCTGCTGCGTACAGGTACGGAGGTTACGCAAGTTGGCTGATTCCCATGGGTGGGGGACTCGGGGTCGCCGCAAAGGCAGCCGGTCGGGCCCGTAAAGCCGAGGAGGTCGCAGGTCCTGTATTCCGAAGTGATGCAACTCATATTTTCAGAGCGGCCCCGGGACATCTTGCGCAAGACACGATGTCTAACCGGGCGCTCATTCGGCAGGCGATTGCTCCGGACTACGCTCAGAGCTCTGTGCCGTTACCAGACGGAACGGTACTCTTGCGATATAAGCGGGTGCTGCCGGACGGTCGTCAGGTCTGGGCGGAAGTGCGGAACGGCGAGATCACAAACGGAGGTGTGAACTATGTCCCCAGATTTTAGCGAACGAAGGTACGGCGATCCGCCCGCGTATCACCTGACTGAGCAAGAGGGCTTAGACGCCATGCATCTGTTTCTCCGGCAGTTTATGAAGCGCGCCGGTAATGATTTGGCCACCATGATCGGTGACACGACAGTAGATGCACACGACACATTTGACCCGGCAGCATGGACTGATTGGCTCGAGTGCGTGAGTCAAGTCGTAGCTCGGCGCAAGAGCGAACCTCCGTCCGTTCCGTAAGCAGGCGTCGGGGGTCTCCGATGTCAAGATTGGCGCGCAGGACTCAGTGTGGGTGTGCGCTGTGCAGCTCACACACGGCGTGCTTCGACAACACGAAAGGCCTGATGGGTACGATGTCGTTGTCAATGAAAACGATCCGCCAAACCGCCAAGGCCTGCTGACTGATATCACTTGATCCAGCGATGAAGCGTCTGACGGCTCACGTTGTACTTGACCGACTTGGCGACAACGGAGCCGCCCTTACCAAGCACCTCCATCACTGCTGGATAACGTTGTTCGACCGCACTGAGCTCCACGAGTCTCATCCCCGCCTCCTTGCCTGCGCTCAGAAACGAGCAAGTGTCAAACATCAACCGTGACGATGTAAAACGCCAGCCGTTATTGGCGAGTTGCGCATCACCCGTGACGACACGGCTGTAAGACAACGCTGTAAGACAACGCATGTGCAAAGAAAGCCCACACTTCATTAAAGGCATGGCCGTGCGGCCATGCCACGCCACGGTGAGAAAGAGAAAAGGAGGAAAAAGAGGTTCTGCCTGCGGGCGGGCCTTCGGCCCGTCCTCGGTAAAAGTTAGACTGTGTCGTCGATAATTGTTTCGTAGAAGGGCAATACGGGCTGATTGCTCTCGCGTATGTCGACTTCTCCAGAACGCTGAGTCTCTTCGACCATTGTCTCTGGCGTGTAGATGTACGACACGGCGCGAGTCTTTTGCTCGCCGTCGCGAGTCCAAAAGTCGATTTCCTTCATGCCCCTAATTTGTACGCTTGCATATGAACTCAGATCTAACGCGAATGCCTGATAGCGGTTACCAACGTGCGTACCCGACTTGATGGCGAGGTTCTTCAACCTATGAAAGAAGCGAAGATCGCTGAGGGCGCTGATGTCTCGACCCCACTGTTCGTCGTGTAAGCAGCGAGAATCGACGAGGAAAATGTTTACTCGTCGATACCGTATGCAAAACTGCTGAACGTCCTTCAGGCGCAAAAGCAGGCGCTCCACGTCTTCAGGGCTTGCGTCGAGTTTGAGCTCCTCTTGCTTTTGGCTGAGGAAATCCGGGGCGGCAACGTTCACATCACCGCTCGTAATTTTGTTTGGCGGCATGTTGCTGGTTGTGTCGCGCTTGGCTGCCCCTGCAAGCGATGTTCTAACTAAGGCGAGGTAATCGCGAGGGACGCCTCCGGAAGCCAACACGAGACGAGTCCGAGCTGCATCGGAAATAAGGTCGTGGAGCTGTACCCCGGCGACATTGCAAATGTCGCTTAAGACTGCTTCGAGAAATCGCTTTGCATGATCAAACTGAGCGAGTGTTAAGTCCATCGAGGTCTTCACGGCGTCATGATTAATCTGGAGCCCTCGTGGTGGGTCTCCGTC
>JBGAQY010000057.1:0-10537 GCA_044220495.1 Acidimicrobiales bacterium
CTGCGACGAGGAAGAGCGAAGGGTGGCGCGCCGGAGCCGCTGCCGCCACCGTGCAAGCAAAGTTGGACTGGCTTCGCCAGCATCGTGGCGCCCCTCAAATCAGTGACGGTGCTAGGTATGCAAATTTGCTGAGCGATCAGCAGATAGACGCAATCGTCGAAAGATTCGCGGGCAAGACCACTGACGAGCTCGTAGCGTTCCCAGAGATCCCGCACGATTTCGACAGTCACTCGTTCACACGGTCTTGGATCGAAACAAACCCTGCAAACTGGACTGCCCCCGACATTGATGTGCCGATCGATCTTGATCTCACTGACGAGGCGCTCAAGGTTCCCAGCATCGATGAAATCGCTGACTATTTCCTCACAGACGAAGGCAAAGAGACGCTTGCTCGGGCGGAATCTGCGAGCTTGGCAAACTTCGGTGCGCAAGGTTCCGCTGTTTGGGGCGTACCAGTTGAAACAAACTCGGTCGAAGAAGTAGCTGCGTTGAACCGATTTCTTGGCGCTGAACGATCCGGTGCAAGCGTCTCCCGCCAACGAGGCTTCTCGGGCCCCGAGCTCTAGTCGCTTCTCAGAGTTAGGCGACACGCAAACCACGGCTTGCCTTTCGTAGCTCGTTGCCTCGTGAGGCAAGCTCGTCAAGATCGTCGTCGGTGAGACAGAACGACTTGATGCGTGTCGGTTCGCCACCCTCACTGAGCAAGTAGCCAACGCCACGTTGGCCGGCGTCGATCTCTTTGGCGCTAAAGCCCTCTGATGACCAGCCTTGTCCGAGAATCGTGTCTGACGCTTGTGGCGTTGTGCAGCGAAGCGCCCACCGGAAAGCGAACAGATCACGTAGTGATGTCGGGATGATGTCGTGAGAGGGCTTCTGCGTTGCAGCAAGAACGATCACACCAGCTGCACGCCCACGAGCGACTAAGTCACGCATGAGGTTGGCAAAGTCTTTGTTTTGCTTGTTGTCACCCATCGTTAGATAGAACGCAAGTTCGTCGCAGACGACAACGTGTAGTGGCACGTCCATGTCTGGTTCGACTTTGCGCTTACCGGCGTCGAGCAGTTGTCGATAGCGGTCATCCATTTCGACCCGAAGAAGTCGTAAAACTTCGATTGCATCTTCGATGCTTGGCCCGACAACGTGTTGTGCGCAGCGCGACCAGCAAGCAAGTTCAACCTGCTTTCCGTCAAGCAAAGTGAGCTTGCAGTCAGGGTCGAGTGCGGCCGTGGCAACAAGCTGTGAAAGCGCAACTGACTTACCTGCACCGGGCTCACCACCAAGAAGCAGGTTTCGCTCTGGGAGTTTGACGGTGATGGTTTCGCCAAGCTCGTCTACTCCGACAGGGATTGGATCCCACACTGACAATCGAATTGCCGATGTGTTCGGCCAGGCAATTGGTTCAGGATCAGCAAGTGGATCCCGACGAATGATCGACACAGTTGCAAGGTCTGCACGGGTGCGATCTCTCTCGACGACAACTTCTTTGATCGCCATTGCACAAGCGAGAACTTCTGATGCTTCGTCGAGCGGGGTTGTCGACAGTGATGGAGGCATACGAACTGAGAGCACATCACCAGCCGGTGTGCGACGAACCTTCTTCACATAAGGCGTGCGATCGTTGATCGAGACGACTTGTGCATAGCGACATGCCTTGTCGAAACGACGGCGAACAGATTGTCCGTGAAAGAAGTTGCGGACATAAGGGAAGCAATACGGATTACCGAAGAGCCCAACGACGAGCACAAGTGCAGCTCCTACCCCCAAGTAGCCGAAGCGCACGTAACCATCGACACTGAGCAAGACAACTGTTGAAAGTGTTGCTAGCTCGTAGCGGATAGACCACAAAGGCCGAAACACCAACAGCGTCAGTGTGGTCAACGCGCTTGTGTCGAGGTTTACACGTGTAGTGGCTTCTGGCCTCTCGACAATGAGAGGCGACGCAATTGCTCGCCGTTGGGCCTCGGCCATTGCTAGGCAGCCTTACCGGTTGCGCCGACGAGGGATTCGATGCGCTCAGCGCTGAATGACAAACCTGAGCGACCGTTGTTCTCCCACGGCATTGCTTCAAGCGTTGGGATCTTGATCTTCTGACCCTCGGTGACCGTTGGCTTGGCGCCTGCGATCTTCACCGTGATGACTTCGCCCTTGTAGCCCTCGCGTGAGGCAAGGACTTCGACTGAGTAAAGCGGTTGGCCATCACGATCGGCCTTCGGTGCCTTCGTCGCAAAGTCGAGAACTGCTTGAGCTTCATTGACAACAAGAAAACGGAACTGAGCCGTATCAATTGGTAGTGACTTCATGTGTTGATCTCCTTGGTGAAGCACCTATGCGTTTTGCGGTGCTCCGGTTACCCTAAGCATGCGCTTAGTTTTTGTCAAGCGCTTAGAAAAAGATTGTTCCTTCCTCCGGAAAAAGCGGGCAAGCTGTGTGCCTGACCTCGACAAAGGAAGCTCTGAGCGGTGGCAACGGAGGCACAACGCAAGGTTTTTTGCCGGCTGCTTCAACAAGCGCGCAAAGAGGCTGAGCTCTCGCAGCGAGAGCTAGCGAAACAGGTCGGCGTGTCTCCCGGCACCATTGCTCAATGGGAGATGGGCGAGACAGCCCCCCGTGAAGGCAAAGTCTCTGCCCTCGAGAAGGCGCTCGACGTTGATGACGGGACGTTCGGCCGACTGCTTGGGTTTCTGCCCATGACGACAGCACAAGCGGCCGCGTCGAGTGTGATCGAGGCACTTGCTGCCGACTCACGACTCAGTGACAGCGATCGCGAGATGCTCACTTCGATATACCGACAGCTGGTCCGCAAGCGCCGCAAGGAAGCCAGCGGAAAGTGATCCGGGGGCGGCGGCAAGCAAGACAATTTGCGCAAGCGCAGTTGATCGAGCTTCACGCCACTCCGCCTGCCTACAACGCTCGGTCAGTTGATCGAGTTCTGCGCGCAACCTTGAGAGTTCTTGAGACTCGCAATGCGTGTGATTTGTCATGGCCTGAGTTCAGGCCCAGGTGTCATTACAAGCCAAGGACGACATTTGCGATTCCTCGCAGATGCGAGACAACGCTTCTTCGGACATCATTGCGACATCGCATGGATACGAGCGAAAAGTCTGACTACAAATGAGCAGCTCATTTGATGACATCTACGACGCCCTGGTAGCGCTAGTTGCTCGAGGTCCAAAGCTCGATGTGATTCAGGGGCTTGAACCCCTGGTGAATCACCCTTGGGTGCAAAGCCGAGCAGAGCATTCAGCCTCTGACTACGAACGGGCACGCTTAGTGCCGTCGATGTTGCAGGCCGCGGCAGACACGTTGCCCAAACAGTCGTCCGATGCCCTGACTCCTTTATGCGGAATGGGCTCGTTTGCAAACGACAGTGCAGAACGGCGACAAGAGCGCGCAGCTGAGGCATACGGCGCAAGTCGCACCTACTTTCCGAAGGCGCCTAAACGAGAGCTGCTTCGCCAACTCGCCGATGTGTTGCACACCTGGGCAATTGACGATGACGGTGTCGGCATTGCAGCACTAACTGACGGGATTGGCGCGCTTGCCTATTTCGCTGACTTCGTTGATATCCCGGGTCTGCTTTGGGAAGAACTCATCACCGGCACACGGCGGCTGAGCATCGTCATGAACTACGGATCAACGTGGAGAAATACTTATCGCAAAGCATTAGTGCAAGCCATACGCAGTGGCATGCAACTCGACGTTGTTCTTCCCGACTGTTCACCGAAGAGTCCACTGCTTGAACTGCATGCGCAACGACAACAAATCTCGAAACCGACCTTCAAGAACAAGGTCGATGAGGCTATTGCAGACATACGTTCGATCAGCGAAGATTCCGCGCATGTGTACGCCAGTCAAGTGGCGTTCAACCACTGCATGTTCCTCTTCGATGACAGCAGCATCTTGAGCTTCTACACATTGAGCGGCAGCAGGGATGAAACACCTGCACTTCATCTCAAGCGAGGGTCAAACCTCGACAACTTCTTACGCACTGATTTCCAACAGCTGCAGTCGATGGCGACTGCGATCAGTCCACCCGTGATCTCTTTAGACGAAACCGAGGCCAACAGCAATGGAAACAATACGAGTGGCGTTCTCACTGTCGCCGAGCGAAACCCTGTGGCGCCAGATAGTTAACGCAAGCCAAGCGATTTCTGATGAGTTCTACAACCAGAACGAAATCGACGACAAGACGTTTCCGCCGCACCTGTCGTTGCACATCTGCACAATTCCAACCAACTCAGTGTCTGAGTTGCAGAATGCGTTAAGTCATTTGTGGGCCGCGTCGAAAGAGTTGAAGTTGAACATCACCGGAGTCGTTGCGGGAACATCTGGTTACGTGTTCGCAGGCGTTGAGCGCACCGATGATTTGCAGCAATTGCACACGGCCATTATTGAATGCGCCGCAGAGGCCCGTTTGCCGATGCGTAGTCCGAGTGAGAACGAGAGCAACACAGATCGTTACGGCAACGACTACGTGCTCGACAGATTCGAACCGCACTTTTCAATCGCCAAAGTCGATTTCGACGAACAGCGCGATGCCGTCGACGTTGCGAAACGAATCGTTACGTCGGGCCCCAGCGAGGTGCGAGCTCTCGAGCTTGTAGACATCGATGTAGACAACTCAAAATGGGAAGTGTTGTCGTCTTCGATCGCACTTAGCGCGAATGTCCCGGGCTTTTAACTGACTCGCACCAGACCACAGTCAGGCGAAAGTCTTCAGATGAACGTTGTGACATCAGGCCCACCGCTCGAATAGCCCGACGCCGTCGTGACGCTAGTTCAGCTGCGGCGAGCGGTCGCCTCGTACGCCTGTTGAACTTCTAACGCAACGTTCGCGGGCTCTTCACGGCAACGCCAATCAGGAAACCTCACCGTGGTGTAACCACACGCTGCAAGCACTCTGTCTCGAGCAACATCACGCTTCCGCAACACACCGCGGACATCGAAGTGATGAGAACCATCGACCTCAATAACCAGTCCGGCGTCATCAGTCTGCAACAAGAAATCAACTTCATATCCTTCGATATCCACTTTCAGAATCGGATCAAAGCCAAGAAGTCTCAATTCATCAAGCAGTAGCTTCTCTGCACCCGAATGGATCAGGTATGGGTTTGTCGAAGACGGCTCAAGGCCAGCGATGGCCGACGCCCGTAAAGACGTGAGGGTTGGCACGCCAAGGTCATCACTCGCTGTTGGGTGGCCGAACACTGTCAACAAGTTCTGCGCACGACTCGCTGCGACGTTCAACAGGTTTCTATTTTCCTCGATCCAGGCTGCAGAACGTGGAGAGGTGTTGGGAGCGATTACCGTCGAAAACAAGATGATTTGACGCTGACCACCTTGGAACTTGTGAGCAGTGCCAGTAACAAAATCGATCGTCTTCAGCATCTCGCCGTCAACCCGATCTCGCACTTCTTCTTCGATAAGTCGCGCCTGCGCAGCGAACGGGGTCACGACGCCGACGGAAAAATCCTGGCTTGACATTTCTGCAACCGTGTCAGCAACTAGGCGCGCCTCCACTCTATTCACCGCGCCACCGAACTGACCCTTCTCGGTTTCACCGTCGACGTCATGCCAGTTAAGACCTCTAGCGCCTTCTTGCATTTCGGATACGTCGGTCATTACTTGCAGACTCCCCGAATAGAAGGCGTGGTTGAACCAACGAGCGATCTTTGGATGACAACGAAAATGTTCGTTTAAAAGCAGTGGAGGTCGCGAATATACGGCCTGATAGGCCGAGAAGGCGGACGACGTACCAAAGTCGAGGTCGAAATTGGCCAGCATCTCGCTCGAAAATCTGTGACGCGCAGCGATCCTTCGAAGTGATCTCTTTCCTATCGTCACAGTCGGCGGCAACTGGTTCAGATCGCCCACAATCGCAATTCGTCTCGCTCGGTAAGCGAGTGGCAGAACTGCGGCCAACGTGCATTGACTTGCTTCATCAATTATCAGTGAGTCAAAGAGATTTGCAGTTAGCGTAAAATTCTTTCGAAGCAGACAGCGCGGTGATGCCCATACGCGATATCCCTTAATTCCGTTACTAACGGAGTGCGTAAACGGTGTGCCGCCTGAGTCGGAATTACAGATTCGAAAGATGAGCCTTGCCGTTTGTTACGCAGCTAGCAAGAGCGCTCTCCGTCAACGCTTTACTCGCCTTACGTCGCTTGTCGTCAAGCACGCCTAGCTCTTGCGTCAAGTTCCCAAACGACCTGTGTAATTCACGCAACTGTTCCTTCGTCTTTGCGCAGTTCCTCGCGCTGGTACGACCACTCGAACAGATGACGAGCCTCCTCAGGTCTGCAATCCAACTCAACGGCCAGCGCCTTCAACTGCCGCAGCTGGAACCACGGGAAGCGCTTGATCTTTCTAATTGATTGCCTTACAGCCGTTGGATCAACTTTGCTCTCCGCTTCACGTATGCCAGAGCTGTCCAGGGCCAAGCCTGTCGCTGCCAGCAGGTGGCAAAGCGCGAGATGATGAAGTTCGTTCTCTCGTTCAAGGGCCTCAACCAAGCGATCGCGCCGGCTATCCAGAGCGTCCAAATGCCGGCGTTGACTGTTGGCGGGTTTAGCTGTCTTTTCGGCAGCCTCAACCACCGAAGTCATGAAGGCAGGAATAGCTTTACGATGCTCGGATTTTCCGGTCCGGGCGACCAAATTTGTGGACACGTCAGCGACACGGTCAATTGCGACGTCAACGGCGGGGTTATTGGTCGACGAGACAAGTAGCGAATTGTCGTCGACCCAGGAATTTGCAACCGCCGCTGCTACGAATTGACTCTTTCCCGTACCAGCAGGTCCCGTAACAACTGTTAAGCGGTGAGATCGAAACTCGTCGATTGCATGCTCTTGAGCCGAATTCATCTGCATCGGCATTATGGGACGCGTTCTAACCAGGTCTGCGGCCGGCACCGGAGTTCCAAACAGGAAGGCGGCCGCCGTGCTTTGCCAATCTGTCCGCGTTGCTAGATCGGTGAGATCGTCAATTAATGCGCTTACGGTGTTCGAATTCGAGGCCGAGAATACGATCGCTGAGTTAGCAACAGCATTGGGCTCCGGAGCGTTACGCACCAACATCGAAGTCAAATCCGGCACGTCCATGCCAAGTGCGCCCAACACAGACGTAACAGCTGACCCAAGATTGGGACCCAAGGGTAGGTCCGGCTCGAAAGTCAAAGCCGCAGCAATTGCATCCCCCGGAAAGAGATCTTCATCGAGCAGAGCCGGATTCAAGAACGGCTCCTCGATTCGAGAAATCGACGCGCCTGAGTTGTCGATGACTACGGCTACTTCACAAACAACAACTGGAATAAGAAAGTTGCTCTTTTCTTCGACGAAATGGACGAGCGGCCAACCGTAAAAAAGGCTGTCGGCTCCTTTTCGTTCGTTTTCCACTCGAAGCACCTCGCTGCTTACATTCTGAACGTCGGCATCCTCGCTAAGCAGCTTCTCCACGCCAGCATCGAGGTAGGCAAATGCAGGGCTCGATGGTTTAAGGCGCAAGCGATCGCTTTGTTGCTGCTGCACGCAGTCCCTCAAGTAACTGACGTAGTCGTGCCACCGAAGTTGTAAAGAATTGGTCGGAGCCGTTTGTCGAGATTCCAAACAGGTCGTGCAAGTCACCTCACCAGACCCTTTCCCCTTGCACCAACCGCCGTCGACGTGAGCGACGAGAAGCCGGCCGCAAAGCGCGCATGAGGTGGAGTAATTGAGCTTTTCGCGGAAGGTGAGATTCCGAGTGTCCAACATGGAGGTTCATTATGGTCGGGCAGTACGACAGTTCAGCTGCGGGCTTCTGCAATGTCCCGGATCTACAAAACGAATCCACGTGAGGTCGCCAACTGACCCGACTGGCTCGGAACGTGTACCCGACGCCGGTCTATCGTTCATCCATGTCGGCGCAAGATGTTGAACACAAGATTTCCATTCCGGAAACAGATCTGACGATCTACGGAACGTTGCGAGAGGTGCCAGGCGCTCCGTTGGTGGTGTTCTCACACTGCCTAACCGGCAATCGCAACAGCCTCGAATACTTCACTTCTGCTCGAGCGTTCTCCGAGCAAGGCATTTCGTCGTACCGCTTCGACTACTACGCGTACGAAGACAACGCACGAAATATGGTCGATTGCACCATCAATGATCACGTGAGCGATCTGGACCTCGTGGTGAACACATTCAAAGCTGAACAACCCGAGCGATCAATCACGGTTATCGGCCACAGTCTTGGTGGCCTCGTGGTCATGATGTCCAAAGCACAAGAGTTCGACGCAGCCGTGTTGTGGGATGCCACGCACAACAGTGCATGGAAAGACCCAACACACCTAGAGGATGGACACACCGTTTGGGAACCGGCACTCAACATGTTCCGCTTTCGTTGGGGCATCGACATTCTTGTAACTCGCGAATACTTGGAGTCGTATCGCATGCTCGATCACGACGACATAGCGCGCAAGTTCAACAAACCACTACTAGTCGTCACTGCTGGCGAAGGAGTTCTGCAAGAAGGTGGCCGCCGCTATCACGAACACTCAGCCGGGACGTCAGAACTAATCGTCCTCGACGGCGCCGATCATTGCTTTTACAACGGTGAAACGCTTCGAGAACTACAGCAGCTCACCGTCGAATGGGTGAAGGGTCAGGTGAGCGCGTATACGCAAAAGCGTTCGAGCCGGGATTCAGCGTAAAGGCAGATTTACTTTAAGCGGCGGAGAGCGTTTCGCCGAGAAACATCGCAAGACAGAGCTAACTCGGTTAGTGCCTGCTATGCAGCGCCCACCGAGCAAGTGAACCACCGGCGGAACGGGGTTTCAGGCCGCTAGGCATTCCTTCACGACCAGTAGGTTTCAACAACCGTAAAGGAGTCCAAGTGACCTTTAGTGATGCCGTTAGCAGTGCCATCAGCGAACGAGAGTGGCTCGACACGACCACTGGCCAATCCGCTGTCGAGCTCTTGCAGAACAATTTTCCTCTGCACGAGGTCGTGAGACGAGTCATAAGCGCAAGTGTGCAACGCAATTATGCAGCCGGAGCGAATGGAGCCCGGGAAGTCGCAGCACCTTTTGTCGCGATGGTCAACCCATAGTGGCTGGGAAGCCTGAACTAGCCGGTGGGTTGACAGCCCCTTCCGCGGCAGCAGCCGACCTTATGTGTTCGCTTTGGCGCCACTCGAGTGCCTCAGCCGCCTCTTCGTAAGAGAGCAAGCTCCCCTTGTATTCGGCCATGAGGTCGCGCACCTCTAACGGCGTTGCATAAAAGAATTCGCGCTGACTGTTGATGAGGTTCACCTTGCGGTCACTCAACGCTTGATGCAGATTGGTTTCCAAACCAACGGCGTCCTCGCTGAAGACCAACGCGTGCACGTCATAGCGAAATGGAACCGAAGCGTCGCCAAGTTCTCGTACTCGGTCCATCGGTTCAAGGCGGCGAGTCATCCCAATCTTCACCATCCGCTCCCCGAACGAACCTTGATTCGAAATCACGTATACGTAACCAGCTCGCGTGTTCGCAGCGCGCGCAATAACTCCCGCCATAGCGCCCTCAATTTCGGCAAGCTTCGCTTCGGCGTCAGCCAAAGCCGCTGTGTCGCCGCTCACTCTCAGCGCCGCCAGTACCGAGCTGTAGTGATCAGCTTCCTTCTGCAGTTTCTCTGTTTCTCGCTCAAACTCGCGCTGCGCTTTCTCTTCCTCGCGGAGACGAGCGCGACGTTCACGCTCGAGCTCCTTCTCCTCCGCAACCTTGGCCAAGTAGTCGGCCGTGATTTCAAGCTCCTGAATGCGGAGGTGGTGGTACGCGTCCGTGATTCCCAAGCGCATTGTGCGACCCAACTTGGAGATTGTCGAACGAGCCTTTTCCAGGCGCGCAATGGATGAGTCCAATGCGTGCGGCCTCATTGCGCGGACAGCGTTATCTGCCTCGTTGTTATAAGCACGAAGCATCAGTTTCGATAGCTCTGTCACCATCCGGACTCCCTCTTGCAAAGAGCCGTTGACATGCCAGTCGGTTGCGCCAAAAACCGCACCGTTCTCTTTAACCATCGTCTTGATGAGGAATTGAATGTGCGTCAGACGATCTTTGTAAATAACAGCGGAGTCGAGTGGGTGCCGGTACTCGTAAATGCCGACCTCCTGCAGCATCGCAATGTCCGACGTGTCGATGACCTCTGCCTCTAGTGCAGTCACTTGTGCGCGCAACGCATCCCGCTGAGATGAAAGCATTTCGATGTCACTCTTCAGGTGTTCACGCTCAGTCGCACCAATCGCACCGAGCGAGCGACGAAGCTCCGCGTTCTCCGCCTCAAGAGCCTTGTTGCCAAATAGCCCAGAGGATTTGGCCTTCTCCAAGACTGCCTGAGAAACCTGCACAGCGGAGATGGCGGAGTCAGCCGCACCTTGCCCATTCAGGCTATCGGCCCCTTGGGGACCAGTCGGCGTCCACTCGCGGTGCGTAGATTCGGGCTTGCTAACGCCTTTGGTGAAGCTGGGTGTAGTCGGCTGGGTGCCAGCCGCTCCAGAGCGACCTGCCACGTGTGTCGTCCACTG
>JBGAQY010000058.1:0-11977 GCA_044220495.1 Acidimicrobiales bacterium
GTTTGCCCGGCGCCTACTTGCACGGGTGAGGTGCGGTCGGTTGTCGAACCGTCGCCGATCTGGCCGTAGTCGTTCTTGCCCCAGCAGTAGAGGTCGCCGGCGTTGGTGATTGCGCAGCTTGTCGAGAATCCGGCAGAGACCGACGCAACAACGGCGACCGCTTCAGCGCGACCCGGGAGGGCGAGTGTCGAGCAGACAACGAATACGGCCGCGACCGCATAGCGCATCGCTCGTAGACGGCCGCCCTCCATGGCCTTTGTATCGGCAATTCTGAGGCCCGAGTGAACTGCGAGTTAGCCGGCGTGACCAGGGTATTTGGTGTGCTCGGTTGAGCGGTGCCACGTTGCCCACTCTCTGGACGAAGCAACCCCTCTGCGCGTCCAATTCTTGTTAGCCGTTCGGCTATTGATCGTGAGCCGCGAGTTGGCAACGTCCAGGTGAGCTTGTATTTGGGTGAGCACGTGGCGTGACCCTGGGCGCCTGCAACAGATCGGCTGTCGCACCCTTGTACTAAGACTGAAGCGATGCAGGGAACGCGGCACTCACGTTGATTTCCTGTCTGATCCAGTAGCTAGCTGAACAGAACAATGAAAGGTGAGGGAATGAAGAATCCCTACAACGCAAAGGCCCTGATTCAGGCATGCGCGGACAACTCATTTGACGCGGGCATCACAATCCGAAGCACGCTTGTGCCCTTGGCTGGCGATGGTGCGCCTGTTAAGCCAGCGGTTTACGAGGGAGGTAGGTATCAGCTAGATCACCGGTGGGTTGAAGACGCTGAGGTCGGTAGGCGCTCGGTTCCCGCAATCGTTATCGATAACGTGCCCAGTCAGGCCAACCGACTCGAAGCAGCGCTAGCGAGACTTCAAGGTCGCCTTGGCCTGCCTGAGGTGCGGCTCGATCTAACCGACGTAGCCAGACCCGCACAGATCCAACCTTTGCTTTCGAGCTTCCTGTTCCCACATCGCCAGGCTGATGCCTATTTGCGCGACGCCAACACGGCCGATGGCACTCCGTTTATTGACTCACCACAAGGCAAGCAACTGCTCGTTGCTACCGCCGATTCGCCAGAGGCATTGCTGCAGTGGTTTCCTCAGGCACTCTTGTTCGGTTTCTGGCAATCGCATTACGGCAAGAAGTCGGCCACGCAGGCCAAGCTTGCACGATCTTGGGTTTCAGAGATCGTCGGGTACGAACCTGCCTATCCAAAGGATGAGCCCAATCGGGTGCTCGGCTTAAAGGGCGACCCACTTAACCTCACCAGCGAGCGTGCAATTGTCTACGACGAAAACGACACGACTACGTGGTCTCTTGGCGACAAACTCAAAGATTCGTCGAAGACCGATGAAAAAAAGAAGCCATCTGCAATTGGGCACGGCCAGGTACCTTTCACTCGCGACGGCGACACGGCACTGGCGGCGGTGTCGTTCAGCAGCATCGTCCAGCAGTCGACGTGCTCGTTTGCGTCACTCCGCAGAATCAACGCTGCTACATCCGAAGCAAGCGCAGCCGCCAGAGCATTGTTGGTGGCTCTGGGGGTTGTTGCGCACGTCGCTGCATTCGGTCGGTCCTTTTCATTGCGCTCGGGCGCAGAGTTGAAGTTCGAATCTTCGACCTGGACATGGCTGGGCGAATCCGCCGACGACACGTTTGACGCACCAAATCTCGAGACTTCAATTTCAGTGTTTAACGACTGCGTCGAGGCTGCAAGAGATGCGAAGTTGCCAGTGGGGTCTGGCGATTGGGCGGTTCTCGATCTCGTGCCGAATGCCAACCTTTCCAAGGTGATCGAGCAGACCTTTACGGCCGATAGCTGATGCTTGCTATCAAAATCGAGTTGCTGCATGGAGTGTTGAGGGCTTCTAGCCACGAAGACACCGCCAATACTGGAGACCCTTATGCAGGCGAGTGGCCGCCGAGCCCTGCTCGGGTTTTCGCCGCACTTGTCAGTGCTGACGGCACCGGAATCAGATGCCGCGTCACCGACGGCTCTGAGTTACGGTCACTCGAGCTGGCTCCGCCGCCGGTGATTCATGCATCAGAGATTGAGATCGGTGAGTCGACCCTACTCAACCCTCGTTACGTGGTGTCTGCGGCCGCTGCGAAAGGTGTCGTGCAGAACTACCCGGCGAAGGTTTCGACGCTTGTGCGGCCCGGCGTGCGTATGTCGCCTCGAACGCCGGTGGTGACTTATGCATGGGACGTCGATCTCACTGCCGCCCAGTTTGAGGCACTGCGCAAACGTTGCGCGCGCGTCGGTTATATAGGCTGCTCTGACTCGCCGGTGCGCATGACGATGACACTGAGATCAGCCACCGCCGAGTCAGCCACTGCCGTTTCGGACACTTCGTGGTTGCCGGGTTCTGGCAAGACGTTCCTTCCAGTCCCTTTCGACGGTTTTACCGATGTTCTCGACTTGATGTACGAGCGGTTCACACACGGCGAACAGGTGCGCCGCAACCAATACCCAAAAGAGCTTGCAAGGTACGCAGCGCCCAGTGAACGCGAGACTGCTACTCGAAGAGTCGCGCAAGTTATCTGGCTCCGGTTTGATCGCTCAATTGCTGGCCATAGGGTGCGTGACGTAACCGAAACTCTGCGCAACGCGGTGCTTGAGCATTACGAGCGCCATGTGTCGGGCGGTCGCGATAGCGTGCCCTCGATCTTGCACGGCCATGCGGACGACGATTTGCGAGCGCAGTGGCTTGCTTTGCCAAACGTTGGTTACAAGTACTCCGACGGTCGTATTCATGGGGCGGCGATTGTGTTGCCGGCCGAGACGGTGTCAGACATCGTTGCTGGCGTCGAGACTTCCGTGTGGCATTTGACAGCGCAGCGCCTTGTGAAGCCTGGTGCGTTTGACGTCGAGGTTGGCAGATGGGGCGGCGAGCGTGTTCCGTTCGCGTCAACCCCCGAGAGATGGACGCGAAAAAGCCGGCGTTGGTCCTCCGCATTTCCCGTTGTTTACGAGACTCATGCGCGAAGGGGAGTCACTGCGGCTGAAGTTGCGCGTTGGTGCGAGTTCGGCGGACTTCCTCGACCTATTGCATTTCGCGTGTCAAACACGCCGTTCATTTCCGGCGGCGTAACCTTGCGAGCGCATGAAGCGCGGCGCGAAGGCGACAGGCACCCGTTTTCCCACATGGAGATCGAGTTCCCGGAAGCGATTGCAGGCCCAGTTGTGCTTGGGCGGGGGCGCAACTTTGGTATCGGCTTGTTCGCGCCTGTTGGAGGGGTGCTCGATGATTGACTTTGCTGAGTTCTACCGAGCTTGTTACTCCCGCGACCCATTTCCTTGGCAAACACGTCTGGCCAAGCGGGTCATTGAAGAGGGTTGGCCATCAGAGATAGGTGTGCCCACAGGTCTTGGCAAGACGAGCTGTTTGCACGTCGGGGTTTGGGCACTTGCTGCGCAGTCGTCGTTGGCACCGGCCGATCGCACGATGCCAACCCGTATTTGGTACGTGGTTAATCGTCGCCTGCTGGTAGACGCTGCGCTTGAAGAGATGCTTCATCTCCAAACTCAACTTCGGCAAGGTCTTGTCGACGGTGATGAGCGCTTGGCCGTGGTGGCGCAAGGACTGATCGACATCGGTGGGCTGCAGTCGGATTCTTATGGGCCGCTTCACGTCAGCCAGATGCGTGGTGGGGTGGGAAGGCTGTCAACGGTCCCTGACCCGTCTCAACCGGCGGTGATTTTGTCGACCGTCCCAATGTTCGCAAGTCGCTGGCTCTTTCGTGGTTACGGTTCGTCGCGATCAAGGCGTCCCATCGACGCGGCGCTGGCTGGCATCGACAGCCTGGTTCTTCTTGACGAGGCTCATTTGTCTGAAGAATTGAGCGCATTGGTACGCCCGCTTAGGCAATGCGACGCAGGCGATTCCGCTGTCGTTGTGCCGCAAGAGCGCTCGCAAGTTGGTTTTGTTCATATGACGGCGACTGGCGCCGCGACAGCGGACAGATTCGATCTCGATGCCGATGATCTCGAACACGCAGTGGTTCAGCGACGGCTTAATGCGTCGAAGACACTGTCGGCTCGCAAAGCCAAGAAGGGCGGCCTCGTGAAGGCGCTAGTTGCTGCCACGAGCGACTTGGTAGCGGGAGGAGGGTTGTCGTGCGTGGTGTTCGTCAACAGCCCGAAGACAGCGCGTGAAGTAAAGGCACTTCTCGATGAGAAATTTGACGACGTTGCGTTGTTGTCGGGGGTCATGCGTCCCTTTGAGTCGAATGGGGTTCGCGACCGACTCTTGGGCGAGCACGAAGGTTTGCGGTCGGGCTTGCCGCGCGTGTCGCGAGACGCCCCATTAATTGTTGTCGCAACGCAGACCCTCGAGGTTGGCGCTGACCTAGATTTTGACTTGTTGGTTACAGAGTCGGCCGGCGTGCGTGCATTGACGCAACGCTTCGGGCGCTTGAATCGGCTCGGCAACCTCGAATCAGCGAAAGCGATTATGTGTCACGAGGAGGGGTCAAGGTCGTACCTCTATGGCGACGAGCCAGCAGAAGTCGCAGCACGGCTGGGTGACGTAGAGCATTCGATATCACCAGCCGACGTTCGCAATGTTCTCGGTGAAGCAGCCTTGCAATCGCTCGACGTTCCGGAATTGCTGCCGGCGCATTTGTGGGAGTGGGTGAAGACCACACTTGCACCCGTCGGTGAGGCTCCGCCGCACTTGTTTTTTGAAGGGTTCTCCGAAGCGCGCGTCGAGGCCAGCGTCGCCTGGCGCTCTTTTCCCATAGCGTCTGAGGAGAGACTGTTTCCTCCTTTGGGTCGCGATGAGCTTGTTGACGTATCACTCAAGGAGCTGCGCGACTTTGTCGGAGACCATGATGTGTGGCGTCGAGATGCCGACGGTGTCGGCGTAACGATGATTCCCGGCAGAGCAATCAAGCCCGGCGACGAGATCATTCTGCCGACGAGCATTGGCGGGTACGGTCGCTACTGCTGGGACCCGACGAGCATTGAAGAAGTAGTCGACGTGTCTGCCTTTGCGTCGGGTGTGCTAGTGCTCGACGAATCCGTGTTGTCGAACCTGTTGAATGAACCTTCGGGGGAATTGCTCAAGACTTTGAACGACCTCCGAGACGACAGTGTTGCAGTCGATGTCTTTATTGAACAGCTTCGGTTGGCGGTACCCAAGCCTGCCGTGCGTGGCCGGTGGGAGAGTTTCGTCGCCAGTCTTGGTCGTCGTGTCGTGCGCCCTGTTGACTTGCCGCCCTATCTGAGCGTTGTTGAATCGTCCGCGAAGAGGGTCGAGGTGGCCTATGACGCGATCGACGGGCTGAGCTTTGCCGCTAACTCGCAACTACTAACCGAGCACATGGGTGCAGTAGGTGAGCTTGCAGCGAAGATCGCCCGAGCGATTGGCTGCCCAGAGGAACTAGCTGTTGCGTGTGATATCGCCGGGCGTTGGCATGACATTGGCAAGGCCGATCCACGATTTCAACGCTGGCTAGGTGCTGCTCCCTCAACGGCGGAGCTGGGTTTGTTAGCTAAGTCTAAACAGTCAAAGTCAGAGAGTATGAAGGCGCGCAAGCAAGCGGGCTGGCCTGCTGGTGGTCGGCATGAATTGATCAGTGGTCTGCTGCTCGAAGCAGCTATTGCTAATGGCTGGCACCCAGGTGCGGGGGTCGATATCGAGCTTGTGCGCCACCTTGTGATTTCCCACCATGGTCACGGCCGGCCAAGCGTTGATGTCGTTGACGATCCTTACCCAGTTGTTTTGAGTACGGCCGTCGACAATATTGCTGTCGAAGTGACTTCTGATCTATCGAAGCAAGACTGGGATCAGCCGGCGCGCTTTCGCGAGCTGTGCGAGCGATATGGCTACTGGGGTCTCGCGCTGTTAGAAACCGTCGTGCGACTCTCTGACTGGGCTGCATCATCTGCGGTCGCCGGCCGCGATCAGGAGGTCGTTTGATGCCTGAGGAGATAGCGCGTGGTTTGCGCGCCGACTGGATCAACGGCTGGCTTGCTGCTCTTGGGGTAACGGTTTTGTGCCCACGGGTAAGACTGTCATGGACTGATTCGCCGGCGCCCGCTGCGCGATTCATTTACGACAGTGCCGAGGGTGTGGCAGAGCAAATTGCTGCGAATTGGCCAACCGTGAAAGACATTGAGCAGATGTCGATGTCGGCGATGACGCAAACCGAGGTGACAAAGCAAGACCTGTCTGTCGAGCGTTTCAAGGTGGCAGCAGCAATCGAGCGCGACGCTCGCACCAGCTATCTGGCGGCATTTCTCACTGATTTGGCCCGCTCTGATCAGAAGGAGCCGATCACGCAAAGTCCGTTTTATGTTTCTGCCCCGCGTGGTCGGTCGCTGCAATCGAGAGTCGTCGATTGCCTGATCGCGACTCGGAAGTCTGAAGAGCTCGCCAACTCCATTGGGGCGGCGATCAACGGTGTAGGCCTTCGAGTGAAAAGCATGGGCCTTGCGTTCAACCCGCAACGCGTTGCGTCGTTCGTTAGTCCGACCGCAAAGACTGGCGAAGTTGATAAGAGCACCGATCCCTTTGTAGAAGTTCTTGGCTTTTTCGGCTTGTCAATGCTTGCCGTCAGGGGCGACGGGACACATTCGCGTGCGAGGGGATTTGCAGGGGTTAGGGGTAAACGATCTTTGAGGTTCGAATGGCCGGCGTGGTCTCCGGCACTTGACCGATGGGCAGTCGATGCATTCCTCGACCGCTACTACTCGGGAGAGCGTCAAGCTGTGAGAGCTTCTTACGCATCAATCTTGTACGCAGGCCCTGGTAACGATCTGACGCGGGCCTTTGTGGCCAAGCGCTTGTCGTGAGCGACGAAGTAGTAGTCGCATTGTCGGCGTTGGAGCACTTCGAATACTGCCCGCGGCAGTGCGCTCTCATACACGTCGATGGCGTCTGGGTTGACAACGACCACACCGAACGCGGGCACGCTGGGCATCAGCGGGTCGACACAGACAAGTCGCGCGTCGAGAGAGGCCGGCGTGTGCTGCGTGGCATTCCACTGTGGTCCGAACGACTTGGTTTGTCTGGTCGAGCCGATGTCGTCGAGCTTTACGACGACGGTGCCGTCGTTCCCGTCGAGTACAAGATCGGCGGTCGGCACGGCAAAGCTGCTGACGTTCAGCTGTGCGCGCAAGCTCTGTGTCTCGAAGAAATGTTCTGCGTCGCTGTGACCGTTGGGTATTTGTGGCTCTCCAAAACGCGTCAGAAAGTCGAAGTTGCCCTTGATGAAGATCTTCGCAAGCGAACCCTTGAGGCGATCCGCGCGGTTCGTTTGCAGCACGTTGCACCCGTTTTGCCGGCGCCGGTTAACGATGCTCGATGCACGCACTGTCAGCTCCTGTCGCACTGTCTCCCTACGATCGTCTCGGATCCAACGCGGGTGGCTCGATACGTCGTTGATGAAGTGATGGCATGCAACTAGCGCGCACTTTGTATGTCACTGAGCATCGCGCCAAGGTCGCTGTGAACAAGGGCAACATCATGGTTTCAGGCCCCACTGGCAAAGCTCGCGTGCCGGTGGAGACATTATCGGCGATCGTCCTCGCTGGTATGGCTCAAGTGACAACCGATGCTCTCGCACTTTGCGTAAAGAGAGGAGTTCGCGTTTGTTCGTTGACGCGATCAGGAAAGGTGCGTTTCGTTGTTGGTGGTGAGACCAAGGGCAACGTCCTTTTGCGGGTAGCGCAGATACGCATCGCCGATGATGAAGCCGCATCCAGTGCGATCGCCCGCTGGTTGGTGGCAGGCAAGATCCAAAACAGTCGGGCTTTAATACGCCGGTGGACGTGGGAGGTGCCCGAGCCCGAGAAGACATTTTTCACACAATCAGACGCCTTACTTCGGAGTCGGATCCACGCGCTGCCGGGTCGCTTGGAGGGTGACCAAATTCGCGGAATTGAGGGTGACGCTGCGCGTTGTTATTTCGCGTGTTTAGGTGCGTACCTACAGGCGCGTCATTGCGCATTGCCATTTGGCGTACGCAGTCGGCGTCCGCCCCGTGACCCTGTGAACGCGCTGATTAGCTTTGTTTATGGGTTGGTGCATGCTGAGGTGAACGGTGCTATCGAATCAGTGGGACTAGATCCGCAAGTCGGCTTTCTGCATCGAATGAGGCCCGGCAGGCAGTCGTTGACGTTGGACTTGCTCGAGGAGTTTCGTTCCGTTGCCGACCGATTCGTAGTGCGTTCTGCGCTGCGGAGGCAAATCCGCCCAGAGCACTTCGAACATACGCCGGGCGGGGCGTGTTACCTGAATGCCGATGGGCGCAAGAGTTTGCTGAGTTGCTACGAGGTTTTTCGAGATGAATCCGTTTACCACTCGCTACTCAAACGCGAGATTCCCCGTTGGAGCTTGCCGACCGTGCAGGCGACCTTGATGGCGCGTCATATTCGCGGCGATCTTTCGGTCTACGCTCCATACCTTCTGACTGCTTAAGCGATGGATTTGTTGGTCGTGTATGACGTGAGTACGGCCGACCGAGCGGGGTGCCGTCGTCTCGCTCGCGTTGCTTCGTTGTGCGAGCGATATGGCGTACGGGTCCAGAAGTCGGTGTTTGAATGTCGCTTGCCCTCGGCGCATGTTCAACGCCTAGTCAATGAGCTATTCGAGGTCATCGACCACCAGCGAGACTCGATCTACCTATACCGATTCCCTGGCGAGGTTGGCAACAGTCGATCAACGATTGGCGTTGGAGTGCACCGAGAGCCGGGCGATCCCTGGATTTTGTGATCCACGGACCGCCGTTGATCCTTGAAAAATGCTATCGAGCCGAGCCCCGTGCGAACCGATTTCGCGTAGTGTCTTATTGGCATTCCGCATTTTGTGCCCCAAACCTCACTTTCGGTGGCGGGAGGGGTTTCGTCGTCACTTCGGTGACGACCATCGTTGAGCGGACACGATCATCATCTCAACTGGTGCCGACCCCGACCGTTTCGTCGTCACTTCGGTGACGACCTTCGTTGAGCGCGGTACCGCCGCGATCGGGGTTGGGCTTTCTGTAATGAGTTTCGTCGTCACTTCGGTGACGACCATCGTTGAGCGTTATGACGCACCAGCTCTGCGTGCGAGTGTCGTAAAAGTTTCGTCGTCACTTCGGTGACGACCATCGTTGAGCGATCTACAACACGCCGTATTACCGCACGAACCCCTGGGGTTTCGTCGTCACTTCGGTGACGACCATCGTTGAGCGCAAAGAAGATGTCACCTATCGGCATTGCGTAACCCGCGTTTCGTGTCACTTCGGTGACGACCATCGTTGAGCGGAGTGGTTCGACGGGCACTGTCGCTCTAGCGGGCTAGGCGGTTTCGTCGTCACTTCGGTGACGACCATCATGAAGCGGAGCTGACCCTCGCCCGGCTGAAATGCCGTCGACTCAGACGTTTCGTCGTCACTTCGGTGACGACCATCGTTGAGCAGGTAACCGTTTCGGATCCGCCCGGATTTCCGCCGGTTGTTTCGTCGTCACTTCGGTGACGACCATCCAGGAAGTGGTTCGGTAGTGATGGGCTGCCGTGGTGTTGCGTTTCGTCGTCACTTCGGTGACGACCATCGTTGAGCGAGCAGCATGCTGGAAGAGGGCCTAACCGATGTCGAGCTGGTTTCGTCGTCACTTCGGTGACGACCATCGTTGAAGCGTCAAGGCGCAGAAGTCGTCCGGATAAGACGACCTGGGTTTCGTCGTCACTTCGGTGACGACCATCGTTGAGCGTTAAACCTTGTACACCTCAGACGTGTGAGTGACAACGGTTTCGTCGTCACTTCGGTGACGTCATCGTTGAGCGTATTAACCAGACGCTCCATATGTATCTATTGCGCGGTGGTTTCGTCGTCACTTCAGTGACGACCATCGTTGAGCGCAGCCGCAGGCCGATTGGCTGCGCTGGTGGGGGGTTTCGTCGTCACTTCGGTGACGACCATCGTTGAGCGTCGGCGCAGCGAGGCCATAGCCCTCCTCCTTGCAATGTTTCGTCGTCACTTCGGTGACGACCATCGTTGAGCGGAGCAGTTCGCCGTCAACTACGGCCGAGACTACGCAGCAATGTTTCGTCGTCACTTCGGTGACGACCATGTTGAGCGTCGAGGGTGAGGCCGGGTCGCTCCGCCGACTTGGCATCGAGGTTTCGTCGTCACTTCGGTGACGACCATCATTGAGCGGCCAGGGCGATGGAGGGCAAGCGTCGACGGCGCTGAGACGCACACCGTCGTCACTTCGGTGACCATCGTTGGCTGACCAGAGAGGAGCCTTGAGAGGCTGGCGACGATAGATTTCGTCGTCACTTCGGTGACGACCATCGTTGAGCGTGGGACAGTTGCAATGGATCTGTCGCAGCTTGCAAATGGTTTCGTCGTCACTTCGGTGACGACCGTCGTTGAGCGAAAGTCTGATGCCAACCACCCGGGCCGATTGGCTGCAGGTTTCGTCGTCACTTCGGTGACGACCATCGTTGAGCGGAGCTGTGCGAAGATCACCGGTCATTACGGAGACGGGACTTTTGTTTCGTCGTCACTTCGGTGACGACCATCGTTGAGCGGACGAGAGACTGGCGTTCAATGTCGAGGACCGGCTTGCCCCGGTTTCGTCGTCACTTCGGTGACGACCATCGTTGAGCGCAGACACGCAGGATTGCTTGGTCGTAGTCCGATGGCCCAGAGTTTCGTCGTCACTTCGGTGACGACCATCGTTGAGCGTGGCCGGAGGTCAGAGGCGCACCCGGACCCGCAGTGTTTCGTCGTCACTTCGGTGACGACCATCGTTGAGCGCCACCTTTCGAGATCAGTGTTTACGAGTTGTGCGAGATCAGTTTCGTCGTCACTTCGGTGACGACCATCGTTGAGCGGTAAAGCTCTTTGGCGAAGACGTGGCGCAGGGTTACGCAGGTTTCGTCGTCACTTCGGTGACGACCATCGTTGAGCGATCAACTACTCGGACAGTCCGAAGGCGGTCGGCCAGTGTTTCGTCGTCACTTCGGTGACGACCATCGTTGAGCGTATCCAGGGAGATCGAACTGGCGAGAAGAAGCGTCGGTTTCGTCGTCACTTCGGTGACGACCATCGTTGAGCGATGCAAGACCGCATAGACGACGTTAAAACGTCTGCTGCGTTTCGTCGTCACTTCGGTGACGACCATCGTTGAGCGCCAGGAGCACTACGACCAATAACCGAGGTCTGGGCTGTTTCGTCGTCACTTCGGTGACGACCATCGTTGAGCGTGCTGGTCATTTCGATCTCCTGTGTTGTTGTCATGTCCACTAGTTTCGTCGTCACTTCGGTGACGACCATCGTCAGCGCCGTGGGCGGTCGAGTTAGCGTTTCCGACTTCAAGGGGGCGGTTTCGTCGTTACTTCGGTGACGACCATCGTTGAGCGGAGATCAGCGCGCTGCTGAAACTCAGCACCCGAGCCCTGTTTCGTCGTCACTTCGGTGACGACCATCGTTGAGCGAACGCCAACCTCATCAACCTCGCACAGAGCGCCCTCGCGTTTCGTCGTCACTTCGGTGACGACCATCGTTGAGCGAGCGTTACAGTCACAGACTCTAAGGGCAATTCGCACACAGTTTCGTCGTCACTTCGGTGACGACCATCGTTGAGCGTGGGGCACGCCGACCCTCTATCTGTGCACCGTGCGAGGTTTCGTCGTCACTTCGGTGACGACCATCGTTGAGCGTTGCAATTTCCAGTCACGACCATGCCAATGACGCAACACGGGTTTCGTCGTCACTTCGGTGACGACCATCGTTGAGCGTCGTAGCCGTAGTCGGGGGTGTGGCCGGCGAAGGTGCCGTTTCGTCGTCACTTCGGTGACGACCATCGTTGAGCGGTGGATCAACAACACAGTCACCGATCCCGAGGATGCGTTTCGTCGTCACTTCGGTGACGACCATCGTTGAGCGAACAACGCCTCCACGGACGCAGCCTCATCGCTTGGTGTGTTTCGTCGTCACTTCGGTGACGACCATCGTTGAGCGTTCTCGGTTAGTGATCGGTGTC
>JBGAQY010000059.1:0-9451 GCA_044220495.1 Acidimicrobiales bacterium
CCCATCCCGAGGGTCTCGATGCCAAGCGTGTGCCCGGGGCGCGGATCCCACGGCTGCACGGCGTCAGGGACTTTGACGAATGTTCCATCAGTGCGCTTGTGCCACAGGCGCTTACGCGTTCTTTCGATGTGACTGTCAATGAGTTCAGGGATGACGTGACCGTCGGGAGTCGCCGTAGTCACGATTACGCCAACTCGCGCGCGAGAGAGCGAAGGCGACAACTTGTGAATGGGGGAGTGCTGGGCACAGCGACTCGTTCCTGTTCTGCCAACGCGAGCGATTGTGTGTCGTCGAGTGATGCGACGACGCGAATGGCAAATTCCGCCGGGCTCGTATTGCGATCGCGAGCTTGACTCGCGACCGCAGGGTTGCGGCTCACACGGTCGACGAGCGTGCACAGCATTGTGCTCGCCTCTTTGTGCCACTGAGCTCGTTGGTCAGTGAGCAAAATGCGATGCGTGTTGATGTCTCGCAAAGCCTGCAATCGCGCCGCGTATTCAACGGGGATGGCGGCCACTCCGGTGCGGCCAATCGCGTCGGCGACAGGGTCGATAAACAAAGCCTGCAACTGACGGGAGAGCTCAGCTGGATTGCGACGCGCCAGCGGACCGACATCACGACCCAGCAGTTCGCTCCCGACGAGCAGTTCATCGCGCGATGAAATGAGTCCGTGGAAGATGCCCCATGCGTAGTCATCGCACGCGTAGGGCACGCGATCGGAAAGCTTCATCAAGTTGTGCTCAAGCGTCTTGCCCGATCGTGTTGGCCAGGAGTGTGCCGTCACAATGTCGAGCACATAAGGGTGCAGGTCAAGTGCAGGAAGGTCGACGCGTACGTCGCCGATATCGATCGCAAGACCTTCTGTGATGGTGCGTCCGAACTCGTTGTGGCAAAAGCGAGTGCTGCCACGAAAGCCTTGCAGAGAAGCGGCATAGCGGCTCAGAGCGTCTTCGCCGAGGTGACCGAAGGTCGGGTGCCCGATGTCGTGTGCGAGGGCGCCTGCTTGGGTGAGTGCACGACTGATCACAACATGCGGATGACGTTCGTTTACAGCGTCGAGAATTCCAGTGACGAATGCAACGACTTGACGCGAGTGATCGAGTCGGTTGGGGCTTATCGCATCCGGAAACATCTGGGGGATGCGAGCCATGCGATCGACCTGAGCCGAACTCTCAACAATTGAAAGCTGCTGTTCCCATAAACCTTCTTGTTGGGAGATCGTCGACTGCGCCAAAGGGTTGGGTGCAACGTAGGCATTTGGCAGCACGACCGAGTCGTCGGTTGGATGCGCGTATCCGTAAGGAACCTTCTGGGCCACATCGATCGAGTTGGGTGCTGAGGGAGCAACCACAAGGCCACGCGGCGATACGCGTCGTTGGCGGGCCGGATGCACGGCGTTTATCGTGCTGGCCGGCCCTGGTCAGACCAAATCCTGACGAACCTCGCGCTGCGTGCGCCAGGAAAGCAAAAGACCGCACCAGCCAAGGCTTGATGCGGTCTTTTGACGTAACTATTGCGTTGTACGTGACGCGACTTGAATCAGTCGCACGCCTCGCATGCTTCAGGGTTCTCGAGCGAGCAAGCGATTGCTTCTTCGTCGGTGAACTCTTTCTTAGGAGCCGGTGCTTCGACAGCCGGTGTGTGGTCGGCCGTTGAACGGATGCGAGTGGCCGGACGACTACGCAAGTAATACGTGGTCTTGAGGCCTTGCTTCCATGCGTACAAGTACATCGAAGAAAGCTTGCCGATGGTTGGGCTCTCGATGAACAAGTTGAGGCTCTGGCTCTGGTCGATAAAGGCACCACGGTCAGCAGCCATGTCGATCAGTGACTTCTGCGGGATCTCCCACGCCGTGCGGTAAAGCTCGCGAACGTCGGCGGGAATCTCGGTGATGTCTTGCACCGAACCGTCAGCTTTCTTGATCTTGTTGGCCATGGATTCGTTCCAAAGACCACGAGCCTGAAGGTCACGCACGAGGTAGCTGTTGATCTGCAGGAACTCGCCCGACAACGTCTCACGCTTGAAGAGGTTCGACACCTGAGGTTCGATGCACTCGTAAGCGCCAGCGATCGACGCGATGGTCGCCGTTGGAGCAATGGCGATGAGCAACGAGTTGCGCAGGCCGCTCTTTTGGATGCGGGTGCGCATGCCATCCCAATCAAGGTCAGCCGACGGAGCAACACCCCATGCGTCGAACTGCAATTCGCCCTGTGCGGCACGAGTGTCGGCAAAACGCTCGTGTGCACCGAACTCTTCTGACAACTCGACTGATTGCTCGAGTGCGTGGAAGTAGATCTCTTCGGAGATTCGCTTCGACAAAGCGCGAGCCTGCTCGCCATCGAAGACGTAACGCATCTTGAAGAAAACGTCTTGCAGACCCATCAAACCAAGACCAACCGGACGCCATTGGCTGTTCGAGTTCTGCGCCTCAGGGGTCGGGTAGTAGTTGATGTCGATCACGCGATCGAGGAAGCGCACCGCGGTCTTCGTGACTTCGTGCAAACGGTCGAAGTCGAAGTAAGGCTGGCCGGCGTCGTCTGTCTTCACCAAGCGACCAAGGTTGATCGAACCAAGGTTGCAAACGGCTGTCTGTTCTTGGTTGGTGACTTCGAGAATCTCGGTGCAGAGGTTCGAAAGGTGAATGACGTTTTCGGGAAGCGCAGTTTGGTTAGACGCACGGTTTGACTTGTCTTTAAAGGTCATCCAGCCGTTACCGGTTTGCGCGAGCGTGCGCATCATGCGGCTGTAAAGCGTGCGGGCCGAAACCTGTCGCTCGTAAAGGCCAGCTTTTTCGGCTTCTACATATGCCTTCTCGAACTCTTCGCCGTAAAGGTCGACGAGGTGTGGAACCTTGTGCGGATCAAACAAGCTCCATTGCCAGTCTTTTTCGACACGCTCCATGAAGAGGTCGGGGACCCAGTTGGCAAGGTTCAGGTTGTGCGCACGACGAGCTTCGTCACCGGTGTTGTCACGCAGTTCGAGGAATTCCTCAATGTCTGCGTGCCAAGTTTCGAGATAAACGCAAGCAGCGCCCTTGCGACGTCCGCCTTGGTTGACTGCGGCAACTGATGAGTCAAGCGTCTTGAGCCAGGGGATGATGCCGTTCGACAGACCATTGGTGCCCTTGATCAACGAACCGCGTGAACGGATGCGGTGCCAGGCAACACCGATACCGCCAGCAAACTTCGACAGCTTGGCGATGTCGGAGTAACGGTCGTAAATGCCTTCGAGCGTGTCTTGCGGTGAGTCGAGCAGGTAGCACGACGACATCTGCGGGTGCACGGTGCCCGAGTTGAAGAGGGTCGGGCTCGACGTCAAGTAGTCGAGTGATGAAAGCAGCGTGTAGAGCTCGATTGCTTCGTCGGCTGTGCGTGACAGACCGCAAGCAACACGCAAGAAGAAGTACTGCGGATCTTCAGTGACGTGACGAGTCTGTGGGTGACGCAGCAAGTAGCGGTCGTAAAGCGTGCGCAGGCTGAAGAACTCGAAGTCGAGATTGCGCTCGGGGAGGATTGCACTGTTGAGCTTGCGGCTGTTGTTGGCAACGAACTCAGCAACGCCATCTCCAACGGTTCCGAGCTTGGCGCCGAGAGCGATTGATTGCGAGAACGAGTGGACATCGGCGAGCTGAACTTCTTTGTCGATGTAAGTCGCAAGCAAGCGTGCGGCGAGCTTTGAATAGTTGGGCTCGTCGACAATCAGCGCAGCAGCAGTGCGGATTGAAAGTTCGTCGAGGTCTTCGGTGGTGGCGCCGTCGTGGAGACCGGAAATGGTGCGAGTGGCAACACGGAAGGTGTCAACGCCGTCGAGGCCGTGTGCACAACGGGCAACGGCACGAACGATCTTGTTGAGGTCAACGGGTTCGAGATCGCCGTTGCGTTTCTTGACGCGCATGGGTGAATCGACAAAGTCGTCGTCACTGGTTGTGGAGGCACCGCCCTTGGCGTTTGGAGCGGATTGCGCTGAGTCGGTTACATCGATGATTTCTTCAGTCGATGTCGACGCGGCGGTTTCGGACTCTTCTAATACTGACGACGTTGATTCGGGTCCCATTTGGGTCTTTCCCTCCCGGTAAATGGTGGCCGCACCCACGGTGACTTCCCCCGTCACCCCTCTGTTTGGTCTGCCCTGAGATCAGGTCGGAAATAGAGGTGTGTGCTGCTTAATGAATGGATGGCGTTAAAGAAATTGCTGTTCTGACGAACGTACTGCGGACGATTTCTTACTTGTGATGATGCTTTGGCCTGGCAATTACGCCAAAACGACTGAACGTTCGGGCCCCGACTGAGCGACAGCGGTTCTAGAAATACAAGCGTGTAACTACAAAGTTGTCAAGTGGTTGGAGCTGTGTTCACTCGGCCGAAATCATACGGCCTGACCTGCGAAAACTCCTAATCGGTGACCGTCCGCGCGAATGTCCCGGAGAGCTTCTCGAAGGACAGCGATTTGTGTTGACGATTTAGCCGCGAGGGCGGACGGCAAAAGGCATGAGACCAGTCGTCCAGATCGCCGATGAGCGCACTACATCACCGGTCTTGGGGGCCATGACTACGTTGCCAGCGCCGATATATACAGCCACGTGGTAGATCGAGCGGGGGTCGCTCACGTTGTCGGCCCAGAACACGAGATCTCCCGGAATGGCCTGTGCCAGAGGCACTTTTCGTCCTGCTTCGTATTGGTCGTTGGCAACCCGAGGAAGGTTCACGCCGCCCAACTTCCATGCCTGCAGAGTCAGACCCGAGCAGTCGAAGCTGTCAGGACCGTTTCCGCCCCATGTATAAGGCTTGTTGCGCTGGCGCATGGCGTAGTCGAGAGCAAGATCTCCGGGGCCGTTGATTGTGTAAATGAGCCCGACTGCCGGGCGTTTTGTGATCGCCGCGTCATACGAATCTTCCGGATCGGTCGTTGTTGTAGTCGTGTCGTCGGCCGCTGTTACGGGGTCAGCCGAGCCGTACGCCATTGCGTCTCCGCCATTGCGGATCAACCAATATCCCTTGCCATCTGGCGCCGAAACGATGCGGGAGTATGAGGTGTCGCTGCCGCCGCCGGGTGATCCGTAGAACTTTGCATCACCAAAAGCGAAGATGCCGCCGTCTGACGCAGCCAACCAATAACCCTTATTTGTCGGGGTTGCTGTCATCGAAACGATCGGACGATTCAGCTTGATCGCGCCCGTTGATCCGAAGAATGCAGCGTCGCCGAAGGCAAAGATCCCTCCGTCAGAGGCAACCATCCAATAACCCTTGTTCGTTGGAGTAGCCGCCATGGCAACGATCGGTTGATTCAGCTTGATGGCGCCTGTCGACCCAAAGAATGCAGCGTCGCCGAAGGCAAAGATCCCTCCGTCAGAGGCAACCATCCAATAACCCTTGTTTGTCGGGGTCGGAGCCATTCCCACAATCGGTTTGTTGAGCTTGATGGCGCCGGTCGAGCCATAGAACTTCGCGTCGCCGAAGCTGAAGATTCCACCGTCAGATGCGACGAGCCAATAGCCCTTGTTTGTTGGAGTCGGAGCGATACCAACGATCGGTTTGTTGAGGGCCTTGCCTGACAGGTCTCCGTATGAACCTGCACTGCCAAAGTTCCAGACAGCGCCCTGCGGGTTGGCGATCCAGTAGGGAGCGCTTGTTGTGGCCGCTGCCTGTGCCGGTGTGGGTGTTGCTATATCGGCGAGAAAAGTTGAAGTGGCGGTGAGTAAGGCAACGGAAAATAGGGCTAGACGACGCACAGTCGCCTGGACACGCGTCGACTTTCTGGGCACAAGCCCGTCTAACTGGGGCACGGGATCTATCAACTCCGGGAGACTCGGGCGCTGCTGGTCGCTGAACAAACAGCGTCCTCAGGGAGTATCGGCAGAACCCACCACTATCTGTAGTCAAAACTCCGCACGCCTGGTTGTCGTATCGCCCGGCATGAACGTCACCCACTAAGCGCCGTTGGTCGGCGGCAGCTAGCTCGCAAGCAAAGCGATGAGGCTCGACCGAATATCGGTTGGTACCAGGTCAAGCTCGACGGCTTCGAACTCGGCTTCAAGCGCTGCGACAACAGCTCGTTCAGGGAGGTACTGCTCGAAGTGAGGCGGTATAGAACGAGTGGCAGCAACCTTCGAGAGGGCGAGGGCGCATTCGTCTTTGGACGCGACGCATTCCCATGCCACAGAGTCGGTCGCAAATAGCAAGTCCCAAACAGGTGTGATCTCGGCGTTGTCGAGCAAGCTGTCATGGATGTCGAGAACCGTCATGGCGAACTGCTCGTCGAGAAATGCAGTCATCATCAGGTAGCAAAAGCAGCACTTGGGGCATCTGCCGCACCACGGCTTACCGTAGTTGCACGAGTGTGTTTGCCGCAGAAGCTCTGGATGCGCACTGACGATTGCGTAGATGCTGGTGTCGTACAACCCGCGCAGCGTGCTGACGAAGCCGTCGAACGAAACATCGCCCGTGAGTTTCCGATACAGGTCCGTCATTAATGCTTGATACTCGACACTCTTGCACCACTGGTGCCGAATCGGTTCGCCTTTCCACACTGCGTTGACCTCGTCAGCTGAGCGTTCGATGTTGAACCACATGCGCGTGTAGCCGTGGAACAAAAGAATCGGAAAGTAACCGACGTAGTTAGCCGTGTGTCCGAGAAAGAAATCTGTTTTGAAGTAGTCGACGTCTACGCCGGCGGCGCGAAATTCAGATTCCGGTCGGTCAAAGAAGTCGTCGTCGACATCGATCCGTATGGCATGGGCGAATGGAGCGGCAGCACTTCGCAGGCGCGATAACAACTCGTACTGTGTCGCGTCGTCTGCGCCGAACGGAAGTTGGCCTTCAAAGACGTCGTATTCGCGACCCAGTCTGTTGAGAATAAGCATTCCCGCGAGGGTGTCTTTTCCGCCGCCATTGGTAAGAAGCCACTTTTCGGGCTTGTCCGGACTGCCTCCGCCCTCACCTTGCGCAGTGTCGTTTGCTCCTATCGCAATTAGGTCGGGCAGCTCTGGCGACTCGTAGAAAATTTCATTCCTGAATCGCCATTCACCAAATTGCTGCATAAAGCAATCCCGCCAGACTTCGACAGCCTCGCTGTCCAGCACGCGGTAGTTGTCGGGCAGGACGACGCGCGTTCCTCCGAGCGCCAGGAAGCGCATCGAATCCCAGGCAAGGATTGCCGCGATCAGTCGGGTTCGCACTCCGTCGTCTAAGAAGTCCCAATCAGGTATCGACTCGTACGTGATTGTCGACGTGAAAGAGAGAGTGTCGACTGAGGCCGAGTAAGCAAGCTGAGCAGGGTGCGATGTGAGCACAACCTCGGCGATCGTGACATCGAATCGCGTCGTAGCGCGTGCGCCGCTCCACTCCGGCACACGCGTGTCAAGCCACGGCGCAGGATCGTTAGATGTTGGTTGGGTGCGATGTAAAGAGGGCACGGTTATTGAAAAGATCGAAACTAACGCTTCTGATCCCTAAATCTACCGGGCTTTCCTAATCACAGGGAGTGCGACCTCAGGTGTGTTCCGCAGTCGGCACTTTTCTTCCATTTGTCCAAAGGTGGTCGAACGACTGCAGTGAACGCTCGAGGTTTTTCACTTCGTAGATGACGCCCGGCCCCGGAGCGCCTTCGTGTTCGTGTCGCGTGAAGCCAATCCAGTTGTTCTCGTTCATATACGGGCCGACCACATCATGGAAATAGGGGTTCTCTCGCGCCAGCTTGATGCGATCGACCTTGTAGAGATAAACGCCCGTGAAGAAATGCTCATGAGTTATCAAGAATTGATAGAGCTTCAGTTTGTCGGCTGGTACGCCCAGTTCCGACAACACTCTGCGGTAGTTGTGAACAATGTCGTCCCACGGTTTGCCGGAAGCGCTCGGTAGAAGGACTTCGTAGCCGTGGCCTTTATTGAGGTTCGCGCCAGCAATTCGAGCGAATCGACCAGGTAGCACCGACTCTCCGGAGGTCAGCAGGTCGTAGTCAAGGTTCGGCGCGATCATCTTGAACTGCACACTCAAGCGTTCGAGTAGGACGATGTCATTGTCGGTGAGGACATCGCCAGGTTGTGGCGACTGAGGCAAAATATCTTGGGCGATCCGGTCCATCTGCTCAGCGACCGCTTGACCAATCCGCGACACGAACCACGTGTGCGCCGACGTTCGTTCGCGGACGTCGGCGAGAGTCCAATCGACGTAGTGCGCCATCGACTGGCGCTCGTCGGCGACCGACCCACCGCCTGCATCTTCTTTTCCAAGTACCAAATAGTCGAGCGATACGCCGAAGAAGTCTGCGAGTAAACAGAGTGTTTCGAAGCGTGGACGGGCGCGCCCCAAGACGTATTGCGAAAGCGCAGCAGACGAGACGCCTGCGTGTTCCCAAATGGCTCGACGGTGGTTGTCATACGGGCTCTGCTGGATGAGGTCGCTCAGAATCTCGGCGAAGCGGATTTTGAGGGGCGGCACGTGCGTCCCGCGTGAGTCGACGGACTTCGGGTTTGGCGGTGTCATCGTCCTCAATTTACTGAAACTTCGAGGTTGCTGACCCGTTGATAGATATCTCTTGATCGTGAGTGCTAATCAGGCACGCTTGCCGTTCAAAAGTTGATGGCGAAGGCTAAATCAGTCGTAGAGCACTTAGCGTTACTTGATCTGTTCGAAATTGTTGTCGATGAGCTGAATGGATCCAGTAACAGACGTCGGCTTGCGGAACTACTCGAGCCTGCTTGTTTGTCGAGCAACGCTTCACGTAAATCGTTGCGCCGTCTTTGACGCTGCTTTCAAGCAAGATGAACGAAGAACTGCTTTTCGACGGGTGATTGATTGCTGCGCGACGGTCGTGTTGCCTTTGGGGCGAAACGACAAAAGGGGAAGTCGTGTTGCAATCTCTGCAGAGCGAAGCGCCACCGTTAGATGAAGCGCCACCGTTAGACACGGAGACAGTGCTCGATCGACATCACGGACAACACGAGGTGGTCGTCACGAACGACGATCTTGACTTGAGCGCAGACCGAGTTTTCTCCGCCGCCTGCTTTGTCGGCGAGCTCGAGCGTCCGGGATCGCAATTCGGGATGTTGATCATCCCCGATCTACCCGCGTAGCCGACAGCTTCGTACTCCGCACGAGCCGATCAACGCAGGTCCCCCGTGCTCTCGCGGTTTGACCTCTCACCGTTCGACGGGGTCAAGGTCAACGTTGACTCCGAGTCCGCATGAGTGCGACGCCGGAGGTTGCGACGAACCTAGTCTTCGTCGCGGTTTGACCTCTCGCCGTTCGACGGGGTCAAGGTCAACGTTGACTCCGAGTCCGCATCAGTACGGACACCAGCTGCTGCGACGAACCTAGTCTTCTTCCCAGAACTTGCGTTCGCGACGCGAAAGCTTGCGCTGAGGCATTGCGCCCGATCGATTGCGTCGGAAAAGCCCGCGCTTGGCTTTCGGCGGTGGAACGTAACGCTCGCCGGGCCCCGTGTAAACGGGCTC
>JBGAQY010000013.1:0-68978 GCA_044220495.1 Acidimicrobiales bacterium
GCGCTCAACCACTATGCGTGAAGTGACGACTCATGAGGACAAGCATTTCCCCCTGAGGAGTCCCCGCAATGTTGGTCACCCTAAAGCGTTTCCTAATGATTCTCGCAGTCCTGACTGTTGGCGCAGGCACGATGATGCAGTTGTCAGCACGAGCAGCAGGAGCAGCTCCTGTTATCGACACCGCTGCCGTTCAAGCGACTCTCACTGCAGTTGTCGACTCGTACGCAATCAAGAGCAATGACACTGATCTCGCCTACTTTTACGGTGGCGAGTGGAAGACAGGACAAGAAGCGAACTGTTGGCGATGCACGCTTGGGCCCGCGGTTGCGTCGGCCGCTCTGCTTCGAGCGACTGGAAACTTGAACAAGAAGGTTCTTGCCGAGCAGACGTTCGACAACTTGGTCAACAAGCACCAAGCGGCCAACGGTTCCTACTTTCCCTCCAACGCAGGTGAAGGCGGCGTTGACATCACGACCATGAGTGCGGCAACGCAACTAGCGAGCGCGTACTTGCTCATGACTGACTACTTGTCGCCAATACAAAAACAGCGTTGGTCGTCAAGCGTTGTCAAAGCCGCCGACTTTTTGATCGCAAACGGCAATCTTGCTTGGTACACCAACGGAAACATTGCAGTTGGAAACCTCGAAGTCATGTATCAGGCCTACTTGGTTAGCGGCGAACGCCGTTTCATCGAGGCGTATGAGAAGGCGTTGAGTTTCGCAATGAATCCTCCGCAAGAGTCTTGGCCGGGCATGGGCTTCAAGTACACGAAGACGCCGACGAAGGCTGACGGATCTGATGGTTCGGGCTACTTCACCGAGCAGGGTGCGGGTGGCGTTGGCTTCGATGCTGAGTACACGTCAGTGCAATTCGACTATCTGACCCGTCTGTACACGATGAACCAAGACCCCCGCGTGCTGCGGCTCATGAACCTCTTGGTGAATCAGTTGATGCCGCGCATCGACCTGACCAAGGGTTGGCTCGACACCTCAAATGGCACTCGTCACACTGAGCCGTTGCGTCACGTGGGAGCGAACATGCCTGGCATTGCTGTGCTTGCTCGAAACGGGCGCACTGACTTGGTACCTGCTGCGACTGCGCTGTGGCCTTTTCAGGACCTGAGCGCTCGCAGCACCATCAAGTACTTCAGCAACGACACGTTTTACGTGCTCGGCAGTCAGATGCCGTCGTTGTTGATGGCGATGACCCCGACGCCACGCTTGCCCCAGAGTCTGCCAACGGGCGTGACGACAACAACAACGGTGGCGCCTCCGCCGACAAGTCCGACTACTTCAAACACGACTACAACCGTGGTTGGGCCTCCTTGCCCCGTGTGAGAGGGCCCTGTGTGAGAAGGCTCTGCGTGAGAAATAGTTATCGCGATTGAAACGGTTCAGAGAATCACGACGGCTGAAACTGTTGCAGTATTGAGCGTTCCGAAGTCGAGGACGCAGCTGCATGTGGTTTCACTCCAAACAACGACGACGGGCGGCGACTATTGCCACCGTCGTCGTTCTGATCTCGGCCGTGTTTGCGATCGTTCGTCCTGATCGTGGTCAAGAAAACGCTCCGCCCGTCGCGCAAAGTCCTGGTGGTTCGACTGCTGAGAAGGCGACAACGACGATTGTGCAGCCGGTTGATCGCAATTCGGTGGTGCAGACGCTCACGCAGGTCGTCAATGCTTATGCAGAGAAGTCGACCGCGACTGATCCGACCTTTTACACCAACGGACAGTGGCGTAACGGGCAAGAAGCTGCGTGCTGGCGATGCACGCTCGGGCCGGGCGTGGCCGCTGCGTTGATTGCGCGAACGTCGGGCGATTCGCAAATGCGCAACCGCGCCATAGAGACCTTCGAAACAATGGTGACGCAACACCAGACCGGCGAGGGTGCATTTATGCCCGCCAATCCGCAAGAAGATGGTCTTGCGATTACGACAATGTTCGCGGCGACTGAGCTTGGTACTGCGTATGTCGAATTGCGCGATCAGCTGCCGGCCGATCAAAAGAAGCGATGGGCCCAGAGCATTGCTCGCTCGGCCGACTACTTGGTGGCCAAGGGCAATCTGCGTTGGTACACAAACGGCAATATCGTCATTGGCAATGCGTTGGTGATGCAGTTTGCATGGCTCGCCACGGGTGATCAGCGCTATCGCGACGCTTATGAAAATGCGTTGGAGTTTGCTGTCGCGCCGCCTGCTGATCGCTGGCCCGGTTATGGACTCGTCTACACAAAACAGCCCGCAAAGGCTGACGGATCAGACGGTGCCGCGTACTTGGCCGAGGCCGGGAAGGGCGGCCCAGGTTATGACCCCGAGTACACGAGTCTGCAGTTAGATCAGCTCACGCGTTTGTATTTGGTGAGTGGAGATGCCCGTGTCGTGCGCTTGATGAATTTGCTCACTAATCAGCTGTTGCCAAAGGTTGATCTCGCAACGGGCAAGCTCGACACATCGAATGGCACTCGTCACACCGAAGCCGACCGGACGGTCGGTTTCAACAGCCCCGCTGTTGGGGTGCTTGCTCAGCAAGGTGGGCGCACTGACCTGAAAGACCAAGCCATTGCGTTGTGGTCAAGGCAGGCTGAAAGCTTTCGCGATGCAGCGAACTACGTGAATTACACGATGTATTACTCGCTCGGTGCCCAGCCTGCTTCGTTGTTGATGGTGTCGAGTAAAGACGGCTAGCGCTTGTTGATTGCTGATGACACCACACCGCTTAGCTCTCTCCACGCGGTGATCGAACGCTCGAGTTGCAGTTCACCATCGGACGAGAGTCGGTAGTACTTGCGCGCTGGGCCCGATTGCGACGGCACCAACCGCGACTTGAGAAGGCCCTCACGTTCCAAACGGCTGAGCGCCGGATAGATCGTGCCTTCATTGATCGAAGCAAGACCAAGTTGGTGCAGGCTGGTCGCTATCTCGTATCCGTATGATTCTTGTTTCGATAGCAGTTGCAGAATCAGCATGCCGAGGATGCCCTTAAGAAGCTGCGGGTCATGCTCGATTGACTTCGGGCTCATGCCGCGCTTGCACTGCGAAAGCGGGGGAGCACTCGCCACGCCTTGCTGCCGATGGCGAAGGCAACGATCGAGATGATCGGCCAAATCGGCCCTTCGGTGCCGACTCCAAATGATTTTGGCTCTGATGCGTTGTCGATGTCGACGGTCAAGGCGCCGAGGTATGTGTGGACGTAGTGACCTGTGCCCCCGGCTGCTTCGTACGCGTCTGACGCAAACACCATCGCGAGAAACATGACGATTGATACGGCGAGCCACACGGTGAACATGGCAATGAGGCCGGTGGCAACGTCGAGGCGTCCTCGCTCGGCGTCGAGATACTCATCAACCAAAGTGCGGATGCTGCCCAAGTTTTCGATTGCGGCGTCGGTGCCCTGTGCGGCGCTGGCTTCGGCGAGGTTCGCTCTTAGTTCTTTGATGATCTGACGTCGTCGTCGCCACGGCACTCGGAACAGCAATGACTGATTGACGCGCTCGAGAGTCAGCGCCAGCTTTGCTTGTTTGGTTAGTTGAGTGATGCCCATTTTTAAGTCCTTGTTGGTTTGGAGTGGCACTACCTGCGTGTGTCTGGAACAAGGTAAACACCGGTACTGGGCAATGTCAAGTAGCGGGAGTGTGCAAGTGGTTATCGGTGTGCTGGCGCGGCTGAGTCAGCCAGAGTCGGCTAGACGAAAAAAGGGGCCCGGGGCTAGGCGGCGGACGACGAGCGGCTGCGCGAGACGTTGAGCCCGAGTGCGTTTGCGATGTGGCGGATCAATGTGAGGCCCGACGAAACGAGAATCTTGATGTCGCCAAAGAGCGACCAGTCGCGCATGTATTGAAGATCGAGGTTTTCATAAAGGGCGAAGTCTTCTTCGTGTGACGCGTGCACTTGCCAGAGTCCGGTGATGCCTGGGCGAACTTGGTGGCGGACGAGATGGTGTTGACGGAAAGCAGCAACTTCGGATGGCAGTGCCGGTCTTGGACCGACCAGGCTCATCTCGCCCTTGACAACGTTCCACAGTTGCGGAAGCTCGTCGATATTGGTCAGGCGCAACATGCGTCCGACGTTGGTTGTGCGTGGATCGTCGGCTGCCTTGAAGAGAGGCCCCGTGCGAATGTTGAGATGCCACACTGCGTCGAGTTGGCCCTCCGCTTCGACGATCATCGTGCGCAGTTTGAACATTGTGAAGAGCTTGCCGTCGCGCCCGACGCGTTGTTGGCGGAAGAGTGCCGGCCCGCTGTCTTCGCGACGAATCAAAATTGCTGCGACGAGCAAGATTGGCGAGCTGATGAACAGAAGAGTGGATGCGACAACGAAGTCGGCGGTGCGTTTAGCGCAGCGCTGCAACAAGGTCGGTGCGGCGGTAACGATTTCGATTGTCGAGTTCGTCGCTTGGCGAACCTTTGCTGATTGCTGAACTTCGACGGTGCGACCACCGCTTGTTTCATGGTTCGTAAACACGCCACACCCTCTTACCGCCGGTCGCCTCGCCGAGTAATGATACTGAACTCATTTTCGAGATGCAGGCTCGTGTGTAAAGAAACGGTTAAGTACGACGACAAAGTCGCTACTGACTGCAAACGCATGTAGTGAGCTCAGACGACTGCACTGTGTGATGCGCCTCCACCAAACATCACGCGCGTCTGTGTCATTCAAGAAGCACGAATGCGCGCGGCCGTGCTCTAATCTCGAAAGCCGTGTCGAAATTTGTGCGTGCGTGCGTAAGTGCGCTGTTGATCGTTTGCGTTCCGTTCGTTGCTCCTGCGCAGGCCAATGCCCAAGCGACTGCCCAAACGACTGCCCAAGCGACTGCCCAAACGACTGGGCAAACAGCTGCTCCAGCAACAGCTGTTCCAACAACTGCGCAAATAAGCCTGCCGGTTCTTCCGGCGGCTGCTTACATACTCGTTGATCACGACACGGGTCGTGTGCTTGCGGCGCACAACGAACGCGCACCGCTGCCTCCGGCCAGCATCACCAAGCTGATCACTGCGCTGACCGTGACTTCGAGACTGAAACCCGACGCATGGGTCACAGTGAAAAGTGCGTATCCAGAGAGCATGCCGGCGCTGAAGATCAGCCTGAAGCAAGGCGAGACGTGGTCAGAGGGCGATTTGATGCGCGCGTTGTTGATGATTTCTGCCAACGACGCGGCGGCCGCACTTGCCGAAGAAGTGAGTGGAACCGTGCCCGAGTTCGTCAACGCGCGTATGCAAGTTGCGCAAGATCTTGGGCTGGAAGATTCGCCAGTGTTGAACGATCCAGCGGGATTAGACGACTCCACGTTTTCGAACGACGGTGGTGATCGTGTGAGTGCGCGCGACATGGCGATTGTTGCCCGTGCCGCAATCAACGATCCGCAGATTCGTCAGATTGTTTCGCAGACGCGATACGACTTCACCGGGCCCGACCGCCAGCCGCATCACATGTTGAATCACAACGGCATGCTGAAGACCTATCCCGGTGCGATTGGTCTCAAGACCGGTTACACGCAGAAGGCCGGCAAGACGCTTGTTGCTGCGGCGACCCGCAACGGTCGCACGATGGTGGCTGTTGTGCTGAAGTCAGACAACCCAAACGCCGTCGCATCGCAGTTGATGGATTCTGGTTTTGCCACACCAGTCGAGGCCGAACCCACAACCGACACCTTGACGCTCAACAGCGTCAAGCCTTACCAGGCAAACCCCGTGCCTCCGAGAGTTGCCGCCGCATCTCCAGTCTTTAGTTTCACGGCAACCAACATTGCGTTGTTGGCGTTTGCTCTCGTGGTGCTAGTCGTCGCTATCCGCAGACGGCAGGTTGTTGTTCGCCGTCGACGTGCGGCGGCGATGCGCAAGATCACGCTCACTTAAAACGAGAGCCCCTGCGGCCATGATGGCGATGCCAACTGCGTAGCCGCCGGGCACGTCGAACAAGTAGTGCCAATGCAGCGCGAGAACGGCGTAGCCGGTGGCGAGGGGGATGATCGCAAGTAGCGGTGCGAGCAGCCACGCGGTGCGGCGACCGTGCCGGTAGTGCGTGTAGATAAACAGTGACGCGGCGATCGCTGCTGCTGAAGTGCTGTGCCCTGACGGATAGGCAAGTGCAGTGCCGTCGTGTGCAGTGCGGTGCACCAGTGGTTTACCCACGAAGTCAGTGAGTATTACAGCGAGGGCAGGGCCCACTCCGCACACCAACGCAAGCGCTCGTCCGCCGACTTTGTACGAAGCAGCGCCGATGAGCAACAAGAACAACGCGAACGTGATTGGCTCGCCCGGTTGCACTGCGATCGCGAGCGGCACGCGCGCAAGCGAGTAAGGCGACAACTGAGGCGGATCAACAACCCGCCCGGCAAACCACGCGGTGAGGTCATGTTCGAGAGCGAGCGGGCCATCGTGATGCCAGACAAGTCGCGCAAAGAAGAACAGCACGAATACGCACACGGCCAAGACGACGCGGATAAACGTCGGGTTGAGCGGGCCGCCACGAGCGATCCCCCTGAGTTCGGCGCTGCCTCGGCCCATGTGTCGACTGTAGGGGGCTGACAGCAGATAACTTCCGGAAATGACAGTTTCTGTGATGCTCTTTCGGCTCGATCTCCGCCTCAGCGACAACCAAGCGCTGATCCAGGCGTGCAAAGCCGCTGAAGAAGTGCTGCCTTTGCTGGTGCTTGATCCCGCTTTTTTGAAGGAAGGCAGTCCTCGCTTCAAATTCCTTTACGGGTCGATGCGTGCGCTCGACGAAGAACTAGATGGCGGATTGGTCGTGCGGACTGGTGATCCCGTGAAAGTCCTCCCCAAAGTTGCCGCCGAGGTCGGCGCTACCGAGATCTTTTGCACGGAAGAGTTTTGGCCATATGGCCGCCAACGCGACGACGCCATTGAGGCCGAGCTGAAGAAACACGAGATTGCGTTTCACCGAGTTGATTCTGCGTATGCGGTCGAGCCGGGTGCAATCGCGAAAGACGACGGCACGCCGTATCGGGTCTTCACGCCGTATTACCGCTCATGGCAAGCGCACGGTTGGGGGAGTCCCCAACAAAAGCCGCGTAACGCAAAGTGGAAGAAGATCAAGAGTGATCCAATTCCCGATGATCCAGAGATCGATGCGGAGACTCCTGAACCAGGCGAAAAAGCGGCGATGCGCACGCTCGAACGATTCCTCGAAAACAAAGTCAAGGATTACGCAACTGATCGTGATTTTCCGGCGCGGCTCGGCACGTCACGTTTGTCTCCGTATTTGAAGTTCGGATGTATTCATCCGCGCCAGATACTTCACAAACTCGGCGCCGGTCGCGGGCCAAGCGTGTTTCAAAGCGAATTGTGTTGGCGCGAGTTCTATGCCGATGTCTTGTTTCACAACCCGAAGTCGATGACGCACTCATTGAATCCAAAGATGGCGTC
This sequence comes from Acidimicrobiales bacterium, assembly GCA_044220495.1. Taxonomy (GTDB): domain Bacteria; phylum Actinomycetota; class Acidimicrobiia; order Acidimicrobiales; family JBBSGY01; genus JBGAQY01. The sequence goes on from JBGAQY010000013.1 coordinate 7,383, forward strand.
GATGCAACTCGATACAGGTAAGAAAGCCGACGCTCGATTTGATGCCTGGTCGCAGGGGCAAACGGGCTTTCCGATTGTTGATGCCGGCATGCGGCAACTGCTTAGTGAGGCTTACATTCACAATCGTGTGCGCATGATCGTGGCGAGTTTTCTCATCAAAGATCTGCACATCGATTGGACGCGCGGCGCCAAGTGGTTCATGGACTACTTGGTAGATGGTGACTTCGCGTCGAACACACACGGATGGCAATGGGTTGCCGGCACCGGCACCGACGCGGCGCCGTACTTCCGTATCTTCAACCCGATTACGCAGGCCAAGAAGTTCGACCCCGAAGGCGACTACATAAAGCAGTGGGTGCCTGAACTACGTGACCTTGATGCCAAGTTGGTACACGAGCCGTGGAAGGCAAAAGATGGTCCGCCCAATGGCTATCCCGAGCCGATCGTTGACCACGACACCGAACGCAAAGAGGCACTGCGCAGATACTCCGCTCTCAAGTAGCAATTGAAATGCTGTGTAACTCGTGAGCCATCAGTAGAATCGACGCCTAATGGTCGATGATCGCCGGGCCGCAATCTTGCGTGCTGTCGTACAGCAATACATAGAAACGTCTCAGCCCGTGAGTTCTTCGCATGTTGCTGATGTAGCTGGCGTGCAGGCTTCGTCAGCGACGATTCGTGGCGAAATGGCTGCTCTCGAGCGCGAAGGTTTCTTGCAGCAGCCGCACACGAGCGCAGGGCGAATTCCGACAGATCGTGGATATCGTTTTTTCGTAGATCAGCTAAATGAGCCTGGCCAACTTGATGAAAGCAAGGCGCAAGACGTGCGCGTGTTTTTCAACAAAGCAAGCGGCGAGATCGAGCAAATGCTGCACCAGACCGGGCGTTTGCTGTCGAACCTCACCGGTGCGGCGGCTGTCGTTGTTGGCCCCGACCACGAGACCACCAAGGTGCGTTCGGTGCAGTTGGTTGCACTGAACACGCGCACTGCTCTCGCGGTTGTCGTGTATTCCAACGGTTCGGTTGAGAAGCGCACTATCGAACTCGACGACAACACGAGCGACGCAACGGTGTCGGCTGCAGGCGTGCGCCTCATGCAACACCTCGATGGGCAATCGCTTTTCGACGCGGGTGATCCGACCGCAGCAAACAATGCTGGTGTCGACGAACTTGTCGCAAAGACCTTGCGCGCGTTGCGATCCGAGCACGAGCAAGGTGGCGACAACGTTTTCGTAGGTGGCGCGTCACGACTCGCAGCATCCTTTGAAGCGGTCGAGACCGTTCGCAACGTGCTCACCATTCTCGAACAGCAATACGTCGTCGTGACCTTGATTCGCGATCTGCTCGACCGGGGCATGTCGGTTTCAATCGGCGAAGAGAACAAGCTCGTGCCGCTGGCGCAATGTTCCTTGGTTGTCGCTCCGACGCTTATCGAGGGTGAGAACCGCGGATCGATCGCAATTTTGGGCCCGACTCGCATGGATTACGGCCAGGCCATGGCAGCTGTGTCGGTCGTAAGTCGTCACTTGAGCGAGCGGCTGAGCGAGGGCCGCCGCTAGCTGGTTGGCACTAGCCTGGCGTTACCGATGGAAACCGACTTTTACGCGCTGTTGGGCGTTTCTCGCACTGCTACCGACGATGAGCTCAAAAAGGCCTATCGCAAGCTCGCCCGCGAACTGCATCCCGACTCGAATCCAAACGACGCTGAAGCCGAAGAGCGTTTCAAGCAAGTCACGCTCGCCTACGAAGTTTTGCGCGACCCCGAGCGACGTCAGCGTTACGACCGTTACGGCATCGATGGCGTTCGCGGCACAGGTAGCGCCGGTGGTGGCGCTGGTGATCCGTTTGCCGGCATGGGCGACATGGGGCTCGGCGATTTGTTCGACGCGTTCTTCGGCGGCGGTTCTCCGTTCGGATCTTCCGGAGGGCAACGTCGTGGCCGCGGTGGTCCGCCCGCTGGCTCTGATGTCGAAGCAACAGTCGTGTTGGATTTCGAACAAGCAGTGTTTGGCGGTCAGCGCGAAATCACACTGCGAGTGCCTGTTGTCTGCGACGTCTGTGAGGGCAGCGGTGCCGAGCCCGGAACCGAACCGACTGAGTGCACGATGTGCCAGGGTCAGGGCGAAGTGCGACGCGTGCGTCAGTCGATCCTCGGTCAAGTTGTTACCGCGTCACCGTGCACTCGCTGTCAAGGCACCGGGCGCGAGATAGCGACGCCGTGTCCGACTTGTCATGGCGAAGGTCGTCGCACGCTTGAGCGTGCATACACCGTCGACATTCCTGCCGGTGTCGATCGCGGTCAGACACTGCGCTTGCAAGGCAAGGGTGCAGCGGGTCCGCGCGGTGGTCCGCCCGGCGATCTCTACATCCGCATCGACGTCAAACCGCACGACCGTTTCGAGCGCCACCAATACGATCTGCATTTCGAGTTGCACGCGGCAATGACCCAAGCAGCGCTCGGCGCCCATATCGTGGTGCCGACACTCGACGGCCAAGAAGACGTTTTTATTGACCCCGGCACGCAGACTGGGCGGGTCTACAAATTCCGAGGAAAAGGCGTGCCATACCTCGACGGACGCGGCCGTGGCGACCTTGTCATCACGCTGTTCGTCGACACTCCTGAGAAGCTCAACAAAGAACAGCAAGAGGTTCTTCTTTCGCTGGCCGAGCTTCGCGGTGAAGATGTCGGCACACCTGAGAACGGCTTGTTCGGAAAGATCAAAGGCGCGTTCAAGTGACTTCGCCGCTGCTGGTTAGGGCCGCAGCGGTTGCGCAAGTCGCGGTCGACGATCTTTCTTCGCCCGAACTGTCCGACGACGACGCCAAGCATTTGGCCAAGGCGCTGCGCCTTCGTCCCGACGAAATCGTGGTGGCAACCGACGGGCTCGGTTCTTGGCGGCTGTGTCGGTGGGCAAGCGGTGCTGAACTCATCGCTGATAGTGAGATTGAGTTCGACGAGCGCGTGAGTCCGCAACTGACAGTGGGTTTTTGTGCACTGAAAGGCGATCGCACCGAGCTCGTCGTGCAGAAGCTCACTGAATTGGGTGTCGACAACATCGTGTTGCTCGAAGCCGAACGTTCGGTTGTTAGGTGGAGTGGCGACAAAGCCCCGCGCGCGTTGGCGCGCCTGCGACGTATCGCGTACGACGCGTCGATGCAGTCGCGTCGCGTTTACTTGCCAACAATTGAACGCGTTGAGTCGGTTGCGCGCGCAGTTGAAAGTGGCGCGTCGATGGCAGTTGTCGATGGTGAGCCTCCGAGCCTTTCGCATCCTTTCGTGATTGTTGGACCCGAAGGTGGTTGGTCACCAGCAGAGGTTGAGCAAGCGACCCACCGCACCACTCTCGGCGACGGAATCTTCCGCGCGGAAACGGCGGCAATTTCGGCGGGGTCAGTGCTCAACGCCCTAAGGTCGCAGGTAGTTGACGCGAAAAGGTCCGTCACGAGACCCGAAGATGGGGTTAGAGTCTCGACTTCGAAGCGGCTCGTCTAGCCCGGGCCGTTCGCATCAGGCTTGAAACTTCAAGCGTGATATCACAATAAGTGGTTAGATGAGTACCGCTCGTGGGGATAGAACCCCGAGAGCGGAAGGGGCCGGCACGTGAGCGATACAGAAACAATGTCAATGAGCTATGCCACCAAGGTGGGCGAGAGGCTTCGGGTGGTGCGCAAGCAAAAGCGCATGTCGTTGCAGGCGGTCGAGAGCGCCTCGCAGCACGAGTTCAAGGCCTCGGTTCTCGGCGCTTACGAACGAGGTGAGCGAGCAATTTCGGTGCCTCGTCTTCAGCGCCTGGCTCGTTTCTACAACGTTCCGGTCGACCAGCTCTTGCCCCGTGATCTCGGCCCAGAGGGTCCGTCATGGCAGCAAAACAACGAAGACGGAACCATTGACCTTCGTGAGGGCGAGTCGTCACGTCCGGGTTATGAAGATGGCCGTATCGCCATTGACCTCGGCCGCCTCGAATCGCTCGGTGCCCCCGAGCGTGAGCTGCTGAACCGCTACATCGGCATGATCCAGCTGCAGCGCCAAGACTTCAATGGTCAGGTGCTCACGATTCGTCAAGAAGACCTTCGCGCTATTGCCTGCCTGTTCGAGGCCACGTCTGACGGCATGCGTCGTCGTCTCGACCAGCTTGGCTTGCTGCAGCACGACACCCAAGGGGTTTAATTTCTGCTGACATAGACGCCGGTGGAAGCATTCGGCGTCTATGTACATATCCCTTTTTGCGCGAAGCGTTGTGATTACTGCGCTTTTGCCACGTGGACTGATCGTCCTCACCTGATTGACGCTTACGTTGCTGCGTGTCGAAGTGAGATGGCAGCCGCTGAGCTTCCGCCGGCAAGCTCCGTGTTCTTTGGCGGGGGCACACCGTCGTTGATTGCGCCCGAATTGTTGACATCGATCGTTGATGCGATCGACGTCACTGCAGGCGCCGAGGTAACAGTTGAGTGCAATCCCGACACGGTCTCGTTGTCGATGTTGCGCACCTACGCCCAAGCCGGTGTAAACCGCATCTCGCTCGGCGTGCAATCGACGGTTCCGCACGTGCTCGCCGCGCTCGGGCGCACGCATGACACGACCAATGTCGAGCAAGCATTGCGTTGGGCTGACGAGGCCGGTATCGAACGCACCAACGTTGATTTGATTTACGGGGTGGCGGGCGAATCGGTGGATGACTGGCGCGCGACGGTCGAGCGCGTGTTGTCGTTCCAGCCGCGTCCTACTCATGTGAGTGCCTATGCGTTGACGGTTGAGCCAGGTACCCCGTTGGCTGGTGATAGCGCGCGTCATCCAGACGATGACGATCAAGCCGACAAATACGTCATCGTTGACGATTTGCTTACGGAGGCGGGCTTTCAGAATTACGAGATAAGCAACTGGGCGCTACCGGGTAACGAGTGTCGACACAATCAGTTGTATTGGGATCAAGGCAACTATCGCGGCATTGGTTGCGCAGCTCATTCTCACCAAGACGGTCGACGTTGGTGGAACTTGCGCACCCCAGAGCGTTACATCGACGCGGTCAACTCGGGCGCGTCGACTGAGGCCGCGTTTGAGATGCTTGACGACGCAACGCGTCGGTTCGAAAAGCTCGAGTTGCAACTGCGCATGCGCGACGGCGTGCCTGCCTCTGTTGTGCCGTTTGACGAACTCGAAGGCTTCGTCGAGCGTCGCGGTGATCGCGGCGTTCTCACGCGTCGGGGCCGCTTGATGGCCAACGCCATTGCTCTCAAGCTCAATGCCGATGGGTAGACGCTTGAGGTCCGAACAGAGCCAGCGATAGTTCGCTGGTTGCACCAAAATGGGGGCGTATGAATCGTCCGCCGGCCGGCACAATCCCTGATCGTCCTGGTTCTTACCAGTTCAAAGACAAAGACGGGCGAGTTATCTATGTCGGCAAGGCCAAGTCGTTGCGTCAGCGTTTGTCGAACTACTTCGGCAACCCTGCTCTGTTGCACACGCGCACGGCGCAAATGGTTGCTACTGCTGAGTCAGTCGAGTGGATCGAAGTTCGCAACGACGTCGAGGCGTTCATGCTCGAGTACAGCCTCATCAAGCAGTATCGGCCACGCTTCAACGTCCGCCTGATTGACGACAAGAGCTATCCGTTTCTCGCTATCACCGTGGGCGACGAGTGGCCGCGCGCACGAGTGATGCGAGGTGAGCGGCGCAAAGACACGAAGTATTTCGGGCCTTATGCACACGCTTATGCAATTCGTGAAACGCTCGATTTGCTGTTGCGAACTTTTCCAATTCGCACGTGCAGTGACAACAAGTTTCAGCGACACGAGCGATTGGGGCGTCCGTGCTTGTTGTTCCACATAGAGAAGTGTGTGGGGCCATGTGCGAAAGAAGTCGACAAGGCTGAGTACGACCAACTCGTTCAGCGACTGATTGACTTTCTTGACGGCGATACGGCGCCGGTTATCCGTCAGCTCGAGAGTGACATGAAAGGCGCGTCTGACGCGCTCGAGTTCGAGCGAGCGGCCCGCCTTCGCGACCGGCTCGTCACGGTGCGCAAAGCCATCGAACGTCAGCAGATGGTCGGCGACAAGAACGAAGACTTTGATGTCTTCGGCATCGACGGCGACGACCTCGAAGCGGCTGTGCAAGTGTTTTACGTGCGCCGTGGGCGTGTTGTCGGCCGCAAGGGGTTTTTGGTCGACAAGGTCGAAGACCTAACTGACGCTGAGTTCGTGCAACAAATGCTCGAGCAGCACTATGCCGAGGTGCCCCCGGTTGGTCCGCCCAAAGAAGTATTGGTGCCGACTTTGCCGTCGGATATCGAACTGATCGAAGAGTGGCTCACGTTGGCGCGTAACGCGAAGGTGGCTGTGCGTGTGCCGCAACGCGGCGACAAGCGCACCTTGCAAGAGACGGTCACGACTAACGCAACGCAAGAACTCACTCGTCACCGACTAAAGCGAGCGTCCGATCACAACAGTCGCGCGCAGGCAATGCGCGCGCTGCAAGATGCACTTGACTTGCCGACGGCTCCGTTGCGTATCGAGTGTTTCGACATGAGCCACATTCAGGGCACTGACTACGTTGGTTCGATGGTGGTCATGGAAGACGGGCTTGCCAAGAAGAGTGACTACCGGCGGTTCAAGGTAAAGACCGTCGGCGGCAACGACGACTATGCAGCGATGGAAGAAGTGTTGACGCGTCGTTTCAGTGCATTGCTAAAGGCGCGTGATGCCGAAAGTGCTGACAATGTGTCAACCGGCGTTGACGAGAACGGCACTGAGTACAAAAAGGTGAAGCGCTTTGCTTATCCTCCGCAGTTGCTGTTGATCGATGGTGGCAAGGGTCAGCTCAACGTCGCCGTGCGCGTTCTCGAAGAGTTGGGGCTCGACGAGGAGATTCCGGTCGCGTCGCTCGCGAAGCAGTTTGAAGAGGTGTATTTGCCCGGGCAGGCTGACCCGATTCGTCTTCCTCGTCAGTCAGAAGCGCTCTACATGTTGCAACGCTTGCGTGATGAGTCGCACCGTTTCGCCATCACGTTCCACCGCGAGTTGAGGGCGAAGCGCATGACCAAAAGCGTGCTCGACGACATCCCAGGTCTTGGGCCCAACCGCAAGAAGCGACTGATCGCCGAGCTCGGTGGGGCCAAGCAGGTCGAGGTTGCGTCGCACGATACGCTGAAGGGCTTGTCGTGGTTGCCTGACGCCGTGGCTGACGCTGTGTACGAGCGTCTGCACGCTCCCCATTAACCACGGAGGCCGCAGTTACGGGCCAGACTGTGGGGCGTGGGCCACGAGTACGACATTGCGAGCAAGATCTGGGCGACCGTCTTCGGTTTGATCGTGATGTTGTTGATCCAGTGGCCGGCGTTGTTCACGGCGCGCCGACAACATCCAATCGATCACGGCAACATGTCATGGAACGTCGTTGCGTGTCTTGTCGGACTGATCGCGCCGCTCGCATGGTCGATTGATAGTGGCTTGCGTCGGCGCATACCCGTCGGCTGGATTGTTGTGGTCGTGGGTGTGGTTGTTTGGCTCGTCGTGTCGATCGGGTTGGTGAATCCATGATCGATCATGACGTCTGGGAGCAACAGGCGAAGTGGTGGCAAGAGACATTCACCAATGACGCCGACGCTGAGTATGTCGAGCAGATCCTTCCGATTGCTGAGGAGCACTTCGCCAACGCGCGTCGGGTTCTCGATCTTGGAACCGGTGAAGGACAGCTAGCAAGACTGGCTCGGGCGTGCGGTGCCACCCAAGCTGTCGGCGTCGACCGGTCGGTGAACCAGATCGACGAGGCCGAGCGTCGTGATGGCGATGTGGCTTATGCGCGCGCTGATGCAACGGCACTGCCGTTCCCTTCGCAGTCGTTCGACGCCGTCTCGGCGTGCCTGGTGCTCGAACACATCGACGACGTGATGCCGGTGTTCGCCGAGGTGTCGCGCGTGCTGGTTCCGGGTGGACGTTTCTTGATCTTCGTCAACCATCCGCTGCTGCAAACACCTGGTAGCGGATGGATCGATGACCACATTCTCGAAGAGCAGTACTGGAGGATCGGGCCGTACCTCACGGTCGACGTGACTCAAGAGGAGGTCGACACAGGGGTCGTGATTCCCTTCGTGCATCGTCCGCTGTCGCATTACGTGAACCCAATGGCCGAGCACGGGCTATTCATCACCGAGATGCGAGAGCCGGCGCCTCCACCAGGGTTTTTGGCTCGGGCCGACGAGTATGTGGAGGCGTCGAGCATCCCTAGGCTGCTCTTTTTACGGGCCGAGAAGCTATGACATTGGTTTACATGCTCAATTCCCCCCGTCTCACGACGATGAAGCATTGATCTCTATGGCTTACGACGACTACGACGACTACGACGACGAGCCGCGCACAGCGGAAGAGCTCATGGGCTCTATTCGTGAGAGCCTCAAAGAACTCGACGAGCGCCTGAAGAAGATCGCCGAAGAAGTCGAAGATGCCACGGCCGGGGTGAGGGTCGACATCACGATGAACCGTCGTGAGATGGCAGAGGTCCGTTCGGCCCTTGGCCGTTTGCAGGCTCGCTTCGACAATCAGCTCTTGGTTCTCGTGCTTGGCAACATTGCCTCGGGTGTTGGCGTTGCCGCACTCGTGCTCGGCGCCTCTCACGCTCTGTAGTTCTTGGCACTCCGGCAACTGCGCTAGCCATCAGCCGCGAGCTGTCGGCCGCGAGCCATCGGCCTTCCGGCGACACCTTTTCACTAATCTGGGTGCCGCATGAGTGAGTTCGTAATTATCAGCGGGCTATCGGGGGCGGGACGTTCCACGGCTGCTGATGTGATCGAAGATCTTGGGTGGTTCGTAATCGACAACCTTCCGCCGGCGCTCATTTCAAAAGTTGCTGACCTCGCTGGTCGTCCTGGATCATCAACCTCGAAGATTGCGTTGGTCGCCGGCACGGGTGCGTTCTTTGAAGATCTAGCGCCCGCGATCGCCCAGTTGCGCGACGGCGGATCCACGGTGCGCGTGCTGTTCTTGGACGCCAACGACGACGTGTTGGTTCGACGCTACGAAGGTTCGCGTCGTCGACACCCGATGGACGAAGTCAGTGTTGGCGACGCAGTTCGCAGCGAACGCGAGTTGTTGATTCCAGTCAAGGCTGCCGCCGATGTCGTTATCGACACGAGCGATCTCAACGTGCATCAACTGCGCGATCGACTAGTCGAACTCTTCTCGAGTGAAGAGCAAGCGATGTCGATGCGCACATCGGTGATGTCGTTCGGATACAAACACGGTCTTCCGCTCGATGTCGACCTCGTGCTTGATTGTCGCTTCTTGCCCAATCCGCATTGGGAGCCTGCGTTGCGTCCGCTCACCGGGCTCGACCAACCGGTCCGTGAATATGTGTTGGGACAACCCGAGACGTCGGAGTTTCTTGCCCGTCTCGATTCGCTTCTTGAACTGGTGATGCCAGCGTTCGTGAAAGAAGGCAAGGCGTACTTGACGATTGCGGTGGGTTGCACGGGTGGCCGTCATCGTTCGGTGGTCATCGCCGAAGAGCTTGCCAAACGGATCGCCGACCATGGATTCGCACCGTCGGTCGGTCACCGCGACATCGATAAGTAATCGATAAGTAGTAGTCGCAACCACCGGGCCCGACATGATGAGGCCCGGTGGTTGCAACGCTGGCCTAACCGCAGCTCGTGATGAAGGCTGATGCCTTGTCGTTATTGGCGTCGCCGACCCAACTGACTTCGGTGTGGGGGTTCTCGTGCCAAAGCCTCGCGGACTTGTAGGGCACGCCGTTGAACACAGCGATGTTCAGGCCACCTGTGTTAACCCACGATGAGGTTTCGTTGTTGAAGCCGACGTCATTGAACGCGAGCCAGTTTTTGTGACAGTGGGGCAGGTTCCACTTCACCATGCGGCCCTTGAAATCTTTGTCTTGGTAGAAGCAGTACCAACGGTTGTCGGGCTTGCCTGCCGGACAACCATGAATGTTGCCAAACAAGTCAGTCACTCCCGGCGAGCTGGCCGTTGCAGCACTCGATGGGAAGCTGACGATGACGGTGCCGTTCTTGTAGGAAACCTCGTTTGCGTTTATTTGCTTGCCGCCCGGATACCAAGCGAGTTGTTGCGCAACGTTCTGCGGAACGCGCGCTTGTGTTGTGGTTTGTGCTGCCGAAGCCGACGGAATCGCGGACGGAACGGCTAAAGCAGTCGCGGCAACGGTTGCTAACAATCCAAGTCGAATCGCCAGGCGCCGTTTATTTGGTCGCGAGTGTTTTGAACGGGTGTGGTGGTGTGTTGTGAATTTCATGGCGCATTGTCTAATGAGTGCCAAGCGCCGGTGGGTGTCGTTTCGATGTCGCTTTTGTCGCAATCGCGTTGACTCGTTACGCGCGCAACAAGTTGTGAGTCCGACTGTCAGTCGGGTGCTGGAATCTTGCGCTTAGCGCGTCGAGCGCGATCTTGTTGTTGCTGCAATCGCGTTGCTGATTCGACAAACGGTTCGCGTGGAATGAACCCGTAGATCACGTCGCAATTCAGCGCGTCAGCGACTTCACGAAGCTTCGCGATCGAAATCGTGCCTGCTACCTCGCGACGTTCGAGATTGAACAGTGCCTGCTTTGTGATCTGAAGTCGTTTACAGAGCGAGGTGATCGGCAAGCCGGTGGCGTAGCGGATCGTTTGTATCCATGCACGTTCTACAGATGAATGTTCTCTAGACAAACTGCCCCTAGACAAACTGCCCCTAGACAAACTTCCTAGAGACAAACCTGCGATCGATAGTTGTGCGGCAAGGTCGCGGTGGTGGGCTGATACTTCATCGAGCTTCGTTGCCAGCTCGATGTCTGGTCGCATTCGCATTCGGTGGTCTTTCTCGTGCGGACTCGGGGTCAACGCAAGAGCTGACGAAACGTCCGTGCATGAGTTGCCAGACCTTCTGAATGGCGACGTCGCCGGGACGTGCTTCTCACTATAACGCTCGCGGTTGTTGTCTCCGACGGGTCAAGGTCAACGTTGACTCCGAGTCCGCATCAACACGGTGCCCGACCGGCGCAGCGTGCCCGACGTGCGCAGCGTGTGCCCCACCCGCTTAGCGTGTCTGCCACCCGCTTAGCGTGTCCGCCGACGGGCGTGATCCGGTCTCGCGCAGCTCCAATTAGACGCTCGCGGTTGTTGTCTCCGACGGTTCAAGGTCAACGTTGACTCCGAGTCCGCATCAACACGGAGTCGTGGCCGTCTCCCGCACGTGACGTGGGTAGTGGGTGGTGGGTAAACGGGGTGACGGGGTGACGGGGTGACGGGCGCCTAGGCCGGCAGGTCGGGTCGTTCTTCTTCTAAGAGGCGGGCTGATGCGTCGGCGACGGCTTGGGCGAGTTGGGCGAGTGGAACTTCGATGGTTTCACCGGTTTTTCGGGTGGTGATTTCTGCGGTTCCGTTGGCGACTCCGCGTTTGCCGAGAGCGACACGCAAGGGGATGCCGATGAGTTCGACATCGGCGAGCTTTACTCCGGTGCGAGCGTCGCGATCGTCAAACAGAACATCAAGACCGAGTGCCTGTAGTTCGGCGTAGAGCGATTCCGCGGCGCTCATCGTGTCAGCGTCGTTTGCAGTCAGTGCAACAACGGCAACATCAAATGGCGCTACGGCAGCAGGCCAGATGATGCCTTTATCGTCATTATTGGTTTCGATAACGACGGCCATGGCGCGCTCGACGCCGATGCCGTAGCAGCCCATGATTGGGTTGATGGTTTCGCCTTCGGGCCCGAGAACGGTTGCGTCCAAAGCCTCGGTATACAGACGCCCGAGCTTGAAGATGTGCCCGACTTCGACAGCGCGCAGTTCATTGAGGGGTTGGCCGCAATTTGGGCACGCCTCGCCGGCACGCACGCGTCGCAGTGATGTCCATTGCGAAATAGTGATGTCGCGTTCGACGTCGACGCCGCGATAGTGAACGTCGTCGATGTTGGCTCCGGTGGTCATGGCGCGACGCCCGCGGAGCGCTTCGTCGGCAACGATGTTGATTCCGCTAACACCAACGGCACCGAGGCTGCCAGGCGACGCGCCGAGTGCGGCCTTGATCTCGTCGGCTTGAGCAGGTCGCAAAGCCACGGCTCCGGTGGCGTCTTGCAGTTTCTGCTCAACGAGCTCGTCGTTACCGCGCACCAACACGAGGGTGATGTTTCCGTCGAGCACGTAGACAAGCGTTTTGATCTGTCGGTCGGCGGCGGCCGCCAGGGGTTCGCCGCTGTCGGTGCGTCCGGCGAAGGTTTCGAGATCGGCAATAGTGCGCACGCCGGGTGTAGGGAATTGTTCTGGCGCATCAAGGCCTTTGCCGTCGTCGATTGCTACGAGGGTTGATTCGGCCCCTTCGATGTTGGCGGCGTAGTTGCAGCTCGCGCAGTGCACGATGATGTCTTCGCCGATGTCAGCAGGAGCGGTGAATTCGATCGAGCCCTTGCCACCCATCGCGCCGTTGGATGCCTCGACAGGAATTGCGTAGATGCCCACGCGCTTGAAGATGCGCGTATAGGCGTCGTGGTACGCGTTGAAGATCTTGTCGAGCCCGGCCTCGTCGAGGTCGAAGCTGTACGCATCTTTCATCGTGAACTCGCGCACGCGAAGCAGCCCGCTCTTTGGTCGTGGCTCGTCGCGCAACTTGGTTTGGAACTGATACCAACTCTGAGGGAGTTCGCGGTACGACTGCACTTCGCGGAAGAACTCGGTGAAGATTTCTTCGTGCGTCATGCCGAGCGCCAGCTCTTGTTCTTTGCGGTCTTTGAGGCGGAACATCTCGTCGCCCATGACTTCCCAGCGGCCGCTGCGCTTCCAGATCTCGGCGGGATGCATTACGGGCATCAAGAATTCTTGCGCGTCGATGCGGGTCATCTCTTGGCGAATGATGTTGATGATCTTGGCGCGGACGCGCACGGCGAGGGGAGTGAGGGCGTAGTGACCCGACATGAGCTGGCGCGCGTAGCCGGCGCGCAACAAGAGCTTGTGGCTCGGCGCGTCAGCCTCGGCGGGATCATCTCGCAATGTGGGGATGAATGCCTTTGACCAACGCATGAAACTGACCACCTCGTATGTATGAGCGTCTAAACGTTCACGACGGTAGTCGAGTGGGTAAGGTCGGTCGTATGAATGACGCGGCGACACCTTCGACACCACGTTCGGCCGGCCCCGGCGAGCTCTTTGATGCTGGCACCAAAGAGCCTGAGAAAGAGAAGGTGTTTTCTTCGGCTGGTCCGGTTTGGTCGGTCATTATCGGCTTCCTGGTGGCAGCCGCGGTGGTTGCGTTCATCACGCAGAACACGCATGCAGTGAAGGTGAACTTCCTCTGGATGCACGGCAACACGTCGCTGGCCGTGATCGTCCTGGTCGTCACTTTTGCCGCCGTAGTGATCGACGAGCTCGCCGGATTGGCGTTGCGTTTCCGCCGCCGCCGGATGCTCAACGAACGCGAAGAGCTAAAGCGCCTCCGCAAGAAGGATTGACTTATCCGAGCGACTTATCCGATTGACTTAGCCGAGCGAAGCGAGTTCTGACTTAGGTGCAACTGCCGACAGCGCTTGGCCGCCCTCAAAGTTGCGAGTCAGTTGGCTCGATGCGTTGCGAAGCAGGCTCGCTGAGAATCGATATTCAGATCCGCCGGCAATCAGGGCGATCTTTTCGGTAAGTGACTTTGGCGTCAGTGTCCGGCCCTCGGTGTCGAACTCGGCTCGTGCGGCGGCCGACTGTGGTGACGCCCAGTAGCGAGTAAATGCCTCGTTCATCACATCTGCCAACCGCTGCGATTCGCGAGCCGTTGTTGCAGCCTGACTAATGCGGCGCAGATCGTTCGGTGCGGTGCGGATGTTTTGACCTTCGACAGTCGCCGCCGTTGCGAAGAAGTCGGCTGTCTGAGCGATGACAACCTTTTGCTCGAGAAGGATGGCTGATGCAATGCGCGTGTCGCGTCCGTCGCGCGCCGCTTCTATCGCCAGCCGCGTCGAGCTGAACATGTGTTGGAACCCTTCGGCGAAATCGGCGCTCAGTCGTTGTCCGATGGGTGCGATGTCACTTTTGACGAGTTCCTTGATTGTCTTGTCGCGCAGTTCTTTCAACTCGGCGAGGGCTGGGACTGCCCATGTAGTGCCGACGCCTGTTGCGTGACTCAGGCAGAACGCCTGCAGTTGACCTCCGATGCGCTCGATGGCGGCGACTTCGTTCACTTTGCGGGTGGCCAGACGGGTGAGATCACGTTGGTTCGGAGGTTCGCCACCGAAGTCAGCCCACGCCTCCTGCAGCTCCCGGCGACCTTTCTCGGCAGCTGCAGCGCCACGTTCCGCAGCGTTGCGGTGCATGGTCGGAGAGAGCACCGACAAGTCGGCCGCCACGTCAAAGCCGCGCGGACGTCCGAGGGCGTCAGTCACCTCGGGTCGGTTGAGAGCGGCCTCGATGGCCTGAGCAGCCAGGCGCTGACGGCGTTCCAGGTTCTTGAGAAGGGATGAGAGCTGGTTGAGCGGGTGTTCAGGCATCTCGACAGGATCTCAGCGGGTCGCCGGCCGTTCCAAGTCGAGCTCATCCGGCGATTGAATATCCATGACCGACGGAAGTGCCCGTGGGCTCGGCTCCGAGCTGGCAGACTGTCGCCGTTCGCCAATGATTTGTCGCAGGAGTGCCGAATGACAGTTCGTGTAGGTATCAACGGTTTTGGCCGGATTGGTCGTAATTTCTTCCGCGCTGCCGAGCGCCACGGAGCTGACATTGAACTCGTCGCCGTAAACGACCTGACATCCACCGAGACCAACGCTCACCTGTTGAAGTACGACTCGACGCACGGCACACTGCCCGTCGATGTGCGGGTGACCGACAACGGCATTCAGGTGGGCGACAAGCACATCACCGTTATTTCCGAGCGCGATCCCAAAGCCTTGCCTTGGTCAGACCTTGGTGTCGATGTCGTGATCGAGTCGACGGGCATCTTCACCGATCGTGACAAGGCAGCCATGCATCTCGATGCTGGGGCGCCGCGTGTGATCGTGAGTGCGCCATCCAAGGGCGCTGATGCCACGTTCGTGATTGGTGCGAACGAAGACACGTTTGATCCGGCCAATCACTTGGTCGTGTCAAACGGATCATGTACGACCAACTGTTTTGTGCCGATGGTGAAGGTGCTCGACGAGGCGTTCGGCATCGACAAGGGTTTGATGACGACAACCCACGCATATACGAACGATCAGAATTTGCTCGACCTCGCTCACAAAGATTTGCGTCGAGCGCGTGCGGCTGCTGAAAACATCGTGCCGTCTTCAACGGGTGCTGCTCGCGCAACAAGCGAGGTGATTCCAGCAATGAAGGGTCGTCTCGATGGAAGCGCAATGCGCGTGCCAGTTGCGTGTGGTTCGATCACTGACTTCACTGCGCTACTCAGTCGAGACGTGACCGTCGAAGAGATCAACGAGGCGTTCAAAGCAGCGTCGACATCGGGCCCACTTGCGAACGTGTTGGTCTACACAGCTGATCCGGTGGTGTCTTCCGACATTGTCGGCTCGCCCGCGTCGTGCACGTTTGACTCGTTGCTGACAATGGCTAACGGAAACCTCGTGAAGGTTTTCGGCTGGTACGACAACGAGTGGGGTTACTCGAGCCGCCTCGTTGAACTCACCGAGATTGTGGGCCGCGCTAATCAATGAGCCAATCAATGAAGCTTCCACAACTCGAAGACTTAGGTGATGTGTCGGGCAAGAATGTTCTTGTTCGTTCCGACTTGAATGTGCCGCTGAAAGACGGAGTGATTGGCGACGACTATCGCATCCGTCAATCGGTTCCGACATGGCAGTGGCTCGTCGACAGGGGTGCCTCTGTGACGGTCTGTGCACATGTAGGTCGTCCGAAAGGCCAAGCCGATCCGAAGTATTCGATGGCTCCGATTGAAGCGCGCGTGCAAGAGCTGGTGCCCGGCGTTCGGGTCCTAGAGAACTTGCGATTCAATATTGGTGAGGAACAAAACGATCCGGCCTTTGTTCAACAGCTCATTGCTGGCCAAGACTTTTATGTAGACGATGCGTTTGGCGCTGCCCATCGCAAACACGCTTCGGTTGTTGGGCCCCCACAGTTCCTGCCGTCTGCTGCAGGTCGACTTCTCTATGAGGAAGTCGAAGTGTTGGGAGGATTGCTTGAAGACCCAACGCGTCCGTTCGTTGCTGTGCTTGGTGGCGCGAAGGTGAGCGACAAGATTGGCGTGATTGACGCGCTGCTCAACAAGGTCGACACGATGATCATCGGCGGCGGCATGTCTTACACGTTCTTAAAGGCAATGGGTCATCAGATTGGTGACTCGTTGTTGCAAGCCGATCAGCTCGATTACTGCCGCAAGCTGCTCGACGGCGACAAGCGGATTGTGTTGCCAACCGATCTCGTTGTTGCGCCGGGTCAATCGTTTGAAGGAGACGTCGACGCGGCGGGCACGCAGATTGTTGCGCGTGACGTTCCTGATGGATGGGAAGGTTTCGACATTGGTCCCGAGACCCGAGTGACGTTCGCGCAAGAAGTTCATTCAGCGCGCACTGCGTTTTGGAATGGTCCTGTCGGGCGTTTCGAAGATCCCCGTTTTGCTGACGGAACAAAGAGCGTTGCTGATGCAATGGCGAAGTGTGCGGGCACGACCGTGATCGGCGGCGGCGATGTTGTCAGTGCTGTCAATTCGTTCGGTCTTGCCGACCAGATGAGTTGGGTTTCGACCGGTGGAGGTGCCGCGCTCGAGTTCATCGAGCAAGGTGATTTGCCAGGGCTACGTGCATTGCGTGGAGAGTCGTGAGCCGCAAACCAATCATCAGCGCCAACTGGAAGATGAACCTCAATCACTTCGAGGCGATTCAAACGGTGCAAAAGCTCTACTGGGCACTGAAGGCCGACGACTATCGCTCGGCAGATGTCACTGTGCACCCGCCGTTTACCGACATCCGCTCAGTGCAAACGGTGCTCGAAGCAGACAGCATTCCCATTGGTCTCGGCGCGCAGAATTGTCACTGGGAAGATTTGGGTCGTTTCACTGGTGAAGTGAGTCCAGCGTTCTTGAGCAAGCTCAACGTTGGCTACGTGATTGTGGGCCATTCCGAACGTCGTCGCGACTTTGGTGAAACCAACGAGATGGTTGCGAAGAAAGTCGAAGCTGTTTTGCGCAACGCAATGACTCCGATCATGTGTGTTGGTGAAACCAAAGAAGAGCGCGAAGCGCAGCGCGCTGAAGAAGTTGTCATCACTCAGCTCAACGAAGGCCTCTCGCTTGTAAAGCCAGCCGACATTGCGAAGCTGGTTATTGCGTATGAGCCGGTGTGGGCCATTGGCAACGATCGCAGCGCTACACCCGAAGGCGCGCAGGCAATGTGCAAGATGGTGCGCAGTCGCATTGCTGAGATCGCCGACAAAGATGTGAGTGGATCGGTGCGCATTCAATATGGCGGCTCAGTTGTGGCTGGCAACTCCGCTGCGTTCTTTGCCGAACCCGACATCGACGGGGCGCTCGTAGGTGGCGCCAGCCTTGATCCCGATGAATTTGCGCGGATCGTGGCTTCGACCCACGCCTGACCGTCTATTGATGTTGTCTATTCGTGATGTCTATTCGCAACGGGGCGCAGTGTGGATCTAGCGCTGCTAGCGTCTAGCCCGTGCCCGATTTCACCGCGCTGACTACTTGGATCGTCATCCTGCACGTCATTGACTCGTTTGCCCTGATAACGCTGGTGCTGTTGCACAGCGGTCGTGGCGGCGGTGTGTCAGACATGATGGGTGGCGGCATGAGCTCGGCGGCCGCTGGCTCGACCGTGGTTGAGCGAAACCTCGATCGCGCAACGATCATTTTTGTCTTTCTGTTTACGTTCACCACGCTGCTGCTCTCGATCCGTCTTCAATAGAAGGCCATGGGGGCTCGCAGGCTGATCGTCGGCCTTACCGCTGTCGCATTGTTGGTGAGCAGCTGCTCATCGTCGAAGTCGAACTCTGAAGAACCACCCGTTCGCGGAGGCGTCCTCAAGCAGGGTCTTGTTGCTGTTACTTCGTTTGATCCAGCCATGGCCCAATCGGTCAGCGACCGTGTGCTTGCCGATGAGCTGTACGACGGCTTGACAGCGTGGGATTCAAACACGCTCGGCCCCGTTCCCGCGTTGGCTGCGTGGTGGGAATCCACTGACGACAAACAAAAGTGGACGTTCCATTTGCGCGATGGCGTCAAGGCGGCCAACGGTGAGCCACTAACGGCTGAAGACGTCAAGCTCAGTCTTGAGCACTTGATGCGCAAGACAACCGCGTCGCCGTCAGCCGAGCTGCTGCGTTCGATTGTTGGTTACGACGCGTTTGTGAACGGTCCGCCGACAGCGCGCATCGAGGGAATCACTGTTGCTGGCAACGACATCGAGTTTCGCTTAGACGCTCCTTTCGGCGACTTTGCGAGCTTGTTGGGTAACCCTGCGTTCGGCATTGCGCACTACACCGCTGACGGCAATCCAGTGAGTACGGGGCCGTTCGTGATGGGTGTCAACGAACCGGGCAAGGCAGCAACGCTGAACAAGTCGAATCTGGTGCCGACCTGGCTTGACGGTATTCAGGTGACGTTCTATCCAAATGTCGACGCGTCGTATGCCGCGTTCGAGAACAACGAATTGGATTGGTCGCCGGTGCCGGCCGCGAAAGCACAAGAAGCGGGCACGAAGTACGGACGTCACTTGTTCCGTCCGTCGTTGCGTACGTTGTACTTGTCGTTCAACCTGCAGAGCCCGAAGTTTGGCGACGTTCGATTTCGCGAAGCGATCAATCATGCGATCAACCGTTCTGCAGTTGTGGCCAAGATTGGCGGAGACTCGCGACCGCTGAGTCGCCTTGTGTCTGACGCGTCGCAGGGATCAAACGGGGTGGGTTGCGCAGACAAGTGCGTCTATGACCCCGCTGTGGCACGTGACTTGTTGCATCAAGCATTCCCCGACGGCAAGATCCCCATCATCAATCTTGATTTGTCGGCTGACGCACCTTTCAACGCTGACGCAATCAAGCAGATCACCGATGACCTCACGGCAGTCGGTATTCCGTCGGTTGTTGCGAACCCGCCGAGCTCGCAGTTCGCGCCGGTAACCGTGTCGCCCGATCGCGGACTCTTCCAAACAGCTTGGTCGGCTGCATACCCGATGCCGTCGGCGTTCTTGACGCCGCTTTATCTGAGCAACGCCCCGGCCAACGTGAGCGGACTCAAAGACATGTCGATTGATCAACGTTTGGTCGCTGCTGAACTCGAGAAGAGTCCGATAACCCGCGTCAACCTTTACGAAACTATTGAGCGTGATCTGCTCGGCGTGCTGGCCGTTGCCGTGCCGCTTGCAACCTTCCCCATTGACTCGGTGGCGACGGCGAATGTGCGTGGGTTGACCCCGCTGCCGACCGGAAATTTCGATGCGGGTGATGTGTGGCTATCGCCAAAAAGCTGAGGTCTCGTCGCTGGCGTCGCGGGGCGTTGCTGTTGGTGCTGGTGATTGTCGTAATCAATGTGGTGATCGTCGTGCGTACGCGTCCCGACACTTCTCCGCAAACAGCGCCTGTTGATGGCCCTGCGGCAACCCATGCAAAAGGGGGAGTCGTTCGCGTCGCCGTGAGCAGTCCCCCCGAGCTAGCCGACGCCGGACAAGGCGGCGACACGTTGCGACAGCTCGTTTGGCCCAAGTTGTTCGTTGCACAGCCCGACGGAACTTGGCGCGCGTCGTTGGTCGAACCAGGTTCTGATCGCAGTAGTTCTGACCGCACGTCAGCAACATTTCGTTTGCGCGCTGGAGCGCAGTGGTCGAACGGCGCGCCAATCACCGTTGATGACTTGCGTCGTTCGGCCGACAAGAGATTCGTGTCGACCATCGACGGCCCGTCAGCGAGCGGCACAATCAAGGTGAACTTCTTGACACCCTTCCCCGGATGGCGACGCTTGTGGTCGGGTGAGGCGTCGGTGACTCCACCCGCTGCTGATGTCTACGGCGGCGCATTCGTTGTGCGTTCGGTCACGTCGGGGTTGGAAACAACGGTCGTGCCTAATTCGAATTGGTATGGCGACGGCGGACCGTTCGTCGACGAGATTCATTTGGTATTGACTGCCGATTCGGTGATGGCGCGACAGTTGTTAGAGACGAAGCAAGTTGATGTGGTTGCCCCGGTTGCCGACACCGTGCGCAGCAAGCTGTTCGGTGATATCGCTGGCGTGAAAGTGAGTCGTGACGAACGCACCGGTGCGTGGGTTGGTTTGTGGCTTAACGCTGAGCGCGTGACCGACGGGCCACGCAAGCGTGTGTTGTCAGGCGTGCCGCGTGAGCAGTTCGTCGATTCGTTGCTCGACGGCGAGTCGACTTTGGTAACGGGATTTGACGGAACAAACGATCGTGTGTGGCCGCGCGCTTCGGTGGTGGCATCGGAAGACGTTGGTTCGAGCACACTGACTTTGAGTACTCCGACGGATGAGCCGTTGATGCCGTTGTTGCAGAAGTCTGTGCAGCGCGCTGGTCAAGGTTTTTCGGCGTCGATCAATGGGCAGTCGGGCGATGCGGGAACCGTGCGTCAGTGGTTGGCGTCTGGTCAGTATCAACTGCTCGTGACTTCCACGCAGAACGGACCCGACGTGTGCTGGACGTGCAACTTCGAGTCGCAAGTCGGGTCTGACTTGACGCGACGCGCCGACGCTGGTGAGCGTCGCGCGGTTGTTGATGTCGAGCGCACGCTGCATGACAAAGCGCAATTGTTGCCGTTGTGGTGGGCGACACCACTTACTGCGTACACCGATTCGGTTGTGGCTGGAGTGCGCGCAAACGGATATGTGTCGAGTCCAACGTGGAATGCCGAACAGTGGTGGAAGCCGTGAGTGATCCTCGTATTGATGACCCTCGTGTCGATGAGTTGCTGAAGTTGCTGGCTGATCACGAGACGCACGATGAGAAAGAGTCGTTGTCGCTAGCTGCGATCCAACACACGATTCCGATGTTGCAAGACCCGTTGTCTGAAAGCGCGCAGACCACTCACGTGACCGCAAGTGCAGTCGTGCTGAGCTCGGCTGGCGTGTTGTTGCATTTGCACAAGCGATTCTCGATTTGGGTCGGCCCGGGTGGGCACGTCGATCGAGATGAAACGCCGGCTGAGGCGGTGCTGCGCGAGGTGCGAGAAGAGGCGGGGATCGTTGCGTCGCATCCGGGCGGTGGTCCTCAGCTGATCCACGTAGATGTGCACGAAGGCCCAAAGGGTCATACGCATCTCGACACAAGGTGGTTGCTGTTTTCTGATCCCGATGAGCCGGTACCGAGGGAGGGCGAGAGCCCCGATGTGAGCTGGGTTTCTTTAGACGAAGCCCGGTCTTTGGTGCCTCCAGATTTCTTGGGAGCGCTAGCCGAAGCGCAAAGGCGAGCTGACTCGCTGCGCTAATGTCTCGGAGCCGCTGAACTTCAGTTCAGTACCACGTCGGCGTGGCGGAATAGGCAGACGCGCTAGCTTGAGGGGCTAGTGGGGGCAACCCCGTGGAGGTTCAAGTCCTCTCGCCGACACGCTCTTATCTACACGGCTGGATCCGTGTTTTCCCAGGTCAGCGGTCACAAACAACTTCTTGTTGTACGGGTCGTACGTCACCTCCATCGCCAGTGCTCGGTACACGGCGGTCCGCTCCTCCGGGTCTGCTGCGGACAACGCGTTCACAACAGCTTCCATGTCCTTGATCAACGCTCGTAGGTCATCGGGAGTCGCGGTTGGCGCTGGCGGGATGTCGGCAAGTTTGAGCTCGAGAGCGGTTCGCTCTCTTCTGACGTCGTGCAGCCAGCCGATGACTACCTCGGCATCGGCCCCGGCATCGAGCGCGACGCGGTACTTGTCGAGGCGCTTGTCGCAGTCCTTGATCTTGTCTCGGAGTGACTGCGCTCGGAGGACTTCAGCGGTTGTGTCCGTTATCGCGGCCGCGATGGCTTCGAAGGTTGAATCCGCATTCTCGGGCGAGAATGTTGTCGAAATCCACGCGTCGAGGATGGGCGTGAGGTCGTCTTCTTTGATGTAGATGGTTTTCGGGTGCTCGATGCCTTTGGCCAACGCGTACTGGGACGGGTACTGGCAGCGGTACCGTGCGGTGTCGTGATTCCAAGAGCCGTGCATCTTTCGCTTGCAGACTCCACAGCGAACTAGGCCACTCAGCAAGTAAGGACCGTTGTTTGCTCGCTTGCCGCGTCGTTCTGACTTTCGCAGCCGGTTGACCTGGAGGTGCTCCTGCGCCTGCTCGAACTCATCCATCGTGACGAGGGCCTCGTGCATGAGGTTGTCAGACCAGACCCAGTCCTTGCTGTCGTTCCAGCGCAGCACCGTGTGATGGCCAAGGGCTACGTCTTCGACGTCGAGCAGGACCTCGTCGCGCCGTTGCTTATTCCAAACTTGGTGGCCGGTGTACCGAGGATTTGAAAGGATGGCGCGAATGGCCGACTTGGCCCACGCGTCACCTTCGCGGTGCTGGTTGCGTTTGCGATCGTACGCGGAGGGGCACGGAATTCCGTTCTTCGTGAGTTCCTCGGCGATGAGGTGCAGGCCTTTTCCGCTGACCCAATCGTTGAAGATGCCCTGGACCACGGGGCCCGTGACGGGGTCGACGCCGAGCCGATGCTGCCGCAGGCCAAGGGCTGCCTTCCCGGGATTCGGATGTACGCCCGCGTCAATGATTTTGTAGCCGTACGGGGGTCGACCACCGAGAAAGCGGCCTTCGGTTCGTGTCTGCGACGCCATGGCGCTACGAACGCGAATCTTGATCCGGTTGCGTTCGCCTTTGCTCATTCCACCGTAGAGGGACATCACCAAGTCGTGCGCGTCCGAGTCGGGCTCGATGCGCCCGCCAACTTCGGGTACCCACAGTTCGACGCCGTAATGCGTGAAGACGGGAAAGGTCAGGCCGAACTGGTTGCCGTAGAAGGCGCGCGCTGGTTCTCCGATCACGACGGCGTCGAACCCGCGCTTCGGATTAGCCAATGCTTTGAGGAGGGATGCGGCTTGCGGTCGCCGCTTCCATGGAAGCGAACGTGACTGCCCAATGTCGAAGAACTCGGCGACGATTTCGCCGCCGTGGGGCTCGATCAACGAAGTCGACCGGCTGAGCTGCCAATTCTTCGACGACGTTGGATCCTGCTGGTCCTCGGTCGATACCCGGCCGTAGAACGCGAACCTGCTCAAGAACCCTCCTCATCTGGCCCTTTAGAGCCCTCCGTGGACGTCTTACCTCTGGATCCAGGACTCGATCCAGTCGACAGGGAGAGAAACAGCCGCCCCAGCGCTAGGGCTAGGGCGGCTGTCAGTTCGGGTGGGCCGTCCGGTAGGACGACGTTCAATGGTTGGTCGGTCAAGCGACCCTTGCCTTGCGCATGACGATCACGTCTTCGTGGCTGATCACCGCGAGGGGAGTGCCCTGAAGTCGCGCCTTGCGGACGCCGTCGAGCTGAAAGAACGATGCTCGGCTGACGAGCTCGCTGTCTCGGACCGCACACAGCAGCGCCACGTTGCGTTCGAACGGCTCCAACCCAGCTCTTGCCGCGAGTCGACCGACATGCCCGGGCAAGTCGATGAGATAGCCCTTCCTTCGCCACGGACGAGTGGTGATCACCACAACGCCGCCCGGCTTGAGCAGCGTCGCGCAACCGCGCAAGATGTCCCGGAAGGACTGCAGCAAGTCATCCGTCGATGCGTACCCGAGGTTCGACTTGTCGGATGAGTACACGGACTCGCTCTTCTGCACGCCTGTGGTCAGGGTCGCTACCTTCCCGTGTAGCGAAGGACCGTAAGGCGGGGACGTGATGACCAGCGCTGCCTGTCCGACTCCGGCGTCTCTCGCAAGGGATACGACTTGGCCTCCGTCTCCGCAAACAGCCGTCGCACGGCCTGTTGCACCTTGCGACTTGGCGAGGTCGACATTTGCGTTCGCAAGCCCAGCCCATCGTTGTTCGTATTCGACGCCGAAGGCATCGCGACCGAGGTGTACTGCCTCGACGAGTGTTGTACCGATGCCGCACATCGGGTCGACGACGAGGTCGCCGGGCTTCGTGTAGGTCTCGACGGCATACCGTGCGATGGCGGGCAGCATCTTGCCTGGGTGCGCCATCGACTCCGGAACGAAACGTCCTTTGCGTTGCGAGCGGGACTGTTCCTGGCCTACCGGCCAGACTGACAGCGGAAGGGGCTCAGACACTGGCCGCTCCTGGCTTCACGAACACGTTGACGTCGGCGTGAACCACTCGCGAGTGAGGGACGTCATCGGACCGGTCGTGGCGCGTGCCCCGGTTCTCCCAGAACGACGGACGCGTGGCGAACCCGCTGCCGGTAACACTGCAAAGAAGGGCGATGTTGTGCTGCAGGTATTCAAAACCAGCGGACGTCGCGCCTTGAACAGTTGCTGCAGCGACATCAACGAATCGTTGACCGCGACGCTCGTTCCTTGTGACAGTCACCAGATGTCCGCCGGGTCGGAGAGCATCGAAGTAGTCCATGTAAGCGAGGTGAGTCCGTGATTCGCAGTACGTACACTCAGAGTCCTCAACGCATTCGACCAACGGTGACGCAATGACCAGGTCGATCACGCCGTGAAGATCGCCAAGGCATTCGTGTAGTCGCCCCGGACATCCGCTGTAGATGTCGTTCGACTCAGGCCCGTCCACGGCGGTGGCGGTTGCCCGCCTGGCGGGTTCTAAAGCCAGATCGGCGATGAGCTGACGATTGAATTCAGTACTGGCGATGCGGGTTGAATCAATAGCATCACCAATTGCGAGAACACTGTCGCCAAAGCACGAGTACTCCGCGACAATTCGAGCTGCTATCGCAGGGGTAATTGCAGTCGGGTTATTGGGTGGAACGTCGCGGGGCTCAGAATTGATCTCGGCGGTCCGCCGTGCTGGCCAGACGGCCAGAGGAACTGCGTGTCTTTGTGGTGTTGGCATGAGCAAGTGCCCAAGCGGTCGTTTGCGCCGACATAGTCAAATGCCACACCACGCACGTCAACAGGACGCGCCGGAACTAGTTAGGAGAGTACCGACCGGAGCTCGGCGAGCTTTTCAGGGACGACCGAGTACCAAATCCAGCGGCCTTGTCGGTTTCCCTGAATCAGCCCTGCGTCGCTGAGAACCTTCAGATGATGACTCACTGTTGGCTGCGAACGGCCCAACGGCTCGACAAGGTCACAGGCGCAAACCTCACCTCCATCTGCTGAAGCCAGGAGGCTGACCAAGCGAAGGCGAACTGGGTCGGCCAGTGCCGAGAAGGCAGTTGCCAAACTTTCGGCGTCGGGCTCCGATATTGGAGCTGCCTGCAGCGGGGCACAGCACCGGTCATCACTGACCTTGATCTTCGTTCTCGCCGTCATCTGGGTTCCTCGTATAGACGCACGTCGATATGTGTGTAGGCTCCTATATCGACAGACGTCAATCTATCAGGAGGCTCAGTATGTCTCGCGTCCAACTTGCTCTCAATGTCTCTGACCTGG
The DNA here is from genome assembly GCA_044220495.1 of Acidimicrobiales bacterium. Lineage (GTDB taxonomy): Bacteria > Actinomycetota > Acidimicrobiia > Acidimicrobiales > JBBSGY01 > JBGAQY01. Next base: position 32,821 of record JBGAQY010000013.1, read on the forward strand.
AAGCCGCAATAGCGTTCTATTCGAAGCTCTTTCAGGCCGAACCAGCGAAACGTCGACCTGGTTATGCGAACTTCGCCATCGCAGAACCCCCAATCAAGCTCGTGCTCATCGAGAACGAGGCGGCGCCGGGAACCATCAATCATCTGGGTGTCGAGGTGTTCTCGACCGAAGAAGTGGTTGCCGAGACCCGTCGGTTTGTCGCCGCCGGACTTCCGACGAGGACCGAGGAAGGCGTCGAATGTTGCTACGCCCGCCAGGACAAGGTCTGGGTAGATGGCCCTGATAACGAGCCATGGGAGATTTACACCGTACTCGGGGATGCCGAGATGCCCGCTGGCAAGCTACGCGCCGAGGAGCCTGAGAGCAGCGCCGCTGCCTGCTGTGGACCAGGCGTCGCCAACGCCGATGAAGTGGCTACCGCTTGCTGCTGATGCCCACCCTTGCAAGGCGAATGTTCGCCGAATTTCTCGGGACCGCCCTCCTTGTTGCCGGTGTCATCGGGTCCGGAATCGCAGCTAGCCAGCTGTCCCCTGGCGATGTGGGTCTTCAACTCTTGGAGAACACGCTCGCCACAGCTGGAGTGTTGGTGGCGGTGATCCTGGCGGTCGGTCCGGTATCGGGCGCGCATCTGAATCCGGTGATCACATTGGTAGATCGGATATTGGGTGGCGTCGGCTGGCCCGAGAGCGTCGCCTATATCTCTGCTCAAACAGCGGGCGGATTCGTCGGTGCGCTCGTGGCCAACGCGATGTTCGGTCACGCTCTGTTGGAGCTCTCGACCAAGTCACGTAGCTCAGGACCGCTTTGGTTCGCTGAGTCGGTTGCGACCTTCGGTCTCGTCCTTGTCGTGTTCGCTGTGGTGCGGTCGGGCAAGTCATCGGTCGCCCCGTTTGCCGTTGCCTCCTACATCGCTGGCGCCTACTTCTTCACGGCTTCCACCAGTTTCGCAAACCCTGCTGTCACATTCGCTCGGATGTTCTCCGAGTCGTTTGCCGGAATCAGCCCGTCGTCGGTCGGGCCGTTCATAGCGTTCCAGATCGTCGGTGGCGCCGCCGGGCTGGTTGCGGTTCGGGTGCTCTATCCGGGCGTTACCGACACGAGCAGTGAGGCCGTCGTGCAGCACGTTCAATCCAACTCTTGAGGAAGGAAATCCGTTGTCAGACACCATCAAAGAGGTCTTGTTCGTTTGCGTTCACAACTCAGGTCGATCGCGCATGGCCGAGGCATTCTTCAACGAAGAGATGACCAAGCGAGGCATTACGGGCTATCGAGCCACCTCTGCAGGGACAGCCCCGTCAGATTCTGCCAACCCATCCGTCGTCGCAGTGATGGCCGAGGTCGGGCTCTCCATCCCAAACACTCCTGGCCGCCTGCTCACGCCGCATCTCACTGACAACGCCGTCAAGTTCATAAGCATGGGGTGCGGCGACGCCGATGCCTGCCCCGCCCGGCTGCGTCATGACATGGAGGACTGGGACATCCCGGATCCCAAAGGCAAGAGTGTCGAGGAGGTGCGCGAAATTCGTTCAATGGTGCGACAGGGTCCACTCGTTGATAGGCGACCTGGAACTCTGATGGCTTCCAGCAGACGCTCATTGGATGGTCCAAACTCTTGCGACCAGGAAGTTTGAGAACAACAGATTCACAACAGCATCACAACATCTGGGCGACGAGACCCCCAACCCTGAGGCTCGGCTAACCGTTGTAAAGCGGTTGTAGGTCGGTTGCGGTTCTGTTGCACCCGACTGTCTTCATGGCGACTTCCACTCATCTGAGGAGTCACCATGAGCAGTACCAGCCCTTCCCTTCTTGACGTCGTAGACCTGACGTTTCAAGAGCTAGCCGCCCAAGATCCGTCGCTCGCCATTGATGGCCGACTAGTCCACGAGGGCCTGCCACAGCGCGAGATCGGAGTCTTTGAACTCCGGTCGGTACTGCTACATCCTTCAACTAGCTACGCCGCTCGCGACGCTGTCTTTCGGGTTGTCGTCGAGAAGGCCGCCGATCCCGACTGGCAAGTGATTTTGGTCGGCCTGCTGCTGCCGGGCTTGCGTCGTGTGGGTGGGCGGCTTGCCCGGGGGGAGTGCGGCTCGCTCAACCCCGACATCGACTCTGAGCTCGTGGCCGGTGTCCTCGAAGGGCTCAAGACTGACCTGGGCCAGACCCGGATGGCCAGCGGCCTGATCAATCACGCGATTCGGCGCGCTCGGTCGGTTGTCCGGACAGAGGAACGGGCGCGACGCATCAGTGAGCGAGTGAGTGAAGCTCCCGTCGAAACCCAGGGACCGCATGTAGCGCTGGAGGATTTGCGGCTCGCAGGCGTCATCAATGAGGAAGAGGCTGACCTCATTGCCCTGACCCGTCTCGAAGGCCGTCGCGTCAGCGACGTTGCGGCGGAACTCGGGACAGCTGCCGACACACTTCGCCACCGTCGCCGGCGCGCTGAGACGAGGATCGCCAACTACCTCAAGGGCGGTCGTCCGTGAGGTCTTGTCCTGTTTACGACACCCTGGTGGCTTTTGTCTTCGAAGGACTCCCGAGACGACGAGGCACCGATGGTCGTCAGTTGCGCCGACGACCAGCACCAAACCGAGGAGGCACTAGCCCAATCGTTGTCTTCGCCGTCTCGGGAGTCCGCACTTCGAATCTGACAGAAAGGCCACCAAGAACTCTCAATCGGTTTGGCGTCCCGTTGCTCGGGGCAGCTGAGTCTCTTGGTCTTCGGTTCGTAGGAATCCAGCGCGATCTTGCCGTCACGGAACGAACACTCGGGCGTCACCTGGCCGAAAAGATGGCGCTTGGCCTCTTTGGGATGCTTCTAGTGCCGCTCACGTCAGCTGTGATGTACCTCGGGGGATTGAACGTCCCGCTCGCGATCCCGCTGTGGGCTGGTCTGATCCTCGGCATTGTGTTCTTCTTCGTCCCTGATCTTGGCGTCAAGGGCGAGGCCGCTGGACGTCGCCGGGAGTTTCGTCACGTCCTTGGAGCCTTCGTCGATCTCGTTGTGATCGACCTTGCTGGCGGTGCGGGAGTCGAGAGCGCTCTGGCCGACGCGACAGAGTGCGGGGATGGCTGGGCATTCGGGCGACTGCGCCGCGCGTTGGATGGCGCGAGGCTCCGGCAAGAGTCGCCCTGGAAGGCGTTGGGTCGGCTTGGCGACGAGCTTGGGATCTCAGAGCTTGTTGAGCTGTCCGCAAGCGTCGGTCTAGCGGGAACCGAAGGAGCAAAGGTTCGGGCATCACTCGCTGCCAAAGCCGCATCGCTTCGAAATCATCAGCTATCCGATGCTGAGGCCGAGGCACAGTCAATGACCGAAAAGATGTCCCTTCCCGTCGTCGCCTTGTTCGGTGGCTTTCTGATCTTCGTTGGCTATCCAGCAATGGCACGAATTCTTACCGGCTTGTGACCGGACTTACCTATACAAGGAGCACTGTTATCAATGTACGAACTTATGGTCATAGAAGTCGCTCGCACGTGGCTACTTGCCCGACGTGAGATCATCCGCAACGAGTCGGGCTACTCAACTGAGTCTGTAATCGTGACCGCCTTGCTTGCCGCGCTAGCGATCGCGGCCGTTGGCATCATCGGTGTCAAGGTAATCGGCAAAGCAAACAACATCTCCACCGACTGATCTCTTTCGTGTCGACGGTTAAGCGCACCGAACGGGGCGCTGCTACGGCGGAGCTGGTTATTGCCACGCCGCTGCTCTTGCTTCTCGTTCTCGGCATCATCCAATTCGCCCTCTGGCAACACGCGACTCATGTTGCGCAGGCTGCTGCACAAGAGGGGGCCAGGGCAGCGCGCCTTGACGGCGGCAGCGGGGATGCGGGTCGTTCAACCGCTCAGTCCTTTCTTGACCAGCTTGGAAGCCAGGTGATCGTGTCCCCGTCTATCGAGGTCACGCAAACTGCCCTGACATCGCGCGTTGTGGTCACTGGCAGTGCGGAGCAGGTCATCCCGATTCTGACGCTGCCGGTCCGTGGAGTGTCAGAAGGAAGCCGCGAGGTATTCACCCCATGACGCGCCGGCACTCGGGTGGAGAACGAGGTGGAGCGACCATCGAGTTGACGCTGCTTACGCCTCTTCTGATTCTGATGTTGCTCATGGTTGTTTCTTTTGGCCGCATTGCGTATGCCCGAGGAGCTGTCGACGGCGCGGCACGTGATGCGGCGCGAGCGGCATCACTGCATCGAGATGCGCCCAGCGCTGTTGCCGCTGCTCGTTCGGCCGCTGACGCCAGCCTTCAGACTGGTAAGGCAAGCTGCGTAAGTCACGACGTGAGCGTCGACACCGCTAGCTTCCGAGCTGGGGGAGTGGTTGCGGTTGATGTCACGTGTACCGCCAGCCTTGGTGACCTCGCATTGCTTCGAATACCGGGCACGAAAACGATCACCGCTCACTCTGTTGCCGTGATTGATACCTATCGATCGGTGACCCAATGATTCGGCGGCGGACGCACGATGAGGACGGGATGGTTACGGCGTTCGTGGTCATCTTCGTCATGGCGCTCATGCTGATGGCCGGACTTGTCATCGACGGCGGCATGGTCTTAGCGGCCAAGCGCAATGCCGTAAACGAAGCAGAGGGCGCGGCTCGCGCTGGAGCACAGGCGGTAGACGTCGGGCGCTACCGACAGTCGGGGGTAGTCGTGTTAAATGCCGATCAGGCTCGTCGAGCCGCCCAGAGCTACATCGATGCGACTGGTCACACGGGCACTGTCGCCGTGATCGGCGACCAGGTGAATGTCACGATCACCCAAGACGAGCCCGCCCGGGTGTTGAGCATTGCCGGGTTGACGTCTTTCACCGTTCATGGCGCTGGAACGGCGCGCGCTGTTCGTGGAATCGAGGTACCGGAATGATCAGGGGTTCTTCAAAGCTCAGAGGTGTGGGCGCTGCCTTGCTCTTGCTGGCGGCTGTCGTTGGCGTCCCTGCACTACTTGCGACGGTAGGCGGCTGGCCGCTGCCCGCAGGCATGCCGGACTGGCAACGCGTATCCGAGGCTCTGACGCAGACAAGTGTTCCTGACTCGGTGTTACTCGATGGAGTGGCAATTGCCTGCTGGGTCTTGTGGGCTGCTTTCACCGCCGCCGTCCTTGAGGAAGCGCTTGCTGTAGCTCGTGGAACAACGCCTCGACGGCTGGTTCCAGTAGGGCCGATGCAGGCACTAGCAGCATTCCTTGTGGGGGCAATCGTGCTGTCGCTGCTGACGGATACTTCGTTGGTCACGACAGAACAGAGCTTCACCCTGGCCGTGGCGTCGCAAAGTGCAGTCAGCGCGCCGGTGGTCGAGGTCTCGCCACGTCTGGCCCCTGTGGCCCAAGCTGTGGCGACGAAACCGACCGTGGCTTATACGGTCGTACGTCGCGACACGTTGTGGGGAATTGCCCAGCGCCATCTTGGAGACGGCAAGCGTTGGGACGAGATCTGGGCCCTCAACAAAGGGTCGGCACAGCCAGGCGGTCGTACATTCACGGATGCGAATCGGATTCATCCGGGTTGGATCCTCCAGCTGCCCTCCGACGCGGCCGGTGCGGCTGTCGATGCAACGCCCGTTGTTCTTGAATCACCAGCGCCTGTCGCTGAAGTCCCGCCGGTGGAGGAGCCAATCCCTACGCCGGTCGTCGTGCCTGACGCTGGTGTCATTGAGAGTGCCGTTCCCGACGCCGGAGCGGAGCCCCAGGCGCCGACCGCTTCTGCTGCGGGAGTGTCCAATCATGTAGCGAGCGAGAGTGACGGAGGCCTTGTTCTCGCGTCAGGGAGCGTTGTAAGTCTCACGCTGGCATCAGGTATTGGTGCCGCCCTAGTTGCCGCTCGTCTGCGCCGCCGTCGGCGATACGACCCGCTTGGCGGAGCGGCGCCCAGTTATTCGGACGTTCCGTCGAACACAGTGCTGAGGCTGAGGGCACAGGATCTGTCGCATAAGGCCGAGGTGAGTGAACTGGACGACATCATTCCCGCGATGGCCAATCCGCCGGGCGTTGTTGCCATGTCGACTGATACCGAGGACCTGGTTGATCTGACGGCTGCCGGGGGAGTGACCATGGACGCCGACAAGCCCCTCGGCGAGCTTCGGTCGGTCATCTTTCAGTTCATCTGCAACCTGTCAGCGAACGACGCCGAAGTAGTCATTGTTGGCGACTCCCTCGCCAGCACGGTGATCGGTCACCGTCGGTCATTCCCTGGCCTTATCGTTGTCGGAGATCTGAGCCTGGTGCTGGATGAGGCGGACGCTGAGATCGTGAGGCGCACTCGCTTGTTGGCTGAAGGGGAGTTCGAGACGGTAGGCGCATTCCGTGACGCCAACCCAGTCGAGTCGGTTCCGGCGCGCTTGATCGTCACATCCACGGTTGCTGGCGAGTTGCATGCGCGAGCCCGTGCGATCGCCACGGAAGGAAAGAACCTCGGCATCGGGGTTCTGTTTGTTGCATCTACCGACGCTGATGTGGTTGCCGACAGTGACCTTGGGCGCGTTGAATCAATCCACCCGCGATCGCAAGCTGGGTCAGGGGAGCGACTGACGCTTACGCAAGGAGACACCTCTGAGCTACTGGACGTGATTCAGGAGTCGAGGACTGACGAGCCGACCGCGCAAACTTTGAACACCTCGACAGCGTTCGCTTCGCCGGTGCTCTCTGACACCACCGCTAGGACGACTCCGCGACTCGACCTTCGGTTGTTCGGACCATGCCGCGTGCTGCTTGACGGAGATGAACCAAGTAAGGCCCCGCGCCGACAAGTGCGAGAGCTGCTTGCTTTCCTTGCCCTGCGACCACTCGGAGCAACCGCCGAGGTGGTGGGCACCGCAATCTGGCCGGACGCAAATGGACGCCGAGTCATCGAGCGCATGCGCAATCTTCTGGGTAGTGCCAACACTGACCTGCGGAGCTTGGCGGGCTTGCCGGATGTCGACTTCGTCCAGCGCGTCGGCGATCGCTACCGAATCAACCCTGAGTTCGTTTCATGTGACCTCTGGCGATTCGAAGGTGCCATGACTGATGGCGCCGATGCTAAATCCTTGTCGCACGCAATCGACCTCTACGAGGGTGACCTCTGTGAGGGCTCAGATTGGCCGTGGATTGAACTCGCTCGCGAGGACGCTCGTCGACGAGCCTTGTCGTCGTGCCATCGTCTCGCCGGCTTGCATTCGCGGTCCGATGATTGGAATTCAGCCCTCGTCCCATTGCGGCGAGCGCTTCAAGTTGATCCGTACAACGAAGCCTCATGTTGCGCGCTCATTCAGGCACAGCGAAGCGTTGGACTTGTCGACGATGCCAAGAGCACATATGACCAGTTTGAGCACCGTCTTGCAGTCGACCTGGGCCTCACCCCTACGCAGTCCACTAGGCGACTGTTGGAAATGTAACCCTCAGTCCGTTTTTCATCACAGGCGGGGTAAGGCGCTCCGATGCGATCAAGAGTCTACGTGTCGATCGAGGATGACTCCGCGCCGGCGCTGGAATAGATCCGATATGCGTTGGTAACCCATTTTGAGAAGGGTCCGGTCGGCGACTCAGCGCAGGCCCGTTCCGCTGCGAAGAGCGTCTCGGCTCCGACATCCGGCGATGACCGCGACCAGCACAGCGAAACTGCGGCGGCTGTTCCAACCACGACGTCCGCAGACAGCGCGCCGGCGATCGCAGAATACGCCACCACCAGTAGGTCCTCGGGGTCGAGATCGCCAAGACCGACACCAGCTGAGTAGTGGTCGGCGAGGTCGCGAAGTGTCGTTCGGCCTTCGTAGGCGGCTAGCCACTCCGCCGACCGCTGTGAGTGCGCCAGTTGCTCAATGCCGAAAGCGTCGGCGGCCAGGGGGACTGGAGGCTCTGAACCGCAGGAGAACAGGGCCTGGGCGAGATCAAGAACTGCATTGCAGGCGCCCAAGTTCCATGCGATTCCAGTGACAGCTAAACGGTGAGCCGCACTTAATGCGGCAAACTCCACCAGCTCGGTCTGCACCGTTTCATCTCCGTCGCCAGGAAGGGTTAGAGATCTAACTAGGTCAAGCGGCACTTTTCCGACCGAGGGGTGAACGCGCGCCAGGCGGCTGAAGAAGTCGTTTACGTCGGCGGCGTTTGCTCCTGAGGTAAGTGCAACCAGAGTCGCGAAACCACCCGGTTTACGGCTGACGAGCGTGTCAAGGATCGGACCGAGATGTCGGATCAAGGGCCCATAGACGCGAATCCCCTCAGGAGTATCCAACGCTGAGGAGTAGGTGGCGGGAGTCCTTTGCGGCTTTCTCATTTCGCCCGAATGGCGGCGTCACGGAGGAGTGCCACGCGAGGAAGGTTCACGACAACTGCTTGCCGTGCCTCGTCGTAGGTGACAGCGTCGCCAAGGGAGGCGACGGCGTCGTGTGTCTCGTCCGCCGTCGTGCCAAGTTCATCACAAAGCGTTGCCATTGGCAGTGGTGTTTTTAGGGCAGACGCGTCTCGATCGAGGAGAAATGCTGCGACACGGCCCTCTAGGGGCGGCTTCGCTGAAGGTTTCGCGGCCTTGCGCCGCAGCTCTGGGTGTTCTTGGCGGAGAACCTGGCTCAAGGATTCCGCCCAATCTGCATCGATCGCGCCGCCTGGCGTCCACGCACCCAATTGGACTGCTTGAAACACAACCACTGGCAACGGTCGCTGTGTTTCTTCTGCGATCCGCCAAACATTCGAGTGTCCTTGTGGTTTCGATTTGCTCATTGGACTGCCTTCCCCGCTTCGCTCGCCGGAAGCAGGTACCCGCATTCGCTGGCAAGAGCCTCGCAAAGGAGGTCGTCAGTGAGGAAGTCAGCCTCGAAACCCCAGTCGGTCGCTAGTTCCAACGCCTCAGCCAGGTCGAGGGTATCAATCGGGTCGTCATCAGAGTTGGGAAGCTCCACGCCGATCAACCATCCTGGTTCGAGGGGTTTCATCACCGGAGCGCCAGCACTCCCGTAGGAGTCAAGTGTCTCGACCAGTTTGGCTATCACGTCCACGAGCATTCGACCTTGCGAAGTGGGTGCCGTCGCCGCCTCACTGTCCGCTGGTAACACGACAAGTACAGCGCTTCCATCGTTGATGGGTGTCGTGCCGACGTATAGGAGAGATCGTTTCACGGGTTTTACTGGGAAACCGTTGTCACCGATGCGCATGCGCGCCTCCTCGACGCGTTCTTCCATCACTGATGCCACCAGGCCGTCGACTGTGTCGAGTCCGCCTTCGTCGGCCCACTCGACGAGTTCAGTTGCCTTGGCCAGTGCTGGTTCGTTCTGTGTGCGCGACATGAATTGAAGGCGACGTTCCTGATAGGTGTCCCACTGCTCTGCCGATTCTTCGATCAGGTGTCTGTCGGAACGGAGTTGCCCATGAAGGACTGCTACTCGATCCGTCCTTAGTTGCGTACGCGTGGTCGAGTTGTCAGCGAGGGACCTTAGGTCGCGTTGTCGCTTGCCGAGGTCCTGACGTACGCGCTCAATTTCGGCGCGGAGTGAATTGATCTTGCTCTCGATGTCGGACTGTCGAGCCTCAAGGGTGCTGATGGCTTGCTCGATTTCGACTCGCCGACCGTCCTTGTTCTGGGCTTCTTGAGAGACGTTCCGGTCGTGCTCGGTCAGCCGCTGACGCAGGCGCTTTCGAGTCGGGTCGGGGGGATGCTGATCAACAGGCGCGGATGTCTCATTGATTGTGATCGGTTCGTATTTGCTCACGACTCGTCCTCTCGGCGTAGTGATGCGATTACGGCGTTGCCGACGACCTGACTGGCACGAAGACGCGTGGGTTCATCGAGTGCCTGGAGCGGGTCTGTGCTGTCCCTGCCCACCCCGTAGACCTCAGCGAGGCCGACGCTTACTCCGACGACGTAGCGATTTCTGTAGCGGGTTACGGCGCCTGAGCTCGCTTGCGAGGCCTTTTCGAGCCACTTCTCCCAGGGTTTGTATTTCTCATTGAGGATGATGGCAAGGACGCGACGGTCACCTGCTCCTGCTGCCCAGGCTGCCTCTGAGTACATCGCCGCAATTTCGGAACCTGTGTAGCTGTCGACTACTTCACCCACAACTTCTGCCGTGGCTTTCGAGTCCCATACCACTACCGGCATTTTCCCCGCTGCGACGGGGGGTGGTTTCTCTGCCCTCTCCGACAACACGGTCACACTCAAAGGCCATGACAGCTCTTGCTCGATGCTTGAGCCGCGGTTGAGCCAGCTAGTCACAATCTCGACTTTGTAGTCACCCTCGGGAGTGTCCTTCGGCACAAGAAGGTTGATGCTGAAGCGACCACGTCGGAGCTTGGTCGGAGCAGTTCCGCCCAGAAGTTCAAGCTCCTCTGCGAGGACGGCAACCTCAGCAAACGATGGAACGAAACCATCCTTCGCGTTTAGGTTTAGCGTGACGCGCCGGGCCTCCCCGGCTAAGAGTTGTACGGAGTCGGGTCCTTGAAGGTGGGTGGGTTCGTCGAGGAGTAGCTCTGGAGGCGGTGGATCGCCGCGCCGGGTACCCCCACCCCCACCGCCGAGCCCAGGCAGCCCAAGCTTCTGGCTGATCTCTTTGAGCAGCTTCTCGTCGATAGGTGCGGCGTTGACTCGCCGAACCTCAGCAGCATCGAGCTCCCGCTCGAGATCATGGAAATAAGGGTCTGTTACAAGCCACTGAGCAACTTGGTACTGGATCTCCCGAGCAAGTCTTGTGTCGGTGAATCCGGAGCGATCGGGCGACACAGTGAGGCTTCGTAGCCGGGGCGGCAAGCTGTCGAGACTTACAGCAACGAACATCAGCTCGGGGATTCGTCGAAGGCCGGTGACGCCTCCCCTGGCATCGGCGGTTCGACGAGAAACCTCGGCCGGCGACCAAACCGCTTGGGCGTATCCGTTGATAGTGAAAAGGACGGCGTGATCGCGGGCCGTTGCGTTTCGGCGAGCCTCCTTAGTAAAGACGAATGCCTTGACTCCAAGACTTCCTGTTTCGCCTGACTCAGGGTCTATGAGAGGAAGTTCGGCCTCTTGCGGAGAGCCCTGCATCTGCTGCGGAGACCCACCTTCGAACATTCGCCGCCGTCCGTAGAGTCTGTACGGCTCCCCGGCAGTGTCATCGTACCGGTCATCGGATACCGACCAGGGTAGAACAGGGTCGTAGAGGCGGGTGTTGCCGACGACCCAAATTGAGCGCGAATCGTTCTTGGATTTTGAACGCAACCCGATGTCCTTGGCGCGGTACGCAATGTGCGTCACGAGCGTGCCTGCATCGAACTCGATCCCAGCTGCGGCGGCGGCATCAACAGGAACGCGAAGTACGGAGCCGGATATGTCGGGACGGTCGGGCTGAAAAGCAGCCGTGGTCCGGTAGACCCACTGCGTTAGCTCGTGCCCGAGGTCGATCCCGTATACCACTGTTATCCAGATATGGTCATCGCCACCTGATTCCGCCAGGAGTTCAGGGCTCGGTCTTCCCATCAAGATCGTCCCTTTCGCTTCACGCAAGAGGGTAGAGCCGCCCTTTCCATACAATCCGGCTAGGTAGGGCTTCCCCTCCTTTGGCGAGCGCGCCAGGGAAAGAATCGTGTTTCGAACGGAGCGACCCTCGATTCCTATCCCATGGTCCCGTACGGCGATGGTGGGGCGTTCAATGTTTCCGCTGTCTCGCAGCGAGACGTTGACGCGTAACGCGAGGTCTTGTTGTAGTTCTGGAGAGGCCGAAGGATAACCGACCAGTGCTGCGAGTGCTCTTGGATTATGTGGGACTTCTTCGCCATCCGTCCGCCGCGCCGAGGCATATCGCTCGAGTTCAGCGTCGCTCGCGTTGGTCACGGCTTCAAAGACGAGGTGTTCGGGGTCGCCGACAGCAGAGATGACGGTTTGGTTGCCGGGGAGATCCCCAACTGGTCTCTCAAATGATGCTCCGGCGTGGGACAACAACGACTGGAGCTCGGCGAGATCCTCGGTCGTGGCGGCATTCGCAGCGAGCTTGACAATTTGCGCGTGTAAATCGGTCGTGTTCGTCACGAGGCCTTTCCTTCTTTAGTGGTTACGGTCTTGGTATTGCTGAGCACTTGAAGAGCATCGTCAACCAGTTGATAGCGCCCTCCGACAAGTCGGCCCTCGACGAGGCGCCATTCGCGTGCCCGGCCGATGAAACCCGCGACATTCGACGACGTCACGGAGTCGTTCCAATCTGGGTGCCGCAGTCGCACCGATTCCAACAAGGCGCTTCGGCTATCGGACCCGGCGTCGATCAGCTGCACGATCTCCGACAAGAAGTCAAAGTCCTCCGGGACGAAACTTGCGAGGTGCTGAATCCAGGCATTTCGACGTTCCGTTGTAACTGAGTCTGGCGACGGTCTAAGGCCAATCAGTGAGGCAATGATTTGCGCACCCGGCCTGCTAAGGGAGAGGCGTCCGGAGTCGTCATCGAGCGTTGCAAGGCCGAGAGAGATCAGTGGGCCCACCCCCGATGTCGTGCACAAAAAAAATGACCGAAATCGACTCTCAGCGCTTGCGGCCTTCTGCGGATTGAAGGGAAAACCCGACAGATCGACGGAGGTATCGAATCGGAGGGCTTCTGCTAGCTGCCAAGCAAGCTTTCCGACCTCAGCCAGCCAGTCCTCAACACGAACCGGCCCCGCTGTGCTGACCGCTCGCCCTAGCAGCGCTGCCGCCCAAATTGTTGGGAAGTCACGGTTGTGCATTCCCCAGGTAGGTGCGCTCGCTGGCGCGCTGGGTGCGGGTAGGGAAGCGTCTTCGGCTCTGAACCCAACAACTTCGACCAGAGATCTTCCCAGAATCGGGTCAAGAGGCTCGTAGCGCTGGGAGTCGCCGCCTGCGTCGTCATGCGTCTCTGCCATCTCGCTGTCGAGGAGCTCGGCCAAGAAGCTTTCGAGGGCATCAACGACAAACATTGTTCGGTCGGCGTACACGTTGGAATTCTGAATGGCCAGATCCATGCGGTGGACGACGTTCGACGGTAGGAAGAATTTCACCAGCCGACCGCCAGTGCCCTCGACGCCCGTAGCAGTGAGCTGTGCCTTGTCCCTAACAGGGGTCTTACGTGCCATGGACTCACCATTGCACATAATATAGGTACCCGTCAACAAATATAGTTGTGCTTCCACAAAATACTTGGCCGGTGCTGATCAATATAACAGTACTTATCGGTCATTTAGCTGGGTAGCGAGGTTATATTCGCTACCCGGGCAGTCGATCATGGGAACACGTTTTCGTGCTCGACGGCTTGCGAGTCTCATATTCCAGCCTGCTTGGAGATGATTGTGGCGGCGATTTCGACAAACAGGTCCCGACCCATGCCGCCAATGCCCTCCGCACCTTTGCGAAGCCGACTCTTCTTTTCGGGATCGGGCTCGTCGTCTATGCGCGCGTCGATAGCGGCGATGATGTCGTCGTAGGCGTCACCCTTGCTCGGCCAAGAGCCGACAGCGCGCCGACCCTTGCCGGTGAGCGTGATGTCGATGATGTCCCGGCCCCCATACGACGGTGCATCTGCTCCCGTGATGAAACCGTCGTCGTAGAGCGCGCAGACTGCACGACGACCGGCTTCGACGGCGACGCCGCTTCGCTCGACGAGTTCATCGAGATTCATGCGCTCGATCGAGTCGTTCAACGCTTCCAATGTTGCAAGAGCTTCGAGAATAGGAAGCTCTCTTGTGTTCCAAGTGGACTCGACCAACACGAGTTCCTTTCTGCTAATCAAGAATTACGGCGAGACCGTCACCGTCACGGACCCACCGCATGACCGACCCATCGACTTGATGCTCGGCGAAGGGGGCGAAAGTGTCGTTGGGCAATCGACGATCGGAATACGGGTTGTGCACGTAGGTGATTTCGACGTTCCAAGAGCCCGTGTCCTCGTTGAACATGGTGCGCCGGGCGAAGATGCAACCGGCTGATCTTGGTTGCAGGGTGGCCCATGACGCCGCCCTCGACGAGCGAACCGCCCACGTAGTCTTCGTCGTCGATGCGGATGCCACGGCCAATCTTCATTGGAGGTCGATCAGTTCATTGGAAAGTTAAAGCCAGTCGTGTACGTTCTGCGGCCAACCCCTTCCTGCAAGCCGCAGTGACGCCCAACCTTTGGCAGCCAATAGGCAGGTTCTCACGGCCGCCGCCACTCGTCGTCAATTCGTAGCTCGATCGGATTGCAGTCGATACTGTCGCTGCATGATGCGAATGTACTTTTGGAGCGGTTAGGCTCAACTATTCAGCCGTAAGAGGTTCCCGTGGATATCGACGAGCGTGAACTCTCTGTCGTCATCGCGCGGCTTCAAACGCGGAATTCCGCGTGCCTCTCCAGCCGTGATGTCGAGCGTACGCCAGGTTTCATAGAGTCGCTTTGCGTCATCGTCGCTTGAAAATCTGATGTAACAACCAACATCATTAAACTCAGGCTTGACACGCTCGTTGTACCAAAAATGGAGTTCAATCCCGGCTGATTTGTGCTCAACAATCAGGTATTCATGGTCCCAACGTCCACGTTCTGTGAAGCCAAGAGAAGCATAGAAATTGGAGGTGGCGTCGAAATTGGGACTCGGGAGGATGGGGATCGTCTGTGCGGACACGGCTCAAATGTTACTTCTCCCGATTACCCCCTTGGATTTCGGACTCCGGTGGCGCAGCAGTGCATTTCTGTGTCCTGCGAAACCAGCCTAGAAACTGGGGGCGGATTGGGGGCGCTTCCTGCTGTGTCCAGGGACGCCTACTGACGTTTGTGTCAACGCCGGTTGGAAACTGACCCCCTCCCGACGGTTGCGACAGTGCTTGCGGTGTACAAGCCGAAAGGTCTCACGAGATACGGACGCCGGAAGCAGCAAGAGGCGAAAACGTCTCGTGCCGACTCGTGAACTCAAATCGCCTGACTTGCCAGCACCTAGTTGATGCGACGCGTGATGGGTTGCCGTGGAGGTTGCACGTCGATGGATGACTTGCAACCTCCACTGACTAATCGGCTCGAGTTGGGTGTCCGCTAACTAGGACAGCAACTTCTTCATCTGGTCAATCTCTGCTTGCTGGCTGGTGGTAATCGCCGTGGCCATTGCTTTGGCTGGTTCAAACTTTCCCTTGGCCTTCTCGGTTTCGGCCATTTTGATGGCACCTTCGTGGTGCTTGATCATGCCTTCTAGGAACATGCGGTCGAACGCTGCACCGTTCATACCTTCCATCGTGGCCATGTCATCGGACGACATCATTCCGTCACCGGCGTGCATCGAGTGACCCATGCTTCCACCGGGGTCGATCGTCGGCTCGCCCCAGCTACTTAGCCAGCCGCCCATGGCGTCGATCTCAGGCTGCTGTGCCGCCTCGATCTTGGCCGCAAGTGTCTTGACTTCTGGACTTGCTGCTCGAGAAGAAGCGAGCTTTGCCATTTCGACGGCTTGAGCGTGATGGGGGATCATCCCCTGGGCGAAGGCAACGTCCTGGCTGTTGTGGTCACTGGTGGCGGTTTTATCGGAACTTGTTCCGCAGGCGGCGAGAACAAGTGCGAGAACAGCCGTGGCTGCTACTGCGACGGCGCGTCGCTTTGTGGTTAACAGAATCATCTCGAAATCTCCTGAATCAATGAGTGAATGTGTGGACGGTCGGGTTACCGAGCGGCCTCATGTCCGGCTGATGCAGAGGACTGTTAGATCAGGTTGTAGACGCGGCTCCAATCGTCGGAGTGCCCATGAAAACGCCCATAGAGCAGCGATGCCGAACGCGCCGAGAAGGGCAAAGGGAGCGGTGAGCAACACCTGATGAGCCAAAATTGACGGCCACTTCGGGGAGGCTGCAACACAAATGCCAGCGTCGTGACCCCATCCGCAACCGGCCGCCCCGGCAGCAATTGTTGACGCTGGCTCGAGTGATTGACCACTCGCTTGAACGTGCGACATCGAGACTTCGTGACGATGATCGAGGCAGTGAGTCAGGGCCGACATTCCAATGCCGTGCATGAGAACGAGACCTGTCAGGACCCCGAGAACCCCAAGGAGACGCGCTGCACTAACGGGCAGGTGTCGAATCATCCGCGACGCAGTAGGCGACCGACGGACGCCATGAGCTCTTTCGTCTTTTGAGCCTTGTCGTCGCCCTTAGCGTTCATTACGCAGTGACTCACGTGGTCATCGAGCAAGCCAAGCGCCACTTTGTCAAGAGCGGCCTGGACGGCGCTGATCTGGGTGAGAATGTCAATGCAGTACCGGTCGTCATCGACCATTGCCCTGACGCCTCTCACCTGGCCTTCGACACGGTTCAGCCGAGCAATGAGCTGGTCTTTCGTCGCCGTATAGCCCCGGCTGGGTGCAGTAGCCATGCAGACACCCTACCCCGAGGGGGTATAGAAAGCACACAAGAAAGCTTTTCGAGATTCGTGGAATACTGTTACCCCCAGGGGGTATATACATGGCGACTATACGAACAGGGAAATAGACATGTGTGGAAACTGCCAATGCCAAGCCCCGAGCAGCCTTACAACCGAGGAGACATCCACTGTGACTGATACCGAGGTGCGTACCTACAAGGTCGAGGGAATGACGTGCGGGCACTGTAAGGCCTCGGTGACGGAGGAAGTCAGTCAAGTCGCAGGAGTTGGCAGTGTCGAAGTTGATGTAGAGGCAGGCACGCTTACCGTTTCAGGCGATGCCGCCAGCGATGACATCAAGGCCGCAGTCGAAGAGGCCGGCTATCGGGTGACGTCTTGAGCACCCCCGTCCGCGTGGCTGGGTTCCTCATTGGATTGATCGTGTTGTTTACCGGCAGCCTTGCTGTCGGTGCTGCAGTCTCGCCGCAACACGACCGAGAGTCCACGCACGAAACGCACCACATAGAGGGCGCACCTCAGTGAGCGCGTTCGTGCAGACAACTGCGCATGTGGATATGCCGATCGAAGGCATGACGTGCGCGTCATGCGCCAATCGAATCGAGCGCGCGCTCAACAGGATCGATGGTGTGACGGCTTCGGTCAACTACGCGACCGAAACGGCGTCAGTAACCTTCGATGACACAAAAGTTGAGTCGGGACAGCTCCTCGACGCCGTGGAGGCTGCGGGCTATCGCGCAGTGATCCCAGTAGCAGGGGAGTACCGTGATGACGCGGCGCCAGAAGCCGACCCGACATTGCTATTGCGCCGTCGTCTTCTCATCTCTGGGGCCTTAAGTGTTCCTGTGTTGCTGATTTCGATGATCCCGGCGTTGCAGTTCACCAACTGGCAATGGGCCGCCCTGCAGCTGGCCACACCGGTAGCGGTCTGGGGTGCGTGGCCGTTCCATCGAGCGGCCTGGGCCAACTTGAAGCACGGGGCCGCGACCATGGACACCCTCGTGTCGGTCGGCGTTCTTGCTGCGTGGCTGTGGTCGCTCTTCGGTCTGTTCTTCCTCGATGCAGGCGAGCCCGGAATGAAGATGGCTTTCGACCTCACGCCTACCGGTATCGAGTCCACTGGGCATCTCTACTTAGAAGTTGCCTCAGCGGTAACCGTCCTCATTCTCGCCGGGCGCTACTTCGAGGCCTGCGCCAAGCGCCAGTCCGGTGCAGCGCTGAAGGCATTGCTCGAACTGGGTGCGAAGGATGTCGCCGTTCTTTCAGAAACTGGTCAGGAGACTCGCAAACCGATCACCTCGCTCGTGGTCGGCGAGCGGTTTGTAGTTCGTCCCGGTGAGAAGGTGGCCACCGATGGAGAGGTGGTCGAGGGCAATTCCGAAATCGATCTGTCGCTACTTACGGGTGAGAGTATCCCCGTTTCGGTGACGGTCGACTCCGAGGTCGCTGGCGCTACGGTGAATGTTGGTGGCCGCATTGTTGTCCGTGCCACCAAGGTCGGCAGCGACACTGCGCTCGCTCAAATAGCGCGGCTTGTCACTGACGCACAAGCGGGTAAGGCGCCGGTACAGCGCTTGGCCGACCGCATCTCCGGAGTATTTGTTCCCATTGTGATCGCGCTGGCGGTAGCGACGCTTGGGTTTTGGATCGGCAACGGTGCTGGCCCGACGTTTGCCTTCACCGCTGCGGTTGCCGTGCTCATCATTGCTTGCCCGTGCGCACTAGGCCTGGCGACACCGACTGCTTTGCTTGTAGGTACCGGGCGTGGCGCGCAGATGGGCCTGTTGATCAAGGGACCCGAAGTTCTCGAATCGACTCGACGGGTTGACACCGTGCTGTTGGACAAGACGGGCACCATAACCACGGGGGTGATGACGGTCGTAGATATGTATCTCGCGCCAGGCGTTCAGCGCAGTGACGCGCTTCGCCTTGTCGGCGCACTTGAAGATGCGTCTGAACACCCGATTGCACAGGCGATTGCCCGGGCCGCTCACTTGGAGGTCGAGAAAATTCCGCCCGCCGAGGGATTCAACAACCGGGAAGGCCTCGGCGTGGAGGGCACTGTGGAGGGTCATGCTGTCGTGGTTGGGCGTCCTTCATTGCTTGCCGACTGCGCGATGCCACTAACGGCAGGGCTCGAGGCCGCTCGCGTAGCCGCCCAAGCCTCGGGCAACACAGTCGTCGCCGCTGGATGGGATGGCCAGGCCCGGGCCTTGTTCGTCGTTGCGGACGCAGTGAAACCGACAAGTGCCGAGGCCGTGACGAGGCTCGAGGGACTCGGGCTTCGACCCGTGCTGCTCACTGGTGACAACATCGCCACTGCCAAGGCCGTGGCCGGGGTTGTCGGAATCGATGAGGTCATCGCCGAGGTGCTTCCCCAAGAGAAGGTTGACGTTGTCAAACGATTGCAGGCCGAGGGCCGCGTGGTCGCAATGGTTGGCGACGGAGTCAACGATGCACCCGCGCTGGCGCAAGCTGATCTGGGCTTGAGCATCGGGACGGGCACCGATGTCGCCATCGAGGCAAGCGATTTGACGCTGGTTTCAGGTGATCTGCGGGCCGCCGCCGATGCAATTCGGCTTTCACGCAAGACGCTGGCAACGATCAAGGGCAATTTGTTCTGGGCCTTTGCGTACAACATCGCCGCCCTTCCACTTGCCGCAATCGGTCTTTTGAACCCACTCATCGCCGGAGCGGCGATGGCCTTCTCCAGCGTCTTCGTCGTCACGAATTCACTTCGCCTACGCCGCTTCAAGGCTGCCTAATGCCCTACAAGCAACAGCTTCATTCACTACTGGATCGAGACCAGCAATGACAGTCAAAGACTCAACGGTCGTGCTCGACGTACGCGGCGTGCACTGGGCCAGTGAAAAAGCCAAGGTCGAGACGGTATTGGGGCGTCTGGACGGAGTTCACCACGTGGACGCCAACCTTGTCGCGCAGACAGCGACGGTCGACTTCGACCCGGCTCAGACGTCGGTTGGTGCACTGCAGAAATGGGTGCACGAATGCGGGATGCACTGTCGGGGTGAGTCTGTTCCGAATCACGTTTGTGAGCCTGCGCCCGACACGGCTCACGACTACCACCACGACGCGCACGGCCCCACCTCGCCCCACGATGCCATGGGTCATGGCGGTCACGGCGAGATGTCGATGGCTGACATGGTCACCGACATGCGCAACCGGTTCATTGTTGCGGTGGTTCTGTCCATTCCGATCTTGTTGTGGTCGCCGATTGGACGTGAGGTGTTCAATTTCAGTACCGCCGCGCCGTTTGGCCTGCGCGACGACGTCTTTCAGCTGATCCTCAGCCTGCCAGTAATCGGCTACAGCGCGTGGATCTTCTTCGACGGTGCGTATCGAGCCATACGTGCACTCACGCTCGACATGATGGTGCTCGTTGCGGTGGCTATTGGCACGGGATGGCTGTATTCGTTGGCCATCACCTTGACCGGTGGTGGCGAAGTGTTCTACGAGGCCGCAACGGTGCTTGCCGCTTTTGTGTTGCTCGGCCATTGGTTCGAGATGCGGGCCAGAGGCGGCGCCAACGACGCCATCCGAACGCTTATCGACCTGGCTCCACCAAAGGCGCTTGTTCTTCGTGATGACGAGCCCGTCGAAGTGCCGACGTCAGAGGTAGTAGTCGGTGATTTGGTTCTCGTGCGCCCCGGCGCGCGCGTCCCGGTTGATGGCGTTGTTGAAGACGGGTCGAGCGAGGTCGATGAATCGATGGTGACCGGCGAAAGTCTTCCGGTACACAAAGAGCCGGGCGGAAGCGTTATCGGCGCCACGGTCAACACGAACGGTGTGCTCAGAATCCGCGCCACCAAAGTTGGCGCGGATTCTGCTCTGGCCCAGATCGTCAAACTCGTGCAGGAGGCCCAGAACTCCAAGGCACCGGGCCAGCGCCTTGCCGACCGTGCGGCGTTCTGGCTGGTTCTCGTGGCGCTAATCGGTGGCCTTGGCACGTTTGTCGTGTGGATGCTGGCTGGGCGCCCTGCGTCCGAGGCGATGTTGTTTGCCATCACCGTTGTGGTCATCACCTGCCCTGACGCGCTCGGTTTGGCGACGCCGACGGCCATCATGGTCGGCACCGGACTTGGGGCGAAGCGCGGTGTCCTGTTCAAGAACGCCATGGCTCTGGAATCGTCGGCGCACCTCGACACCGTTGTCATGGACAAGACCGGGACGCTCACAAAAGGCGAGCCCGAGGTAACCGACGTGATCGCCGAGGGCATTGGTGATGACGAACTTCTCACCCTTGCTGCCTCGGTTGAGCGCGAGTCCGAACATCCCATTGCCGAGGCAATAGTGCGCTACGTCGAGCAAAAGGGATTCAAGCCACCGGTCGCAAGGGGGTTCGAGAATGTCCCGGGTCACGGTGCGCTTGCCGTGGTGGACGGTCGTCGCATTCTCGTGGGCAAGCCCGCTTTACTGGAGCGGGAGGGCGTTGACTTCTCTGGGCTTAGCGCCCGGCGGGAGGAGCTTGCAAGCACCGGCCGCACGGTAGTTGTGGTTGCAGTCGATGGTCGTGCGAGTGGGCTAATCGGCGTGGCTGATGCTCCTCGTGAGACGGCCGCCGCCGCAGTAACCGAGTTGCGTGAGCTTGGCATCGAAGTCGTGATGCTCACTGGCGACAATCAAGCCACAGCGAATCACATCGCTCAGCAGCTGGGTGTCGCTACGGTCATCGCCGACGTGCTTCCGGGCGACAAGGCAGCCAAGATTGCCGAGCTGCAGAAGCAGGGTCGCAAAGTCGCCATGGTCGGCGACGGCGTGAATGACGCGCCGGCACTTGCTCTTGCTGATGTCGGAATTGCTATTGGTGCGGGCACCGACGTTGCTATAGAAACGGCGGATGTCGTGCTGATGCGATCTGACCCGCTCGACGTCGTTGTTGCTCTACGCGTTGGGCGAGGGACGCTACGAAAGATGCACCAGAACCTCGGCTGGGCCATGGGTTACAACGCGATTGCGTTGCCGATCGCAGCGGGTGTGTTCGAGCCGGCTTTTGGGCTCGTTCTTCGCCCCGAAATCGCCGCGCTGTCTATGTCGGGCTCTAGCTTCCTTGTGGCCATGAACGCGTTGCTGCTGAAGCGACTGCGCCTTCCATCGGCAGCATCAACAGCTCATCTCTCGGGGCCGCACCGCGGCCTCTCATCAACACGTCCATAACGGGCGTCGGAAGGAACTCATGAATCCGAAACATCTACTTGGTTGTGTCGCAGGCATTGCGATTGTGGCCGGGGCTCTCGCTCTTGCCGGTCTTCCTGTTGGTAGGTATCTGCCTTATGCAGCCTTGCTGGCTTGTCCGGCGATGATGATCGCCATGATGCGAATGGGCGGCCACGGAGGTCATGACCACGGAGGGCCCAAGCCCCCGATAAGTGATGTTGACGAGCCTAAAGGTGTGCAGCGGGGTGGCCGATAAGACCCTGTGGCTTTAGTTAGGTCGTCGCGCCTGTGACGGACGCGCTCACATCCGTGCAGATGCGTATCGCGGAGATCAGACAACAGTTCTACGCGCCTGCTCCGGCCAGAGTTCAGTCCGCGGGGTCCACCGACAAACTCTCGTTTGCTGCGGCTTTGGAGCAGGCAACTTCCACCGCTGCCGTCAGCGGTGCTCTTGGCTCCGACGGAATTCCCACGGAACTCAAGAAGTACGGCAACGGAAAGGCACCAGATAGCGCGCTCTCTCCGATTGGTGTTGGGGATCACAAGCTGTGGGCGCCCGCCGCTCAATCCCTGAGCTCACTACGCGGAGAGGCGGCGCGTGCGGGCGTCACGATTGGCGTCAACGATTCCTATCGCTCCTATGAGGAGCAGGTCGCGATGGCGAAATCCAAGGGAATCTACGGCCAAGGCGGCTTGGCAGCGGTGCCCGGGCGCAGCAATCATGGGTGGGGCATCAGCGTCGATTTGGAGCTGGACAACAACGCCCAGACTTGGATGAAGGCGAACGCCGGTCGCTTCGGCTACGTGAACGACGTTGCGGGAGAACCTTGGCATTGGACCTACAGCGGCTAGCTCTATGCGATTTGGCGTGACGGCGCACGGTGGCTATGCCTGTTCCAACGTAAGTGAGCGTCTCGGATCCTCAGCCTGGCTCGTCGCGTCCAATCACCCGCTGGGCCCACTGCGGTAGGAACATCGGCGGGGTAAATGCAAAAAATTAACTAAAAAGGAGGCCAACCAAAGTTCGCAAACTCGCGTTGCAGCGGTGAAAAGAGCCCCTTCCAGGCTCCCGTAACAAACGTGAGGCCGACGAGTACGAGCATCAGGCCGCCTAAGCGCTCAATCCGGACCATGTTGCGCTTTAGGAATGTGAGCGAGCCTCGAAGTCGATTAAATCCAAGGGCAAGCGCGATGAACGGCACGCCTAGGCCCACCGAGTACGCAAGCAGTAGCAATCCACCCCAGGTGGCTGTCTGAGTCACCGCAGCCGTAGTCAGGACGGTCGCAAGCACCGGCCCGATACACGGCGTCCAACCCGCTGCGAATGCCATTCCGAATGGAAACGCCCAGTGCGGTCCGCGACCCACATGCTTCAATCCCGGCCGCTTCTCACCCATCAATGCAAAAGGCAGCTTGAGGAGTCCAAGGTTCGCGAGCCCCAGCAGGATAATTCCGACGCCGGAGATCTTCACTAAGAGGGGCAGGTGGTTAAGCATGATTGAGCCGAGCAGACCAGAGGTCATGCCGAGGAGCGCAAACACGACCGAAAAGCCCGCAACGAAGAGGAGGGCTGCACGCAGAATTACGCGCCGAGCGCCCCGTGAATCAAGGTCGGCGACCGGTAGCGCCGACACGTAAGAGAGGTAACCGGGAATTAGCGGGAGGCAGCACGGCGATGAAAAGCTGATGATCCCTGCACCAATGGCGCTGAGGAGGAGAAGTGTCCCGCTCACGACTAAAGGCTAGTCGTTCCTTGGGAGTCCATCGAGGCGGGCAGCGGCGTGGGGCTGTGGTGGGCCTAATGTGGTGACGTGCGGCCCGGACTCCTTACGATTGCGATTCTGCTTGCCGTCCTTGGCGCGCCGGTCGGCATGGCCCAGGCGGCAAATGCAGACATCGGTATCAGCCGAACGGCGACCCAGTCGGTCGTCGGGACCCAATGCGCGGATAACTGCATGTCCGGTCCTGATGCAACCTGTGTTTCGGGATGCCAGTTTGGATGCAACGCCGCTCATCTCTCAGGCGCTTTGACGTCGATAGCTTTCGACCCCGGTCGGGTAGTCGTTACTCGTGGCTTTAGGGCCTCGCCGGAGCCACGACGGCCGCGCCTCCTCAGGCCCCCGCAAGTCATCGTCTAGTTCAAAAGGCGATTACTCGCAGGCAGCCGATGTTCGACCTGCCTCTTGACGGGAGGATTTTGAATTGCATCTTGTTCTTTGGCGCGGCCGCAGACAACCGCGCGTAGTGAAATCGGTGTTCTCGCGTCAATGGAACCGGTGCTCTGTGGGTGACGTAGTGGCCGAGTTTCGACGGAGCGGCGCGCTTCAAGACGCGCGCATGAGGCAAGCATCCTTCATTCGCCGCCAGGTGCGATCGTGACGGCGACTACTGACAACGAGGTGGCCGGAGATGTGGGTCCTCGGCGACGGCTTACGCTGTGGATCGCTGTGGTGGTAGCGGCCGCCGTTGTTGCGCTTGTCGCCGTGATGGCAACCCGACCCGCTGCACAAGACGTGGGCCGAGCCTCGCCGCTCGTGGGAAAGCAGGGCCCGCCAATTGCAGGAACCACAATCGACAATACGAACGCGCAGCTCGCCGATTATGCAGGCAAGTGGGTCTTGGTGAACTTCTTTGCAACGTGGTGCGTGCCGTGTCGCACTGAGCATCCCGAGCTTGTGCGCTTCGCTTCTCAGCACGGTTCGGATGTTCAGGTGCTGTCAGTCATCTTTGATGACAACGCCAGTACGGTTCGGTCGTTCCGTTCTCAGCACGGCGGCGGATGGCCGATGGTCACGGATCCTGGCGGGCGAATCTCCGTCAGCTATGGAGTCCGTGGACTCCCGGAGAGCTATCTCATCGACCCCGCCGGAGTCGTCGTTGCGAAGCTTGTTGGCGGTGTGACCGCCGAAAAACTGAATCGCGTGCTCGACCAGAGCAAGAACGCGTCCCTCGTGAATGGAGAAAGCAAGTGAAAACGATACTGTCGTTACTGCCAGCTTTAGCTTGCGGAGTGATGATGCTTGCATGCCTTGGGCTGATGAATCTCCGCAAGAAGCCGGACGATCGGAGCAACGTGGCGCAAGACACCGAAGCGAAGTTGCAGTCCGAGGTTGAGTCGCTACGGGCTCAAGTCGAAGAACTGCAGGCTTCTGAGAGAGCCACCGATCAAGCCAACCGGCATGGGTAGGAGCGAGCGGATTCGTCTCGCCGAGCAACAGCGGAAACGAAAGCTTCTGAAGATCGCAGCCGGACTTGGAGCGATCGTGCTGGTTGCAATCGTCGTCGGCACCGCACTGCAAGACAACAGCGGCAAGAGCGCAAGCAGCAACGGGAGCACGGCTAGCGACGATCCGACTGTCGGCGGGGACCTACATTCGTTGGTGGCTGACCCGACCCATCCGAACAGACTGTTCGTTGGGGGCCACGCTGGCGTGGGGGTGTCTGACGACGGCGGGCATAGTTGGACGCAAGTGCCGAGCCTCAACAACGCTGACGCCATGGGTTGGGCGTTTACGGATACGGGCATCTGGCAGGGCGGTCACCCCGGTTTGCACCACTCGAGTGCGAGCGATCTTACCTTCGCAGTTGCGAATTCCGGCTTGCCGGCGACTGACATTCATGCACTTGGTGGATCCGGTTCCACACTTTACGGAGCCTCGCCTGCGGCAGGAGTATTCGCATCGATCAACGCCGGAAAGGGTTGGGAGACGCGCGGAGCGTCTCTGGGCCGCTCGTTCATGGGACGAATCTTGGTAGATCCGTCGAACGCTCAGCATCTGGTTGCCCCAGACATGTCCGCGGGCGCAGTCGAGAGTTCCGACGGCGGCGTTTCGTGGCGATCATTGGGCGGGCCCACGGCGGCCATGTGGGTCAGTTGGATTGCGGGGGACCCAGGTCGCATTCTTGTTTCGACGGAATCGGGCGCGTCGCGCAGTGACGACGCTGGGAAGACGTGGCGTGCCGTTTCGGCACCAGATGGCGTGACTCTTGTCGAGGCGAGCCCGAATGACCCTCAGATCATGTGGGGAGCTGCGTTGACCGGAACAAGGGCGACTGTTTGGAGGAGTATCGACGGAGGCAACACATGGAACAAGCCTTAGAGGCCGCGGTCATGGCGCTGGACAGATCACAAGTCTTCGCTCCTCGTTCTGACCGACCTTCGGCCAGTTGCAAGGCCCAGATCTGTCGCAAGCCGGACATTGATCCAAGACATTTTGGCGCTGTACTCACAAATCGTTAGCAGCAGTCGCAGCCCTTGGTTTCAGCGCCCGGCGCCGTGGCTCCCGCTGGTCCGGAGATAGAACAGCAGAGGTCGCCCTTCCATGCGCTTCGACCTTCCTTGAGCGCGATAGCGGCGATGACGAGACTGGCAATTGGGTCGGCCCACGACCAACCAAAGAGCGTGTTGGCGAGCAGCCCAACGAGAACGACCAGCGAAAGATAAGTACATAGCAGCGTTTGCTTGGCGTCAGCCACAGCTGATGCCGAACCGAGTCGATGACCCGCCCTGCGTTGAGCCATCGATAAGAAAGGCATGACGCAGAGCGACACCGCAGCGAGCGCAATCCCAACAGGTGAGTGCTGCGCTTCGCCAACTCCCGTCAGCGCTCGAAGGGACGTGACGACGAGATACGCGGCAAGCGCGAAGAACGAGAACGCGGTAACGCGAAGTGCTACGTGCTCGCGAGCTTCGCGGCGGGCGTGATCTCGGGCCGAGAACTGCCACGCGACCGCTGCGGCCGACGAGACCTCGATGATGGAATCGATGCCGAATCCGACCAGAGCGGTCGACGATGCAACTGCGCCAGCCGCAATTGCGATGACCGCTTCAAGGACGTTGTAGCTGATGGTTGCCGCCGTAAGCAGTCGAATACGTCGTGCAAGACGAGCTCGTTCGTCGCATGCAAGAGCCTGCGCCATTAACAACATGCTTTCGCGTCGCTGTCAGCGCAGATGACTGGGTCGATCGCAAGGACGACATCGAGCAACTCGGTAAGGGCGCGAGCCAAGTGTTCATCGGCGAGTTCGTATCGAACGCGCCGACCTTGGGCCGCTGAAATGACAAGTCCGCAGCCTCGCAAACAGGCGAGGTGGTTCGAGAGGCCCTGTCTAGAGACGCCAAGCAGATCGGCGAGATCGGCGGGGTAGCTCGGGTTCTCTCTGAGAGCGAGAAGAATGCGCGCACGGGTGGGGTCGGCAAGGGCGTGGCCAAAGCGGGCGAGTACGTCGCTGTGCGTCGATGTCTGCATTGGGGGTCAATAGTACAGCCGTGGCTGTACTAAGTGACGGCAGTGACCAGCGAAACCCACTCTGGAACCAAGGTCGCCGGACGGTGGACGGTCACCTGCGGCTACGACATAACAAAGTCAGTGAACAGCACGCGATGGATGTCGCCCTTGTACGCTTCCTTCACCTTCGCCGAAAGCTCCTCGCTCGCCCTGGCGCGACCTCCAGGAGCAGAGAGTGCTGCGTAGGTGGAGTTGCCGAGGTATTGGATTGCCGCGTCCAACGCTTTGGCTTCGCTACCGCCCAGCGGTGACGGTCCGATCTCGGTGGGGGCCGTTCCGCCGCCTTCACCACCTCCGGCGGCCGCTGCTTCGGCGACCGCTGCGAGTGTCGGGTCCTCGGGTTCGGCGATGAGCTGTAATGCCAAACCCACTCGAAGAACGCGCCCGTCAGACAAGTTCATCGTGATCGGCATGAGTCGGACGATTGGACCGTTAAGTGCGGCGACGGCTTCCTCGGCGCACTTCTCGGCAAAAGTCTTTTCTTTCTCGTCCTTGGTTTCGACGCTGCCGGGTTCGACCGACGGCGCAGTTTCAGAGGTGGGCTCCTCCTTGGTCGCAGCGGCCAGCACGGCTGGAACTCCCTTGATGTTCGCGCCGAGTGCATGGGTGCTCGTGCCTTCGGCTGCGGGACACTCCTTAGCCTTGGTCTTCCCGGCGGTCATAAAGTACGCCCCGGCTGATACTCCGGCCATCACCACCACAAGGGGAATGGCGAGAATGAGCTTTTTGCTCTTCTTGGGTGCGGCCGTGTCGCCGTCACCGGCTTCCGGTTTGTCTGTCGCCATCGAGTCCCCCGTTGATGTGGCACACCCGTACCGAAGTCAGTACGCAGTGACCTCAGCCTACGACAGAGCGTAGTAGGCCGCCCAGGGTATTGGCGGGACGGCGTTGGCAAGGTTCACTTCGGTAGGTGACATCAAACGACTTGCCGGGTTTACTACACTCCGTCGTAGATGGCTCGACCCAAGGCGGACCTGCCGACGTCAACTCGACGTACGACACTTTGGCCGTTCTAGGTCGTCCGTCATAGGCGCCAGCACCAGGCAGAGCGCAACTCCACACGCTGAGCCCGACGGTCGCTAAGCCATTTACGGAGACAACCTCAGGGGAGGAGTTCAATGACCCAACGCAGCGATGACGGCGATGATGCTGATGATCTGGGGCACCGCCATGGTGAGCCGGAAGGACATTCGCATGGGCCGCGCATAGGTAGCGCTGGGGGGCGGCACCAGAAGCCATTGACAATCGCCTTTGCTCTTACCGCGACCTACGCGGTTGTCGAAGTCGTGGGTGGGCTTGTCACTGGATCCCTCGCGCTCATCAGTGATGCAGCGCACATGGGCACTGACGTATTGGGGCTCGGGCTAGCGCTGGCTGCGATCTATCTGGCGAAACGACCGGCGGCGGGCCAGCGCACGTATGGCACTTACCGGCTAGAGGTGCTCGCGGCCGTCATCAACGGGTTGCTGTTGTTTGGAGTCGCGTTCTATGTTCTCTACGAAGCTGTGCAGCGCTTTCGTCATCCTCCGGAAGTGCTGGGCTTGCCTATGCTGATTGTTGCGTCGGTAGGTCTCGTCGTGAACTTGATCTCTTTCAAACTCTTGACCAGCGGCGCCAAAGAGAGCTTGAACGTCAAAGGTGCCTACCTTGAAGTTCTCTCTGATGTGTTGGGATCAATCGGTGTAGTAGTTGGGGCAATCGTGATCACGGTCACGGGCTTTCGTTACGTGGACGCGATCGTGGCAGCAGCGATCGGCTTATTCATACTGCCTCGAACCTGGCAACTGATGCGTCAAGCCTTGCGCATAATTATGGAAGTGGCGCCTCCGGGCGTCGACATCGATGCGGCAATCCGGGAACTCTGCGCGATTCCCGGCGTACGAGAAGTGCACGACCTTCACATCTGGACAGTAACGAGCGGGATGGAGGCAGCGACTGCCCATGTAGTGATCGACGAAGACGCTGACTGGCATGGCATCCTCGACCAAGCGCGAACAACGCTTTCCGATCGATACGGCGTAACCCATCCGACAATTCAGCTTGAACCTCCGGATCACGTCGAGGAACCTGTCGGTTTTTGAAACTCGATGATGACTCCGCTTAGCGAAACCGTGGTTCGTCTAGGTGAGCAAGGCTTTCCTCTTTGTGCATGCGTTCGTCGTAGCCGATCTGGCGAAAAAGGTCGGATAGCGTCAAGAATGACCCGTACTCGTCAGCGAACTGCCCCGTGTATCCGCGCTCGTCGAGTTCGGAGTGCTCTCTTACGAAGAGAGCGTATTCGTGTTCGGCATGGTCTTCGAAGTCGGCATTGAGTCGGTAGCTCCACCCTGGACGCAATACGTAGAGCAACCAAGAGAGCCAGTAGTAGGTGAGCGCAAGGACTTGCGGAATCACTCGCCCGGTCAAGAAGGGTTGACGTGTTGGGCTCTCGCGCAGCAGTTCGTCGACAATTAGCAAGTGCCACTGCTCGTTGTCTTGCTGGTCTCGGCTTTCCTCCAAACGTTTGATCACCCGACGGGTGAAGGCGGGCTTCGAGTAGCGGTGGGTGACAGCCACATAGGCAACGTTTTCCCACGCTTGGTACGGGACGCGAGCCACGATCTCGAGCACCTTGAACTTGAATAGCGAACGTTCCTCGCCATAGACCAAGTCCATCACGCGAAAGAGGAGCCGGGCAGGGCGTCCGTAGGCTAGCCGGGGATGCTCCAGTGTTCGGCGCCATTGCAGGTGGAGGTCGTCCCGCGAGAGGCGACCATGAGGTCGAGCCTCAGGCGCCGAACCTGACTCCGAGAGCTTCTTCATATCGAGCCTCCTGCTACTACGTGCTGTAGGAGTACGTTAGTACGATGCACGGGATACAGGAGCAGTCCTCGTGGTCTCACCCAAATGGTCCATAGCGGCGTTCGTGTTGGGCCTCTGGTTTTCGACAGGTGCGGGGCTCCGGGGCTATTGGTCGGTAGGATCGGGCTGATGGGACCACAATCGTGAAAAACCGCTTGGGCACCGGCGAGCTAGAGCGCCGGGTCATGGAGGTCTTGTGGGACAGCGCCGAGCCGCTGACCCCCGGGGACGTTCACGCTGTGCTTGACCAGGAGCGGACCGTTAGCTACACCACAGTGATGACGGTGCTGACCCGGCTCTGGGATAAGGGTCGGGTGGACAGACACCGCAGTGGGCGGGCCTACGCCTACCAGCCATTACTAACTCGCGATGAGCACACTGCTGAGCAGATGTGCCAGTTGCTTGATGACGTCTACGACTCGACGGGCGCCCTTACCCAGTTTGTGGCCGGGCTGCGTCCAGCGCAGCAGAGTCAGCTGAAGCGACTTCTCGGAGGGAAAAAGAAGAAGTGAGCTGGGCGCTGGTAGCCGTTGGTGTTGTTCTGCTGAGCATGCCGTCGAGATCGACGCTCGTGCGAGGCTGGCTGCGTTTTGACGAGCTTCCCCGGCTGAACGCGCATGCCCTCGGCTTCGGACTCCTTGTCTTAGAGTTGGGCCTTGTCCTGCTTGCAGCTCCGTCAGTGCTCGATGTAGTTGGGGCAGGAACGGTCTCTGCTTCGGTGAACGATCTGGACGCGCACGTTGCCCCTGGTGGCCCGATCGTCGGCTGGATCGCCGCAGGCCTTGCGACCCGAGTCGGCCTGAAGGCGGTGTTTTCGGCCGTGCGGATTGCAGTGGTTCGTCGGCGCGTCGGCAACACCATTCGGTCTGGACAGCCCACTCGCGTTATCGGAGGCCACGAGGTTGTCGTTGGCTCGAGCAACGAACTAATCGCATTCTCGTTGACTGGCAGGGGCGGCCGGATCTTTGTCACAAAGGGGCTCGTCGATGCTCTGGACCCAGAAGAAATTGCCGCTGTCGTAAATCATGAGGCTGCCCACATTCGCCATCATCACGGCCACTACCTGGCTGTCGCAGCGATCGTCGACAGCTGTCTTGGGCGCTCGGTGAGGAAGAGTACCGATGAGCTCAGGGAGAGCCTGGAGCGTTGGGCTGACGAACGAGCCTCGGCCGCCGGTCCCGCAGCACGCAGCTCGCTGCGGGCTGCCCTTGGGGCATATCTCGTCTCCGCAACCGAGACGAGACACCCGACGGGCAAGGTTGGTGTGCGGATCGAAGCGCTATGTCGCGAGCCGGTCAGACCAGCATTGTCACCCCGGCTCTTGGCGTACTCTCCGGTGCTTATTCTCACGCTGATCGGGGCCGGACTGACTACCGATGGGCTCGGGCATGCCACAGTCCTCGCCGTAGCTCATTTGTCCTAGTCAAATTCCCAAAGTTTGCTCGTTGAGCCAGCTCGGTCGCCCTGCTGCTCGTGTTGCCTGACTGATGTCAGCGCAGAGCCGACTCGGTCACTGTCTGCCCCTAGGCTCAAGCACTAAAAGTTTGCCATGGCGTACAGGATGCGTTCCTGAGCCATCCTGCGTTACTACGGCGTGTAGTTTGTGGACGTTACATCTGGAGATGGAGCCACGTATGCCGGAAACGAACACTGCTGCCTTGAACAGACGGCAACAGAAGGCAATCCTTCGCAAACAAAAGCAGCGACGCCAGAGACTCGTATTGGGCGGCGCCTCTTTGCTGATAGCTGGTGCGATAGGAGGCGGTGTCATCCTGACAACCACGAAATCGTCTGACAAGCCCGACCTCCGCGCTGTCCAGTCGTTCGAACACTTGAAGCCAACGCACGTGACCGAGCCGGTGAATTACGAGCAATCGCCGCCCACCGGAGGCGATCATGCACCTGTTTGGCAGAACTGCGGTTCGTATTCGAAGCCCATAGCCAATGAGCAGGGCGTTCATTCGATGGAGCACGGAGCGGTGTGGATTACCTACCGTCCTGATCTGCCGCAAGACGAAATCAACAGTTTGCGATCGCTCTCGCTCATTCGCGACTACCTACTTGTGAGCCCATCAGACGGTCTGGACTCGCCAGTGGTGGCATCGGCATGGGGCAAGCAGATCAAGCTCGAGTCGGCTGCAGATAAGCGGCTCGACGCATTCATCCGCCAGTACATGAAGGGCGCTCAGACGCCCGAGCCCGGCGCCCCATGTTCGAGTGGAGACGGCACTCCGACATGACCGACGAAGTCGACGAGACAAAGCCAGCGCGAAGGATTCCACGTGTACTACTACAGGCCGTCGTCGTTCTTCTTGTAATCGGAATCGGCTTCGGGCTTGGACGACTCAGTGCTCCGGATTATCCCGGAGAGGCGAGCGCCGATGTCGGGTTTGCTCGATCGATGGCAATGCACCACGCCCAAGCTGTCTCGATGGCAGACATCGTGCGAGCGGAAACGTCGATGCCTGAGATTCGGAGCCTGGCAACCGATGTCGTGCTCACGCAGCAAGCGCAGATTGGCCAGATGGAGGGATGGTTAGCAGCCTGGGGGCGCCCCCTCAGCGGTAGTGATTCGCCTATGAAATGGATGGACCACACCGGCGACATGCCGAGTCTGGCAACCTACGAACAGCTCGAGGCGCTAAGCAAGGCGCTGCCATCGGACGCTGACCGCGAGTTCGTGAACCTGCTGATTCCGCACCATGAGGGCGGAGTGATGATGGCGAAAGAGGCACTGGTTCGTGCGGATCGACCGGAGGTAAAACGACTCGCGCAAGCAATAGTTGATTCCCAGGAGAACGAGCTACGGGTTCTCCGGCGGTTGCTAGCGGAACTGACAGGTCCCGGTACGCCGGCCCCGGCGTCGAGTCACGATGGCCACGCGGTTACTCCGTAGTCGTAGTCATATGAGCCGCCCGACCCAGCGATAGCCAACGTCCTATACCTACAACTCTTATGGGGATCAGGCATCAAGAACAGACGCTCTTGGCAACAAGACGACATACACGTATAACAGCCCCACCTCCATCGGTTGGGTGATGACCTCGGTTGCCCCGCTTGGCAACGTCAGCGGTGGAACGCCTTCGCAGTACACGACTACCTTCGCTCGCGACGCGTTCGGAAGGGTGACCTCAACGAAGGATCCACTCTGGTCGTCGGGCACCCCAGCAGCCCACCAAGCCACTCAGACGTACGACGGAAACGGAAACCTCACTTCGACGACCGATGGACTCGGGAAGACAACTTCATATACGTACAACCCGGCCAATGAGCTGGTGACTACGACTCGCCCCGACACGACCACGCTCAAGAGCGACTACTGGGCCGATGGGACTTTGAAGACTCAATTCGACGGAGCCAACGCGACAACCTCGTACACATACAACGCTCGAGGTGAGTTGTCGACAATGACCGATCCGAGTAGCCGTGTCACCACTTTCACCTACGACGCTGCCGGCAATCCTGCAACGAAGGTCGACCATGGCGGCACCTGTTCCGGAACTCCGTCTGGCTGCACGACCTACACTCATGACGCCGCCGGTCACTTGAAGACCATCTCATATTCCGACGGCGTAACTCCAGGTGTCTCGCTGTCCTACGACGCAGTCGGCCGACGCACCCAGATGATCGATGGGACCGGCACCTCTACCTGGACTTACGACTCGCTGGGGCGGCTCACCCAGAGCACCAATGGCGCCAGCGAAACCGTAGACTACGGATACGACCGAGCCAATCGGCAGACATCGGTGACCTATCCAGGCACGAAGATCCTCACTCGCACCTTCAACGACGCCAACCAGGTCACGGCCATCTCCGACTGGCTGAGTCACACCAACACATTCACTTATGACGCCAACCGCCAGGCCTCTACAGCGGCTGCAGCTAACGGCGTTTTGGCCACGTCGACGTTCAACAGAGCGGGCCAGGTGACCGGCATTGATCACACGATCAGTACCTTCGATCTCGCCGACTACACGGCAGCATTCGACGGCGCTAGTCAGGTGACATCTCTCGGCACGGGCGGCTACGTCGCTGAACCCTCGGTCGCCTACGGATACGACTCGGTCAACCGCTTAACCACTTCAGGTTCGTCGGCCTACGGCTATAGCAATGCCGACAACCCCACGACTCTGGCTGGCGGGAGGACGCAAACCTTCAACTCGTCGAATCAAATGTCGACTTCTACCCATAACGGTGGAACGACCTACACGTA
This sequence comes from Acidimicrobiales bacterium, assembly GCA_044220495.1. Classification (GTDB taxonomy): domain Bacteria; phylum Actinomycetota; class Acidimicrobiia; order Acidimicrobiales; family JBBSGY01; genus JBGAQY01. The sequence goes on from JBGAQY010000013.1 coordinate 66,601, forward strand.
TGACACGCGCGGCAACCGCACCCAGATCTCGCCTACTACCGGCTATGTCACAAATCTGGGATACGACCAGGCCAACCGACTGACATCAGCGTCTTCGACGGCCTCGACACCGGTGAGCTATTCATCCGCAGTGAACGCAGACAGTCCGGGCGCGTACTTCCGCCTCGCAGATCCGCCCAACCCGAACTTCTTCTCGACCAACTCCAGCTATTACGGATTTCTGAGCGGTTCCGCCACCCGCCAGGCACCCGGTGGTCTCCGGGGCGACAGCGATACGTCGTTGAACTTCTGGAACGGAACGGGTGAGGGTTGGATTCCCGCTATGCCATCAAACACGACGGCCGGGGGCGATACGACCGTCGAGTTCCTCATGCGGTGGGACGGCTCAACGACAACCGATGTCCCGTTTGCATTCGAGAGCAACTACATGCTCGCAATCAAGTCGGGCAGCATTGGCTTCTCCACGAAGGCCGATATTTCGGACCTCTACGGAACGAGCGCAACAGGGCTAGCCAAGCGGTGGGTCCATGTTGTGGCTGTCTTCCGCAACGGTTCGGTGACCGGATCAAAGCTCTATCTCGATGGAGTCTTGCAGACGTTGTCGCAGGTGTCCGGGACGCCGGTGTCATCGCCCGTGGCTCATGTAGCCGGGAGCATCTCGGGAACGGACGCAGGAACCAATCACATGAATGGCAACATCGACGAGCTGGCCATCTATAACAGTGCTCTGTCGTCGACCAGAGCAGCTGCGCACTACGCGTCGAGTCAGGACTACACCGCTACGTACTCCTACGATGGTGACGGGACCCGCGCTAGTAAGACCACCGGTGGAACGACAGAGTCGTTCACGTGGGACCGATCGACATCGTTGCCGATGGTGCTGAAGGACAGCACGAACTACTACATCTACGGACCCGATGGTCTCCCTCTGGAGCAGATCCGAATTAGCGATGACCAAACGCAATGGTTTGGCCATGATGCCAGGGGAAACACTCGGATCCTCACGGACGACGATGCCAATAAATCGGCTCAATACAGCTACGACGCTTATGGCAACCTGACCGCTTCTCAAGGCAGAGTTGACACTCCGCTGAAGTACGTAGGGGAGTACCGCGACGGCGAGACGACCTTTACGTATCTTCGAGCGAGGTACCTGGACTCGTCTACAACGCAGTTCCTTACCAGGGACCCACTAGTCACCAAGACTCGATCGGCATACGGGTATGCGGCACAGTCGCCGCTTAACTTCAGCGACCCGAGCGGCCTCTGGTGCCTGTCGTACAACAGCAAGGGTGGGTGCGCAGGCGCTGACTTCGCTCGCACCTACGGCGACGATATTTCGACTGTCGCCGGAATCGTATCCACGGTCGGCTACGTAGCTTGCGGATTCAGCGCGGGAATTGGGTGCGCCGTAGGTGGCGCATTCCAAGGAGTCTCCCTTGTTGCATCTGGAATAAACGCGAGCGTAACTTGCGCAAGCGGTGATTCTCGGTGCGTCGACGCTGCGACAGGGTTTGGCGTCAACCTGGCAGCCCAAGGGGCAGGCAGCTTGGCGAAGCAGGTGGGCACCGGCAGTCGCTTTACTCAGTCGGGCACCAAGTCAGGTGGGGTTCATTGGTCGCCCGAAGCTCGCTTGCAAAGCACTAAGAGCGGTATCAATGTAGGAACAGGGACGGCCCAGGGGATGTATGCCTGGTATCAATCACTCTGCAAGCCATCCTGACAGAATGATATTGACGCTCGATCCTGGGAGATCTCGTGAAGGACCTGATACTGCTGACGGCTTGCGGGATCCTTGCTCTCGTGATTGGCGTTTACGGTCTGCGAGTGACGCGGAGCCTCTACAAGGGAAAGCTCCCACGAGACGCAGTGTGGGACCTGCGACGATACTGGACAGCCATCATTGTTGGTATAGCGATGACAGTTGTGGGAGTGGCCCTCATCGTTGGTGAGTTGCTGTGAGTGCTCCCCGGCATCCGTGTCAAGTACGCAGTTAAGGGAAATCGTCGGGCCGCTGACCAGGACTTCTTGGTTCGTATTGTGCCCTGTTGGGACTGCCACAGGACACAATACGAACCGGCGTTCAGAGGGGCGCAGACCGTTGGGCTTGCGTTCTGTCGGCCCTGCCTTAATCCGATCCGCGTATTAGTCTCCAGCGGGTGGGCTCGCCGTGTTTGCCCGCTGAACCGAGTGTCCGTCCGTAGATCGGCATTCTCGAACAACGAAATCACAACTCACGTACAACAAGTTGGACGTCGAAACGGTGTTCGGGTTTTCGGCTTCATACGTGCTACACACAAAAGTCCAGCTCAGCGGTCAGGGGCGCGTGTAGATAAGGAGTGTGTCGGTTCGCCGACACTCTTTTTCAGGGCCCGAAG
>JBGAQY010000014.1:0-66850 GCA_044220495.1 Acidimicrobiales bacterium
GTCCACACTTTGCTTGATCCCAAGGTGTCTATCGGTTGCGCAGCCGAGGCCGTTATAGGCAGCGGTCGCGAGGTCGAAGGCTCTCCGGCGATTGCGCTCTGGGGCGGAAACGTTGGCCCTGTTCACCCGTTGCGCCTCGAAGTGGTCGACACGCCAACGGGAGGCAAAGCGCTGGGCGGATGGCCGATCGACCTCCCCTACGTTCCTGGTGGCGCAATCATCCTTGGCGATCCTTTTAGCTTTCCTGTGAACACACTCTTCGACGTGTTGAACGGTGCCGGCGGATTTCCTCGTGTTATTGGTGGCATGGCATCAGCCGGAAAAGCGCCTGGCAGCAATCGTCTTGTGCTCAACGGCGACGTTGTCACTGACGGAGCGGTCGGCGTTCTCATCGGCGCTAATGACGATGTGCGCATGCAGACGCTTGTCTCTCAAGGTTGTCGTCCGATTGGTCGGCCTTTCGTCGCAACCAAGACAACGGGCAACGTCATCTACGAACTCGGTGGTCAAGCTGCGTTCGAACGTTTGTCGCAAATGGTGAAAGCTGAGATCAGCGAAGACGATATGGGCCTCGCTCAAAACGGTCTGCTCGTCGGCCGTGTGATCGACGAGCACAAACATGAGTTCGGCCCGGGCGACTTCGTTGTCAGAACTCTGATTAGCGCCGACCCCCTCGAAGGATCACTAACAGTGGGCGAAAAGATCGATGTGGGCACAACGATCCAATTTCATGTGCGCGATTCATTCACGGCCGACATCGAGTTGTTCGAGCTGCTGAGTCAGAGCGAAGGGCAAGCATGTTTGCTATTTGGCGACAGCGGACGCGGCACGGCGCTCTTTGAAGACCCAAGCCACGATGCACAAATGATTGCTGATGTGCTCGACGATCCCCCGACGGCTGGATGTTTCACGGCCGGCGAATTCGGCCCGCTCGGTGGTCGCAATCTGGTTCACGGATTCAGCGCGTCGATGGCGTTGTTCCAGTCGGAATCCAGATCCTGACCAACAGATCTGAATCACTGGCGGAAATAGCGGGTCGAAGAGCGCTTTTCTCACTAGGGTGCAGGTCATGAGTGATAAGGAACTCGAGCAGCTAGCCATCAACGTCATACGCGGAATCGCCATGGATGGCCCGCAGGCCGCCAAGAACGGGCACCCGGGCACGGCAATGGCACTTGCCCCGTTGGCGCACGTTTTGTTCACGCGAGTGATGAACTACGACGCGTCTGACCCCGAATGGCCCGACCGCGATCGCTTCATTCTCTCGGTTGGTCACGCGTCGATCCTGCTTTACAGCATGCTCTACCTCACGGGCATCGAGCTCGAGCTAGAAGATCTGAAGCAGTTCCGTCAGCTCGGTTCAAAAACTCCGGGTCATCCCGAAATTCACCACACAAAGGGCATTGACGTCACGACTGGTCCCCTCGGTCAGGGCGTAGGCAACAGCGTTGGCATGGGTGTCGCCGAGCGCTTCTTGCGTGCAAAGTACGGTCCTGACCTTTGCGACCACTACACGTTCGTGCTGTGCGGCGATGGTGACTTGGAAGAAGGCATCAGTCACGAAGCGGCCTCACTGGCCGGACATCTTGGCCTTGGTCGACTTGTGATGGTTTACGACGACAACCACATTTCGATCGACGGCCCCACCGAACTGTCGTTTACCGACGACACGGCAAAACGATTTGAAGCCTACGGATGGAGCGTCGAATCAGTTGGTGAGATTGCCAACGACACCGACGCTCTCGAAGCAGCTGTGCGGCGCGGCATGGCCGTCGAAGACAAACCGTCGCTCATCGTGTTGCGCAGCCACATTGGCTATCCCTCGCCCAAGCTCACCGACAACCACAAAGCACACGGCGACCCCTTTGGCGACGAAGAAATTCGAGCGACGAAGAAGGTCATGGGTCTGCCGGAAGACAAGACGTTCTACGTTCCTGACGAAGTTCTCGAGATGTATCGCAAAGCCGGTTTGCGCGGACAAGAGAAGCGCAAGCAGTGGCAATCGCACAAAGATGCACACCCACAAAAAGTCGAGATCGAAGCAGCACTAAAGGGTCAAGGCCTCGACGGGTGGGATTCCAAGCTGCCGACGTGGCAAGTCGGAGACAAGCTCGCAACTCGTGTCGCCATCAAAGACTGCATCAACAGCGTGCTCGACACAGTGCCTGGCATCATTGCCGGCGGTGCCGACCTCACTGGCAACACCGGCATGAAGCTCGACGGCAACGACATCGCTCAGCAGTCGGCTCAACATCCCGGTGGGCAGCAGCTGTACTACGGCATTCGCGAGCACGGCATGGCTGCTGCGATGGTCGGCATGGCTTATCACGGCGGCGTCATACCGATCGGTGGAACGTTCTTTGTCTTCAGCGACTACATGAAGCCCGCTGTTCGCCTTGCTGCTCTTGGTGGTGCACACACGATCTTTAGCTGGACACACGACTCCGTCGGTCTTGGTCAAGACGGCCCGACGCACCAACCAATCGAACATCTCGCAGCCGCACGTGCGACACCACAACTCAACGTGATTCGCCCCGCCGACGCGAACGAGACCGCACACGCGTTCCGCATCGCTGTTGATCACGATGGCCCGACCGGGCTCGTTCTCAGTCGCCAAGACCTGGCGGTGCTCGAAGGCACCGACGACGCTTACGAAGGCGTGAAGAAAGGCGGCTACGTGTTGCGCGACACGAACGGCACGCCTGACATCGTGCTTATCGGAACGGGCAGCGAGGTCGCTGTCTGTGTGAGCGCCGCAGAGAAGTTGGCAGAGAAGAACATTGCCGCGCGCGTTGTTTCGCTCCCCTCTTGGAACCTGTTCGAAGCAGCCGGCAAGGAATACCAACGCGAAGTAATTCCTGCGGGCATCCCTGCATTGTCTGTCGAAGCGGCCTCGTCGTTTGGGTGGGCGCGCTGGGCTGATGAGCACGTTGCGATCGACAGCTTTGGCGCATCGGCGCCCGGTCAGCAGGTCTTAGATCACTTTGGTTTCACACCAGAAAACGTTGCGCAACGAGCAGAGGCTCTGCTGCAGAACGCAAAGACAGGAGCATCGAAATGACCCGCCTCAACGATCTCTACGACCAACAAGGTCAGAGCCCATGGGTAGACAATCTCAAGCGGTCATACATGACGGGCGGCACGCTCGAACAGATGATCCGTGACGGCATTCGTGGTGTCACCTCCAACCCGACCATCTTCGAAAAGGCAATGTCGGTTGGCACTGACTACGACGACCAATTTTCCGAGTTGGCCAAAACCGAGTCAGTCGAAGACTCATATTGGGAAATGGTGATCAAAGATGTCGGCGACGCATGCGCAATCATGCGCAGCGTTTACGACGAGAGCGGAGGCAGCGATGGCTTCGTCTCCATCGAAGTCTCGCCCGCACTCGCGCTTGACGGCCCTGCGACAACCGAAAGCGCGCGCTACTTGTGGGAGCGCCTGGGTGCACCGAACGTGATGGTGAAGATCCCGGCAACTGAAGCTGGCATCGAACCCATCCGCACGATGATCAGCGAGGGCACCAATATCAACGTCACATTGATCTTCGGGCTCGAACGCTACGCAAAGGTCATCGAGGCTTACATCTCTGGTCTCGAAGCCCTCGCTGAGAGCGGAGCCGAAAATCTTGCCAAGGTCAACAGCGTCGCATCGTTCTTCGTCAGCCGCGTCGACACCGAGGTCGACAACCGACTTGAAAAGATCGGCACGCCCGAAGCAATGGCACTGAAGGGCAAAGCTGCTGTTGCGCAAGCACAACTTGCGTACGAACTGTTCCAGCAAAAATTCTCGGGCCCACGTTGGGACGCCCTTGCCTCGAAAGGCGCAAAAGTGCAACGCACCTTGTGGGCGTCGACATCGACCAAGAACCCCGACTACCCAGACCTGCTCTATGTCGACTCGCTGATTGGCCCTAACACCGTCAACACGATGCCCGACGCAACTATCGAGGCTTACCTCGACCACGGCACGATCGCTCGCACCATCGACGCAGATGTCGACGGCGCCAAAGCGACTCTGGCCGCTCTCGAAAACGTTGGCATCAGCATCGCCGACGTAGCCGTCACGCTCGAGAACGAAGGCGTGGCGTCGTTCACCAAGTCATACGACCAACTTCTACAAGTGCTAGCCGACAAATACGAGGCCCTGCGGGAGGCGCAGTGAGTGATCTGATTGACCGTTTGAAGAGCCGCGACGAAACGTTGTGGCCCCAACCAAACGTGGCCGCCAACCGTCTCGGTTGGGTTGATGTAGCCGAGCGCATGCGCGACTTGGCACACGGTGTTGAGAAGTGGGCCAACACCATCATGCATCGCAAGATCGTTTTGATCGGCATGGGTGGCTCGTCACTTGGCCCCGAAGTGTTGCGCGCGGCTGTCGAGTCTGACCGCTTGATCGTGCTCGACACCACCGATCCAGCAACCATTGCTGAAGTCGAGACCAAAGATGCGTTCTTCCTGATCTCTTCGAAGTCAGGCGGCACGCTCGAAGTGCAGACGCTTCTTGCATACTTCTGGGAGAAAGTTCCCGACCCCAACCGTTATGCAGCAATCACCGACCCAGACACGGGTCTTCACAAGCTCGCACAAGAACGCAACTTTTCGCGCATCTTTGTGAACCCTGCTGACATCGGTGGCCGTTACTCAGTGCTCTCGTACTTCGGCCTTGTGCCTGCCGCGCTCGTTGGTTACGACATCGTCGAGCTTTGTACGCAAGCAATCGAAACCGACCTCGACGAAGCAGCCGAACTGGGTGTGCAAATGGCCGAAGCCGCACTCGACGGTCGCGACAAAGTCACTGTCGTTGTTCCGCCCGGGCGCTACTCCACGTTCGGTTTGTGGATCGAGCAACTGATTGCCGAGTCAACCGGCAAGCAAGGGCGCGGCTGCATCCCCGTGCCGACTACCGAACCCGAAACTGGCACCGACCGCTTCATCGACCGCGTCACTTTCCAAGTTCCGTCTGACCTCGGCAGCGAGTTCTACCGATGGGAAGTCGCCACCGCGATCGCTGGCCACATCTTGGGCATCGATCCGTTCGACGAACCCAACGTCGCCGAGTCGAAAGCAAACACGGCTCGTGTGTTGTCGAGTTTGCCGTTGTCTCCCCCAGCTTCAGATCCGGCCGAAGGCACAGTGGCTTGGTTGAAGTCGCAAGTGACTCCGGGCGACTACGTGTCGATCCAGGCCTACTTGCCCTACTCATACGAACAAGAACTCGAGCGCATGCGTCGTTACATTCGCGATGAGCTCGGGGGCATTGCTGTCACCGCTGGTTTCGGCCCGCGCTTTTTGCACTCGACCGGCCAGCTTCACAAAGGTGGTCCCAACAATCTCGTTGCCTTGCAACTCGTTCCGAAGGAAAAGACCGGGTCGCTGCCGATACCTGGCTACGCCTACGACTTCGCAACTCTGATCGAGGCGCAATCGATCGGCGATTACCAAAGCCTTGTCGACCACGGTCGACGCGTTCGTCGTGTATCTGTCAACTCACCGGAGGAACTCTCTTGAAGCTCGCAATGGTCGGACTCGGGCGCATGGGCGGCAACATGACCCAGCGTTTGCTCGAAGGCGGACACGACGTTGTTGTGTTCGACCTCAACGAAGAAGCAAAAGCCAAAGCCGCAGCATCGGGCGCAACCGTCGTTGAGTCACTGGCTGAGCTCAAGTCAGCTCTCGAACCGCCTCGCGCTGTGTGGATCATGGTGCCCGCCGGTGACCCAACCAAGGCAACCATCAAAACGTTGACCGAGACTCTCGAAGCGGGCGACATCATCATCGACGGCGGAAACTCGAACTTCCGCGATTCGATCGCGACGGGCGAAGCGTTGCGCGAACGTGATCTCGGCTTCATCGACGCCGGCGTATCCGGTGGCGTTTGGGGCTTGGCTGAGGGTTACTGCCTCATGGTTGGTGGCGCTGACGCTGACGTGAAGGTGATGCAGCCAGCGTTCGACACACTCGCGCCAACAAATGGTTTTGCTCACACGGGGCCCGTTGGTGCGGGCCACTTCGTGAAGATGGTTCACAACGGCATCGAGTACGGCATAATGCAAGCCTTTGCCGAAGGCTTCGAGCTCATGGGTGCCGTCAAAGAGTACGACTTCGACCTGCACCAGATCGCCCAAGTGTGGCGTCACGGCTCAGTTGTGCGTTCGTGGATGCTCGATCTCGCCGAGCGCGCTCTCGCCGACGAAGAAGGCTTCGAACAAGTGCGCGGCTATGTCGACGATTCCGGCGAAGGTCGCTGGACGGTTGAAGAAGCCATCACGGCGCGCGTGCCGTTGCCTGTTATCACTGCATCGCTCTACGCACGATTCGCTTCACGACAACCTGAATCATTTGCTGCACGCATCACGGCTGCCTTGCGCAATCAGTTTGGTGGTCACTCGGTACACCTCGAAGGCGGCGGTGTCAGCACGCCACTTTCAGCTCCCAAACCATCCGACACATAGGACGACTGCATGACATCAGTTGACACTGACCTTGGGTCGATTCTCGACATCGACGCAATCGAGAATCCTCTGCTCGATGGGCTAGACGCCGGCCGGCAGGCTCCTCCGAATGTCTTGATCGTGTTTGGAGCCTCGGGTGATCTGACATTCAGAAAGCTCATGCCCGCTCTTGCGAGTCTCGCCAAGCACCGACAGTTGCCGGGCAGCTTTGCTGTTGTCGGAGTTGCGCGCACTGAGATGGACGACGAAGAGTTTCGTGAGCGCATGCTCGAAGCCGTGCCAAAGGCTGGCCCCGAGTGGGCTTCGTTGGTCAAGAGCTTCCGCTATGTACCTGGCGAATACGCCGACGACTCGACATTCGAGAAGTTGGGCGTTGTGCTCGATGAAATCGATGCCGATCGCGGCACGGGTGGCAATCGCGTCTACTACTTGGCGACCATCCCTGGCGTGTTCGGTGATGTCATCAAAAAGCTGGGTCGCTTCGGACTAGCCAAGCGTTCCAAGCCCGGCCCGTTCTGCCGCATTGTCATCGAGAAGCCCTACGGTCGCGACCTCGAGAGCGCGGTCGAACTCGATGAAGCAGTTCACTCGGTTTTCAACGAGTCGCAGGTCTACCGCATCGACCACTACCTCGGTAAAGAAACTGTGCAAAACGTGATGGCGTTGCGTTTCGCCAACGCGATCTTCGAACCCATTTGGGACCGTCGTTATGTTGACAGCATCCAAGTAACCGTTGCCGAAGCCGACGGCGTTGGGCACCGCGGTGGGTTCTACGAGACTGCGGGCGCCATGCGCGACATCGTGCAAAACCACTTGTTGCAAGTACTCGCCATGACACTCATGGAACCGCCAGCAAGCATGGACGCCAACGGAATCCGAGACGAAAAGGTCAAGGTGTTGCGGGCGGTCGACATTCTCAAGCCCGACGACGTTGAAGCAAACGTCATTCGTGCTCAGTACGCCAAGGGTTGGGTCGATGGACGCGAGGTCCCTGGCTACCGAGAAGAAGAAGACGTCGACCCCAACAGTCACACCGAAACCTTCACGGCCATGAAGCTCAAAGTCGACAACTGGCGCTGGGCCGGCGTGCCGATTTACGCGCGCACCGGTAAGCGTTTGCCAAAGCGCGTCACTGAAGTGGCCATGCAGTTCAAGGCCGTACCGCACTCTCCTTTCGAGGCCGGCAACACGCGCAACCTCGGCCCCAACGCGTTAGTGCTTCGCATTCAACCCGACGAAGGCATCACTCTGCGTTTCGGAGCGAAGGTGCCGGGTCAGTCGTTCCGCGTTCGCGATGTGTCGATGGACTTCTCATATGGCGCGGCGTTCCTTGAAGAAACGCCCGATGCTTATGAGCGCTTGTTGCTCGACGCAATGGTTGGCGACCCGACGTTGTTCATTAGGTCTGACGAAGTACAGCAAGCGTGGCGGATTGTGGCGCCCATTCAAGATGCGTGGGCCGACCCCAGCTTCCCGCTTGCTCGTTACGAAGCGGGCACGTGGGGGCCAGAAGAGGCCGACCGTTTGCTGCACCGCGATGGTCGTCAGTGGCGAACTCCATGACCGAGACAGTTACGTCTTTCGAGTCGCCAACGTGGGCCGGCACCGACGTTTCAATCTCTGACATCGTCAACGCTGTCGAAGATCTGCGTCGCAACGAGCCCAAGATCGCCAACCGCACGAGTGTCGCAACACTCATCATCGTGGCGCGCACCCTTGAAGAAGTTGAGGCCGGCGATTCGGTCATTGCACATCTAGGCATCCGTCACCCGGCGCGCATCATCACGTTGTTTGCACCTGACGGAATCTGGAATGCCGAAGACCGCGTCGACGCCGAAGTCACACTGCTTGCCGGTGAGGCTGACGGACACGCGATCTGGTCAGACGAGATCCGCCTCAACGTAAGTGGCGGCCCGGCGCGTCACCTGGCGTCACTACTTCGTCCGTTACAACTCGCTGACTTGCCTGTCGTGGTCTGGTACGTCAAGGGCTTGCCCAACGAAGTCGACCCGCTTCTCAAGCTTGCCAATGCAGTCATTGTCGACACCAAAACCGCGAGCGAAGGTGGTGACGGTGAAACAGCTATGCGCAAAGCGTTTACCGATGTTGCTCAGCTCTCGCGCAAAAACGTCATCATCGACTTGTCGTGGCACCGTCTTCGCACGTGGCGCCAGCTCTTGGCGGCGCAGTTCAACGGCAGCGTCTATCGACCTTTCATCGGCAATGTCGAACGCGTTGAGATCACTGGCAAGCTCGGGCCTCGCACGTTGTTGGCCGGTTGGCTCGCATCACGCCTCCGCATCGAACGCGACATCGTGCATATCTACGACGGTCGTCACGTCTCGATCAAGATGCACTGCCGGCACGAAAACAAGACGGCTGAGTTCTGTGTCGAGCGCATCGCGGGCGAGCGTTTCGTGCGGTCTTCAGCTTCAATCGCTGACGGTCCGTCGCACGAAGAAGTGTTGGCACTTCCCGACGACGCAACGCCTTACTCTTTGTCGGCTTCTTTGAAGCGCCTCGAACGCGACCGTGTCTACGAACAATCAATCCGAATCATTGGCGGTTGGCTCTAGCCGGTTGCCTTTAAAGAACAGAAGAAGCAACACAGTGTCTATAAACGGCGATGTAATCGTTACCGAAGATGTTCCTGGCGCTTTTGCGTCGATGGTTCAAAACGCTTTTGCCGATCGGCAACAAGACCGTTTCACGATTGGCTTTGGTGGAGGTTCAACCGCTCGTGCGTGTTACGAGAAGCTCGTCGACGAGACGATTGACTGGACACGAGTCAATGCCATTTGGGGCGATGAGCGATGCGTTCCTCTCGACCACGACGACTCCAACTACCTAATTGCCAAACAAGCTCTCTTCGACAAAGTCGAGCCGCTAGCGGCTGTGCACCCGATGATCTGTGGAGACAAGGGCAACGCGTACAACGAACTCGTCAAGGGATTGCTCCCGCTAGATGTCGTCCACCTGGGCATGGGAGACGACGGCCACACATGCTCGCTGTTTCCAGACTCCCCGGCACTCGACACACCGCTCGATCGACTTGTTGTCGAGACGGGCGACGATTTACACAAACACCCCCGCATGACTCTGACTTACGGCGCGCTCGAGAAGACTCGTCTGGCGATTTTCACGGTGATGGGTGCTGCGAAGAAAGAGATGTTCTCTCGCATTCAGGCCGGTGAAGACTTCCCGGCCACCAGGGTCAGGGCCGAACGCATCGTGTGGCTCGTCGACCCACCAGTAGTCGACTGACGTTCGGCACTAGTTTGGTGCAATGAGCAGCGAAGACGCCTTTCGTTATCGAACCCGAGGCGGTGTCGAAGTCGATCGAGTTACTTACACGCTCGACGGCCTTGACGCCGCTGAGGCACTGATTGACGCACTCGACAGCCATCAAGGCGTGCTGTTGACGTCAACCTACGAGTACCCAGGTCGTTACACGCGATGGGATATCGGATTCGTCGATCCTCCGCTGCAGATCACATGCAAAGGTCGCAACGTCACCATCACTGCACTGAATGAGCGCGGCCAGGTCTTACTCGACATCATAAAGACGCGTTCGACGCGCTGGGTCGAGGCTGAATTTGTAAGCGGCATCGCGATCACCAACGACTCGGTGAGCGCCGAGGTAGTTGCGTGGACGGCGTCGTTTACCGAAGAGCAACGCACGCGACAACCGTCGGTGTTCTCGGTACTTCGCGACCTGTTGGATCTGTTCGGCAGCGATGAAGATCGTCACCTCGGCTTGTATGGCGCGTTCGGATATGACCTTGCGTTCCAGTTCGATCCCATCGATCTAAAGATTCAACGCCCCGACGATCAGCGCGATCTGGTGTTGTACTTGCCCGATCGACTGATCGTCGTCGACCACAAACGCGAAGTTGCCTCACGTTTTCAATACGACTTCGAATGGAAGAGTCGCTCAACGCACGACCTTCCCCGTGTGCCCGCGACATCTCAGCCGTTTGTAGTCCGCAGCGATGTCAGTGCGAGTGGCGACCACGAGCCCGGTCAATACGTCGACGTCGTCAAGACAGCGCACGAGTATTTCCAGCGCGGCGATCTCTTTGAGGTTGTTCCCGGGCAGGTGTTTTACGAACCAACGACTGCGCCGCCATCTGAGTTGTTCCGTCGACTCCGCAAACGCAACCCAGCCCCCTATGGCGCCCTTATGAATCTCGGTGACAACGAGTATCTGATCTCGGCGTCTCCCGAGATGTATGTGCGCGTCGAAGGCACGCGCGTTGAGACGTGTCCGATCTCGGGCACGATCGCGCGTGGAACCGACGTGTTGAGCGACGCTGATCAAATCCTTCAACTGCTCAACTCTGAGAAAGACGCGTCAGAGCTCACGATGTGCACCGACGTTGATCGCAACGACAAGTCACGCGTGTGCATCCCCGAGAGCATCAAAGTGATCGGGCGACGTCAGATCGAGATGTACTCCCGGCTCATCCACACTGTCGATCACGTCGAGGGCACCTTGTTGCCAGAATTCGACGGGCTCGACGCCTTCCTGTCGCACACATGGGCTGTCACGGTTACGGGAGCGCCAAAGCTGTGGGCGATGCGCTTTATTGAAGATCACGAACGGTCGTCGCGCGCTTGGTACGGCGGTGCTATCGGTGCGCTGTTGGCCAATGGTGATATCAACACCGGCCTGACTCTGCGAACCATCCGCGTCAAAGATGGAATCGCCCAAGTGCGCGCTGGCGCAACGCTCCTCATAGACTCAGACCCAGAAGCCGAAGAGCGCGAGACGCGCGTTAAGGCGTCAGCTTTGCTCGACGCCATTCGTCACGCCGACGAACATGAGGCGGCGCACACGTCGACTGAACCAATCGGCGTTGGCGTGAACGTGCTTCTCATCGATCACGAAGACAGCTTTGTGCATACTCTTGCTGGCTATTTCCGGCGCGCGGGAACCAACGTGACAACTGTTCGCGTGCCGATGGGAGCCCAGCTCGATGACCAAACCATCACGAATACCGCGCCTGATCTCGTTGTGATCTCCCCTGGCCCGGGCGAACCGTCAGATTTCAATCTTTCGAACACACTGCAGCTCGCGCTCGCCGCCGACAGACCGGTCTTTGGCGTTTGTCTCGGCCTGCAAGCAATCGTCGAACATTTCGGAGGCAAGCTTGGCGTTCTCGATCGTCCAGCCCATGGCCGCTCGTCAATAGTGACGCACGACAACTCTGGTTTGTTCACTGAACTTCCGTCAATGTTCGCGGCAGGTCGCTACCACTCGCTGTTTGCCGAAGCCGACGCACTTCCAACTGACTTGCGCGTAACAGCGCGTACCGAAGACGGAGTCATCATGGGTGTCGCGCACGCATCAAAACCGATCGCCGCCGTGCAGTTCCACCCCGAATCGCTAATGACAATGCACGATGATGTTGGCTTTCACCTGATCGAAAACGTCATCAAGCAATTGGTGCTGACGCCTGCTCGCTAGCGCGCTGGGCGCAAAACGAGGCGAACTCCGCATGACTCCGTCTGCAACTCACCGACGCGAAAAGACCAAAACTCAGCCCTGATAGAGCCGGAAATGGGTTTTTCGCGTCAGTGAAAGGCACCTGGGGTGCAGATCAGCCGAGCGTCGGCGACAAGTTACGGACGCACAATCGCCGAGAGCATCGCCTGCAGCTTGACTTCAGTCTCTTCGAGTTCTCGCGAAGGAATCGATGCAGCAACGATGCCGTTGCCCGCATAAACGTGAGCGCGACTACCGGCGAGTTGTGCGCACCGAATAGCGACAGCGAAACGCCCGTCGCCATTGGCGTCGACCCAACCAACGGCACCTGCGTAACGTCCGCGATCGAGCTCTTCGAGTTCGTCAATCAGGTCGAGCGCCTTGTTGGTTGGACGTCCTCCGACCGCAGGTGTGGGATGCAGCGCGGCGACGAGTTGCAACACGCTTGTTGGCGAAGGCAACGTGCCAGTCATCGCCGTCGCGAGATGATGCACATTCGTAAGCGAAACAACCGACGGCGACTCGGGCCAGTTCAACTCGCTGCAGAATGGCGCCAGCGTCTCTGTGATCATGTCGACCAAATACTTGTGTTCGGCCAGGTTCTTGGCCGATGCCAACAGGCCGTCGCGCAAAGCGACGTCGGCGGCAACATCGCTGCTGCGCCCAACCGTGCCCGCCATTGGCTCGGCTCGAATCGCAGTGCCTGTACGTTCGATCAACAATTCGGGACTAGCGCCAACAAAGCCATCAATCGCATAGCGATAGGCACTCGGATAACTGCGCCGCAAGTGACGCAAGATGTCGTACTGAGAGAAATCCGCGTCGGCATCGACAAGGATCTCTCGCGCCAAAACAACCTTGTCGAGCTCGCCGCGCCCAATGCGCAACACGGCCTCTTCAACGGCTTCGCACCACTCTTTCGGCGAACGACTCGGACGCACATCGAACACGTGCGGAACGTCGAACTGCATCGGCGGTGCAAAGTCGAGATCAGGATTTTCCGCGTAATGCACAAACTCGTCGCCACTACCCGAGCGTCGCACGGTCACCTCGGGAACTTGGGCAATCACAGGCGAAGTCGAACGGAAAGGAACAGAAACAAAAGCAACGGGTGTTGCCGAACACTCATGACGCAATCCAACAAGCTGCGTCTGAATCTCATCGAGAACTGACGCCAACGACCGCTCGGAAAAATCGAGCTCTAAGCGAAGATGCTCACCTCGTCCGGCTAGGCCGCCGTGCACGGAGTCGAAATAGACCCCGTGTTCGCCGACGACGTGCAACAAATCAACCGGTTGGCTTTCACCATAATCACCGTCGTCACGACGGTTGAGATAACTCACGCGTTGTTTATCGGGAACTTGTCGACGCCCTCGAAGTCGAGGGAAACGGAGTTGATGCAATACCTGAGCCCCGTAGGAGCGGGCCCGTCGTTGAAGACGTGACCCAAGTGGCCGCCGCAATTCTTGCAGACCACCTCAGTGCGCTCCATGAAGTGACTCTTGTCTCGCCGTAGTTCGACGTTGTCAGAGTTCATCACGTCGGTGAAACTCGGCCAGCCGCTACCGCTCTCAAACTTTGTGTCGGATGAAAACAGCTCGGCCTTGCACGCGGCACATCGGTAAACACCATCGTCGTGGTTGTCTAAGTACTTGCCGGTGAAGGGACGTTCGGTGCCCTTCTGCCGGAGAACTTGGTATTGCTCAGGGGTCAGCGCTGCCCGCCAGTGCTCGTCGCTCTCGGCCTCTGGGGCTTCGGCGACACCGTCGGTGTTGCGTTCGTCAGTCACGCTGCGTCTCCACTTCATAAGTTCATATTTGCCTGATCTGGCTCTTGAGGCAACCATCGGCGGCGCTGTGATTGTTCCCTTCGTTCCGCTCTTTTGGGCCCAATTCGTGTAAGGCTGAGGCCAACATGACAAACAAGCCCTCAAGAAGAGGAACTGGGTTTCCTGAGATCGACGACAAGCTGGTCGAGCTGCTCGACGAACTCGCCGTCACCCAAGATCGAGACCAGCTCTACGAGATATTCGCAACCGTTGCCCAGATGGCTAAAGACGGCGTTGACCGTCTCAATCTCAAGATCACCAATGCCGCTGTGCGCGAGATGCGCAACGGCTTCAAAGTCTTTGAACCCTACGCAGATCACCCCAAGGTGACCATGTTCGGCTCAGCGCGCACGTTGCCCACCGATCCTCTCTACGAGCAAGCGCGCCACACCGCTCACCTGCTCGCTGAGCAAGGATGGATGGTCGTAACTGGCGCGGGCCCAGGCATCATGGCCGCCGGGCTTGAAGGTGCCGGCCCCGACAATTCGATGGGCATCAATATCCGTCTGCCGTTCGAGCAGTCAGCCAACGAGTTCATAGCGTCTGACCCAAAGCTCGTGACGATGAAGTACTTCTTCACGCGCAAGCTCTTGCTTATTAAAGAGTCAGACGGATTCATCGTGTTGCCTGGCGGTTACGGCACGCTCGACGAAGCATTTGAACTGTTGACGCTCGTGCAAACCGGTAAGGCTGAACCAACCCCAATTGTCTTGCTGGAAGTTCCCGGCGGCACTTATTGGCAAGGCTGGAAAGACTTCATCGAGAATCAAGTGGTCGGTCACGGGCTCGTTTCACCTCGCGACGACGTGTTGTTCAAGATCACTGACTCTGCTGACGCAGCGACAGAAGAAATCCTCGGCTTCTATCGCAACTATCACTCACGTCGATATGTCGGTGATCATCTCGTGATGCGTTTGCGCACTCGTCCAACTGACGCCGAAGTACGCATGCTCGACAGTGACTTCCGCGACATCTGCGCGCGCGACGGCATCAGCCGCACCGACGCACTGCCTGCCGAAGTGCATGACAACGACGAGCTCGACAAGTCGCGCATCAGCTTTGTGTTCGACCGCACGCAACACGGACGCCTGCGCGAGCTAATCAACGCCGTGAATTCACTCGACAGTGCACCCAAAGAGCGACCACCGGCTCGTCACTACGTCGAGCCCGCTTCTGGTTAGTAGTTCGCCAGTCCGTTCCAGCGACGGTCGGGGCGCATGCTGGGCGGAAGTCGCGTGAGGATTTGAAAGGCGAGCAGCGAACGCCAGCGGCCTTTCCGCCACACAAAGAACCAATGGCCGCAAAGCCAGATGCCGAACGCAATGGCGAGACGTGCCGCTGTTACTACGGGCGGTACATCCGTGAGAAACGCAGCAGTAATGCTGAGAAGTGCAGTCAACCATCCGCATAGTCGCAGCGCGAGCGAGCCGAACTTCCACGCCATCAGTAACCAAAACACGAGCCAAAACGCGTCGCCGTTCGACACACCAGGGATGACACTGAGACCGACCATCAGCGCCGTGATCACCCACAGCAGCAAGAACAGAACGAGCAAGAACCGCGCGACGCGGAAAGGCATACTCCATGTCATCGGCAGGTAGCCCTTGGCTCGACGGCCACTGTTGGGGATGTGATACCCGGGCGATTCGGCCGGATCGTTGCGATAAGGAATGTCGTCGTTGAAGACGTCTTGATCGGCGACCGGTGGCGTTCCGCCTGGAGGAGTTATGTCGAGCCGCTGCGGTCGCGGCCCGTTTAGTTCGGCGTCGTAAGCAGCACGCTGTGTCGGACTCGACAACACCTCATATGCATGGTCGAGCAGCCCGAATAATGCCGCATTTCCACCGTGGTCGGGATGGTTGCGCATGACCTGCTGGCGATAAGCCGACTTGATCTCATCTTGAGAGGCGGTGCGCGACACACCGAGCAATTCATAATGAGTGGGCGCCGCATTTCTCATTTCTCGACGATTCTATGACCGATTCGCATCATGAGACGTGACAAAAATCACTTCGTAATCACTCTGTCCTCAAGGCGGCAACAGAAACACCCGACGCCTTTTATGTGAACAGTTTCAGCTCCAGCTGCCCAACTTGTGCGCTGCCCAATTCCGAGGGGCATGGCAACTGCGCGTTCTGTGGCGCCGAGCTGCTTCGTGCTGCGCCTTTGCTGGCGCGCATGACACGCACGGCCGACGCCTTCGTGCTCGTGAGCGGTGAACGCATGCTTGCCTATGCGCAACTGGCCGACGGGACTTGGAAGCTGGCCCCCCAGGGCGGCCAGACGTTCACCATGGTCACCCTCCGTCGAGAAGACGACGTTGAAGTCGTTTTGCTCGACGCCAGCCTCAGCGTCGTTGCCAGCTTTCGCCAGGCCAGCGATGCGCGATCGACTGCAACGGTGGTCTGTGACGCCGCTGACGCCCTTGTAGCTGTCGTCAGGGCTGACGGCATGGGCGGACTGCACGCCATCGACACAAAAGGCAACGTGCTGATGTTTGCCGGCCGCAGCCGCACCTCGGAAGCGACCCTCGATCTGCTCCTCACCGACACGGGCGTAGCAACGCCCATCATCAGCCTGTTTGCCCTGGCTGTGGCCCTCGAAGCGGAACAGCTAGGTCCGCTCCACCGTCGCTCTAGCGACCACCTCTAGCCTCCCTGCCGTCTCGGTTGGCAGCACAGCGGTCTGAGCACAGCCGACTGCACCCGAGCCCACCCCTGCCAGCGCCAGCCAGTGTTGCCCTTTCACCTACGCGATATGGGCAGATTTAGCCCTCAAACCGGCACTTTTTGTCTTTTTCGCGTGGTTGAGTTGTTGCCAACTTCGCCGTCACCGCCGTACACCCATCACTTCACACCGCCGCCATCGGTTACGCCGCAACCGAACGTGGAAACACACCTTGCCGGTTGCACAGTTGGGGCGGACGTAGACCCAGCAGATGCCTTGCCTCGCGGAGTCGAACTAGAAGTCGTCGGCTTCGGCCGAGGAACCACCGGCGGGCCGCAGCAGATTTGACGCCTTGTCGATCGAGCGGCGGGCTCGGGTAATCAGCTTTTCTTCTTTGGCCGGAGCCTCATCGCCGCTCGCTAAGGCCTCGCGCAGGCGATCCATCGCAATATCGCCCAGCTCTTCGCTGATCGCGTCGAGGCGAGCCGCTATTTCTTCGAGATCAGCCACTGTGGTCAACCAGGTTCAGACGGCCACTGGCGAGCCACCGTCTGCGCATCATCTAACGATCATCTAGGGCTCAGCTACGTGAGGGAGCGTCGCTGGTGTCTTCGTCAAGCGGATCTTCGCCCGCCAGACACCACGATGCGTGATCGTCTTCGGGATCAGCACCACACTCCGCGCACGGCTCAGTTGTAACTTCCGGTGACCGCTTCAGGGCCCGAGCTTCTTCGAACCGGCGGTGGCGCCCCTTCTTCACTTAAAACTCCCCTGCCGTGCAGCTAGCCAGACGTGGCAGCATATCGTCACCCTTCTTCACGTGAGCGCCACTTTCGCTCACAAATCTGGAACAACTCATCCGCCGTAATTCATCCGGGTGTCTTCCATTCTCAATACCAGCGTATCTTCCGGTCTACTGAACCCGGCTGCGACGACTTCGCCGATAAACAGACTGTGGTCGCCAACGTCCACCGTCTGTCGCAACTCGCAGTCGAGATAGGCGGCTGCCAGGTCGAGAACGGGGGCTCCCGTGGCCTCTGCGTGGAATTGGAAGCCGTTTAGCGTCGAGTTTGCGGCGTCGTATTCGGCCGGCTTTACAAACTTGCGTACGACGGCTCGCTCTTCTCTGGGGATGATGTTGAGAGCAAAGGCCTGGTCGTCGTCGATCAGCTGGTGCGTAAGAGCCGTCTTGCTGACGGCGATGCCTAGCTGTTTGGGGGTGCTCGAAACCTGGGTGGCCCAATTGAGCGACATGGCGTTTTTGCGTTCGCCGGTACCGCTTCCCACTAGGTAGAGGCCAGACGGCATCGACCAAAACACGCGTCGCCTCAGACGGTCGTAGGCATCATCGGAATCGTCGCCACTAGGTGAGCCCATCAGGACCGCAGGCTCGCGCCGTGAGTTGCCTCGACCGCGGCGATTGCTCTGGCTCGCACGTCGGTGACTTCTGACTCGCTCAGCGTGTGATCAAGGGCCGCCACTCGCAACGCGTAGGCAAGACTGCGCGCACCTTCGTTCGACTGCGCACCCCTGAAAACGTCGAAGAGCTTGACGCTCTCCAAGATGTCACCCGCCGACGCACGCAAGGTGTCCTCGACCGCCGCGGCAGAAACGGCATTGTCGACGATGAACGCCAGGTCGAACTCAGCGGCTGGGTAACGACTAACCGGTTTCATTTGCGGAGACTCTTCGACCAGCGCAAGTGCCGCAGCAAGGTCGAGCTGCAACCATCCGACGCGACGATTGATCTCGAAACGGCCACAGACAGTCGGGTCGACCTCGCCGACGTGACCAATCAGCTGGTTGTCGGGGCCGTGAATCGCTGCCGTTCTCGTTGGGTGCAATCCGTCAAGAGTCAGTGGCTGCAGCGATGTGCCTCGCAGCTTCATTCCGTCAATCACGGCCGACCACAAGCGCGATGCACTACGAGCGTCGTCGTCTTCGTTCGCCAAAGCAACGGCGAGGTATTCGCGTTCGTCGGGCAACAGCGCGCCTTCCGATGGAAGCCCGAATGAACGTCCGACTTCAAAGAAGCGTACGCCTTGATTACGTCGAGTCAGGTTGAACGCGACTGCCTTCAGCAAACCAGGCAAGAACGACGTTCTGAGTTTCGATTCTTCGCGCAACAGTGGGTTGGTCAACATCACGGCATCTTCGGGTAGTCCGGCACGCTCCAGATCACCGGGGCTAAGCAACGGTGACGTCCACGCTTCGGTGAGCCCCAAGCCAGTAAGTAAGTCTTCAATTGCGCGGCGATTGTGTTGATATGGCGACAATCCGCCGACGTGCGGAGAGGTTGAAACGCGTCGGGCGATGTTGTCATAGCCATACATGCGAGCGATCTCTTCGATCACATCGATCTCGCGTTCACTATCCGAGCGGAACGACGGAATGAGAACTTCACTCACACCAGGCTCGATCAGGTTCACCACAAATCCGATGGGTTCGATGTATTGCGCGACTTGCTCGTCAGTTAGGTCGGTGCCCAACACTGCGTTGACGCGCGCTGTGCGCACGCGTACGCGCTCGGCATTGCTCGGCCACGTCTGGGTCGCATTGTGATCAATGACTCCCCTGGCAATTTTTGCGGTTGGATTCGACAGCAAGAGTATTTCGGCAATGCGCGATTGAGCCCGCAAAATGCCTTCACGATCAATGCGCTTTTCAAATCGTGCACTTGCCTCGGTGCGCAAAGCGAGTTGACGCGATGTCTTGTTGATCGCGTATGGATCCCACATAGCTGCCTCAGACAAGACCGACGTCGTGTCGGGCCCAATCTCCGAAATAGCGCCGCCCATGATGCCGGCGACCGACGTGACTTTGTCGTCGCCGTCACACACAACGCCCGCATCGGCGGGCAACGCGCGTTCTGACCCATCGAGAGTCTCGATGCTTTCGTTGCCCGTTGTCTTGCGGATGCGCAAGGTGTTCTTGGCCACGCGATCTAAATCAAACGGATGTGACGGTTGACCCAGTTCGAGCATCACGTAGTTCGACGCGTCAACAACATTGTTGATCGGACGCATACCAGCCAACGTCAGGCGACGTGCAATCAATTCAGGTGACGGGCCAATGTGCACGCCAGTGATTACGCGGATCGTGAAGCGCGGACACAGCACACTGTCTTCCACAACCAGGGTGGCGAGATCTTCAACCAAGGTGTCTGATTCGTTTATCTGCGGCTCAGGAATGCTGAACGGCAACTTGAGTTTGCCGGCAAGGTCTCGAGCGATACCCGCGATGCACATCGCGTCAGGCCGATTGCCTTCGATGTCGAGATCAAACACAACATCACGCTCGATCTTCATCGCTTCGCTGAAGGAAGCACCGACCGTTAGGTCATTCGGCAACACCATGATTCCGCTTGCACGCTCACTGGCAAGGCCAAGTTCGTCGGCAGAACAGATCATTCCGTTTGACCATTCACCCCGCAGCTTGCGTCGTGCAATTTCGAAATCACCCGGCAACACAGTGCCGATAGTTGCCACAGGCACAAGTTGTCCGGCCGCCAAGTTGGCGGCACCGCAGGCAATCTGCAGCGGCTGACCGTCGCCAAGATCGACATCGGCAAGACGAACCTTGTCAGCGTCGGGATGTGCGCGCACTTCAAGCACACGCGCGACTACGACACCATCGAGACCTCCGCCAATTTCTTGTACGCCGTCGACGACAAGACCGAGCTCGTTGAACGTGTCGGTAAGAAACTTTGTGTCGCCTTCGAGAGGCGTGAAATCGCGAAGCCAAGAAAGAGGTACGAGCACTGAATATCCGTTCGGTTAGAACTGCGAGAGAAAGCGAATGTCGTTGTCAGAAAGAATGCGCATGTCGTCGAGGTTGTGGCGCAGCTGCGCACAACGCTCGATGCCAAAGCCAAAAGCAAACCCGGTGTATTCCTCGGGATCGATGCCAACAGCCTTGAACACGTTGGGGTCGACCATTCCGCAACCACCGAGTTCTATCCACCCGGTGTGACTGCAGGTGCGACAACCGTCGCCGTTGCAGAAGAAGCAGACGACTTCAAACTCGGCTGACGGTTCGGTGAAAGGAAAGAAACCAGGGCGTAGACGCGCCGTAATGCCGGGGCCGAAATACGCCTGAGTAAACGTGTCGATGCACCCAGCAAGGTCACCAAAGGTGATGCCTTTGTCTACAACGAGACCTTCGATCTGATGGAAGACAGCCATGTGTCGAGCGTCAGCCGTCTCGCGTCTGTATGTCTGGCCCGGCGACACTACATAGATCGGCGGCTCATGGGTTTCCATAGTGCGCACTTGCACGGGTGAGGTGTGAGTGCGCAACACAACTGATTCGGGCTCACCTAGTTCGACGTGGAAGGTGTCCCAAGAGCTGCGCGCAGGATGCCCAGGAGGAAAGTTGAGCGCCTCGAAGTTGTACCAATCAGTTTCAACTTCGGGCCCCTCGGCGATCGAGAAACCCATGCCAATGAATACGTCTTCAAGCGCCCGCTGTGTTTGCTTGACGACATGGATGGTGCCTGGCGTAGGCGCCCCCAACACTTCGGTTAGATCCAAACGTTCGGCCTCGAGTTGAGCGAGACGCGCAGAGGCTTCGAGCTCGACGCGACGAGCAGCGGCGGCCTGCTGCAGTTGCTGGCGAACGGCGTTGACCTTGGCCCCCACGGTCTTCTTCATGTCGACGTCTAGGCTGCCGAGAGACTTGCCGATCTGACCCAACTCACTGTCTTTCGAAAACGCCGCAGCCTCGCGGTCACGAAGGTCGTCTAGCGAAGTGGCGGCACTCAGCTCACTGGTGTGTCGCTGAGCAAGGGATTCGAGGTCAGAGATGGTGTCGCTCATGGCCCCATCAGCCTAAAACGAATCGAAGGGCCACCTAGGCCAAAGTCGGATGCACCCGCTCGAAGGCCCGACGTGGCAGCGAGAAAATGAAGGTCGCCCCATGCTCGCCGTCAGAAGTCACGGTAAGCGTGCCGTTGTGCGCTTCGGCGAGACCTCGGCTGATCCAAAGTCCAAGGCCGGTTCCGCTCGGTCGTCCCTCGCGCGACTTGAAGAACTGCTGGAAGAGGCGGGCGGCGTCAGCCGGCGGAATACCCGGACCCTGGTCGGTAACGAAGACCTCAATTCGATCATCCTCGAAACGTCCGGTGATCGAGATGCCGGTCGGCGAAGCGTACTTGCACGCATTCTCAATCAGGTTCGTAAGCACTTGTTCGACTTTGTCGGGGTCGGCCCAAACGTTCGGAAAGTCAGACGCGAATCGAACGTCAGCTGACAATTCGGGATACGACATCTTCACTTTCACGACGGTCTGCGCAGCAAGGATCGGAATGTCGATCTCTTGGCGGTTCAACTGCACGCGACCGCTCTCGATGCGACTGATGTCGAGCAACTCGCCGATCAAGCGACTGATGCGACGCGCGTCGTGATCAATTTGGCCAAGCATCAGCTTGCGATCTTCGTCGGCGACGGAATCCCAACGCTTTAACAGCAGACTGGTGTAGCCGCGAATTGACGTAAGCGGCGAACGCAATTCGTGCGACACCGCCGACACAATGCGAACACCCGAGCGCGGGCGTCGCGCTCCCCTGTGTCGTGGGCGTAAAACAATGACAGCCCCGCGCAAGCCGCCATTTGGGTCGCGGTTGTAAGAACCTTCGACCAATACTTCGACTTCGCTGCCGTCGGCCCGACGCACCAACGCTTCTTGTTCGACGATGCGCTTTGCGCCCGAAAAATAGGCGCTTTTGTGCCAGTCGGTGGCGAGCAGATCTTCGCCCGAGAGTCGTCTTGGGCGCATTGCCTGGCCGATTGTCTGGCCGATGAGCGACGTGGAATCAACGTCGAGCAATTGTCCGGCACCAGGATTGGCGGCGACGACAACCCGATCAGCGTCGAGCTCAACTACAGCGAAAGGCAGGTGCTCAATGTCCACGACTGCTGACCTCGTTTTGACGCCGTTGACGCGCTGACTCAAAACAAATGATCGATGCCGCCATCGCAACGTTGAGCGATTCGGTACGCCCGACGATCGGAATGGCAATCGTTTGCTGCAACTGCGAAACAAGATCAGGCGCGAGCCCATTGGCTTCGTTGCCGAAAAAGAATGCAATTGGTTGTGTTAGATCAAGCGCGTCGTAGACAACGGCAGCATCGCCGGCCGTGCCAACGCTTTGAAACCCTGCCGAACCCAGCTCGTCGATCACGGTGGTTGATGTGCTACCCACCACAACCGGTAGGTGAAACACCGCCCCCATTGACGACCGCACGGTCTTTGGGTTGTAGACGTCGACCGACCCGTCGCAAAAAATGACTCCGCCCATGCCAGCGGCTTCGGCACTGCGCATGACGGTGCCGGCGTTGCCAGGATCGCGTACATCGACCAAAACCACTACGGGTCGATCAGGGGTGAGATCAGCAATCTTTTGATCGACAAAGCCCACGACGGCAAGAACCGGTTGCGGAGTCGTTGCGTCGGCGACCCGCTCGAGCACGCCGTTTTCGAGATAGTGCACGCGAATGTTTCGTTCACGCACTGCTGCAAGTCGCGTTTCGTCGACTGCGGAACTTACGAACACCGATTCGATCTGAGCGCCCGATGACAGCGCTTCGTCAAGCAACTTGTAGCCCTCGACGACAAAGACTTGCTCGGCATCGCGCTGCGTACGCCGAGCTAACAAACGGCGCAGCCGTTGCACTTTCTGATGCCGATAGCCCAAGGTCACCGGTGGCGGGCTTGGGCTATCGGTCGAACCCTTTGGGCTCAGGACTTTGCTGCCCCTGAGGCCGCTGCTGCCTTTCGCGGTGTGTCACCAACGGCGACCGGTGAAGATGCCGCAGCGCGTGCAACTTCGACAAGTTGAGCGAACGTTGCTGGGTCTGAAACGGCGAGCTCGGCGAGGATCTTGCGATCGACTTCGATTCCGGCGTTGTTAAGGCCATTGATGAAACGGCTGTAGCTCAAACCGTTCTCGCGGCAACCTGCGTTGATGCGTTGAATCCAAAGTTGACGGAAGTCTCCTTTGCGGGCACGGCGGTCGCGGTATGCATATCGCATCGCGTGCATAACTGCTTCATTGGCGGACTTGAAACTACGGCTCTTGTTGCCGTAATAGCCCTTGGCTTCTTCGAGAATGGCTCTGTGATGCTTGCGTCCGTGCACAGCGCGCTTGACTCTTGCCATTGAACGCTCCTTTCGGGTCGAGGGGTGGGGGCGGCACTAACGGTGCCTACGTGTAGAAGTGCGAGGTTGATTTGACGCTGACGTCAGGCGCGACCGAGAAGTCGCTTGATACGAGATGCGTCAGCCGAGGCCACCTCGACCTCTCCAGCAAGACGACGCTTGCGACGACTCGACTTGTGTTCGAGAAGGTGCGCCTTCATTTGCTGCTCGCGCAAGATCTTGCCTTTGCCTGAGATCTTGTAACGCTTCTTAGCGCCGCTGTGGGTTTTCATCTTGGGCATTACTTAGCTCTCCTGTGCTGGGCCGCGAGAGCTTGCGCTCGACGCCGGTCGCTTCGCTGTTGATGTTGCTTTGTCGGCCACTGGTTTGGCAGGTGCGTCGGCAGCTGTAGGCGCTGCTTCGGCGGTTGTCGCAGCGGGCGCCTCAGCAGTTGTCTCATCTGCTGGAGTTGGCGCTGTCTCTGCTGTCGGTGCTGTCGGTGCGGTGGACGTCGCCCCATCAGCACTGCTTCCGTCGTGAGTTGCTGCCTGTGCCTTCTTGTCGGGCGCCAACACCATGATCATGTTGCGACCATCGACTCGTGGTTCGAACTCGACCTTGCCGACGCCACTCACCTCTTCGGCCACGCGATCCAAAATGCGTTTACCGAACTGAGGCCTATCCATCTCGCGACCACGGAACATGATCGTGAGCTTCACTTTGTGGCCTTCGGAAAGGAACTTTGCGACTTTCTTCGTCTTCGTCTCAAAATCTCCCGGGCCGATCTTCACCCGGTACTTCATTTCTTTGACGCTGACGTTCTGAGCTTTGCGGCGAGCCTCACGAGCCTTTTGCGCGGCATCAAACTTGAACTTTCCGTAGTCCATGATTCGACAAACCGGCGGAGACGCCATGGGCGCTACCTCGACAAGATCAAGATCTTGTTCGCGGGCAATATTCAGAGCCTCGGGCAGCGGCTTGATACCAAGCTGCTCACCTTCGGAAGACACGAGACGAACCTCACGCGCCCGGATCTTTTCGTTGATCCTTGGCTCGTTATTGGTCGGGGCACTCGATATGCGGCATCACTCCTCATTTGAAGGCAACGTTGTTGCCAGATGGAAGGGAGGTGTTTGCACGTGGGCCTCGGGCCGAATGCGGACACCACAAGGAGCGGTGAACGACCTCGTGGGTATACGAGGTAGATACAGAAACCCGAACGCAGCATCGATCGCGCAATGGATTCGACCTGGTCGGGTGAGGACCGCTGCCCTGCTTTTCCCGTTTATTTAGTGGCTTGTATTGCTAGTCGGCTGTTCGGAGACCGAAACAACTCGTCGTAGAGTACACGCTATGAGTTCGATCTGGACCCCAGACGGCGAGCAACCCGTGGGTAATCCCGCTGGTCAAGGCAGTGCCACCGACACTGGGGAGTTTCACGAGTCCACAAACGCCGAAGCCCTCACCCCACGAGGTGAAGGCCTCGGCCAAGGCGGCGGCCCGGCACCACACGGTCAAGGCGCCGGCGCTCAAGGCGTAGGTCCGACAGCCCAGGGCGAAGGCGGCGGCCCTCTAGGCGAAAGTGCCGGCCCGCAAATGGGCGGTGAGCCAACACCCGAGCAGGCCGAGATCGACCAACTGCGTCGCCAGCTTGCCGACGCACCAGCCGAGATCGTGGTTGCCAACCACTGTTTCGGGCTCTTCGAGCTGGCTGCCCTCCACCTTTCCGAGGCTCCACCAAAGCTCGGAGAGGCTCAGCTCGCCATCGACGCCCTCGGTGCGTTGGTCGAGAACCTCACCGGCCGCCTCGGCGAAGCCGAGCCCCAGCTGCGTGACGGCCTCAACCAACTCCGCCTCGCCTTCGTCCAAATCCGCGCCGCAACCTCCCAAGACGAGACCTAACCACCCCGCTCGACCCACACTCCGCCCGACCCGCCCCGCTCGGCCCACCCCGGCGAGCGCGCCTTGTCCCGGCCGCACCCCGCTTTGACGCTTTCAACTACGCGATAAAGCCAAAAGAGCGGTGTTCTCCGGGCTCTTTTGGCTTTATCGCGTAGGTGAATGAAGCCTGCAAACACAATGTAGGTTGGTAAGCGCTTCCCCTCGCACCCAGACGGGTGCTTCTCGGCCGAGTGCGGCCTGACTGTTGCCGCACGAGAAAGACCGAGACAATGCGACGTCCCTTTACTCGCTCCGATTTGAGGAACCGAGGCATAACCGAAGCAATGCTGCGACAGGGCTTGCGCACAGGCGAGTGGCATCGAGTCGCACACAACGTGTTCGTGGAAGGCAGCGAGCCGCCAACGGTGCTCGACCGTGCACTTGGCCTCGTAGTAGTTACCAACGGAGCTGCTAGCCACTCGCTCGCCGGCGTGCTTCACAATCTCGACGGCGTTGGGCTGAAGCCGCCGTTTGTGACGGTGGAGGCATCGTCGCGATCAAGCCGACACGAACTCCACAGGCGCGACCTCGCGCATGACCTTATCGTCGAGGTTTCTGGATTCCCGTGTACTAACGGTCTCCGCACGATGCTCGACTTGGCTCAGGTTCTCGACGATGTCTCTTGGGAGCAGGCGCTCGAATCAGCGCTTCGACAGCGACTGACAACAGTGGCCGAGCTCGAGACAGTCTTACCTGCGCTCGCCGCTTCGAAAACCCCCGGCATCCAAAGGGTTCGCCGCGTGCTGCGGAAGCGGTGCGCCAACGCTCCACCGACCGAAAGCTTGCTTGAAACTCTCACGGTTCAGCTGATTCGCAGTGAGACTCGCTTGCCTGAACCGGTTCGCCAAGTGGAGATCTTCAGCCAGCACGACGCTTTCATCGCACGAGTCGACCTGGCCTGGCCCGACGATGGTGTGTTCATCGAGCTTGACGGCCAGCATCACAAAGACCAGCCCGTCTATGACTCAACACGAGAGACAGCGATCGTCGCCGCAACCAGCTGGCTGCCCGGCCGCTTCACGTGGACCGAAGTCGTCAATTATCCCAACGCCACGCGACGTCGCCTCGTCGATTTGCTCGACGCGGCTCGCTTCCGTCGCCCACTTTCACCTACGCGATCTGGTCAAAAGTCGGCCTGATCCGCCCCAATTTTGGCCTTATCGCGTAGTTCAAAGGACCCGGGGCGCACGCGGTGGCGGGCACTGGTGGGGTGAGTGGACGCCGGCGCACGCGGGGCGCACGCACGCGGGGTTAGGTGGGTGTGACGGGGGTGACGGAGTACGCCTCTTCAGTATGTTTGTGGCGCTGGACGACATCGAAGGTGACTGCCGTGCCAACTTCGATCGTGCGCGATCCGCCGGATATTTGCGTGCAGTGAAAGACATACGACGCGCCGGATTCGTTGGCGACTTTTCCGAGACCAACGTGTTCGTCGAACTCAACAACGGTTCCGCTCTCGCCCGCCGATATCAAAGCATTGATTTCGATCACGGAACCAGCTTGCGCAACGGCAGCTCCAACAAGTCAGTTGCGCCCGCATCTTTGAGCGCAGGAATCAACACGTTGATATCTGAAGTTGCGACAACCGTTTCGAGTGCGTAGCCGTCGTCGCCCCACAACTTGGCAACGGTCGGAGATTTCATGGCGGGCAACAAGTCGATCACTGCCTGCAGGTTGTCAGACGGAACGTTTAGCTTTACGAGCACTTGATTACGCGCCGACAACGCACCTTGCAACAGCGTGTAGATCTGCTCCATTGCGTGGCGCTTTTGCGGATCGTTATACGCAGCCTTGCTTGCGATCAGTTCTGTCTTGGAAACCAGCACGGTGTCGAGGATCCGCAAGCCGGCCGCTCGTAATGCACGTCCTGTCTCAGTGATGTCGACAATTGCGTCGGCGATCTCGGGCACCTTTGCTTCGGTGGCGCCGTATGACAACCTCACGTCGGCGTCGATGCCGTTGCGTTCGAAGAATCGCTTGGTCAAGCCTGGGAATTCGGTTGACACTCGCACGCCCTGCGGCAGATCAGCGACACTTGTTGCCGACGAGTCAGCAGCAACAGCCAAGATCACTTGTACCGGGTTAGCTGTGTTCTTTGAGTACTCGAGTTCGCCGATCGACACGACATCGCACTGGTTCTCTTCGATCCAGTCGCGCCCCGTGATGCCGAAGTCAAACATCTCTTCGGCAACGTAGATCGGGATCTCTTGTGGTCGCAGAATGCGTACATCACCAATACGAGGGTCGTTGATAACAGCTCGATAGTCGACGTTTGAGTTGCGCTTCACACTCAAGTCAGCTGCGTCGAACAATTCGAGCGTTGCGTTTTCGAGCGAGCCTTTCGGCAACACGAGTCGCAATTCAGGATATGCACTAGCCATGGGCGCCGAGCCTAGTAAGTCGCGACGCCCATGGCTGTGGTCACAGCGACTACTTCTCTTGATTGCTAGATGTGTCGGGCTCGCTCCAAATTGGGTCGACGCCTTTGTAAGCCGCATTGATGAAACGGTCGTCGTAGAGACTCGTCAACTCAGGCAATGTATCGATCGCCTTCAACTCATCGACCAACGGCTGCAACTGCTTGCTCCATTCATCGTCACCCAAGAAACCGATCGGCTTGGTTGCCGGTGTGCTCGAACGTACGAGTTCGCGTTCGGCGTTCCATCGAAAAGTTTCGGTGTCGGCGCTCATTGGGGCTTCAGCAGTTGCACGCTTGACGGCGTAGCTCACAGCCTCGTTCGGATGATCAGCCGCATATCGATAACCAGCAAGGTCTGCACGCAAGAAGTCGGTCACTGCGTCGGGATGCTTCTTGATTAGATCTGCGTTGGCGACGAGCACACCAAATGACGACGGCACTTGTTGTACGTCGGGGTTGAACGTGCGGAAGTCAATACCTGCCTTCTGCAACTGGAATGGCTCGTTTGACTTGTAGACCGGGCGCGACGCAATGCCGTTCTTACCGAGGATCGTTGGGTCATAAGACACTTGCACTTGTTTGAATGAATCTTCCTTCACGCCGGCACGCGCCAACATCAATCGCACGCTGTATGGAAGTGTTCCGATAACACCCATGGTCGTGCCCTTGAGGTCGGCAAGACTCTTGATATTCGAGTCGCCAGCGACGGCCAGTTCTTCGATCGAGCCGTGGCCGTAAGTCGCAATGGCTCGGAGGTTGGCGCCTTTTGAAACGGCGACGGCAACTTCGCTTGCTGAGCCGAGCGAAGTAAGGCCAACGCGTCCTGACGAAACAGCAGGAACGTTGTCGTTTGTGAACCCTGGCTGCAGCTTTACATCTAGACACACCGCATCGAAGTATCCGCGCTCTTCAGCAGTTACGACATCAATGATTGATGCAGCGGCGGAATATCCGTAGCCGGTGAGAAACGTGATCTCGCCGACCGCCTTGTTCGCCGCACAACGCGTTGCGTTCATCGATCTTGGCGCCGGCGTTAGACCGTTTGCACTCTCGTCTTTCTTGTCGTCGCCGCAGGCCGCCAGCGAGCCTGTCGAGAGCGCAAGCGCAAGCGCGGCTACGGCGAACTTCTTCGTACTCAATTTCATTACTGATTCTCATTTCTTTCTTCACGATTCCAACGAAGGACGCGATTTTCGACAACAGACAACAACAAGGTCAGCGTGATACCCAGCACGGTGAGCACAGCAACGCAAGCCCACACCACCGTGGTTTCAAGGTTCTTCTGCGCAGCGATGATCATGTAGCCCAGACCTTCACTAGATCCGCTCCATTCAGCCACGACAGCACCTATGAGACCGAGGCTGATGCATACACGCGCGGCTGAGAACAGAAACGGCAATGCGTGGGGAACCCGCAACGTGAAAAAGATTTCTCGTCGCGACGCGTTCACCGAACGCAACACTTCAAGCGTCGCAGTGTCAATGGAACGAAACCCCGTGAGTAGGTTCACCAAGAACGGCGCAAATGTAATCACTGCTGCCATCACGATCTTTGGTGCCCAGCCGAAACCCAACCACAGCATTAGAGCTGGAGCGAAGGCAACAACGGGAGTGCACCGCAACGCTATCTGCAGCGGTTGTACAGCGCGATCGAAGACGGGCAAGTGCACCATTGCTGCCGCCATGACGCCAGAGACCAAAAGGGCGATCACAAACCCAGCCGCTGCTTCAGCGACCGTCACCAAGGCTGCATCGAAGTAGACGCTTCCTCTATCAGCGATCTCGTTGAGTATTGCCGACGGTGCCGGAATCACTAGCGGTGCAACATCAAACGCGTTAATGGCCAATTCCCACGCAGACAAGACGGCGATGACGGTAACGAGCCCGGGAACAATGGCCGAAGTTGCGCGCCGCAAGGCGGTCGCGTCACTCATGACGGCACCACCAACAAGTTGCGCAGACGCTCGACGACTGGTTGCGCATCAGCAGCGACGCCGATGCCACGCGTATTGAACACTCCCCCGACGCGACCTGGTTCGTCATGCAAAACGAGCACATCATCAGCAAGCAACACGGCCTCGGTGATGTCGTGCGTAACGAAGATGATGGTGTGCTTCCCGACGCCGCGCAGCGAGTCGATGTGCGCACGCATCTCATCACGCGTTATTTCATCGAGCGCCGAGAACGGCTCATCTAGAAGCAGCACTGGCGCTTGGGTAGCGATCACTCGAGCTAGAGCAACGCGTTGGCGCATCCCGCCCGACAGTTGATGGGGCCACGCATCTGCGACCCGTGAAAGACCGACGGCTGCCAGCGCGTCGGCGCTCGACATCGACGGACGTTGTGCCGACCGGTTGATGCGGCCTAACAAAGCGACGTTGTCAATTACCGACTTCCACGGCAACAGCGCGGGCGCTTGGGGCATGAACCCGAACGTCTTGCGCGCACGCGCTTCAAGCGGATCTAGCTCGTTGACAGTGATGTGTCCGTCGTCAGTGGCCAGTAAGCCACCAACCAATCGCAGCAGTGTGGACTTACCAACGCCGCTGCGTCCGACGATGCCGAGAACATCGCCCTCGTTGACTTGAAACGAAACGTCGGTGAGCACCTTCGTTGCAGCGGAGCCGGAGCGAAACGATTTGGCGACGTGATGAGCGACAACGATCGAATGAGCCGGTGAGGCGTTGGGTGAAGTGTCGATTGTCTGCTGCGTCATGTTGGCCCTTGCAACGAGGCGCAGCCGACGGCAAACAAGCCGTCAGATCACGCGAGTGAACGCGCGACGGCAAGTGCAGTCGTCTTCTCTCATCCGGACTATGACCGTCGGCTCCTTAATTACAAAGGATCAACCCCGCACAAATAGCACGGGGGTCGCGGGCTCTAAGACTTGCGTCTGTAACCGCCGGTGGGGAGTTTCACCCCGCCCCGAAGACGTTGATTCTTGAATTGTGGATGTGAGGCTACCAGCCGCCGGACAGACACAACACCTGCGGCTCAGGAGCCATGAACCCACTCGAGCCAGTTGCCATGCTGACCAATACGCGCAAGCACTTGGGCCTCAGAGCCGTGAGCCGTGATGTGTTGAATGCCCAACAAACTGGCGTCAGGTCGATCTGGCTCGTCAGCGAACGCAGCGACCATCGACGGCCACTCGTATGAGATCCACCAAAGCGGGCGCGTGCGGCCGATGTCTTCGATGAGCAACGTGAGTTCACCACGCAATTCGGGGCTCATCCACGCCATCATCCAACAGTTGTAAAGCACGAGTTCAAGGTCGTAAGGAACCTTGGCCACTTCAGCTTTGAGCGTTGTTAGAACGTCACCACGAACAACCTCAGGCCACTCGCGACGGGCAAGCTCAACGGCAGCAGTCAAACGCTGGTCGCGCCCAATGTCGCCAACCCAAATACACGCGCGCAACCAAAGCACATCGTCTTCATCGTTGATGTCAGGCGGATCAATGTCGATGCCAATGCGGTAATCGACCTCAGAAATAGAGCTTTGGTATGGCGGGGCCGGGCCGCGCAAGGTGGTGTGACAACGCACGTTGGAACCCGGCAAGCCAACGACAGAATCGCCGCCGTAGTCATATCGAAAGCGGTCGAACAGCAAACCGAGACCTGCGCTCGAACCCATCTCGATCAAACCAAGAGGTCGACTGACTTTGCGCGTCACAACCATGAGCGCCGGCACGAGACCGATGCAGCGATTGACTTCGTTGGTTTGAATGTTGCGCTTGCGCATGACCTGCACGATCTCATCGTGAAACTCATCGCAGAAATCTTTGAACTGCACTGGTGCTTCTTGCACTGAGGTCTTTGCCGTCGGTGCTTCGTAAATACGCGCCAGCTTGTGTTGCGCGCCCTGCAGAATCAAGAAGTGCACTGCCGCGAAAAGCAACACTGGCCGCAATTTCTCAGCTGGCAGGTCTTCGTATAGGTCGAGCAGTTGCGCGTCTTGGGCGATAATGCCCGACAGATGCGTATAGATCGAATCGCTCGAACCGTTCTCGTGCCACTCGCGAAACGCGCGTTGTAATGACTTGCGATCGGCGACGGGCGGATCGTGGTCACTCATGCAGACTGTGCCTCTTCTCTAGCTTTCGTAAATGCAGTGATGGCTTCGCGCAATTGTTCCGCAGCAGCCAAAGGGTCTGACTGAGCGAAGATAGCGTTACCGGCCACAAAAGTGTCGGCTCCGTTTTGCGCTGCAACCGGACCTGTTTGCACATCGATCCCGCCGTCGACTTCGATGTGCAAACCAGGATTCACGGTGTCAGCCAGCGCGCGACTTGCGCGCAATTTGGGCATTACTTCTTCCATGAACTTTTGTCCGCCAAAACCAGGCACGACTGTCATCACCAGCAGCATGTCGATGTGCGGAATGAACTCTTCGAACGCTTCGAGCGGTGTGTCGGGATTTACGCCCAAACCCACATCAAGCTGCAGCGCCCGCATTTCGGCAATCAACGCTGCGGTGTTGCCGACCTCAAGATGAATCGAGCAACTATCGGCACCAGCCTTCTTGAACGCCTCGAGATACGCGCCAGGGTCGCTAATCATTAGATGGCAATCGAAGTAGAGGTCAGTCTGGGCGCGCAGCGACTTCACAATTGGAGGACCGAGCGTGATGTTGGGCACGAAGTGACCGTCCATCACGTCGACGTGCAGCAAGTCTGATTGTGGTGCGACACGGGCTACTTCGGCCGCCAAGTTGGCGAAATCAGCCGAAAGAATCGAAGGTGCAATGCGGGCCACGAGCAGCACACTAATGCTAAGTGAGCTGTTCGCGGGGTTCTGGTCGTGCTCCGTTAACCCACGCTTGGGCGGATTGAGGCCCTTTCCCTTCGGGTTGCACTGTGACGAGCTCGAGCGCACCCTGACCAGTCGCCACGACCGTGCCCTCGAGCGTTCCTGGGTTTCCGTCGACGGTCTTGCTCACTGCTCTTGTTTTCAATACGAGTAAACGTTTGCCACGGAAGGTGGTCCAGCCGCGACCGATTCGCGTTATGCGCGCAAGTTGTTCAGCGGGTTGCTGCCACGACAGATGCAAATCTTCGGGACTGATCTTTTGCGCAAACGTCGGCTCACCTACTTGTGCAGTTGGCTCTGACAATCCTTGTTGCAGTTGTTCGAGCAGCAGCACGGTACCCAAAGCAAATAGCCGATGGCTTAGTTCGTCAGCCGTCTCGTCATCGAACACATCGGTTTCTGCCATTGCGTAGATCGGCCCAGCGTCCATCTCTTCTTCAAGCTTCATGACGCAAACACCGCTGCGAGCGTCGCCGGCGAGGATGGCACTCTCAATCGGAGTCGCGCCACGCCAACGCGGCAACAGCGACGGATGAAGATTCAAGAACGTCATGTGGTCAAGCACGACGGGTTTGAGCAAACGACCAAAGGCGACAACAACACCAACCTCGGCATCGGTGTCGAGGATGTCTTTCACGCGATGACTGACCGGCAGAAACAACTCTTGGGCAGCTGCTTTCACCGGACTTGGCGAAAGTGCGCCGCCGCGCCCGCGTCGCTTATCAGCTTGCGTTACAACGAGAACGATCTCGTGGCCAGCAGCAACGAGCGCCCGCAATGGTTCGACGGCCTCTTGCGGGGTGCCCAGATAAGCAATGCGCATGAGTTACGCGTTTGACTGCATCGATCGCTCGCGCATTGCCCGCAAGGCGATTTTGCGTTGATCGGGGTCGAGTCGCTCGATAAAAAGCATGCCGTTCAAGTGGTCGACTTCATGCTGCAAAATGCGGCCGAGAAATCCGTCGGCGCTCATCTCTACGTCGTTGCCTTCACCGTCTTGACCTTTGATGTGCACCACATCAGGACGCACCACCGAAAAGAACAATCCCGGCACTGACAAACAGCCTTCATCCCACGTGAAGTAACCGCTTGTGTGTGTGATCTCGGGATTGATCAAAGTGCGCGCGCCGAGCCCCTCACCGTCGTCATAGACAAACAAGCGTTTCTGCACGCCGACTTGGTTGGCAGCCAACCCAACACCGGGTGCTGCGTACATCGTTGCGATCATGTCGTCGATCAGTTTCCGCACCCCGTCGTCGATTTCGCCAACCGGCGCGCATGTCGTGCGCAGAACCGGGTCGCCAAATATGCGGATGGGGTGAGGAGCAGCCATGTCGATCGAAGAGTCTAGAGCGGTCGCCGCTCGATGGAGCGCTAGATGCGAGGTGGGTCAATCTCTATGCGCAACCGAGCTGGACGCTTGACTCCGCTGAACGCATTGGCAAGCACGTCAGCAGTGGCTGCTTTCAGTAGATACGAACCCTCACGAGGTTCGAGCACGTCAAAGTCTCCGCTCAGGGCGGCGACGAAATCACTCGCTCCCCCGCCTTCGACAATGGCCAACCGACTAAAGGGCGGCCACTGCAACTCAGCCCGGCGTTCAGCCTCAATCACCGACACGCGAGTTGGATCAGCGTTCTCTGCTGCCGTAATCGCTTCGTGCTTGGGCTGCCTCGTCTGCACCACTATCAATCCACCAGAACGGCGCCCGCCGACAAGTTTTGACGCGCGTGCCAACAAGATCAGCGCGTCTTCCGTTGCTCGGAATCTTGGCGCCAACAACTCTTGATCAAAGTCGAGGAACACCACAGCGTCAGCGCGTCCGATGCGGTGTAACACCGCTTCGGTTCCGACGAGTACCGACGCGTCAGGCAGGGTGTCGCTCTCACCTGTGACCTCGCCAACCGGCCGCAGAGCAAGCGACTCAAGCTCTTCGCGCACACGACTAACGCCGGCGCGCAGTTGCTTGAACACCGTCGACCCACACGTCCCACACACCACCGGCTGACGAGCAGCACAGCGCTTGCAAACGAGGTCGTTGCGGTCGTCGTCTTTTGATGAG
This sequence comes from Acidimicrobiales bacterium, assembly GCA_044220495.1. Classification (GTDB taxonomy): domain Bacteria; phylum Actinomycetota; class Acidimicrobiia; order Acidimicrobiales; family JBBSGY01; genus JBGAQY01. The sequence continues at coordinate 34,810 of JBGAQY010000014.1, forward strand.
TTGGTCAGCGACCCTGAACACTTCTCGCAACGGGCGATCTCGTCGCATGCTTTACAGACCAGCAACTGTGCTCTGCCCTTGCGGTTCAAAATGCAGACAACACGCTTAGTCGAGCGCAACAACTCGACAACGCGCGGTGAATACAGACCTGAGTGCGGATCGCTCTTGCGAAGATCAACGACGTGCAGCGCCGCCCAACCTTCGCGTTCGACAGCACGATCGGGCTCAATCAGCTTGCGTTCGTGCAGCAACTCAACGCGGGGCGCAAACGAAGACAACACACACGGAATCTCGCGCCGTCGGGCTCGTTCAACCACTACGTCGATTGCACTCCACGTCGGTGATGCTTCCGACTGCAGAGCTTCGTCGTGCGCGTCAAGAACCAGCACCGAGTTGAGATCAACCATTGGCGCCCACGCGGAGGCGCGCGTGCCGACAACACTCACACCACCGCCAGCCGCCAGCGCCCACTGATCGGGATACAAGGCAACTCGGCGCCCTGCTTCGCGCATGCGCCGAGCCAGCTTCTCTGCACCTCTTTGAGATGGGCTCACGATCAGAGCTGGCCCGCGATCGTCAGCAGCGAGTGCAAGCGGCAATGGGTCAGTTGCTGGTGGCCACCGCAGCACAGTTGTTGAACTGCCCGAGAACCATTCACTGTCGACTGCCGGCGCATGAGTGTCACGACCAAGCGAACGAACATTCCTCAGCGGCGACGCCGTCTGCAGAAAAAACGAACGCTTACCGGCCCAACGCCATGCAGCCCACGATGCGAGCTCAATGATTTCTTCGTTGGGCCCGCAACCACTCCACTTGGTTAGTTCAAGCAGGCGCACGCCCTCGGGGGGCGTTGCGTCGTCGTCAATCACCCATCCCCGAATGCGCCGGTTATGCAACATGGCGCGAACGACAGAGCCAACGCGCACGTCCGCGTCGAACTTCTCGGGAATTAGGTAATCGAACTCAGCCTCGATGCCAGAGACATCGGGAACTACGCGGGCGACGCGCAGTTACGCACCCAGCGCTTGCTTGAATTCAGCGAGACGCGAAGTGTGCTCCCACGTGAATTCTTTTTCAGCTCGACCAAAGTGACCATAAGCAGCAGTGCCGCGGTAGATCGGCTTGCGCAAGTCGAGATCGCGAATGATCGCAGCGGGGCGCAAATCAAACGTGGCCCGCACTGCCTTCTCGATTGCCAGCGGATCGATCTGCTCGGTGCCAAACGTTTCAACCATGATCGACACCGGCTGCGCGGCACCGATTGCATAAGCGACTTGAACTTCGCAACGACGTGCGGCGCCCGACGCAACAACGTGCTTGGCAACCCAGCGCGCTGCGTATGCAGCCGAACGATCGACCTTGCTCGGGTCTTTACCCGAGAACGCACCACCGCCGTGGCGAGCAGCGCCACCATAAGTGTCAACAATGATCTTGCGACCCGTGAGACCAGCGTCGGCGTTCGGACCACCCATGATGAACACGCCAGTCGGATTGGCCATCAAGCTGTAGTCGTTGTCGACAAATTGCTCGGGCAAAACGGGCTGAATGACATGCTCTTGCAAGTCAGGGATGAGCTGCGTCTTGTAGTTGAGGTCGGGCGCGTGCTGCGTGCTGATCAAAACGGTCTTCAAACGAACAGCACGACCGTCTTCGTATTCAAAGGTGACTTGGGTCTTACCGTCGGGACGCAGGTAAGGCATGAGACCAGCACGACGAACCTCGGCCAAGCGCTGAGCAAGACGATGCGCCATCCAGATCGGCAGTGGCATCAAGTCTTCTGTTTCATCGCACGCGTAACCAAACATCATTCCTTGGTCGCCGGCGCCTTGGTTATCGAGCTCAGCAGCTTCGGTTTCACCGGTGCGCACTTCGAAAGCGTTGTCGACGCCAGCAGCAATGTCAGCCGATTGCTCACCAACCGACACCATGACGCCGCAGGTGTTGCCGTCGAAACCAACCGACTCGCGGTCGTAACCAATGTCACGGATCGTGTCGCGCACGAGCCGCGGAATCTCGACATACGCGTTCGTGGAAATCTCACCAGCAACGACGACGAGACCAGTAGTCAGGAGCGTTTCACAAGCAACACGGCCCATCGGATCTTTCTCGAGGATTGCGTCGAGAATCGTGTCTGAAACTTGATCGGCAATCTTGTCAGGGTGGCCTTCAGTGACCGACTCAGACGTAAAGGTGTAGTTGTTCACCTAGCTGCTCCTGCTCTCTCAATTTCTACGAAGGGCCACCGTGGCTCAGTTCGTGTACCACCTGGTCCAACAGGTTGTCGGCCACCGTACGCTTTGAAACCGTCCCTGTGTGGGATTTTCGGCCCGATTTTGAAATAAATATGACTGAATTGGTCGGATATTCGAATCCCGCCCCCTCTTCGGTCACATCGTTGGCAACAATCAGGTCAAGTTCCTTGCGCACGAGCTTTTCGCGCGCGGAATCTTCGGTGCGCGTTGTCTCCGCAGCGAAACCAACAATCACTTGGTCGTCACGTCGCTTTCGCGCAACCACTTCGAGGATGTCAACGGTTGGTTCAAGGTGGATCTCGGGCGGACCCTCAGCCTTCTTCAACTTGTGATCAGCAACAGCGGTGGGACGAAAATCGGCAACAGCAGCAGCCATCACCAAGACATCGGCATCGCTTAGGTGATGCAGAACAGCGTCGTGCATCTCTGCCGCCGTCTCGACCGCCAAAACGTCGACGCCATGCGGAGCATTGCCGGCAGCCGTCGTAATAAGAACGACTTTCGCGCCTCTATCGCGCGCTGCCTCGGCAACAGCGTGGCCTTGTCGGCCAGACGATCTATTGCCAACGAAGCGAACGGGGTCGATGGCTTCGCGGGTTCCGCCCGCTGTCACGACAATTGTGCGCCCTGCAAGGTCGGCACCACGCCGAAGTTGCGAATCAACCATCGCAACGATTGTTTCGACTTCGGCCAGTCGACCTACGCCAACGTCGCCACCAGCCAACGGGCCCGACTCAGGCTCGACCACTACGACACCACGCTCGCGCAACAGGGAGATGTTGTGCTGCACAGCAGGGTGCTCCCACATCTCGGTATGCATGGCCGGACACACAATCACCTGCGCGCGCGTAGCCAAAACCGTTGTGGTCAATAAATCATCGCTCAGACCGTTTGTATAAGCGGCAAGAAAGCGCGCCGTAGCGGGGGCCACAACAACTACGTCGGCACCTTGCCCCAACGTCGTGTGCGGACTCGGCTCGGGAGAATCCCACAAGGAAAGCCGCGGCGACTCTGACGCAACAGCAGCGAAAGTTGCTTCGCCAATAAAGCGTGTTGCGTTCTCGGTGAGAATCGGAGAGACGAAATAGCCGCGATCAACTAGGCGACGACAAAGCTCGACAGCTTTGTAAGCAGCAACGCCGCCAGTGACACCAAGAACAATTCGAGCTTGTTGGTTAGCCGGCATGCTGCATCACCGACAGACGTAGGGCTAGGCGGTTACGTCGGGGCTGGGAGCGTCAGCGCTCTCTGCCGCAAGCGCTTCGGTCGCCGCGGTCGCAGGAGCGGCAGCGACCTCAGTCTTGGCCAAGAGTTCTTCGTCGGGAATTTGCGTATAAACGATCTTGCTCGCAGCCACTTCTTCGAGAGCGATCGACAGCGGCTTGCGCGACAGCGAAGTGACCTGCGGAGGAACGATGGTGCCGAGACCATCACCGAGCTGGCTGAAGTAAGAGTTGATCTGACGGCCACGCTTGGCCGCCAAGGTGACGAGTGTGAACTTCGAGTCGACCTTGTCGAGCAGCGACTCGATTGCCGGTTCCATCATCGTCTTGCGTTTCTCAGCCATTGGATCCTTCTTCTTCTAAATACTGCACGTAAATGCTCGCCCACTCGGGCCGAAATGGGGACGCTACGAAGCCCGCAACGAGCGGTATTTCTCAACTATACCGGCGAGTGACACCACTGCCGTTTCTAAATCGTCGTTGACCAGGATCTCGTCGGCGATTTCGTGGCCATGAGCCATCTCTTTTTCGCCAAACGAGACGCGTTGGGCGATTCGTTCTTCACTGTCGCCGCGCTTGCGCAAACGCTCGCGCTGCACCTCGATCGACGGCGGAACCAACAAGATCACGATCGCTTCGGGGTTATGAGCGCGTACGCTTTGCGCCCCTTTGAGCTCGATCTCGAGCAGCACATCTTTGCCGGGCGGCGGGTCGGGAATCGGGGTGCCATACATGGACCCCAAAAAATCGACCCACTCCAAAAAACCACCGGCGTCGATGTGGGCACGAAACTCGTCGACGGTAACGAAGTTATAAGCATCGTCAGACTCGCCAGGGCGGCGAGCCCGCGTTGTCCATGAACGACTGAGCCACAACGTGGGATCGCGAGACACCAACTCACGTACGACGGTGCCCTTCCCGACCCCACCTGGGCCAGAAACAATGAATATCAAGGAAGACCTACTACGAAGGCGCTGGGCCTCCGTCTTCTCGAAGCTAGAGCTCGGACAAGCGAGAAAGCAGCTTCTCGCGCTGGTTCTTTCCGAGGCCTTGCATACGACGGGTGTCGCTGACACCGGCGTACTCAAGCAGGCTGCGAGCCTTGACCTTGCCGACTCGAGGGAGCGACTCGAGAACCGAAAGAACCTTCATCTTCCCCACGACTTCGTCGGTCTCGGCCTGCTGGCAGAGCTCGGGGAAGCTGACGGATCCGGCCTTGAGCTTCTCTTTGATTTCGGCCCGCGCCTTGCGAGAAGCAGCAGCCTTCTCGAGAGCGGCTTTACGTTGTTCATCTGTAAGTGCTGGAGGCAACGGCATGGCTGGCACCATAGCGCGGTCAAGGCTCAGTAGGCGGGGATTCTCCCAGGAATCGCCCACGTTTCTCCTGGTCGCCGGGCAACTGGGTGGGCAGCCGAGGGGCCGCCCAAGCGCCCAACCAAGGGGCTCAGCCCAGCGAAACGACCAGCTCTTCAGCGGCCTTCACACGGTCGCCAGCGGCGGTCACGGCCCGGCCCACGACCAACAGGTCTGCGCCCGATGCAAGCGCCGCCTGAGGTGTCGTGTTCTCTTGGTACTCGTCTTCGGGCGCACCCGTCGGACGAATGCCTGTCACCACTGTCGACAGACGGGGCGCTAGTTGTTTCGCTTCTCGAATGTCAGCAGCAGCGCACACGAGACCTTGGCATCCACCTTCGACGGCAGCACGCACGCGATTGCCGAGAATGTGAGGCGGAGCTTCGTTGTCTCCCAAAAGGATTGTGACTGCAAGTGCATTTGGCGAGTCGAGCCCAGCGCGCGCCGCGCCCTCGCTCAAACCGTCAACACCCGCGCGCAGCATTGGTGCGCCACCGAATGCGTGCAGCGTCAAATAGGAAACGCCTATCGAGCCCATCACGCGTGACGCGCGCTCAACAATCGACGGAGTGTCATGGAGCTTTACGTCTAAGAACACCTTGTAACCCTGGTCAGCGATGATGCCCACGATGTCAGGGCCAACAGCGCTGAACAGTTCGAGGCCGATCTTCGCAACACCGAAGTAAGGCTGCAATTCGCTTGCGAGTCGGCGCGCCTCAACAAGGTCGTCGACATCAAGTGCAATCGCAAGCTTCTCGCGAGTTTGGTTAGCCACTGCGGTGCTCATCTGGAACTCCCCTGGGTTCTACTTCGGTCGAACGGGAAACCAAGACGGTCACAACAACGACTGACTCAGGCCCCTTTTGCCTAGTAACGGTAGTCGCAGCTGGGGCCTTAGCGCTGTCACGAATCGCGGCGGGCCTTGCCGTCGATCGCAATCGGCGGATCAGACGACGCCCAGGCTGCCCGGCGCAAGATGCCGCCTTCGGGCTTACGCATATCGCCACCAGGGCCTTGTGCCCTAGTCATCAGCTCTCCGTACCAAATATCGGGATCTTCGAGGAGCAAGAGTTCTTCCATGATCGCGAAGCGTTCACTGACTTCTTCAGACTCCATCAGCAATGCTTGTTTCAACGCCTTGGCACAACGACGAGCCGCCTCATCATCTTTGACACGCGGCCCGATGCCCTCAACGACGATTGCGCCTGGCTTGTATCCCGTGCCTTTCACGGCCCGCTCAATCACTTCACCGATCGGGCCCCACGCAACTGGTCGTGACTCTTCAGCAACGATGCCCGCCATCGTGTCGGACGTTCCCGCCTCGGCCGACAACACATTCACCGACGGCCCATCACCTTCGCTCAACACTTTCAACGCAACAGCTTCTTGGCCGACTATGTCGCGACCACCAGCGCGCGACAAGACGGCAACGACATCGGCAATGCGAAACGTCGCAACCGCGTCAGCGCGGCGTTTGCCCATTGGCTGGCCACGGCGATCGAGGTTGTAACGCAACAAGATTTTCGCTCGGCGATGCTTGTCTTCGATCCGCGCTTTGCTGTCGAGCAGATACTCCCAATGAGCTCGGTAGACCTCAGAGTCGAGTCGCGTGGGTGAAACGTTCAACACCAACGCAGGCTTCTCTGATATTTCCGGATCGTCGAGCAAGATCTCATAAGCGTCGAGCAAGCGATCCATCCCGTTCTTTGGATCCGCACGCCCGACCGAGCCGATGATCTTGCCCTTGAACGGTCGTCCGCCGTTGCGATCGGCAAGTTCACCACGTATCTGCCCCATCGCTTCTTCGACTTCGCGGCCGAGCGCTTCGTTGCGCAATATGTCGACGTCGACATAGGCAGGCATAACGAAAGACGGTGACGCCGGCGATCGACCCAAGACTGCGTTGTGCGCTGCACAGAAACGCTGCACCCATTGATCACGATGAAAACCCATGGGCACCGACGCAATAGCTTCGAGGAACTGTCGTGTTCGCGGGTGACTGGCTTCGGTTTCGCGTAGGCCCTTGAGCAGTTGATCGGTCTCTGCGAAAGGAATATGCCAAAAGCCGACGACGTCAATCTTCTTCTTGCGTCGGCGCGCCAGCTCCTTTACGTAACGGCCGCACAAACCGAGGTGAAAGTCGTGCACTTGCACAATGGCGCCGTCGTTAGCGTGATCAACCACATACTCTGCAAAACGTCGGTTGACCGACGCGTAGGCATCCCACGCTTGCTTGACTTCAGCGGTGGTGAGGTCGTGGTCCATACCGTGATGTGTCATCCACATCACGGTGTTTGACATCACGCCCTTGTAAAGCCGATCTTCCTCTTCACTGAGGGCAAGAAAGCGCAGCTGCACAGCGCGCGCCATCTTTGGTCGGCCGGGGGCGGCTCGTTCGAGCACGCCGTCATCGGCGCGCTCAAGGTCTTGCGGGGTCTTGGCTGCGGCGAGCCAGAACACATCGAAACCCGTTTGTTCGGTGGTTTCAAACTCTCCCTCATCCGTGATCGCAACGGTCTCTGTCGGTTGCGCCGAATGAAGAGCGGGCGGAATGAGCACCATCGACAAACCTCCGGGCACCCATCGCAGCACGGTCTCGCCCGTCGGATCAGCTCGGTATTCACCAGGCCCACGATTCGAAATAATCCACGTTTGGCGAACGAGGCCAAACGGTGTCACGGGACTGGGTGCTGCGAGCTGCGTCAAGGCCTATGCACACTCCCCACGTTGGCGGTGGACGGTTGGATCGTGGATGGTTGGGTTGGTCGATATCTAGTTTGCCAGCATCACACTTCGAGCGCGAGCTGATCTGCTGCGTGAAGTTCTTGCAGACTACGTACTCGCAGCTCGCGTGTGCGCCATGCCGAAACTCCTGCTGCTGCTGCACGAGCGGCAGCAGGAGTAGTGAGACAAACAATCTTGTGACGTCGTGCGGCAGCGCGAATGTGCGCACCATCAGCACGAGGTGCTCGCCCTTCGCGCGGAGTATTGACCACCAACTGCACGCTGCCGGCACTAATGAGATCAACAGCGTCTACGCCGTGCTTCTCACCGACCTTGTTGATGATCACCTCTACAGCCAAGCCGTGATCTTTGAAGAACTTTGCGGTACCGGCGGTTGCGGCAAGGCCGAAACCGAGTTCGGCAAAGTGACGCGCCGCCGACAAGCAACTCTCTTTGTCACGGTCAGCAAGCGTGAACAGCACCGTTCCCTCTTGAGGCAAACGGTTGCCGGCCGCCAGTTGGCTCTTGGCAAAGGCAAGACCAAAGCTGGTGTCGACGCCCATGACTTCTCCAGTCGAACGCATCTCGGGCAACAACAACGTGTCGGCTTCGGGAAATCGGTCAAACGGCAGCACGGCTTCTTTGACGCTGACGTGCCCACCAGTTGCCGGTTCGCGCAACAGTCCTTCGGCTCGCAACTCAGCAAGAGTCGCACCAAGTTGAACTCGCGACGCGATCTTGGCAAGCGGCACACCCGTGGCCTTGGCGACAAACGGAACGGTGCGACTAGCTCGCGGGTTGGCCTCGATCACGTAAACGGTTTCACCGCGCACAGCAAACTGCACGTTGAGCAAGCCCTTCACGTCAAGCGCAGTAGCGATCTTGCGTGCTTGCTCTTCGATTTCGTGAATAACAGCGGGAGTAAGAGTCGGAGGAGGCAACACACATGCACTGTCACCCGAGTGCACACCGGCCTCTTCGACGTGTTCCATCACGCCACCGATCAGCACTTCACCGCTCACGTCGCGAATCGAGTCGACATCGACTTCAATCGCATCTTCGAGAAAGCGATCAATCAACACAGGGCGTTCGGCCGATAGACCACCTTCGCGACCAAGCGTTCCCCCACGAAGTAGTTCGGCCATTGCTTCAGCGAGATCTTCATCGTTGTAAACAATCCGCATCGCTCGGCCACCAAGCACATAGCTCGGACGAACAAGAACTGGGTAGTCAACTTCGGTTGCGATGCCCACCGCTTCTTCGAACGAAGTGGCAAGTCCGCCTGACGGCTGACGAAGACCGAGCGAGTCGCAGAGTTGATTCCAACGCTCGCGATCTTCAGCCAAGTCAATTGATTCAGGTGAAGTGCCAAGGATGAGCTCTGCGGGTAACACATCAGCAAGCTTCAGCGGAGTCTGTCCGCCGAGCGACACAACGATGCCGCGCAACTCGCCAAAACGTGACTCGGCCTCAATGACGTTCATGACGTCTTCGTGAGTGAGCGGTTCGAAGTAGAGACGATCACTCGTGTCGTAGTCAGTCGAAACGGTTTCGGGGTTGCAGTTGATCATCACCGTTTCGTAGCCCGCCTCGCGCAGAGCAAAGCTCGCGTGAACGCAGCAGTAGTCGAACTCGACACCTTGCCCAATGCGATTCGGGCCCGATCCCAAGATGATGACTTTGGGCTTACTTGACGGACGCACTTCATCTTCGTCTTCATAAGTCGAGTAGTGGTAAGGCGTGTTGGCCTCGAACTCAGCCCCGCACGTATCAACTGTTTTGTATGTCGGGATAACGCCTTGCTCCAAACGAGCAGACCGCACCTCAGCTTCGGTGGCGTTCCACAGGTAGGCAAGCTGCGCGTCAGAAAACCCAAGTCGCTTGGCTCGACGCCATTCGCCACGCGTGAGTTCTTTCGGGTGACGATCTGCAAGCGCTATGCGTTCCTCGGTGATCGCCAACAGCTGGTCGAGGAACCACGGATCAACTTGGGTCGATTCAGCCAATCGATCGACACTGACGCCACGACGCAAAGCCGCTTCGAGTTGGAACACACGCGCGGGCGTTGCTGTCGATGCCAAGCGCACCAGATCGTCATCGCTGTGAACATCAAGTGCCGACTCAGCGGGATCGCAGTTGAGGCCGAAGCGGCCTTGCTCGAGCGAACGCAGACCCTTCTGCAAAGACTCAGGGAACGTGCGTCCGATTGCCATGGCTTCGCCGACTGACTGCATGCGCGAGGTCAGTGTCTCGCCGGTCTCGGGAAACTTCTCGAACGCCCAACGAGGGATCTTCGTGACCACATAGTCGATCGTTGGTTCGAAACTCGCCGGAGTCACGCCTGTGATGTCGTTGGTGACTTCATCGAGCGTGTAGCCAACGGCCAAACGCGCGGCGATCTTGGCAATCGGAAAGCCCGTTGCTTTCGACGCCAAAGCACTCGACCGGCTAACGCGAGGGTTCATCTCGATGACAACCATCTCGCCGTTTGATGGATTGATCGCGAACTGAATGTTCGATCCACCGGTGTCGACGCCGATACGACGGATGCACGCAAACGCGGCATCGCGCATCAACTGATACTCAATGTCAGAAAGCGTCTGCGCCGGCGCCACCGTGATCGAGTCACCCGTGTGCACACCCATTGGATCAAAGTTCTCAATCGAGCAGATGATCACGCAGTTGTCTGCGTGATCGCGCATGACTTCGAGTTCGTATTCTTTCCAACCAGCAATCGACTTCTCGATGAGCACTTCGCCGCGTGGGCTGGCTTCAATGCCTTGCTCGGCAAGCACGCGCAAACGTTCAGCGTCGTCAGCAATGCCAGTGCCGGCACCGCCGAGAATGAACGATGGGCGAACCATGATCGGAAAGCCGATCTCGATACCCATGCGCACAGCTTCATCGACGTCGTAGGCAAAGCCCGACTCAGGCACTGACAAACCAATGTCTGTCATTGCTCGCTTGAACTCGTCGCGAATTTCAGCGGTGCGAATCGCCGTGGCGTTAGCGCCGATCAACTCAACGTTGTAGCGCTCGAGAACACCGGCCTCGTCGAGCTCCATCGCGAGATTCAGCGCGGTCTGCCCACCGAGCGTCGGCAACACGGCGTCAGGACGTTCGCGATCGATGATCGCTGTAAGCACTTCGAGGTCAAGCGGCTCGACATAAGTGCGGTGCGCGAACTCGGGGTCGGTCATGATCGTTGCCGGGTTTGAGTTGGCGAGAATGACCCGATAACCCTCTTCCATCAACACACGACAAGCCTGCGTGCCCGAGTAGTCGAACTCACACGCTTGGCCGATAACGATCGGGCCCGAGCCGATGAGAAGGATCGTGGAGATATCTGTACGTTTTGGCATCAGCTAACGGATTCCTTGCACATCGCGCATTAGGTCTTCGAATTGTTTGAACAAGTACCGGGCATCGTGCGGACCGGGCCCGGCCTCAGGGTGATATTGCACACTGAACGCAGGCACTTCCGAACTCTTGAGGCCTTCAATCACACCGTCGTTGAGGTTGATGTGCGTGATGTCAGCGTTCTTCAAGCTGCCTTCGGCAACTGCGTAGTTGTGGTTCTGACTCGTGATTTCGACAGCACTGTTTTCAAGTCGACGAACCGGGTGATTGCCACCATGGTGGCCAAAGGGCAACTTGTAAGTCGTGGCGCCAAGAGCGCTGGCAAGCAGCTGATGACCAAGACAGATGCCAAAGATCGGCACTTCGCCCAACAACTTGCTGATGTTGTCGCGCGCATACGTGACAGCGGCGGGATCACCAGGGCCGTTGGAGAGAAAGACACCGTCGGCGTTGCGAGCAAGCACCTCATCTGCAGGCGTTGATGCGGGCACAACTTCCACCGTCGCGATCTCAGCCAGGTGACGAAGCATGGTGCGCTTGATTCCGAAGTCGTAGGCAACAACCTTGAGCGGGCCGTCGCCAATTGTGTAGGGCGTCTGTGTAGTGACACCAGCAACGAGGTCACATCCATCAGTGCCTTGTGCTTGCACGGCTGCGTTCTTCAATGTGACTTCGTCAGCCGTACCGAACGCGCACGGCATCGAACCGGCCTCACGAATATGACGCGTGAGCCGACGAGTGTCGACGCCGGCGATACCGGCAATGTTCTGACGCAACAAGAACGCATCGAGACTTTCACTTGCTCGCCAGCTGCTCGGACGACGAGCCAAGTCGCGAACGATCACACCACGACAGTGAGCCTTGACGCTCTCGTCGTCATCAGGAGCAACGCCGTAGTTGCCGATGTGCGGATAGGTGAAAGTAATGACCTGTCCGGAATACGACGGGTCAGTCAAGACTTCCTGGTAGCCGCTCATCACAGTGTTGAAAACGACTTCACCCGTCGAGACACCTGACTCGGGCGTTGCACCGATGGCCTCGCCCTCAAATATCGTGCCGTCAGCCAGTACTAATAGAGCTTCTTTCATCGCTGTGCTGCTCCATCTCGAACCACGACTTCGCCGCGGTGAATCGTGTGTCGAACACGGCCTTGCAACTTGCGTCCGACGTAAGGGGTGTTGCGCGCTTTGCTGGAGAGTTTCTCGGGTTCGACAACCCACCACGCTTCGGGGTCGATCACGCAAACGTTCGCAGCGCGACCAACGCCGAGCGATCCGTGTTCGCTGTCGAGGCCGGCGATGCGAGCAGGCTGCCACGACATGAGGGCAAGCACTTGCTCGATCGGCATTTCCAATTCTGTGATCGCAAGCGCAAGCGCCGTTTCGAGACCCAACATTCCGCACGGTGCTTCGTTGAATGGAAGCTGCTTCAAGTCGCGCGTGTGTGGCGCGTGGTCGGTTGCAATTGCGTCGATAGTGCGACCGATGAGCCCAAGACGCACGGCCTGACGATCACCTTCGGTGCGCAGGGGCGGATTCACCTTGAATGCAGGGTCGAGCGATAACACTTCTTCTTCAGTGAGGGTGAAGTGGTGCGGCGCTGCTTCTGCTGTCACGGGCAACCCTTCGGCTTTGGCAGCAGCAACCAACGCAACCGAACCGACAGTCGATAGGTGCAGGAAGTGAATGCGGGCTCCGGTCTTGCGCGCAAGAGCAATGTCACGCATCACCATGACCTCTTCAGCTTCATGAGGAATGCCGACGATGCCAAGTGTTTGCGACGTCGGCCCGTCGTTCATTTGCCCGGCATGCGAAAGACATGAGTCTTCGCAATGCTGCGCAAGAGTGAGGCCAAGCGGGATCGACTGTTCAAACGCAGCTTGCATGAGTCGAGCGTCTTGCACTCCAGAGCCGTCGTCAGTGAGCAGGCGCACTCCCCTTGCTGCCAATTCAGCAAACGGGGTCAAACGCTCACCAGCACGATCGACAGTGATCGATGCCGACACCGCAACGTCACACAATGCATTTCGTGCAGCCCGCTGAACTTGCTCGACAACTTCGACGCAGTCAATCGTCGGCTCAGTGTTGGGCATGGCCACCACTGCTGCGTAACCGCCGAGCGCCGCCGCACGCGAACCCGTCTCAACCGTTTCGGCCTCTTCACGACCGGGCTCACGCAAGTGCGTGTGAATGTCGACAAGGCCGGGGCTCACCACACATCCGTCGGCATCAATGACGCGCGCATTGGTTGTGTCGGCGTTTGCCTCAACTGCTCGAATAACTCCGTCAGCAATGACGACGTCAGCAACACGCGATCCTGACTCGTCGATGACGGTGCCACCTTTGATAACGGTTACTTCACTACTCATCGACCGACCACATCTCCCAAGATCACGCCTTCTTCGCTGACATCTACTTGCTCGTCACGACGTGTTGGCAAGTTCTTGCCCACGTAGTCGGGACGAATTGGCAGTTCACGGTGGCCACGATCGACCATCACGGCGAGCTGCACGGATTGAGCGCGGCCAAATTCGTTGAGCGCATTGAGAGCAGCTCGCACGGTTCGGCCGGTAAATAGCACGTCGTCAATGAGTACGACTGTCTTGCCGACCAGCTCGACGGGAATTGCGGTCGCCGCTTCGGGCAACACTGCGCGCATGCCGACGTCGTCGCGGAAATAGGCAACGTCTAACGATCCGACCGGCACTTCGACTTGCTCGATTTCAAACAGTGCCTGCGCCAAGCGCTCGGCGAAAGGAACACCACCTGTTTGCAGTCCGATCAGTACAACGTCTTCGAGGCCGCGATTGCGTTCGAGGATCTCGTGAGCAATACGAGTAATAGCTCGACGGACTTGATCGGGAGTCATCACGGTTGCCCGTGGAAAAAACACGCCACCCCTGGGAGGTGCCAGAGATCGCTCGCGCTCAGCCAAAACTTAAAGCCTTTCTGTCCGTGCCGGCCTCTCGGGACCAGCTTCACGGTCAGACTCAAAATGTAGCAGCACCCACGGGCTACACCCAGCTTCGCCTCAGGCGGATTTGCTTCCTCAACTGCTAAAGCCCGTGGTCTAGTCCACGGCCGTCGCCTCGGGGTGGCGGAAGTTGTGGCGGCCCGCTTGGCTCTCGCACATCGACTGTGCGGGTAAGCGCCGTATTCAGGTCTGACCCGAAGGGCAGCACTTCTATCCTTGAGTCGAGTGACGTTGCGCGAGAGCCCAAGATTGCCGAACGAGCCTGCACGATGGTGTCGATCTCGTGCTGCCCCAACTGGCCGTTATCAAAGGTCGCATCGCCCAATACCTCGCACGCCGTAATGGCCATCGCAAGCGCACGCTCACGATTCTCAAGAGGCACGCCCATCAACGTTTCAGGAATGTCGAGGTGGCTGATCCCGATGAGTGACTTCAACACTCGTGGACCTCGATCGTCTTGCCGACGGCCCATGAATTCGAATAGCGGAACGCTCTTCAGATGATCTTCAGCATTCTGAACAGTTGCACTCAGACGCGCCCAAAGCCGCAGGACATCGTCGCTGATAACCAATGGATCACGACGAGCCACAACTCCTGACCGCTCGCCACCCGATCGCGGGTTAGTCGGCGTGGCCGCGCGAACCACGCCGCGCTGGCTCAAGGCAGCGTTCATGGCCGTCATGCCATCGCCGACTGTCTGATCGTGCTCCCACTGCGCAACCTGGTCGTGTTCATACTCGGTGATCATGCGGATCAACTGACCTTGTGCATCCCATGACCTGACGCCAGCATCGATGTCGCTTGCGCCTGCCACCGGAAGCACCGGCGCGAGACGGTCGAGACGGGTTCGATATGGCAACTCGTAAAACGTTCTGAAGAACTCCGGTCGTGCTGGGGGTGTCTGGCCTTGGCCGTCCCACCCTTCGATTCCGTTCCATCGCGTCAGCGCAAAGTCTTGATTTACGTAACGCTCGTCCATTACGCCTTCTCGATAAACCACGAGGCGAACGCGACCGGCGTCGATGTCGCCGCCGATATACGCGATCTCACGCGCCTCTCGACCAATGACCCCCCAATCGCCAGTTGACTGGGCGGTTTCAAGGCCAACGTAACGCCGTGCTTCTGCGTCGTAACGCACCGGCAAGCCGACGTGGAAGTTGCCCAAGCGATCTACGCCGGCGCGCACACGAACGCCGGCGCGTCCAGCCGGAAGAATGGGAGGCATGTTCGGACCCAATGGGCCGTGCATGTCGCGCAACACAGACTCTGCGGCGTAACGCCTCAACAGCGCATCGGAGTAAACAACGCCATAAAGATCACAGTCGTCTGGGTGAAGTAGACCGACTTGGCCTTCGATCGGACGGCCCGTCACCTGGTTCAAAAACGGTGTACGGACGGTAATGGCGTCGATATCTTCGGCAGAGAATCGCCAAACGTCGTCTGGGGTGCCGATGCGCGGATCGTTCGGAGAGACACCATTTTGATCGGCGAAAAAGTAGAAGCCTTTGTCTTCGCCCGGAACGCCGTAACTTTCAGGATTGCGAACAACAAGGCCAGCAAAAATAATGCCGCTCTTGTGCTGGACAGCGGCGACCAACGCGCCTTGCGACATACCGGGCCGAAACGGAATTGTCGGCGTGCCAAGCGTTCGGTTGTGGGGGTCATCGTCGAACGGACTCATCATGCCCCTGAGGGCAACCGGTCCGCGTTTATTGCTAGCCATGAAAGTCCTGGGTCGAGAAGCCCTTCACATTGGCCGCCCAGTCACCGCAAAACAAATGCCGATTCACGTCATGAACTGGAAGCAGAGGGCCGCAACTCTTGCGCCATCGCCGAGAGCACGCCGTTGACAAACTTGCCCGAATCATCAGTCGAAAATCGCTTCGCAAGCTCGACCGCTTCGGAAATGATCACAGCTATTGGTAAAGCCGGGCGCTCAGTGATCTCCCACGCAGCCATCTGCAAAACCAAACGATCGACTGTCGCCATGCGCTCGATCGTCCAGTCGATGGCGTAACGCTCGATCATGCCGTCGAGTTCGTCGGCGCGTTCACTCACCCCGGTAAACAACTCAACGACAAACTCAGACGGAGGCACGGGCAGGTTCTCGAGAACCACGCTCGCCGCTTCATCTTTCATCTCTGCTTCGTAGAGCAGGGTCAGAACTCGCTCGCGCTCTAGACGCCGAACATTCTCTTGCATTGAGGTCAGACTCAAACGCGAGTCAGGTATTCACCTGAGCGCGTGTCGACTTTGATGCGGTCGCCTTGATTCACGAACAACGGAACTTGCACAACGACGCCGGTTTCAAGTGTCGCTGGCTTGAGTGCACCCGACACGCGATCACCTTGAACGCCTGGCTCGGTCTCGGTGACTTCGAGCTCGACCGACGCCGGCAAGTCGACACCCACAATCTCTTCACCAAAGAACTGAATGACCGCCGAATCGTTCTCTTTCAAGTAGTTGGTCGCATCACCGAGAGAATCTTGCGCGATGTTGAGCTGATCGAAGCTGGTGCTGTCCATAAACACGTATTCGCTGCCGTCGCGATACAAGAACTGCATCTCGCGTTTGTCGATAACGGCTTGCTCGAGTTTCTCGTCGGCGCGGTAAGTCTTTTCGAGTTGACGACCGCTGCGGACGTTACGCAACTTCGTGCGCACAAAAGCAGGACCCTTGCCCGGCTTGACGTGCTGAAACTCAACGACGGTAAAAAGCCCCTCGGGCAGCGCCAGGCTCATGCCATTTTTTAGATCGTTCGTTGAAACAGATGCCATGGTGCGTGATCAGACTTTCTCGGCGACAGTGCGTGGTTCGGACGACGCAA
Source organism: Acidimicrobiales bacterium (assembly GCA_044220495.1). Taxonomy (GTDB): domain Bacteria; phylum Actinomycetota; class Acidimicrobiia; order Acidimicrobiales; family JBBSGY01; genus JBGAQY01. The sequence goes on from JBGAQY010000014.1 coordinate 51,522, forward strand.
CAAACTACTGGACGGAGTGGTCGCTCAAACCACGACCAAGTCTTTTGGAGCGTTGGTCAGGGGGTAACTGCCAGCATCGGTGACGACAACTGTGTCTTCGATGCGCACACCGCCGTGTTCGGCCAAGTAAACCCCGGGCTCGACGGTGACCACCTGATTGGCGACGAGGCTATCAGTCACAGACCCAGCCACAGCCGGGGCCTCGTGGATGTCTAGACCTACACCGTGACCAGTTGAGTGGCTGAACGCGTCGCCCCAACCTGCTTCGTCGATGATCTTCCGACAGATGTCATCGACTTCGGCGCAAGTTACCCCCGCCTTTACCGCCGCAACTCCCGCTGCCTGGCTTTGAGCAACGACGTCAACCATCTTTTTCTGAGTATCTGACGTCGGCCCATCGACACAGAACGTGCGCGTCATGTCTGAGTGGTATCCGTCGACAAGTGCCCCAAAGTCGACGACGACCAATTCGCCGGGCTCAATCATGCGCTCTGACGGTGAGTGGTGAGCCTTTGCTCCGTTTGGCCCCGACGCGACAATCGTTTCAAAACTCACGTCGTCAGCGCCAAAGCGTCGCATCTCAAAGTCGAGTGCGAGAGCAAAGGCCGCCTCGGTTGGCCGGTCGAGCAACATTGGCAACACTGTTGCAAGGGCCACATCGGCAACACGTGCTGCTTCAGCGAGGCGATCTAACTCGCCGACGTCTTTAACTTTGCGAAGCTCTTCTACGGCTTCACGAGTAGGCACTAGTTCGTTGTCGCTAAACCAGTCAGACTCGAACGTGCGCTGCTGTGACCAAGTCACGTTTGTCGCCTCAAGCCCCAAGCGCTTGTTGGCACTTGCGAGTTTGGCCAACGCCTCTTTCTGCTTGGCGTATCCGCCCACAACGATCTCGGCCTGCACACCGGCAGCCGACAACTGTTGGTCGGCTTGAATGCCGTAGCGACCGTCGGTCGTGAACACGACCTCGTCGGGCGTCACCAAAACGAACGCAGCGGATCCCGAAAAGCCAGTTAGGTAGCGGACGTTCACGAGGTTTGTCACCAGCAGCGCATCGCACTCGTGAGAATCAAAAGAACTACGTAGCTTCTCGAGCCGAGAAGCTACGTTCATGGGTCTAAAGCTGTGTGGGGCCATCGCCCCGCGAGCCTAAGCCAAGTCGGGGCCAGAACTGCGGCGAGACGTTGACTCGGCCAAATCAGGTGTCGACACAGGCTGCACGTACACATCCGTGTTCCGCGCTTCGGCTCCAGGCACATTGCCGTCGATCGACGAGTAAACAACCTGCTCGGCGCCGCGCGATCCGTTGTCGGCCGAGTAGACGCGAGGCTCGACGCTGCCGCGGCTGGCTTCTGATCCGAAATCGTCGTCAAAGGCTTTGTCGACCACGCTGCCTGCTCGTAGATACGCTGTCTTCGATTCGGCGCCATCGAGGACTGGCTCAATTGCAGAGGCATCAACCGCATTGCCCGTCGCACGCCGCATGGCCTCATGTGTGACCGAGAGTGCAACGGCAGCAGGGTTGTCGAGCTTGACCCCCGAGTCGTGCTCGTGCTGACGGAGACGACTGGCAACGTGGATTACCGAAAAGGCGGCGACACGACCGTTTTCGCTGAGCTTGCCGTCAGCGCTTGGCGTGATCACTTTCTCAATTTCAGGCAACAGACTGTCAGCGCGCTCTGCGCCGACAGTCAACCCGACAAGACTGACCGCGTTAGCAGCTTGTGCTGCCAACTCCGCGTCGGGCGTATTGTCTTTGCGGAAACGCTGCGACAGGCCCTCAACAAGCGGCCTGAAATTAGCGCCGCGATCTGGCTGCTCATTTTGTGGACCCTGAGCCTGCGCCGACGGACCAGCAGGCGTCTGTTCTGGACCTTGTTGCTCGGGGCCTGTGGCCTGCTGCTGTTCCTGCACAGGACCCGGCGTCGGCGTTTGTGCGCCATCACCCAACGCTTGACCTTGCTGCAGGCCGGCGGCATCGCGCGCTGTGAGACCCTCGCCGGGCAAGTCTTGACCGGCGCGAACTTCGCGAGCCCTGTCGCGGACAACACCGGCCTCTTGATCTTTTTGCGTGAGGCGCAAGTAAGTGTCGATTGCCTCTTTGCCGCCTTGGTACATCTTGTAAGCGCCGTAAGCGTAAGCAGCCAAGAACGGGTTGATGATGAAAGCACCCCAAAACAAGAGCTTCTTCGATTTATTGAATGCGCCGCCGGCAAAGATCTTTGCCTTGTTCCATTGCTGACCCAAGAACTGCTTGCGTTCGTCGCGACCTTGCTGCTTGAGAGCGTCGGCCTGTTCGTCAAGTTCCCGCGCTCGCGCTTCGATGCTTGAGTTGATGCCCTCGCGGAACGTGTTGACTCGCTGAGCAAGGCGTTCGGCCGACTGACGAGGACCGAAATCTGCCGGCACGCTGTCGGAAAGTCCGGCATCGCCAAGAGCTGATTGCTGAGCCAGTGCGGGAGCTGCTGGAGGATCGGGCAATTGAAAGCCACGAGCAGGCGTGTCATTTGTCGTCGCCTGAGCTGGAGGGTCATTGCTGACAGACGAGGCGGAGTCGACGGCCGAAACGCCATCGAGTTCGTTGACCGACTTCATGAGAATGGGGTGTCCGCCACGGATGCGATCGATCGGACCAATCACACCGCGCTCTTCAAGTTGGTCGCGAAGTTCGAATGCTCGAGCGAAGTTGATGTCGCCAAAGTGAGCGTGAATGCCGTTTGCATTGGGCTCGACGCGACCTTCGATGATTCCGGCAGCAAGCCCACGAAAGGCCGTTTCTTCAGGGCTGAGTTGCTGGGCTGGCTGAGGAGCAGGAGCGGCCGGCGGAGGTGGTGTCGGTTCGGCGACGGGGGCCTGAGAAACCGATGGGGGCTCTGGCAAGGGCTGTGGTGTCTGCACAACTGGGGCTGGTGTCTGCACGACCGGGGTTGGCTGTGGCGTCGGGGGTGGAGCGTAGGACGGTATCGGCATGCCGGGCTTAAGAAGAACGGGACGGCGACCGTTTTGTTGGGCGGCGCCAACGACACCCAATCGCTCGAGGTCTGACACGACCTGCTCGGCAATACCTCGATTCAGGCGAAGCTTTTGCTCCATAAGACGGACCGATGCCCCGTTTGCCTGTCGGGCGGCGTCGACGGCTGCGTAGTAGAGAACGTCATAACCGAGGGGCGGGGCAGCCGGCGTTTGTTGAGGGTTGCCAGGGCGGGGTGAAGCGTCAGCCATGAGCCATTATCGCTGTTAGCGGTCATGCCGTTCAAGCTGAGAGCTGTTTTATTACTGCCTGAATTGCCAGCTCATAGCCATATCCGCCAAGCCCCACGATGGTTGCAGAAGCAACGGGTGAAACCACCGATGTGTGGCGCCACGACTCTCGAGCATTCGGATTCGACAAGTGGACTTCGACGACCATTGCGTCAAAGGCAGCGAGGGCGTCATGGATCGCCCACGAGTAATGCGTAAAGGCACCCGGATTGATCACGATCGCGGCCGCTCGGCCCCGGGCTCCGTGGATTGCGTCGACCAACTCGGCCTCTGAATTCGACTGCAGATGCTCGACTTGGAGCCCGGCCGACGCGGCAACTTTCGCAGCCGCTGAGACGTGGTCGTCGAGTGTTGCCGAGCCGTAGATCTCTGGCTCGCGCGTGCCGAGCAGATTCAGATTCGGGCCTGACAGAAGAAGCACTAAAGGTTCAGACATCGGCACCGCTCAGTTCGGCCATGCCGACAAGGACTCGTTTCACCTGTTCAGATGGCACTTTCGTGACCACCTCAGGCCCGTCGGGGCCGTCGAGAACGAACGTCAGCCCGCTGAGCGCCTTCTTGTCTCGCGCCATCAGGTCGATCAACTGATCGGGGTTGGCAGCCGCCGGCAACATCATGGGTAAACCGTAGAGCTCCAACACCCGGCGGTGGTGGTCTACTCGCGCCTGGTTAATTCGGCCGAGACTTTGCGCGAGTAGTGCTGCGAAGTGAATGCCGATAGCGACCGCTTCGCCGTGACGTAAGTCGAACTTCTCGGCGATCTCGAGCGCGTGGCCGAGCGTGTGCCCGTAGTTGAGAATCGCACGCACACCGCCCTCACGCTCGTCAGCTGCGACCACCAGCGCCTTGAGTTCGACACAACGCGCAACGCGCTCGTCGAGCGGCAGGTCTTGCAAGCTGTCGGTGTCTATGCCGACTGGTTTGCCGAGAAAGTGATATTTGGCCATCTCGCCGGTGCCACTCAAGTACTCACGCGGTGGAAGGCTTTGCAGAAGTTCCGTGTCGCAAACAACGGCTGTCGGCTGCCAAAACGCGCCAACAAGGTTTTTACCTTCGGGCAGATTGGCGCCCGTCTTGCCGCCAATCGCGGCATCAACCTGACCAAGCAGAGTTGTCGCGACATGAATGACTGGAACACCGCGGTGGTAGATCGCTGCTGCAAATCCAGCAAGGTCTGTGACGAGCCCGCCGCCGACGGCGACTACGCAGTCTTTGCGAGTCAAGCCCATTGCTACGAATCCACGGCAAAGATCTTCAACGGTCTCGAGCGACTTCGCTTGCTCGCCTTCGCCGATTACGAACTTCTGAAAGTCAACGCCCGGATCAACATCAATGTCGATGCCTTCTTGAGTTACGACAGCAGCGCGCTGCGCACCCACGGGTAAGAGCTCGGTGAGACGATGACGCGCACCAGCACCGACCAAGACCGGATAGGAGCGGTCGCCTAGGTCGACTGAAACTTCGATCACGCAATGTTCTCCATGATTGTGTTTGCGATGTCGGCGGGTGAACGACCATCGACATCGACGATCTCATCAGCTAGTGACTCGTATATCGGTTCGCGCACTTCGTAGAGCGCCCGCATAGAGCCATCGGGATCGTTGCTAATCATTGGACGATCAAGGTGTCGACGCTTTACTCGTTCGATCAACGTCTCAATAGGTGCACGGAGCCAGACAACGTGGGCTTGCTTCAAACGCATGCGCGTTTCTTCACGCAGCACTGCTCCCCCAGCGACACCAATCACCGCCGGTCGCTCGGCATCGAGAGCTTCACGCACAACCTCAGATTCCCACTCGCGAAACGCTTCTTCGCCGAAGTCGCGAAAGATTTGTGCAACCGATCGACCGACACGCTCTTCGATTTCGGCGTCACTGTCGAGAAACTCGCGATTGAGCTCGCGCGCCAACACGCGACCAACCGTGCTCTTGCCGGAGCCCATCATGCCTATAAGGGCAAGCGGTTTCTCACCCATAACATCAGACACCGCCGATGCCGTCTTTCAACGATTGGTTGTAGGAATCGCGATTGCGAAGAAGCTCTCCGAGCGAATCGCCGCCGAACTTTCGCAGAGATTCAGTTGCGAGTACGAGGGCGACCATTGTTTCGGCGACAACACCCATTGCCGGTACGGCCGTGACATCGGTTCGTTCGCGGAACGACACGGTCGACTCTTTTGTGACCGTGTCGACGGTGCCCAGCACAGGACGGCTAAGGGTTGCCAACGGTTTCATCCACACACGCGCTGACAACAACGCGCCTGTTGAGATACCGCCTTCGACGCCACCGGCCAACGAGGTGTTGCGTTCGTAGGCATTGGCCGTCTCATTCCACGAGATTGCATCGTGACCCTCTGAGCCACGTTTCGACGCAACACTGATGCCGTCACCAATTTCAACGGCCTTGATGGCTTGAATACTCATCAACGCTTGGGCCAGTAATGCGTCAAGTTTGCGATCCCAATGCACGTGGCTACCAAGACCGACAGGCACGCCGTAGGCAAGCACCTCGGCAGTACCGCCAAGTGAGTCGCCGACTTTCGCGGCTGCTTTGATCTGCTCAACCATCGCTGCCTCAGCGTCGGGATCAAAGCAGCGAACAGATGACTCGTCGACGCGATCTAAGTCGGCTGCTGTTGGCCGCAACCCGTTTGTTGCTTTGGCCTCGCCCATCTGCACGACGTGGCTAACGATGTCTACGCCCAGTTCGCGCAGCAACACTTTTGCGCACGCACCAGCAGCTACACGAGCGGCGGTCTCGCGCGCCGACGCGCGTTCGAGTACATCGCGCGCGTCGCGAAGGCCGTACTTCTGCATGCCGGCAAGATCGGCGTGACCCGGACGCGGTTGGCTCAGCGGCTTCTCAGTTGCACCGGGCGCTGGTGACATTTCTTGCTGCCACTTAGGCCACTCGGTGTTGCCAATGGTGATGGCAACGGGCGAACCCAACGTCTTGCCGTGACGAATACCGCCAAGCAATGTGACTTCGTCTTGTTCGAATCGCATGCGCGGACCTCGTCCGTAGCCGAGTCGGCGGCGAGACAACTCTGATTGCACGTCTTCGATGGTTATAGGCAAGCCAGCCGGCAGACCTTCGACGATTACGACGAGGCCTTGTCCGTGTGATTCGCCCGCAGTTAGGTAGCGCAGCACAGGCGAACTGTAGTTGGAGTTCGCGTCGCGATTAGCTCGATCCGCCGAGGGATGACGCGAAGAACGAGCTGAATAGCACCGAAAGTGACGCCCCAGCAGCCAAGAAGGGGCCGAACGGAATGGCATCTTTGCGACCACGCAATCGCAGGATCATCAACACCACACCCACGACGGCACCGATCATCAGCCCGAACAAGAGCGACAACACGACGTTGCCGTATCCGATCCATCCGGTGAGCAGACCAACAAGCAACGACAGCCTGACATCACCAAAACCCATGCCGCGCGGATAGATGAACCACACGACGAAGAAGAACAGCCAGGCAGCAAACATGCCGATGATCGCTTGGCCCAGCATCTCGTATGCACCGTCGATTAGAGCGGCAAGCGCGAGAAGCACGGCGCAACACAAAACGGAGGGATACACGATCCGCGTCGGAATTATGTAATGCCGGTAATCGACGATCGTGATTACCAGTAGCGCTGTAAAGAAAACTAGATACGCCGGCAGTGCCCATGCGAGGCCAAGTCTGAGGCCGGCGAGGCCAAGCAACAGCATTGCCGCTATCTCGAGCTTTGGCGAGTCAGGCCAAAGCGCCTGCTGACACGTTCGACAAGCACCGCGCCGACGGATCGTTGCTAGCAACGCAATGCGTTGATCTCGCTCTGCCGACGTGCCGCATGTGTTGCAGTGGATCGGAACGCGACGAAGACTCTGATGAATTGGGCTTCGCATGACCAAGATGTGCAGCAACGACCCAACGAGCAGGCCGAGCAAACCACACAACACCGCAGCGAGGATGTCCATAACTCGGGAGGTTAGTTGTCGGTTACGGCGTTCCGCATGATGTCGACTGGAGCCTGCTGGCCCGTCCAAAGCTCGATCTGCCTCGCCGCTTGATGAATGAGCATGCCAAGACCATTGAGCGTTTGAGCACCTTGCTTCTCTGCGTTAATAAGCAACTGCGTCTGCTCAGGCACATAAATCAGATCAACCACAAGGTGTTGATCGCTTAGCAGCGCTGTGTCGACGGGGGTTTCATCTGCCGGCCCAACTCCGTGTTGCCCTACCGGTGTCGCGTTCACGACAAGACTTGCCGTCGCGATGTCGCTCGTCGTGCCGATGCGCGCAATCTGAGGCGCGAGGTCAACACAGGCAGCGCTGCGTTCAGGCGTGCGGTTGATAATCGCTATTTCCGACGCACCAGCGTTGGCCAACGCCAAGACCACGGCCCGCGCTGCTCCGCCGGCTCCGAGCACAACGCAACTCTGCTGCGCAGGTGTGAAGCCAGCGTCGGTGTTGAGGGAAGTGACGAATCCGTCGCCGTCGGTGTTGTGTCCGATCAAGCGTTTGCTGTCGTTGACGATGGTATTCACAGCGTTCAAAGCATTGGCCGTTGGTGAGATCTCGTCGAGAAACTCGATGACGCCTTCTTTGTGAGGAAGTGTGACTGATGCACCAAGCATGTCGAATGCCCGCACACTTGCCACAGCGACGCCCAGATCTTCTGGTTGCACTGGCAGCACCACGTAGCGAGCATCGATACCCATTGCCGCGTAAGCAGCGTTATGCAACGACGGCGACAGTGAGTACCGCGCCGGATATCCAAAGAGCGCGGCAAGTCGAGTGGCACCCGAGATTGCCTGCTGACCTTCAGTCATGCGCTAAAGAATGCCGCGTGAACGTGCGATCTTGACGTTTGCTTCGTGTTGCTCGTAGGTCTCGGCAAACGACGTTGCACCGCTCTTGTCAGTAACAACGAAGTAGAGCCAAGGCCCGGGCGTAGGTTGAAGCGCGGCGAGGATGGCTTTGCGACCGGGATTGTTGATCGGCGTCGGCGGCAAGCCGATGTGGGCGTAGGTGTTATAGGGCGAATTGAGTTTGGTGTCGTTCTTGTCGATGTAGGTCTTTGTGTTGCCCATGCCGTAAAGCACTGTTGTGTCGAACTGCAGAGGCATGGCTCGATACAACCGGTTTTCAATTACTTGGCTGACCTTTGGACGGTCTTCGTCGAGCTTTGCCTCAGCCTCGATCAATGACGCGATGATGAGCGTCTCGTATGGCGAATGACTTATTGCCGTGAGCGACTTGTCGAGACCGGTCGAACGAGCAACTGCGTCGAACTGATTAACCATGCGTCGAAGAATCGACTCTTCAGTGTCAGATGCCGACAGCAAGTAGGTGTCTGGGAACAGAAGCCCCTCAAGACTCTTCGATCCATCGGGCTGATACACCGAGCGAACGGTGCCGCTGGTGGCGAGGTCATAGAACTTCTGGGCGGAGAGGCCCTCGATACGACCAACTTCTTGCGCAATTTGCGAGACGCGCAAACCCTCACGAATCGTCAGCCGATCGGTGGAAACCTTCGGCCCTTTGCGCAAAACAGCGAGCGCCTCGCCAGCGCTGGAGTTCTTGCGGAAGGCGTACTCGCCAGCCTGAATGCTTCCGTTGCCGTCGATCTTGTACCAAATACGAAACGCAAGAGCGTTCGGCACGACACCGTTCTTCGCAAGCAACGAACCCATCGACGAAACGGTTGCGCCTTTTGGAATCTCGACGGTCACTTCGCTGCCGACGCGACCGGGCGGATCAAACTGGTGCATACCCCACACGCCGCCGATGCCCGCAATGAGAACGACGGCCACAACAATGATGGTGAGCTTCGTGAAACGGCCGCTCAGGCGTTCTTTGAGAGTGGGCGCCGGCTCTTCGACTTCAGTGAACATCGCCTCGTAGTCGAAGGGGTCATGCTTCTTCTTTTTCGGCGGTGCCTCATTGTCTGAGCCCTCGGGAGGTTCATTGCTCACGATCACCATCATAATGCTCAAGACCTCGAAAGCGATGGTGTCGATCAAGCCAGCCCTGAAGGATCTCAGCTGCCGCCCATTTGTCGACCTGTTGTCGACGCTGCTTTGAGTTGAGGTTTTGGCCGGCTAGTGACTTGTGAGCAGCAGCAGTTGTCATGCGCTCATCCCAGGTTTCGACGGGAAGCGACACGGTGCCTTCCAGCTCAGCGACCTCGTCTTTCACGGCGCGCGCGGCGATTGCAACGTGTCCGTCAAGGGTCACTGGCAAGCCAACGACGATAAGGGTGACTTCTTCTTCGTCAGCAAGTGCGGCAATCCGCTGATGATCCGCAGCGACGCTTCCGGTGCGATCAAGCACTGTGAGCGGCGACGCCAACGTGCGACGCGCATCGCTCACTGCAATCCCGATCCGCTTACTCCCAAGATCGACCCCGAGCACGCGGCCGGGGTTTGCTTGATTCAAGATGCGCGCGACTCGTTGGGTATTTGTTCGCGAACCGTCGCGATGGCTTCGTCGATCTTTGACGCGTCGCGTCCGCCAGCCATTGCGAGATCAGCACCTTTGCCACCCCCACCGCCGACAACTTTCGCGGCGGGTGCCAACAGATCAGACGCCTGCAAGCCAGCATTCTTGTCGACGGCGGCAACCAACGACACACTCGAGCCATCAGGCGACCCGATCAACACGACTGCGTTGACTTCAGGAGTCTGGCGAATATCGATCGCGAGTTCGCGTAGTTGGTCTGGTGGAGTGTCGTCGACGCGTGCGACGACAAAGCCATTGCTTTGTGTTGAGATCAGATTCTTGGCAGCAACCTTGCGAGCCTGTGCACGCAACGACTTGATCTCGTCGTCGAGTTGCTTTTGCTTCGCGAGCGTTCTTTCGATCGCACTCACCAACTCATCAGGCTTGGCCTTCAATGCAGCAGCGGCTTGTGCCAATGAAGCTTCTTGATGGCGGATGTAGTCGAACGAGGCCGTGCCCGTAACCGCTTCGATGCGGCGCAGGTTTGAACCAATCGAACCTTCGCTCGTGATCTTTATTGGACCAATCTTGCCGAGCGCGTCGACGTGAGTGCCACCACAAAGTTCGAGTGAGTGCGCGCCCGCTTGCAACATGCGCACCTTTTCGCCGTACTTCTCTCCGAAGAACGCAATGGCGCCAGCCGCCAGTGCTTCGGCTTGAGTCGTCTCAATCACTTCGACGTGTCCGTCAGAAAGAATCTCATCGTTAGCAAGACGTTCGATCTCGATCAGTTGCTCAGGAGTAACCGCCGAGAAGTGACTGAAGTCGAAACGCAAACGATCAGGAGCAACGAGTGAACCCGCCTGCTTGACGTGATCGCCCAGCACCTCGCGCAAAGCCCAGTGCAAAATGTGGGTGCCCGTGTGGTTGCGACGAATTGCTGCGCGTCGATGTGTGTCGATAACTGCGTGAGCTTCTTGATTGGGCTCGATGCGACCGTCAGTCACCTGAGCGCTGTGACGAATCAAACCGGGCAAGGCAAATGTGGTGTCGGTAACGACAGCCGCACCCGTGTCAGTTGTGATGTGGCCGGTGTCACCAACTTGACCACCCTGCTCTGCGTAAAACGGTGTCGACGCAAGGAAGATTTCGACGTGACCCTCTTGGTTGGGGTCGACCAACACAGCCAAAACTTTCGAATCAACGTCGTCGCGTTGGTAGGCAAGAAACTCAGTTGGGCCGTGCTTATCGATGATCTCGCGATACGCCTCAGTCGAAATGCCAGTCGCCTTTTGCGACTTGGCTGCCTCGCGCGCTTGTCGGCGTTGGGCTTCCATTGCTGATGTGAAGCCGTCGATGTCGACCGACTTACCAGCCTCGGCGGCCATTTCTTGTGTGAGTTCGATTGGAAAACCAAAGGTGTCGTGCAGCTTGAAAGCTGTTTCTCCCGGAACGACATCGGCCTTTTGCATTGCTTGTTCGAGCATTGTCGAACCCGATTGCAGTGTTTGGCCGAAGCGGTGTTCTTCACGCGACAAAACTTCGGTGATGAAGTCTTTGTTCTTCTCGATCTCGGGGTACGCAGTGCCCATGGTGTCGGCAACGGCCTCGATCAATCCGGCAGTGACATCGCGGTGCACGCCGAGCTTGTAGGCATGCCGAAGCATGCGACGAACAATGCGACGCAGAACGTAACCACGATCTTCGTTTGACGGAAACACGCCGTCGTTAACGAGGAACGTCATCGAGCGACTGTGGTCGGCAAGGATGCGCAGCGAGACGTCGTTCTCTTCATCATCGCCGTAGGTCTTGCTTGAAAGGGCTTCGCCCTTGGCGATGATCGGGCGGATCGCTGACGTGTCCCAAATCGAATTGACACCTTCCACAGTTGCCAAAATGCGCTCGAAACCTGAGCCAGTGTCGATGTTTTGTTTGGGAAGCGGAATTAGTTCGCCGTCGCCTTGACGATCGAATTGCATGAAGACGAGATTGCCGAGTTCGCGGTAACGCTCGTCGTCACCTTCGGCAGGCCCACCGGCGTCGCCAAACTGAGGACCGCGATCGATGTAGAGCTCTGAGCACGGTCCGCACGGGCCGGTATCACCCATCTCCCAAAAGTTGTCTTCGCCCATGCGTTGAATTCGTTCTGCAGGAACACCAATGGTGTCGCGCCAAATGTCGGCTGCGTCGTCATCGCTGTGATGAACGGTGACCCAAATGTCATCACCGTCGAGACCCAACACGTTCGTGAAGAGATCCCAATGGAATTTGATGGCGCCTTCTTTGAAGTAGTCGCCAAAGCTGAAGTTGCCGAGCATCTCGAAGAAAGTGAGGTGACGCGTGGTGCGTCCGATCAATTCGATGTCGTCGTGCTTGCCGCGAATGCGAACGCACTTCTGCACAGACGTCGCACGCTCGTAAGGCGCCGCTTCTTCACCAAGGAAATACGGCAGGAACTGATTCATACCCGCGTTGGTAAAGAGCGGCGCAAGCGGGTGATGCGGAATCAGCCCCGCAGAGGGAACCAGCGTGTGGCCCCGCTCAACGAAGAAATCAGTGAAGGTCTTGCGAAGTGAATTGGCATCCATTGCCGTCGAATCCTACTGCCGAAACCGCAGGCAGCGGGCGCGATCACCACCCGTGAACTCATCACGCGTCGCTCAGAACATCGAATCAGCGGCTGCCGGAACCACGGAGCGAATTCGTCGTCACGGCTGCGTATTGATCATTAGTGTCGAGCTCATCCGATGAGCCCTGCCAACGATGCCGACCGTGTCGCGCCCTCGCGAAATAGAACCGCGATGGCGCTGGTCAAGGCTTTGGCGACCAGTCGGGTGCGAGCGAATCGATTCATCGAAGCGGCATCGGCAGCGTATGTAATCCCAAACCCCACGCCACGAGAGAGCCAGGCTGCGAAAGAAACGGTAGGGGCACTGCAAGTGCGCTTGCTCCGTTCGACTTACGCGGCAGTACGTAGAAGCCGTCACGGCGATGACTTTGCGATAGCGCTTGGCGCGGCAATGCCCGCTGAAATTCGCATTCGAGCCTTTGCCTCACCAAACCTGGGTGATCCGCCACGCCGACATCGGTTTCAACCGGGGCAGTTCTTAGACGCCGTAGTAGAGCTGCGCGCGAGTCAACTCGACCTCGTGTTGGGATCGCCGGTGCCAGTAACAGCGCTCGACGCGACGCTTACCTACTGCTTCGCTGAAATCGCCCAACACCATCAAATCGACGTGCCCGACGGCTTGAAAGACATTCTGCCGTGGGCGATCGACCTCGATCACAACGGTGCGCCATTCGTCGTTCTCGACGCCGCCGCAACGCTCATGCATGAAATGGACACCCGTCCTCTGAAAACCAACAGCGTCGATGCGCTCGCCAACGTAATGAGACTGTGGCCGCAACAGCTCTCTGATTTGTTGATCCGCTCGACGCGACACTCTGACGCGCTCGCACGCGTCAGTCGCGCTGCACGTGTCGCCGCGCTCGAACCGCGTCTCGAACTACTCGAAGCCTTCGCCAGTCTGAGCTACTCAGGAACCTTCGCGCCGTGGTTAACCTCAACGTCGTTCACAACTTCAAGTCAGGGCAAAGGGGTCACTCTCGTGACAGCACCATCAACCGAACCAGCCAACCAAGCAGTCATTCGCGAGCTTGCCAACGCCATTTACGCTTCACCCGCCCGACTCTCGCGCTTCATTCGATCGGTAAACGCGTCAGACCCTGCCACCCAGGCACAGGTCGCGCTCGGGCTGCGCGAGGCTGAACAAGTAACGCCAACTGCCCGCGCTATTTCGGTGGCGCTCGCCGACAACGTGACGCCCAACTTGGTGAAAGTGGCGCGCGAGACTCCATCGTCAAACAATCCCGAAGACTTCTTGCAAGCGCTGATCTTGCTGCGCGGCAATCAACCGGGCGCCACCATGTCGCGCGCTCAGCCGATGACTCTCTCAGACCTCGAGTGGACGTACGCGCTTGCCCAGCTTCCGGCGTCGTCGGTCGTCGACGTTCCACAAGGGCTGCGCGACCTTGGCGTATGGGCACAGAACATTCGCAACGGTCACACACCCAATGCAGTGAGCGATCAGGCACGCCTCTTGATTAGCGCGTTGTGTCACACCGACACCTTGAGTCGCGATCCCGTTGCCGTGTTGGCCGAGTGGGTGCGCACACATCCCGAATCCGCGCGTGAGTTCGTGCACCGACAAGCAAGCGAAAGCGGATACATGGCCGAACGTCTAGGCCGCGCGCTCATCGTCGCTACGGTCGACCCAAGACTCGAGGGCCTTGCGTATGAAACAACGCTTGCTCAAGAGACATCGACACTCAACGCAACCAGCGCGCTCACCCTCGCGCATCGCTCACTCGCCTAGCCGAATCCAGCCCTCGACCTTACTTTCACTCTCGCTTTAGCCACCGCCCCGCGGCGCCACACCGACGGCGCCGGCCCTTTCACCCACGCGAAATTGCCAAAAAGAGGGCCGATAGATGTCGATTTTGGCTTTATCGCGCGGGTGAAAGGGGTGATGTTGCGGCCCGCGCGGCGTCCGGTGGGTGTAGTCAACCGGGGAGAGTGTGCCGGTTCGCTTTAGTGCAGGTGGTGTGACTTGGCGGCGCGCTTGGCCTCTGCCTTTGCTGCGGCTTGCGCCTTGGCAACGTCGGCTACGAATGACTTCACGTTGCGGACGATGAAACGTCGCGCCGGGGCCGGTACATAGCGCTCGCTCGTTTGGATGGCACGCTGACGTCCCCACAGGCCGAGGCCGGCGCCGACCATCATCCAAAACATCCTGCGAAACATCAGCCAGCACTCCCCTTGTTGGAACGGCGCGACGCAATACGGTCAGCGACCTTCTCTTCAAAGCCGTGACGAGACGGCTCGTAGTAAGTACGCCCAGAAACGTTGTCGGGTCGGTACTCCTGAGAAACCCAGCCGCTTGGGTCGTCGTGTGGATAGCGATATCCCTTGCCGTGTCCGAGAGTCTTGGCACCCTTGTAGTGCGCGTCGCGTAAATGTGCAGGCACTGAATCGGCGTGCATTTCGCGCACGTCGCGCTGTGCACTCGCGAGCGCCATGTAGACACGATTCGATTTCGGCGCAGCGGCCAAATGAACAACGGCTTGAGCGAGGTTGAGCGCTGCTTCGGGAAGCCCGACGAACTCAAGTGCTTGTGCAGCCGACACGGCAACGACCAGTGCCTGCGGGTCAGCTTCGCCGATATCTTCGCTGGCGAGAATGACTAATCGACGGGCGATGAACTTAGCGTCTTCACCGGCTTCGATCATGCGCGCGAGCCAGTAAAGGCCGGCGTCAACATCAGAACCACGAATGCTTTTGATGAACGCACTGACAACGTCGTAGTGCTCGTCTTCGTTATAGCGAAGCGTGCGCATTGCAGCAGCGCGCTCGACATCATCAAGTGACACGCGCGCCGTGTCGCCGGCCTCGTGTTCAGCAAGAGCGATGGCGACTTCAAGCGCCGTCAGTAACGAGCGAGCGTCGCCACCTGACACATCGGCGAGATGCGCAATCGCGTCGTCGTCGCCTTCAACGCCCTCACGCTGAAGAGCGCGACGCGCAACTGATTCGAGCTCTGCTTGTGTAAGCGACTGCAGGCGAAAGAGTGTCGAGCGACTCA
>JBGAQY010000015.1:0-69424 GCA_044220495.1 Acidimicrobiales bacterium
TATCAGTTTGCGTCGCAACACCGACTCGCCTGTGTGATGCGGGTTGCTTCGAGCAGCGATCGCGTGCACCCAGGTGTAGGTAAGGGTTGCGTTCACGAGGTCAAAAGCAGCCAATGCAACAACACCCTTTGCTCCGTAGACCGCTTGAATGAACGGAAGCGCGAAGCCGGTGTTGACGATGATGCAGGCAATGACAAACAACGGTTGCTGAAGAGGTGTTAGCCCGAGGCGTTTCGAGAGCAACGTGCCGACGGCGAAACCAACGGCAGCGATAACGGCGGAAACGGCCGGCAATGCAAGCAACTCGTGGCGCAGTTCAACAGTCGAGAGTGCCCCGAACACGAGTGCCGGCGAACACACATAGAACACGAGGCGGAACAAGAACTCACCGTCACGCCGCTCAACAACGCCGAAGTACTTGAGCAAGTAACCAATAACAAAGCCCGCAAACACAGGCGCCAAGGCCGTGAAAGTACTAGTCATTGGCATCAAATCGGTAAGGCGTTATTCCAAAGGTTGTTGAATGCGGGGAGGGTGCGTTCGAGGGTTCGGATGTCATAGAGCAATCCCCCCAGAGTCTGTGAATCTTGATGGAGCGTTAGTCCGACCCAGTTGTCATTGGAGATGAATTCGCGAAGCGCTTCATACATAAGAGGCTCTTCGCTCTGAAATCTAGGCACGTCTAACTGGTAGAACGAAGCTGATGCGAGAATGGGTTGGGCGCTTTTGCGAAAAACGCATTGATCCCACTGCCGATCACTCACTCCGAGATCGGACATCAAACGCCGATATTGATACACAATGTCTTTCCAGGGGAAGTCAGTGCTGTCGGCGATAAGGTAGTCGTACCTACACCCACCTTTCTGAGCCAGATTTTCGGCAACGACGCGCGCGTAGCGTCCGGCAACACGTGTGTCTCCCAACTCAACGATGTCGTAACCGGGGTTCAAGCTGACGAGTTTGCAATGACGACTCATCCGTTCGAGCACGAGCGAGTCGTGATCGGTGATTAAACCCCCCACCTGAGTGACGGCTGGTAACAAGGATTGCGCAGCCGAATCGATTTGAGTTGCCAACACATGTGCAATGCGCGTAACGAGCCATGTGTGTGTGCCGGCGCGCACCTGCATGTCGGCTAGTGCCCAGTCGACATATTTGTCCATTGCCCGTGCCTGCGGATCCTTACGCACGGGTGCTTGGCGACCAAGCACTAAGTAGTCAAGGGTTACGCCAAAGAACTCGGCTAGGAGAGCCAGCGTGTCAAGGCGAGGTTTCGCCTTTCCGCTTACGTATTGCGACAGCGCGGCGGACGTTACTCCTGCGTGCTCCCAAATAGGTCGCCGATTTTTGCTGTACGGGCCCCCTTCAATCAGCGCAGTGAGTATTTCGTGAAACTTAACCTGCGATCCCAACCGCAAAGTTTCGCTAGTGCTAGCAAGATCATTCTTGGCAACATTGGGGTGACTATCCACGGCAACAAAGTAGTACTTACATATCAGCGTTTGCCATCAAGTTCTTCATCGTGCTCTTGTGTCATCAACCTAAAGCTGAGGACTGATGGCGGCCTGCGAGGAAGATCTAAACCACACGACAGCTGACCGAAGTGATGAGACCTGCGCGCCTCGTGACTCAAAGGTTGCCGAGGTTCACTACAACCATCGCCGATGGTCGATGGTTGTTATTCCCGAGTGGGCTGAACATGACGAGTAACTGTTGCAAAGCCGTCGGTCTTGTTAGGGATGAACTCTTCGCTTAGTGGGTCTGCCTCAGTCGGTGTTGGCATGCTCGATTCGATGGCTGCAAGCTTTTCAACGTCGGCACGGTGCGCGACGGTGATCCATAGCAAGACTCCGGTTGTCAGCACTGACAAGGTAAGCAAAGTAGGCCGCAAACCAACGTGTGATGCAATGACCGCCAGCACCGCACTTGCAATCGCGTAGCAACTGATCGTGATCGCTCTGTGCAAACCCATCACGCGTCCCCGAACTGAATCATCAGCGAAGCGCTGCATGAATGCGATCGCGAGCGCAAGAACGACTGCGTGCGCTGCACTCAGCGGAACGATAATGATCATGGCGAACGAGAGGTTCAGACTGAACGCGTAGGCCGCAAGCAGCATGGGTAGCACGGCGACCGTCGCAACGAATAGACGTCCGACTCCAAAGCGGTGCAGCAGCGATCCGATGATGACAACGCCGACAGCACTGCCTGCGCCTTGGCCGAAATACAAAAGGCCTGATGCACTCGAGTCTCCGTGCAGTGTTAGTTGGCCCATGACGGGGATCAACGCAATGAACGGTGCAATGAGAGAAATCTCTACGGTTGCAACGACAGTTGCCCAAAAGCAGATGTTGTTGGTTCGCAGGCCGCGCCAACCAACCGTGAAACGACTAGTGAGTCCGCCGCCTTCGCTGTGTCGCGGAGGCCGAGCCTTGACGGCATAAAGCGCTATTGCGATCGCTGCGTAAGAGAGCGCGTTGATGGTGAAGACGGTTGAGTAAGACTGAACACTCACAACGGCGACGGCAATGACGGGGCCAAGGGCGCGTCCCGCGTTCCAAGAGATTGCTTCGAGGATTGCTGCGTGTGCAGTTCGCTCCTTTGAGACGAGGTCGGGTGCCATTGCACTGAGCGTTGGAACAACTGCTGCCGCAACGACGCCTTGCGCGCCGGCAATCGAGATCAAGAGCAGCGGTGCATGCCATCCGTTGGCGAAACAAGCAGCAAGGGCAAGGCCAATAGTCAGCTCGATCAAACTGGAAACAATGATGAGCCGACGCCTGTCGTAACGGTCGGCCAGCACTCCTCCAATGGGCGTGAACAAACCGGCAGTCAAGTAAGTGACGGTGCTCGCTATGCCGGTCCATGTCGCTTGGCCGGTCGACTCTGTAATGAAGATCGCAAGGGCGCTGATCTGCATCCACGTACCGAGATCAGAGAAGACCGAAGCAAACCAGATCAGTCGAAAGTCCCTCTCTTTCAAAACAGACAAGGGCCCTGATCGCATCAGCCGATGTTAAGACATCACGCGGATTCGGGGCTAAGTCAGTGTTCGCTCGTCAGAACCGTCGCAACCGCAAGGGCGACCTCTCGCATTCGTGACACCTTTGATTCATCGAAGGTGTAGCCGTCGGTATCGGCCAAGCATTCCAAGGTGCCCATGCGGCTTGGCAATAGCACGACGGCCGATGCAGTCATCTTGTGTTCGGAGACACGCGCTCCAGTGGGAGAGGGTGGAATGTTTTGTAGAACGTTGTTGTCGATGATCTCTTGTTGTGTGTTGAACGCAGTGGCGTTGTCGCTACCGCTATCGAGCAAGTTGCCGTAAACGCCCCAATCCAACGGAAGCTCATAGCGCGCGCGGCACACGAGACGGTCGGGGCGAATGCCGGCCACTAAGAGCACGGCAGACCACGCATCAAGTTCGACTGTTAGGTCGCGCAGCAATGTGTTGAGCGCGCTGTCACGTTCGCGCTCGGCTAACCGTTTGAAGAGATGCGCGTCAAACTGCACTGCAGGGTCAGACTCCGAAACAAACACAGAGTTGGTTGGATCAAACGGTGGCGTGTTTACAACGCCAAGCACAAGCTGGTCGTGAGGGACTGTGTAGTGAGTTACGCCTGGTCTCGTAATGACAGCATCGCCCGGGCCAACCTCGTTCAGTTCATTGCCAACAACAACAGTGCCGGTGCCTTGTATGACTACGTAGATCTCAGTCTCGCCGTTGACGTGGTAGTGCGGGTCGGCAATGTCGAGGTTCCGCATATCCGCAATAGCGAGCCCTTCATTGCTGCGCGCGAGTGGGTTGCCAACTTCGTAGACAAGACCACATCCGCCATGCTTCGGATCCACACCGTCGACGCACACACGCCAGTCGAACTGCGAACTCGACAAATAGGCCGTCCACGTTCTGGCTACCTCTTCGATGTCAGTGTGTAACTCAGATTCAGCCACGAACCCTCCCCTTGCGATCAGCCTCAACTGTTGGAGCGACTGTTCAATCTCGCCTCTAGCGCCCAAAGTGTCAAAGCGTTAGCGTGCCGACCATGGACTCATCAGACAGAACCTGGGCGGGCAACATGGCTGAGGTCTACGACTCAAACCTTGTGCCCGTGATATTCGAACCCTACGCACGAGACATCGCACAGCGTGTGGCAGCTTTGAAACCCACGCGCGTTCTAGAGGTCGCGGCTGGCACGGGTGCGGTTACGCGCGAGCTGTATAAAGCGTTGCCAGACGCTGACATTCTCGCAACAGACTTAAACCCGGCGATGATCGAAACTGGGCTTGCCAACGTTCCTTCAGTGAAGTGGGAGCAGGCTGACGCCATGAACTTGCCGCAACCCGACGATTCTTTCGACGTTGTTGTATGCCAGTTTGGCGTGATGTTCTTTCCCGATCGTGTTGACGGATACCAGCAGGTTCATCGCGTGTTGCGCGCCAATGGCACGTTCGTGTTCAACGTATGGAACACCGTCGAGAGCAATCAGCCAGCGTCGGCTGTGATGTCTGTGTTGAACGAGACGTACGGAGATAGCGCGCCGCGTTTCTTGCCAACCGTTCCTCACGGTTACGCAGACATCGATCGCATTCGTGAAGACGTAACTGCGGCGGCCTTCAGTGATGTGCAGATCGAAACAGTGAACCTCGACGTGCATGTTGCTTCGGCGCGAAAGCTCGCTGAAGGGTTCTGTCGAGGCACGCCGCTTACCAACGAGCTCACCGGCGATGTCGACGCCGTCATTGACAGGATTGCCCAAGCAATCGGCGACGCGCCAACAGCCAAAGCCTCAGCCCACGTAATAACTGCCAAAGCCTGAGTCGGGCGTTGTTGCGACCGTTGGTGACTGGCCAGCGCTCGTCTTTGCCCCTTTCACCTACGCGAAAAATCCAAAACAACGCCCGTACCGACCCATCTTTGGTCATATCGCGTAGGTGAAACGAAGGGCGGAGGGCTACCGGTAGAACGGCGAGTGTTCGTTCAGTCGTCGAACGGCTTAGGCTCAGACGATTCTGCCAACAGTGGCCGGCGAAAGCCTTCCGAATCCGGAGGTTATGGGCCATCGTTTAGGGGTGCTCAACGACAAGCTCCCTCTATCTGAGCTGACGCAGGCTTACTGGCGGTATTACAAGACGCTCAGTGTGACTCCTGCGGAACAGGCTGCCTCGGAAGCCGATTACTGGTCGAGTGAGGTCGTGTCCGGATTGCTTCGTCGGGGTGGCTCACTTGCCGTCGACGTGATCGTTGCGTTGTCCGAGGCCGCGCCCGACCAAGAGGCTCTTGGATTTGTCGGTGCCGGAGTAATTGAAGGTTTCTTTCAGAGCGGGTATTACGAGTTTCCCGACAACTCCGAACGTCTAGACCTGTTGGAACAAGAGGTGCGGCGCAACCCGAAGGTTCGCGCAGCATTTCAGGGGAGTTGGGATCACGCCCTTCCTCCTCATGTTGCGGAGCGCCTAGGTAAATATCGACCTTCCGAGTAGCGATACGCACGCAAAACCCTTACACCCGTCACTGCGTTGGTCGATCATGGGTCTATGTCCACAAGGAAGACCTTCGCTGACATAGTTAGTGAAGCCGAGAACGAACCGGCACGACCCCCTGACCCTCGGTCGGATGGGGTGCTCTTAGCTCCTAACGGCACCGTCTTCAAGCGGGTTGACAGCGAACTGAGCGCGGAGAAGGCCAACGAGTTGATTGGCATAGGTGCGACCGTCGCAATCGACGACTGTGGTTGCAGCGGTTACTGCTCTGTCGAGTGGCCCGAGCCGTCATCGGTGAGATCGGTGCCTGCAATCAAGAGGGCAAGAAAAGGAAACACCCCCTTCGCTAACCTCGAAAAGTGGCGTGCCGAGGACGGATCAACCATGGTGATGCTCAGTGGGCCAGACTTCATCCGCCACGTCTGAGCAAGTTCGATAATGACCAGTGACAAGCCCCCCGTTCCAAGTGGGAACGCAAAGGCGTGGCACAACCGTCGGTGGCGAGACTCGCTCGGCTACTACCGAGTGAGAACAATGGTCAATCCTGATTGGTACGACCCTGACTATCTAGCGGGTCGTCTGAGCCGAGCAAAGGCCACCGCAGACGACGACAAGGAGCGGAGCCTCGTTGATGCCGCCCATATCGCTACGAAGCGTTACGGCAAGCCCGGAAAACAGGGAGCGAAGTCTGACGAGCAGTGGGCCGAAGAACGAAGCCGTCAGCGACGGGTCGTGTTTGAAGCCGTCGATGCATTGCTTGCTTATCGAGAGCAACGGCACCGTGAATGGTGGCTTGCTCAGCAATCGGCCGCCGACGAGACCTAGTTCTTCGGGGTTCTGCCGCCTGGGTCAATCAGGGCCTTTTCGTAGCGGCCACCAAAGTCAACCCTGGTTATTCCTCTCAATGGCCACGATGTTGGTCGGCAAAACAACCAACAGGAGGCGCCGGATCCAGTGTCGCGTAGGTGAAACGAATGGAGCGGGCGACGGGAATCGAACCCGCCTCTTCAGCTTGGGAAGCTGACGTTCTACCAATGAACTACGCCCGCAGAGTTGGCGTGGCCGCACCCGACCTCTTGCACCATACCGTGTAGCGCTGAGGGGGCAGTGTTGCCGGCGGCAACTACTTAGGTCGTTGATTGGCAGCGCCTCCGGCCAGCATTGCTTGAATGAGTTCGCTAACGCGTTTCCTCACCGATTCTCTGATCAGTCGCACGTCGTCAATGCTTTTGCCCTTGGGGTCTACGAGTTCCCAGTCTTGCATGTCGGCGCGCAGGCGCATGGGGCAGGCTTCGGCGTCGCCACAACCCATACTCACAAACTTGACGGCGTTCGTGGTGAGAAGTGGCGTGAGCAGTTGTCCGGGGGTGTCGGGGATGGTGATGCCAATCTCTGCCATTGCTGCGACTACCACTGGATTTGCCGAGTCAGACGGTGCCGTACCAGCAGAGATTGCGCGCACATCGGAGATGTTGAGCCGCTTTACTTCTTCGTTGAAGAAGGCTTCGGCCATACGGGAACGTCCGGAGTTGTGGACGCACACAAACAACACCTCGTTGATGTGTTCGCTCATCTGCTAGGGCCAGCGCACACCACGAGCCTCATCGCACGTGTCGCTCAAGTTCCGTCGCCACCTCAGCCGGCGTCATGTTGGAGGTGTCGATGACAACATCCATCACACCGGCGTCAGCCATGGCCGCTAGCTCGTCGTAGAAAGCGCGCGTTCCTGCCCATCCGCCATCTTGCAGTTCTCGGTCTGACTGACGTTCGGCGATGCGCTGCTTGATTCGAGCCTCGGTGACTTCCCACGAAGGAAGCAACATCAACTGAAACATGTCGTATGCGCCGAACTCGCGCTGCATACGCGCTTGCCCGCCTTGACTTCCGTAAGTGATGACAAGCACAACGGTTAAGCCTTGATCGAGGAATGATCGGCATGCAGCGATGGTCGGCGGCAATGCAACTTTCCAGACAGTCGCCCATGGAGCACCGCTTGCAGGAACGTACTGAGCTCCGGCCATGTCGGCGAAGTGGTCGTGTTCGATCACGACAACATCACCTTTCGCACCGACCCGCTGATGAAGAATCGCGGCGGCCGAAGACTTGCCGACGCCCGATGGTCCATTTACGAGAACAAGACGGCCGGGCACGTCGTCAGACGTTACGGCACCGCCACTCCGACCGCCCGTTACATTGACCGGCATGCAGTTTCTTGTGCTTGGTTTCGATGGTCATGACGACGGTGCTCCCACTAGAAGGCAGGCGGCGCGTCCGCATCACATTGCTCGCGGCGACGAACTTTTTGCGCAAGGCAACCTTTGGTACGGCGCTGCCATCACCGACGACGACGGCAACATGACGGGCTCGATGTACATGGTCGACTTTGCGGATCGCAATGCGCTCGATGAATGGCTCGCCACAGAGCCCTATGTAGTCGGTGACGTGTGGCGCACGATCGAGGTGCGTCGCTGCTCTACGAGAGACCCGTGGCAGTTCAACCGCCCAAGAGAGTTTTTCGAGCAGCGCTAGCTCTCAAGATCACCCCACCAATTAATGGTGGATTCCCCTCATAGACAAGCCATCGGTGGTCGATCACCCTCGTAGATATGGACAATCGCCCAGGTGAACGCACCTATTCCAGCACCGAGGTTCGTGATGCGCTGACCAAGTCATACGCGTCAGAAGACCTCATTCATCGTGTTTTCAACCACCTAGCCGTCACCCCAGTCGAACCGGCCTTTACGACGGTCGAGCAGCCGGTAATCGCGAAAACCAGCCGAGGTATCGCGGTTCTTTACTACCTGGGTGGCCTGCTGGTCGTTTCGGCCATGACTGTGTTTCTTGGCACGAGTTGGTACGAAGGGGGATCGGCGATTGCGCTGACCGTCCTCGTTGTCTACGCCGCTGTGTTTGCTGGCCTTGCGAGTTTCTTCAAGAGTCGAGGCCTCGAGATACCTGCCGGCCTGATGGCTACTGCGCTTGCGGCAACAACTCCCGGCATCGTGTTCGCAACTCTCGATTCGGTTGGTGTCGATCAAGACACAGACCTCTTCAGTTCATCACTTTCTGCTTACCTGCAATCGCCCTGGGCGTGGATGGAAATGATGACCATCTTTGTGGCGCTCGCGGTCAAGCGATGGATCAACTACTCGGCCATCCTTGCCGTACTAGGAACTGCGCTGTACTTAATGGCAACCAACGTTGCATGGATCATCGTGCGACGCGATGCAAACAACGTGAGCGACTCACAAGAAGCACTGCTTGCGCTGCTGTTGGGACTCGTCGGCATCGCTATTGCAATTGCATACGACGCAAAGCGCGCCCGTCGTCACGCATTCTGGGCTCACCTCATCGGGCTCAGTTCGGTGATGGGCGCAGTCGGATGGGCAATGCTCGAGGCTGACGCTGTAGTCGCAGCCTTGCTGGCAGGCTTTGTGGGCGCACTCTTCGTGGCCTTCGGCACACTCGTTGCTCGCAAGCTCTATTACGCGGTCGGTGGCGTCCTCGTGTTTGCCAGTGCAGCGTGGTTCGCGTTCGACATTTTCGACGGCAGCTTGCTAGTCGCACCTGCGATCGCAATGATCGGCATCGGCGTCATTGTTGGTGGTGTTGTTTTGCAACGCTCGGCCACGACCTTGCGCGCTGAGACTGCGGGTTCATTTCCTGCTTGGATTCAGCGCCTGTCGCAAGACGAAGAATCAGAACCCGTAGCTCAACACGCGTGACAAGATCAAACGCGTGATCGACGTTTCGCTCGAACGCTTCGAAGAACTGGTTGGCATTGCACTCGACGAGATTCCCGAGGCACTTGCGACGCAAATGCAAAATGTTGCGGTCGTTGTTGAAGACGAGCCCGACGATGGAGATGAAGATCTTCTCGGCCTCTACACGGGCATTCCCCTCACCGAACGGCACGACTACTCGGGTGCCATGCCCGACGTCATCGAGATCTATATGGGCCCGATCTGTCGGATTGCCGAGAGCGAAGAGCACCTGATTCGCGAAGTGCGCACAACGGTGATTCATGAGGTTGCCCACCACTTCGGCATCGACGACGAAACACTTCACAATCTTGGATGGGCCTGAGGTCTTGTAGCGGCCGGATGGCTTCGACCATCATCAAGGCGTGCCAGTTTCGTTTTCGTCTCGTCCATTCGCGCCCAAACCTGCTGTTGCCGTGTTTCAGGAAGTAAATGTGGAAGATTCGGCGCGCCGTGGTGCGACGGTGTTCACCAACGACCTCGCCGCTGGCCTCTCAGAGATCGGCTACGACGTCACCGTCATAAGTGGCAGCAGTCTGGGCCATGCGCGTCAATTTGATCGCAGCGACACCCTTCATTACGTGCAACTGCCTGCGCGTGCGGATGATTTCGAGCGCGCTGCTCGTGAGTTCGTCGAGTCGAACACGTTGCAACCGTTGTTTGGAATTGCTGAAGCCAACTGGACGATTCTGCGGACACCCGAGTGGAACGCAACGTTCCCAATCTCGACGGTCGTCTATCACGTTCAACCACCGTGGCGTGTTGCTGGACCTGACCAAAGTGCACTCCAGTTATTGCGTGATACCAACGCGCATGTGCTCGACATCTCTGCGTTTACGACGCGCGAACTCAACAAGCTTGGTGTGCGCAACGTTTCGCAAATGCCAGTCGCCCTGCCCTTTGGTCGCGATGCGAAATCGGAGAAAGCAGTTACATCGACGCCCGAACTCCTATGGGCCGGTGCATTTTCGCCAGAGAAGCGTCCGGAAATTGCGATCGACGCCGCGCTGCTTGCCGCAAGAGAGATTCCCGGGTTGCGTTTGCGTCTTGTCGGTGCACTTCCCACAAACCCTGACCATCCATACGCCGATATTCAGACGCGCTATGCGCGGGCGGTCGCTGATGGAACGATCGAGTTTCTCGGGCGAGTCGAAGACAAAGACCTTGTCGATCTCTATGCCGAGACCCGCATCTTTCTCACGACCAGTCGAGTTGATTGCGAAGGGCTTGGCCTCGTCGCTCTTGAAGCTGCGGCGCAAGGAGCACTGCCCCTCGCTTCTCGCGGCGGAGGCGCCGAAGATGCTTTGCGCATGACTCGGGGCGTCGCTACGGCTGAAGACACTGCGCAAGGTTTTGCCGAACGCATTGTCCAGTACCTGCCGTATCTGGTTGACCTTGCCGGCGAGGGCAAGCGCCCGACCCTGTCGTCAAGCACTGTGAGCTGGACCGATGTGGCGACGCAAACGGCAAGCGATGTCGAGCGAGTGCACAGTCTCGACGGCCCTGCGGCCGACCGCCGAGGCTGGGCGCGGGCCCTCTCGCCATCGCCTGCAGCCGAGCTATAGCTCGCCCAGACCTCACTTGATGCAGCACTAGTCTGACGTGCGTGATCTTGTCAGACCGAACTATCCGTGAAGAGCTGGCTGCTGGCCGCATCGTCATTGACCCTCTGCGCGAAGGAAGCATTCAACCCTCGTCGGTCGACTTGCATCTCGATCGCTACTTCCGTGTGTTTCTCAATCACCACACGCGTGTGATCGACGTAAAAGAACGACAAGACGATCTGACGCACGCAGTTGAGATCGACCCCGACTGCGCGTTTGTGTTGCACCCGGGCGAGTTCGTTCTCGGCTCAACGTCAGAGCGCGTTGCTGTTCCCGATGATTTGGTGGCGCGCCTTGAAGGCAAGTCGAGTCTTGGTCGCCTGGGTTTGGTGATCCACTCGACGGCGGGCTTTGTCGACGCTGGTTTCGAGGGTCACCTCACCCTTGAGTTGTCGAATGTTGCAACTTTGCCAATCACGCTTTATCCGGGCATGAAGATTGGTCAGGTGAGTTTCTTGCGCATGACTACCCCGGCCGACAATCCATACGGCAGTTCCGCTGCCGGTTCGAAATACAAGGGCCAGAGTGGCCCGACGCCAAGCCGTTATTACGAGAACTTTTTCGTTCCTGACGACGCAGAAGATGAACTTCCGTAGGTGAGCGGAGATGAGGCACATTTCGGGCTGTTGCTTGACGTCGACGGCCCGATCGCGAGCCCTCAACACCGAGCCATAGTTCAGCCGACAATCGTGCCCGACATGATTGCGTTGTTGGCGGCTGGCAATCCAATCGTGTTCAACACGGGTCGTTCAGCACACTTCTTGTCGACGCAGGTGTTTACCCCGCTGTTGAAAGCGGGTCTGCCCCAGAATGCGCGCGTGCATGGCGTGTGCGAAAAAGGTGCCGTGTGGTTGACGCTCAAGGGCGACGGTCACACCGCGCTCTCAGTTGAAGACTCACTCGCGCCACCCGCCGAGTTCGTGCGCGGCATTGAGCGCATCGTCAAAGAGCGCTACACCGACTCGATGTTCTTCGACGACACGAAGCTGGCAATGGTTTCAGTCGAACAGAACTTCGAGACTTCGTCTGATGACTACTTCAAGGCGCAAGCTGCTTTTGACGACGAAGCATTTGCGCTTCTTGTCGATTTGGGTATTGGCGTTGAAATGAATGATCGGGTTCAGCCCGATTCAGCCGGAAAAGTGATGATGCGCATCGAGCCGACAATCATCTCGACCGACATTGAGGCAACGGTGTTGGGCAAAGACTACGGAGCCGAGCGAGCGCTCAACTTGTTGCGCGAAGACGGAGTGTTGCCAACGTCGTGGCGGACAGTTGGAGACTCGCGGTCTGACTACAAGATGTCTGACTGGCTGCACGCAAATCGGTTCTCTGTTGCTCACGTCGACGTGCGGCCAGCAGAAGGTGTTCCCGATCGTCCGTACCCCGTGTTGCATGCAGTCAACAACGAAAACGACGTTGCTGGCGCTGCTTATTTGCGTTGGATGGTCGAGTGGCTCAACGGCACTGCAGGCGACGAATCAGGCTTCGACAGGGCCTAGAGCGTCGCCGATCGGGCCATTGCGGCGTTGACGGCCACCTCATTTACTCAGTAAACGTCGGCACCCGTCGCCTTGCACTGACGCCAATTGGCGACGCTCTACTGCCCGACGCGCTTACTTGCCACTCGCTTGAGCAGCTACTGACGCCGCTTTCGCCGCGATCTCGTCGGCGTCGCCGAGGTAGTCAGCACTGACCACACCGAGGTCGTCGTCGAGCTCGTAACGACGCGGCACACCAGTTGGGATGTTCAGCTCAGCAATGTCGCTATCGCTGATGTGTTCGAGGTGCTTCACTAAGGCGCGAAGCGAGTTGCCGTGCGCCACAACCAACACAACGTTGTTGCGACGAAGGTCGGGCACGATCGCGTCGTACCAATAGGGCAGGATGCGCGCCACAACATCGGCCAAACACTCTCCGCTCGGTACGACATCACTTGAGAGCTCCGCGTACTTTGCTTCGCTTGCGTTATCCCACTTCGAACCAGGTTCCATCGGTGGCGGGGGAACGTCGTAACTGCGGCGCCATGCGGCGAGCTTTTCGTCGCCGTACTTCTCTCGCGTCGCGACCTTGTCGAGCCCTTGCAACATGCCGTAGTGACGTTCGTTGAGTCGCCACGATCTGCGTACAGGAACCCACAGTCGATCGCAGGCATCGAGCGCGATGTTGGCGGTGTGAATGGCTCGTTTGAGCACTGACGTGTGTACGACGGTTGGTAAAGCGCCTTCTGATGCCAGCAATGCGCCGCTTTCGATGGCCTCTTTCTCACCGGTTGGAGAAAGCTCGACATCAACCCAACCCGTGAAGAGGTTTTCTTGGTTCCAAACACTCTGGCCGTGACGAAGCAGAATTAGCGTGCCCATAGCCACAACCTAGAGCACGTTAATCAAGCAGCGTGTGGGGCCAGGGCAGTGAACGGATCGACCGGTATGTTGCGCAGCACGGCAAAGGCAACGAGAGCAATAGCGACGGCCCAACCCGACGACCGAGTCAACGAAAGATGCGGCCAGAGTTTGGCCGAGGGGCGCAACCACTGGCGAGTCGAGCGCAGCCAGGCGTAAAACAACATTGGCAAGACGACTATCAACAGCGGGTTGTAAGTGACAAAGCTGGCGAAGTCGCCGTGCACCAGCGCGTGCAGTGCTCTCGTTGAGCCACAACCTGGGCACCACAACCCGGTGATCGCGTGAAACGGGCACGGCGGCGTGATTGCTGATGTCGAAGGATTGACGAACGCAAGCGTTGTGCACACGCCGAGAGCCACTGCTCCGGCAACTAGTGGGGTTGCGACCCCGTTGCGCACGTGTGTCGTGGGCGACAAACGCAGCGATGACACTGACTGCTCGGCCTAGTACTCGTAAGAGGGCGTTGGGTCGGATGATCCTGTTGCGGCACCAAAGATCATCAGTGCGACGTAGATCGCAACGACCACCGCGCCGATGGCACCGCCGATGATCAACAACCTCTTGGCCATCGCAGAGTCTTTTTGGGCGCCGAAGAAATCTCCGACGTTTTTCTTGCTGCTTGCGCGTGCTGAAAAGACGATGCCCGCGATGCCAAGCGGGGTGCAACAGCAGAACGTCATGATGATCGACGGGATCAGATAGTCGGTGATGTGGGGCGCTTGGCCGGGGCCAAAGCCCTGGGGTTGCCCGTAGCCGTAGGGCTGTTGTTGATAGCTCGGCCCTGTTGCGTAGGTGGGCCCGCCGGGGTTGCCCGGCTGTTCGCCTCCTGGAGCGTATGGGTTGTGCTCGCGCCAATTGCCGGCTGGGCCTTGGTTGGGCGGCTGCCCATATGGACCACCTGGAGGTGGGGGAGGCGGAGGTGGCGGGTTCTGACCATCTGCGCCGGGAGGTGGGGGAGGCGGAGGTGGCGGAGTCGGATCAGACGGTGGCTGATGGCCAGGAGCTTGATGGTCGGGAGCGGCGTAACCGCCGGGCTCGTCGGCGTCGCCTGGCGGCGGATCCCAAGGTGGATTGTTGTCGGATGGCGGTTCTTGGTTGCTCACTAAAACCCCAGTTCAGGCTCGCTACGTCGTGCTCACGGTAGTCGCGGCCCCTGGATCGTGTGCAAAACCACAAATTTCCGGGTTGATAGGCGAGCGTCACGGTTATACTTGACACCAAGTGACTCAACTTCTTGTAGTCGAGCACGGCAAGAATCTCAGATCCACCAAGTTTCAACACCTATATAGAGGAGAACACACATGCCTAAGGCCGTCGGAATCGACCTCGGGACCACGAACTCAGTTGTAAGCGTCCTTGAAGCAGGCGAACCGACTGTTATCCCGAACGCTGAGGGAGCCCGCACGACTCCATCAGTAGTTGGCTTTTCAAAGTCCGGCGAAGTGCTCGTCGGCGAAGTGGCCAAGCGCCAAGCCATCACCAACCCTGACCGCACGATCCGTTCGGTCAAGCGCCACATCGGCACCAACTGGACCGTCGACATCGACGGCAAGAAATACACGCCGCAAGAGATCAGCGCGCGCGTCTTGCAGAAGTTGAAGCGCGATGCCGAGAGCTACTTGGGCGACACCGTTACTCAAGCAGTCATCACCGTGCCTGCGTACTTCGACGACGCGCAACGCACCGCCACCAAAGAAGCTGGGCAAATTGCCGGCCTTGAAGTGTTGCGCATCATCAACGAGCCGACATCGGCCGCGCTTGCTTACGGTCTCGACAAAGACGAAGAGGGCGACCAAACCGTCTTGGTGTTCGACCTCGGTGGTGGAACCTTCGACGTGTCGGTGCTCGAAATTGGTGAAGGTGTGTTCGAGGTCAAGTCGACGCACGGTGACACCAAGCTCGGTGGCGACGATTGGGATCAACGAGTTATCGATTGGTTGGTCACTTCATTCAAGAACGACCACGGAGTTGATCTTGGCGCTGACAACATGGCGTTGCAGCGACTCAAAGAAGCGGCCGAGAAGGCAAAGATCGAACTGTCGCAAGTTCAAGAGACCACGATCAACTTGCCGTTCATCACGGCTACAAGCACTGGTCCGCTGCATCTTGACTACAAGCTGTCGCGCGCAAAGTTCCAAGAGCTAACGGCTGACTTGGTTGACCGTTGTCGCAAGCCGTTCGAGCAAGCGATCAAAGACGCTGGTCTCACCAAGGGCGAGATTCACCACGTCATTCTGGTTGGCGGTTCTACGCGTATGCCTGCGATTCAAGAGCTCGTGCTCTCACTCACCGGCAAAGAAGCGCACAAGGGAGTCAACCCCGACGAGGTAGTTGCCGTTGGTGCTGCAGTTCAGGCGGGTGTGTTGAAGGGTGAAGTTAAAGACGTTCTTCTGCTCGATGTCACGCCACTGTCGCTTGGTATTGAAACCAAGGGCGGTGTGATGACCCGCCTCATCGAACGCAACACAACTATTCCAACCAAGCGCAGCGAAGTGTTCACAACAGCTGATGACAACCAACCATCGGTTGAGATTCACGTGTTGCAGGGTGAGCGCGAGATGGCTGGCTATAACAAGACACTTGGCAAGTTCCAGCTAGTCGATCTTCCGCCAGCACCGCGCGGTTTGCCGCAGATCGAAGTCACGTTCGACATCGACGCAAACGGCATTGTGCACGTTGGGGCGAAAGATCGTGCAACGGGTAAAGAGCAGTCGATCACGATCACCGGTCAGTCATCGCTCGCTAAAGACGACATCGATCGCATGGTGCGTGACGCTGAAGCTCACGCCGATGAAGACCGTGCGCGTCGCGAAGAGGCTGAGGTTCGCAACAACGGCGACTCGCTTGTGTACCAAACCGAGAAGTTGCTCAAAGACCAAGGCGAGAAGTTCGAAGGTCAAGAAAAGGCTGACGTCGAGGCCGCTCTTGGTGAGCTGAAGACTTCGATTGCCGGCGACAACGTCGAGGCAATCAAAGACGCCACCGAGAAACTCATGACGGTGAGCCAGTCGTTTGGTCAGCGTCTCTACGAGCAGGCGGCGCAAGAAAGTGCTGCTGCAGGCGGTGGCGAGACTGGCAGCAGTGAGCGTTCGTCTGACGACGAAGTAGTCGACGCCGAGATCGTCGACGAAACGACTGACGAGAACACCGATGAGGACAAGAAGTGACAGAGCAACCAGCGCAAGATAAGGGTGGCGACATGCCGCCACCCTTATCCCCAGATAACGACTTGCCCGGCGAGGCTAATGACGTTGTCATCGACGACGTCGAGTTGACCGATGTTGAATCTGAGGTTGTTGCGGCCGAACGCGATGCCTATCGCGAGACTCTGCAGCACTTGCAGGCCGACTTCGAGAACTACCGCAAGCGTATGGTCAAGCAGCAAACCGAAATGAGTGAGCGGGCCAACGAAACGTTGGTTCAAAAGTTGCTGCCCGTCCTTGACACCATTGGCTTGGCTCAGGCACATGAGCCATCTGGCTCTCTAGACCAAGTGAGTACGGCTTTGCTAGAAGTGCTGAAGAAGGAGGGGCTCGAAAAGATGGAAACCGTTAACCAACCGTTCGATCCCACTCTGCACGAGGCCGTCGCGCACGAAGATGGTGAGGGTGGTCCTGTCGTAACCGAAGAAATGCGCTCGGGTTACAAGTGGAAGGGTCGTGTGTTGCGACCGGCCATGGTCAAGGTCGTCGGGTAGTCGGAGAGTAGATGCCTGCGCAGCGAGAATGGTTTGAGAAGGACTACTACAAGGTTCTTGGCGTTCCCAAGACAGCAACCGACAAAGAGATAACCAAGGCATATCGCGCGCTCGCAAAGCAGTATCACCCCGACGCGAATCCAGGCGATACCGCGGCTGAAGAACGTTTCAAAGACATCTCTGCGGCTTACGACGTGCTCGGCGACGCAATAAAGCGCCGCGACTACGACGAAGTTCGCGAAATGGCTCCGTCGGGTGGAGGCTTTGCTGGCTTCGGCGGCGGTGCTGGCGCTGGTGATCCGTTTGCTAACGCAGGGCAAGCTGGCGGAGGTGCAGGTTTTCGTTTTGAAGATCTCAGTGATCTGTTTGGTGGGCTGTTCAATCGTTCGCAACGGCACCGCGGGCCTGGCCCACAACGCGGTGATGACATCGAAGCCGAGTTGCACTTGGCTTTTGTCGACGCGATCAACGGGGTAACGACAACGGTCAACGTTGTCAGCGATGTCACGTGCCAAGCCTGCCGCGGCTCAGGTGCCGAGCCTGGCACCAAGCCGATCACATGCATGGATTGCGACGGTCGTGGCGTGCTCGACGACAACCAAGGTGTGTTTTCGTTTTCGCGTCCGTGTCCAACCTGTGGCGGCACCGGCAAGCGCGTCGAGTTTCCGTGCAAGACCTGTGGTGGGTCGGGCACGCAAAAAAAGAGTCGGCAAATAAAGGTGCGTCTGCCTTCCGGCGTCAACAACGGTCAGCACATTCGCCTAAAGGGCCGCGGTGGTCCGGGGCGCAATGGTGGTCCCGATGGCGACCTTTACGTGGTGGTGCACGTTGATTCGCACCCCATCTTCGGCCGCCGTCGCGATGACTTGACGGTGACTGTTCCTGTTACATATCCCGAGCTTGTGCTTGGGGCTGCAGTGAAGGTGCCGACACTTACGACGCCGGTGACGGTAAAGGTTCCTGCCGGCACTCCATCAGGTCGCGTGTTGCGCGTGCGTGAGCGTGGCGTGCCAACAAGTAATGGTCATGGTGACTTGCTGGTCACTGTTGAAGTCGCGGTGCCGACCGACTTGACCAGTGAGGAGCAAAAGCTTCTTGAGGAATATGCCAACGCGCACGATGGCGCGTCGGTACGCAGTCACTTGGGGGTTGAATGATCAACTCAAATGAAACTCACCAACGAGCGGTGTATGTGATCTCAGTTGCTGCCGAGCTTGCCGGTATGCATGCGCAAACGCTCCGGCTATACGAGCGCCGAGGCCTGTTGTCGCCGGCGCGCACCGGCGGTGGCAGTCGTCGGTACAGTGGCCTCGATATCGCCCGCCTTCGTCGCATTCAAGAGCTCACTACGGCGGGTCTCAATATCGAAGGCGTGCGACGCGTTCTCGAACTTGAAGGCGAGGTTGAGCGCTTGGCTGCCGAAGTCGATCGCTTGCGTGGCGAGCAAGAGAACCTACACAGGCGCTACAAGCGCGAGATAGTTCCGTTTGGCCAGATCTCGACGTTAAGAATTTGGGAGAGCTGAGTTGGCAATCGACCCGAACCGCTGGACAAACAAGACGCGCGAGGCCGTGCAACAGGCGGCCAATATGGCGGCCCAGCGCCATCACGCAGAAACAACGCCCGAGCACGTGCTCTTATCGCTGCTGTCGCAAGAAGGCACAGTGATCTTGCCGGTTCTCGAACGCGTTGGCGCACCGCCCATGTCGTTGCGCAACAAGCTCGAGAACAAGCTTGAGAAGTTGTCGCAGTCTTATGGCGGTTCAAGTGAGGTGCCTGACTTCAGTCGTGATCTCACCAAAGAGCTCGAAGTCGCTGATCGCGCGCGTGAAGAGTTCGGCGACGACTACTTGTCGGTCGAACACATCTTGTTGGCGATGGCAGCGCGCCTTGACCTCGACCGCAATGAGTTGCTCAACGCATTGCGCGAAGTACGCGGCAGTCATCGCGTCGATTCACAAGATCCTGAAGAGCGCTTTCGTGCGCTTGAGAAATACGCCCGCGATCTGACTGCCGATGCGCGCGCTGGGCGCCTCGATCCTGTTGTTGGGCGCGACGAAGAGATTCGCCGAGTCATGCAGGTCTTGAGTCGCCGCACGAAGAACAACCCGGTTCTTATTGGTGAGCCCGGCGTCGGAAAGACCGCCATCGTTGAAGGGCTCGCGAATCGCATCGTCGAAGGTGATGTGCCCGAGAGTTTGAAGAACAAGCGTCTTCTTTCCCTCGATCTGTCGGCGATGGTCGCTGGTGCGAAGTATCGCGGCGAGTTTGAAGAACGGCTCAAGGCTGTGCTCAAAGAGATCACCGACTCAGAGGGTGAAATCATCACCTTTATTGACGAGTTGCACACCATTGTTGGTGCCGGCGCCGGCGAAGGTGCGATGGATGCCGGCAACATGATCAAACCAATGTTGGCCCGAGGTGAGTTGCGCATGATTGGTGCAACGACCCTTGACGAGTATCGCCAACACATCGAGAAAGATCCGGCTCTTGAGCGTCGTTTCCAACCAGTGTTTGTTGGTGAGCCGAGCGTTTCTGATGCCATCGCAATTTTACGCGGTCTCAAAGAGCGTTACGAAGTGCACCACGGTGTTCGCATTCAAGACGCAGCGTTGGTAGCCGCTGCATACTTGTCTGACCGATACATCCCTGGGCGCTTCATGCCAGACAAGGCAATCGACCTGGTTGATGAAGCAGCGAGTCGTCTACGCATTGAGATCGACTCGATGCCAACGGAGATTGACGTTGTTACTCGTCGCATCCGCCAACTTGAGATTGAACAGGTTGCGCTATCTCACGAAACCGACGAAGGCTCGCGTGAACGTCTCGAAGCTTTGAGGAGTGAACTTGAAGACTTGCAGACGCGCTCCGACGAGATGCGCAAGCAATGGCAGGCCGAGAAAGAAGCCATTGCCTATATCCGTACGCTCAAAGAAGAACTCGAAGGTTTACGCGGTGCTGCCGAGCGAGAGACCAACCTCGAACGTGCCGCCGAGATGCGTTACGGGCAGATTCCTGAACTCGAACGTCGCATTGAAGACGCAACTAAGTCGCTCGCGGAGCTCCAGGCAGACTCGGCCATGCTCAAGGAAGAGGTCGACGCCGAAGACATCGCCCAAGTTGTGAGCACCTGGACAGGCGTTCCTGTCAGTCGTTTGCTCGAGGGGGAAGTCGCGAAGTTGGTGAA
This sequence comes from Acidimicrobiales bacterium, assembly GCA_044220495.1. Taxonomy (GTDB): domain Bacteria; phylum Actinomycetota; class Acidimicrobiia; order Acidimicrobiales; family JBBSGY01; genus JBGAQY01. The sequence goes on from JBGAQY010000015.1 coordinate 20,139, forward strand.
GATGGAAGACGAACTGCACCAGCGTGTCATTGGCCAAGACGCGGCAGTGACTGCCGTTGCCAATGCCATTCGTCGCAACCGAGCTGGCCTGTCTGACCCCAACCGACCAATTGGTTCGTTCTTGTTCTTGGGTCCGACGGGTGTTGGCAAGACTGAATTGGCGCGATCGCTCGCTGACTTCTTGTTTGACGACGAGAAGGCAATGATCCGCATCGACATGAGCGAATACATGGAGAAGCATTCGGTCGCTCGTCTGATCGGCGCTCCTCCGGGATACGTCGGTTACGAGTCGGGTGGTCAACTCACCGAGGCAGTGCGTCGTCGTCCATACTCGGTGTTGCTTCTTGATGAGGTTGAAAAGGCGCACCCAGATGTCTTCAACGTCTTGCTTCAACTTCTCGACGATGGCCGACTTACTGATGGTCAAGGTCGTGTCGTCAACTTCACCAACGTTGTGTTGATCATGACGTCGAATTTGCCAGGTGATCCCGCCGCGTTCTTTAGACCCGAGTTTCTCAACCGTATTGACGAAGTCATTCGTTTCGATGCATTGAGCGAAGCCGACCTCGAGCGCATTGTCGACGTGCAACTAGAGGGCCTCACCAAACGGTTGGCCGACCGTCGGTTGAAGCTCGTCGTAACTCCCGAGGCTCGCCGATGGCTTGCGAAAGAGGGCTATGACGAGGTTTACGGGGCTCGGCCGCTGAAGCGTTTGATTCAGCGCAAGGTGGGCGATCCGCTTGCCATCTCGTTGCTCGAGGGCAAGTACAGCGAGGGCGCAACCATCACTGTCGACGTCGACGAGTCGACTGAACAACTCGTTCTGAACTAAGCGATGTGTATTCGGTGCGTGTCACTGCTTGCCCGCTTCTCAGGGCACTTCGTTACATGTTGTGACGTCTGAATCGCGTTAGCAGGCAGTTGTCAGACACTTTGGTGAAACGCCTCAGGTTTCGTAAACGTTGTCCGATTGGCCCGCCCAATACCGATTCAGAGCGGTAACAGTTGCATTACGTAGCTCGGATCTGCGCATCGCCCTTCCGATCGAAAGCGGGTTCACTCGAGTTTCGGATCTTTCTGAGCTCGATCGACCTGTATCGGAGAGACCACGATGCACACATCGCGCCTTCCCCAGATATCTACGGTTCTTGTTGCTCTAGCAGTTCTGATTGTTCAGGTACTCGGCGTAAAGGCCGCCGAGGCCGGTACTTCAACAGTTTCAGTTGCTGGCACTCCAACGGCTGGCGCCGTGCTTACTGTCAACTCGTCATTCAGTGCCCCAGGTGCTGCCGGTAGCTACTTGGTAGACACCGAGGCGTACACATCAGCAGGCGTTCGCGTCGCGCAATGGTTCGAGACGATCAACCTCGACTCGTCATCAAAGACGCGCACTTACGCATGGAACACTGCGGGTCTTGCTGTTGGTGCTTACAAGTTTCAGTCGGGCATCTTCAACCCCAACTGGGCTGGTACTCGTTCGTGGAACTCAAACGCGGGCGCCGTGAACCTTGTCGGTTCCGCACCGGCGGCAACGACGCCAGCAACGAGTGTTTCAACAACGGTTGCCCCGACGACGGTGCCAGTTCAAACCCCCACAACCTCGGCTAGCCCTGCTGCATCGGCGACTTGGTGGAACATGACGGCGAGCACTTCGGGTTCAAACCCAACTGTCATTCGCTCGAACTTTGTTGCTCCACTCAACTTCGTTGCGTCGACTGTCATCCTCGACACCGAAGTTCAAGATGCAAGCGGCAAGCAGCTCGCGCAGTTCACTGATCGTCTAGCCATGAACGCCGGACAAGCAGTTGCTCGCAACTACAACTGGAACACCGCTGGTGTTGCCGCCGGTACGTACTACGTGCGTCAGGGTGCGTTTGCCGACAACTGGTCGAAGACGTTGCAATGGCGTGGTGACGGCGTGACCGTAAAGGTCGGCGCCGCAAGTTCAACGGGTACAACAGCAGCTCCGACCACAGCAGCTCCAACAACAACCGTCGCTCCGACAACGACCGTGGTCCCAACAACGGCTGCTCCAACGACAACAACGGTTGCACCGGCTACGACAACGACAGCTGCTCCACAGAACCAGTCGTCAACCTCTTGGAACGTCTCAGCGACAACGTCAGGCACTGGTCAGGTAACGGTTCGTGCCACGTTCTCGGCGCCGAGCTCGTTGGCTCCAACTGCTGTTGTTCTTGACACTGAGGTCTACAACGCAGCTGGCGGCAAGGTTGCCCAATGGTCAGAGCCAGCAGCGATCAACGGAGGTCAAACGCTCAGTCGCAACTACACGCTCGACGTGTCGGGATGGGCCGGTGGCAGTTACAACGTTCGTCAAGGTGTCTTCCGTGAAAACTGGGGCCCTGTATTCATCTGGCGTTCTGACAGCGCAGTGCTGAACCTTGGAAGCGCTTCGTCGGTTCCAACACCGTCGTTGCCGAACTTGCCCGTGACGCCGACTACAGCGGCGCCGACTACAACAACAACTGTGAAGCCAGTCACCCCTGCGCCTACGGCATCGAACGGCAACCCACTGTCATCGAGCACCGGTTTCTACGTGAACCCATACAGCCAAGTGCAATTGCAAGCGAACGCATGGCGTTCAAGCCGCCCCGCTGATGCTGCGCTTCTTGATCGCGTTGCACAAGGTGGTGCAGCAACATGGTTGGGCAACTGGAACTCAAACGTGCAGGGCGACGTGAACTCAGTAACGAGTGCAGCTGCTGCGCAAAACCAGGTGCCAGTGTTCGTTGCCTACAATATCCCCGGCCGTGATTGCGGTTCGTACTCGGCCGGCGGTGCCAGTGGCAGCGATGCATACCGTTCGTGGATTCGCTCGGTTAGCAGCGGTATCGCTGGTCGCAAGGCCATCGTGATTCTCGAACCCGATGCTCTTAGCCAGTTGGACTGTTTGTCGGCGTCGGGCCAGGCTGACCGTCTCTCACTGTTGCGTGAAGCAATCACAACCCTGTCTTCGTCGAACGTCAGTGTGTACCTCGACGCCGGACACCCCGGTTGGCACAGTGCGTCAGTAATGGCGTCACGCTTGCAGTCAGCCGGTGTCGGTAGTGCACGCGGTTTCAGTCTCAATGTGTCGAACTTTGACACCACTGAGGCCAACGCGACATACGGAGAACAGATCTCATCGATCCTCGGTGGCTCGCATTACGTAATTGACACAAGTCGCAACGGAAACGGTTCAAACGGTGAATGGTGCAACCCAAGTGGTCGTGCACTTGGACGTATGCCATCTACTTCCACTGGCTTTGCGCACGCCGATGCGTTCCTGTGGGTAAAGCAACCGGGTGAGTCAGACGGTACGTGTAACGGTGGCCCCGGAGCAGGTGTTTTCTGGGCTGACTACGCACTCGCACTTGCTCACGCAGCTTGGGGATAATCACTCGAAACGATTCGCAGCAACGTGTTTGTCACAAATGCGTTGCTGCGCAATTCACTAGATCGATAACGAGCGCGTCTGCACTTCATTTTGCAGATGCGCTCGTTATGCTCCCCGACTCATATGCTTAAACAACTCAGTGTTTTCGCGTCCTATCCACATCGTCGTCGTCGCATTGCGTTAGCTGCATTTGCTGCGGCGGTGATCCTCCCGGCTCCTGCGATTGCATGGGGCGAGTTCAACGACAAGACCGCAACTCAATGGGTCATGTCGGCAAGCGTGCAAGAAAGTGCAAGCAACGTTGCAACGGTTGCAACAAGTTGGGGCGTCCCCAGTGGCGCAAGTGGCGTACGCATTCTCGACACCGAGATCTACAGCAGTAGTGGCGAGCGCGTTGCTCAGTGGTACGTGTGGCGTGACACGGCAAAGCGCGATCAGTTCAAGCCCAGCTTCAAGTGGTACTTGTCGTCCGTTGCCGATGGCACCTACACGGTGAAGCAGGGTTTGTTTGAAAGCAATTGGCAGCAAACGATTGCGTGGAACAACGCAAGCACAACGGTGACTGTGGCTGATCATCACGTTGTCGGTGCAACAGCTGAAACAACAACTACCACTACGGCTGCTCCTGCTGCCGAGCCGACAACAGCGCCGAGTGCGCCCGTGCCTGCCGCAGTGGCTCCAGCAGCGCCGGCGGTATCTGCTTCGGGCAATCCACTAGCGGGTGCGACGTTCTACGGTCCAAACAATGGCGCTGCTTCGCAAGCCGCAGCTCTTGCCGGCAGTGACCCTGGTGCAGCCGCGCTGTTATCGCGACTCGCATCAGTGCCGACTGCGACTTGGCTTACGTCTGGCAGTGGAGATGTGAGTTCGATTGTGTCGGGTGTAGTCAACGCAGCACAAGGCAAGGTGCCGATGTTCGTCGCGTACAACGTTCCTGATCGCGACTGCGGTAGTTACTCAGCTGGTGGTGCGGGCAACGAATCGACATACAGCGCATGGATTAACGGAATCGCAAACGGCATTGGTTCGTCGCGCGCAGTTGTGATCCTTGAACCTGACGCTCTTGCTCAACTCTGCGGTGACTCGTCAGCGCGCTACCGCATGTTGTCGAACGCGGTCTCGGTTCTCGAACGCAACCCAGGTACGGCCACCTACCTCGACGCCGGACACTCGAACTGGATTGACGCAAACACGATGGTCGAACGTTTGCGCCAAGCGAACGTTGCCGGTGCTGACGGTTTTGCCGTCAATGTTTCCAACTACGAAACAACTGCCGCGAGTGCTGCGTACGGCGAAGCGATCTCGGCGGCCCTTGGCGGCAAGCACTACGTGATCGACACGAGCCGAAACGGCAACGGATCAAACGGTCAATGGTGTAACCCGACTGGCCGTGCCGTTGGTGCCGCGCCGACAACGTCGACGGGCACCCCGCACGGCGATGCGTTCTTGTGGCTGAAGGTTCCGGGTGAGTCTGACGGATCATGCAACGGAGGCCCCGGCGCAGGCACGTTCTGGACTGAGTACGCCGTTAACCTGGCCCGCTCTGCCTGGGGCTAACGCCTCACCAAAGTTGTTGGTGCCCCGGCCTTTGTCGCTGGTCGGGGCACTAACTGACGAAAAGATCGCTGTTCACTTCGGTGATCGAAGCGACTAGAGTCCGTATCATGATGCGGCGCACATCAATCGGTCGTTACGTCAATATCCGGCGGAAGACATTTCCAGCAGTAATTGCCGCCCTCTTGGTTTTCATGGCGCCCACGCTTGCCTGGGCGGCCTTGAGTGAAGACTCACCACCCACCTCGTGGGTGGTGTCGGCGGCCGCTAATGGGCGAGCCACCGAGTCGGCAACGATTGCGACCTCGTGGCGCACACCGACCAACAACTACGGGTTGCGCATTCTCGACACCGAGATCTACAACGCTGGCGGCAACAAAGTGGCGCAGTGGTATGTGTGGCGCGATGTGCAACCCGGCAAACGAATCAACGTGCGTTTCAGTTGGTATTTAGCTGGCGTTGCTGACGGCACTTACACCGTGAAGCAAGGTGTGTTCGAGCGTGACTGGAGCCGCACGATCGCGTGGAACAACCAAAGCGCAACCGTCAAAGTCGTTGATCATCGAGTTGTTGCTCGCTCTGCGAGTGCTCCAACAACAACGGCAACAACAACCTCAACGACGGCACCTTCGGTTTCGCCTGTGTCATCCACAACAAGTACTACGCAACGACCCGCTGCTCCACCTGTCGCAACCAACAACGGCAATGCACTGGCGGGAGCAACTTTCTTTGGCGGAATTCCCGAAGCTGCCCAGCAGGCACAGACATTGCTGTCGAGCAACGCGCACGACGCGGCGCTGTTGCAGCGACTGGCGTCGATCCCTACCGCGACTTGGCTCGGCAATTGGAATGCGAACGTCAGGGCTGACGTCGCATCCGTTGTCGCCGCTGCAACTGCACAAAACAAGGTGCCCGTGTTTGTGGCATACAACATCCCCTCACGCGATTGCGGCTCGTACTCCGCTGGTGGCGTGGGGTCAGAGTCTGCCTACAACGGTTGGATTAGCGAGGTGGCCGCAGGCATTGGGTCAGCCAAGGCGGTTGTGATTGTCGAGCCCGATGCGCTGGCGCAGCTGTGCGGTGACACTTCAGCTCGCTATCGCATGTTGGGCAATGCAGTGACGGTGCTCGAACGCAATGCAGCAACGGCTACGTATCTCGATGCCGGCCACTCGAACTGGGTCGATGCCAACACAATGATCGATCGTTTGCGCCAAGCGGGTGTTGCTAAGGCGGATGGTTTTGCCCTCAACGTGTCTAACTTCCAAACGACGTCCGCGAGCACTGCGTATGGAGAAACTCTTTCGGCCGGTCTTGGCGGAAAGCACTACGTCGTTGACACCGGTCGCAACGGCAACGGGGCTAATGGCGAGTGGTGCAATCCGTCAGGTCGCAAGCTTGGTGCTGAACCAACAACGACGACTGGTGTTGCGCATGCCGATGCATTCTTGTGGGTGAAGGTTCCTGGTGAGTCAGATGGCAACTGCAATGGAGGGCCCGGCGCCGGAACCTTCTGGCGTGACTATGCGCTGAGTCTGGCCCGCGCGGCGTGGGGCTGACACCACTAGACCTCGACTGACACTGTCACGGGGCCGTCGTTGATCAGGTGCACTTGCATGTGAGAACGGAAGCGTCCGGTCTCGACGGTTGCACCCATTGAACGCAACTCGCTGACAACGGCGTCGATCAAAGGTTCGGCGTGTTCGGGTGGAGCGGCGCCAATCCATGACGGGCGCCGGCCTTTGCGAGTGTCGCCGTAAAGCGTGAACTGACTGATGATCAACAAAGGCTTATTGAGTTCGGCGGCGCTGAGGTTCATTGTGCCGTCGTCGTCTTCGAATAATCGAAGCTGCCAGAGCTTTGCCGCGAGTTTCTTTGCTATCGATTCGTCGTCTTCGTGAGACACGCCAACCAATACGCAAAGGCCCGAACCGATGGCGCCTGTGGTTTCTTCGTCGACCGTCACCGAGGCGGTAAGCACTCGCTGAACCAGAGCTCGCATGAGGGCAGGTTAAGGCACCAAAGCGGGGGAAGAGACCCGCTTGTGTCCACTATGCTGGGCCAACGTGCCTGCAACCGTCATAGTCGGTACCCAATGGGGCGACGAAGGCAAGGGTCGTTTTACCGATCTCCTGGCCGCCGAGATGAAAATGGTCATCCGGTACCAAGGTGGTCACAACGCCGGTCACACGATCGTTGTTGATGGCGAAACCTTTGCCCTCCAACTGCTACCCAGCGGCGTGCTTCACCCTCACATCACACCCGTCATTGGCAACGGCGTTGTTGTCGACCCCAAGGTCTTGCTTGCCGAGATCGACAAGCTGCAAGCCAAGGGCGTTGACTGCAGTCGCCTGATTCTCAGTGGAAACGCGCATTTGATCATGCCGTACCACCAAGAACTCGACGCGCTTACCGAACGCTTCTTAGGCAAGAACCGCTTGGGCACGACCAAGCGCGGCATTGGCCCGACTTATGCCGACAAAGCAACGCGCATTGGCCTTCGCGTACAAGACTTGCTTGATCCGAAGATCTTTCGAGAGAAGCTCGAGGTTGTTCTTAAAGAGAAGAACCTCATCTTGGCCAAGGTCTACAACCGTTTGCCGCTGTCGCTCGACGAGATTTGCGACGTATACCTCGGCGAGTGCGCGCCGCGCCTCAAGCCTTACATCGGCGACGCTGTTGGCGCTACGCACGACGCGCTCGATGCCGGTCACAAGATCTTGCTCGAAGGTGCCCAAGCCGCGTTCTTAGATCTAGATCACGGCACTTATCCCTTTGTCACGTCGTCAAACCCGACTGCAGGTGGTGCGTGCACTGGTGCTGGCATTGGCCCGCACGACATCGGCACGGTGCTCGGTGTTGCCAAGGCCTACGTCACGCGTGTCGGTGCGGGGCCGTTCCCAACCGAGCTAACTGACGAAGTGGGTGACGCGATTGTCGACATTGGTCGTGAGTACGGCACCAACACGAAACGACGTCGGCGTCCGGGTTGGTTCGACGCGGTTCTGTTGCGTCATGCCTCTCGTTTGAACTCGATGACCGAGCTTGGCATCACCAAACTCGATGTGTTCGACACTTTCGACACGATCAAGGTGTGCGTTGGCTACGAAATCAATGGCAAGAGCATTCCGCACGTGCCCTATCACCAGTCTGAGTTCCACAAAGTTGTGCCCGTCTATGAAGAGCTGCCGGGCTGGAATACTTCGCTTAGCGAAGTAACTGATTGGGATGATCTGCCGAAAGAAGCGCAGAGTTACATTCGCTTTATCGAAGAGCACGTTCGCGTGCCGATCACTTTGGTTGGTGTTGGTCCTGGTCGCGAGCAGTACGTGCGTCCTCCTTCTTTAGATTTGTGAGTCAAGCGTGAAGGTAAATGTCGTTGGTAATGGCGGTCGCGAACACGCGCTTCGTGTTGTGCTCGGGCGTACTTCAACAATCGTCGATGACGCGAGTGAAGCCGACCTCGTTGTGATTGGGCCCGAAGCCCCACTAGTTGCTGGCTTGGCCGACAAGTTGCGCGCTGACGGCAAGGTTGTGTTTGGTCCTGGTCACGAGGGCGCGCAACTCGAGGGTTCAAAGCAGTGGATGAAAGAGTTTGCTGAGCGCGCTGGTTTGCCGACTGCCCGTTACGGATCATTTGACGATCCGGCGTCAGCGATTGCGTTCATGAAGACACTGCCGCCGCCTTACGTCATCAAAACCAACGGGCTTGCGGCCGGCAAAGGCGTGCTCGTTACCGATTCGTTTGATGACGCCGTTGCTGACATTCACGACAAGCTGAGCGGAACGTCATTTGGTGATGCGGGTCGTCGCGTTGTCATCGAAGAAGGCATGACGGGCCCCGAGGTCAGCATTATGTACTTGTTCGATGGCAAGAAGGGCGTTGCGTTACCGCCTGCACAAGACTTCAAGCGCGCGTATGACGACGACAAAGGCCCCAACACGGGCGGTATGGGTGCCTACTCAGACGTGCCGATCGTTACGCCCAAGGTCTTCGACGAAATCGTTGATCGCATTCTCGAACCAACCGCGGGCCGCTTGCGTCGAGAAGAGATTGACTACCGAGGCGTTCTTTACGCCGGCCTGATGCTCACGCCTGATGGGCCGAAACTCGTGGAATACAACGTTCGCTTCGGCGACCCTGAGGCGCAAGTGATCTTGCCGCGCCTTGCTGGCGACGTGGCCGAAACACTGATGTCGGTTGCCCGAGGTTCTCTTGATGTCGACGGCCAGTCTGCCGTCGAAGACAAAGCAGTAACGGTTGGTCTTGCGTCGGCTGGCTATCCGACCAACTCTCGCTCGGGTGACATCGTCGAAGGTCTCGACGAAGCCGAAGCGTTGCCCAACATTTTTGTTTTTCGTAGCGGCGTTACAACCGATGCTGATGGTGTCACGACAACAACGGGTGGGCGCGCGCTCAACGTCACGGCTTTGGCCCCGACGTTGGCCGAAGCGCGCGAGCGCGCTTACGACGCGGTAAAGCGGATTCACTTCGACGGCATGTTGCTCAGGACAGACATCGCCCTCAAGGCCAGCGCCGATTCGTGATTAGCAATCGGGCCGTCACCACAAAGATGGAGCACCAATGATTCGTCGTTATTCGTTGCCTGAGATGGCCTCGCTGTTCTCAGAAGAGGCGCGCTTTGAGACCTTGCTCAAAGTCGAGATTCTTGCGACAGAGGCTTGGGCTGAGATAGGCGAAGTTCCGGCTGAAGACGCAAAAGCACTGCGTGATCGGGCGCCCAAGATCGATCAGCAATTCATCGACGATGTTGATGAGCGCGAAGCGATTACCAACCACGACTTAGCGGCTTTCGTCGACGTAGTGCAGCAACGTGTTGGGGCCCCGGCGGGTAATTGGGTTCACTACGGGCTGACATCGTCTGATGTTGTCGACACCGCGCAGTGCGCAACTCTTACAAGAGCGGCTGACTTGTTGATCAGCGCAGCCGAAGAGTTAGCCGAAGAACTCAAGCGCCGTGCGTTCGAGTTCCGCAACACAGCAATGGCTGGGCGCACTCACGGCATGCACGCTGAGCCAACGACCTTTGGCACGAAGCTTGCGTTATGGGCACTGCAGATGCACCGCGATGTTCGTCGCCTTCGTCAAGCGCGATCAACGATCGCCGTTGGCAAGTTGTCGGGTGCAGTGGGCACCTACTCAAACATCGACCCGCGCGTCGAGGCGTTTGTATGCAACGCGCTTGGTTTGCAACCAGTGCCGGCCACGCAAGTCATTGCGCGTGATCGCCACGCTGAATATCTCTGGGCGTGCGCGTCGGTCGGTTCGACAATTGAACTCATCAGTACCGAGATCCGTCACTTGCAGCGCACCGAAGTTGGCGAGGCAGCTGAAGGGTTTCGTCCTGGTCAAAAGGGCAGTTCGGCCATGCCCCACAAGCGCAACCCGATTACTGCCGAGCGGCTGTCGGGCCTGGCCCGCGTGTTGCGCGGCTACCTCGGCGCCGGGCTTGAAGATGTTGCCCTATGGCACGAACGTGACATCTCGCACAGTTCGGTCGAGCGAGTCATCTTGCCCGACGCGAGTTTGCTGGCCTATTACGTGCTTAAGACCTGCACCAAGATGATCAACGGCATGACCGTCGATGCCGAGCGCATGATTGCCAACCTCGACAGGTCGCTTGGGCTTGTTTTCAGTCAACCAGTGTTGCTCGCGCTTGTTGAGTCGGGTCTGACGCGTGACGCGGCGTATCGCATTGTGCAGCGCGACGCGCGAACTGCTGTCGAAGAGCAGCGCTCGTTCCGCTCGGTGCTCGACGACGACAGTGAGGTCACGCTGTCCGCAGAAACGCTTGACCGCGCGTTTAGTCTGGAGTGGTCGCTGCGCAACATCGGCCCTGTGTTTCAAGCACTCGAAGAATCGGGAGACAGCAAGTGAGTGTGCCCAAGATTGCTTCTGGCAAGGTTCGTGAGATCTACGACCTAGACGACAAGCATCTACTCATGGTTTCGTCTGATCGCATCTCCGCATTTGACGTGATCATGAATGAGCCGATCGTTGATCGCGGCCGCGTGCTCACTGGGCTCACTGACTTTTGGCTTCGAGCCATCGCGAGCGATCTGCCACATCACTTGGTGAGTCTCGACGTTCCTGTTGAAGCCGACAATGTCGAAGACGGCGTTGGGCGTTCGATGGTCGTGCGCAAGGCCGAGATGGTTCCTGTCGAGTTCATCGTGCGTGGATATCTGGCTGGCAGCGGATGGAAGGAATATCAAGCGTCGTCGACTCTGCACGGCAAGTTGCTGCCAAGTGGTCTGCAGCTCGGTTCGCGTTTGCCCGAGCCGGTGCTCACGCCTTCAACAAAGGGCGAGTTGGGTGAGCACGACATCAACTTGACCTATGAAGAAGCAGCGAACCTAGTGGGCGCTGACGTTTTGGGTGCTGGCGAAGCGTTGGCGATGACGATGTATCAACGCGCTTCGTCGCTCGCTGCTGAGCAAGGGTTCATTCTCGCCGACACCAAGTTCGAACTCGGATACATCGACGGCGAGCTTGCGTTGTGCGACGAAATTCTCACGCCTGACTCTTCTCGCTACTGGCCCGACTCGGGTTGGGAGCTTGGCGAGACTCCGCCCGCATTCGACAAGCAGTACTTGCGCGACTGGCTCGAAACGCAAGATTGGAACAAGACAGCGCCGCCACCCACCGTTCCCGCAGATGTATGTGCCAACGTTCGCGCTCGTTACGTTGAGGCTTACGAGCGGATTACCGGAGCCTCATTTGCCGACTGGCCCGGCGTAACGCGCTAGCTAAATACCCGTGCGGCGGATGCCGGCCCGTTTTAGAACGGCGGCGTCAACACCAGCCTCACGCCAAGCCGCGTAGCTGATCTTTTTACGCTCGCCGTAAGTCTTGGCCGCCTTCACGAAGTCATCTTCGAGCTCGTGGATATCAACTGTGTCGTTGCTTGCTTCGAGCGCGTTCTGTAAGTCGATGCGTTCTTGCAGCAGGTGCACTCGCGTCAACGGATCGGCGTTGCGCAGCGACTGCTCAACAACGACAAGACGTTTCTTCATCGACTCGGGGGTGCGTTTGCGACCGCGCTTGGGCTTGTGGTTTTCGAGGGCGACCAGGTAACGGCGAACAGCCGAGCCTTCTGTGCGCCCATTGGCTAGAGCCTGCAAGTGCTCATCGCTCATCGAGCTTTTCTTGCGAGCCCTCGTGCCTGCCATCTACAACCCTGCCTAATTCTTGAATAAGTGCTGACGTGCGCGAATCAATCTATCAATAAGCGTCGCGCTCATTGCCCAATTTTGTTTGCGACGGCGAGTACTTTCTACGACATCGTCAAATGCGCGAAAGCATCGGTGCAGACCGCACGCGGTTACGGCAATCGAGACTTCAGTTCGTCGACAACTTCGTCGGGCACTCGCAGGTCGCCCTGGCCGACTCCGAGCGCAATGTCGGCTTTGAACGTGCCGTGATAATCAGAGCCGCCAGTCGGAATCAGCCCGGCTTTGCGCGCCAGTTTCGTCAACCGAGTTCGTTGCGATGCTTCGTATCGCGAGTACCAACACTCGAGGCCAACGAGTCCAGCGCTGACCATCAGTTCGAGATCAGGCTGTAAATCAGTGTCTGCGTACTCTTTTGGCGTCATCGGGTGGGCCCACGAAGCGACACCACCGGCGGCCTTGATCCAAGCAATGCCTTCCTCGACGGGAAGTTCTTGGCGCTCGACATAACCAGGTGCGCCCTGTGACAGCCATCGGCGAAAGGCTTCGTCGATCGTCTCGCAGTATCCATTGGCGACCAGCGCAGCAGCAACGTGCGGCCGCCCAACGCTCTCGTTGCCTACATGTTCGAGCACTTGATCCATGGTGATTGCCAGGCCCAAGACATTTAGGCGTTCGATGAGCACCTGATTGCGTCTATTTCGCAGGTCTCGTTGGGCTTCTAGGTGTTCTTGAAATGAAATGTCGCTGACATCGAGGAAATATCCAAGTAAGTGGACAGTGCGATTTGGTGTATGACACGAAAGTTCAACGCCGGCAATGACATTTACGCCCAGCTCGGCTCCCTTTGCTTGCGCTATGGCGACACCGCCGACGGTGTCGTGGTCGGTGAGGGCGATCGTGGTGCAACCGGCACGCGCAGCAATCTCGATCAACGCTTCTGGCTGATCGCTGCCGTCTGAAAACCGAGAGTGTGTGTGAAGGTCGATCAACGCCTTGAACTTAGCGGCTGAACATTTCACGCGCGCTTTCCGATGCACAGAGTGAAGGTTCGTAGTGCGCTCTGAAGGTCTCAATGCGCGGTTGTGGCACGATGAGCGTTCATGAGCGAACAGTCAGAGCTGAGTCAGAAACAACAAGAGCTTCGTGACCATCTGTTGAAGTACTCCGTCAAGGTTGGCGACTTCACGCTGAAGTCGGGGCTCAAGTCGAAGTGGTTCATCGACGGCAAGCAAACAGCGACACGACCTGACGGCATGTTGTTGGTCGCCGATTGCATTCTCGATGCATTGCCCGCAGACATCACGGCGATTGGTGGGCTCACCATGGGTGCTGACCCCGTGGCTTTCGCAACCGCCGGCATTGCTGCGAGTCGGGGCCGAAACCTCAAGGCGTTCAGCATCCGCAAAGAAGCCAAAGATCACGGTGCTGGTGGTCGCGTCGCCGGCGCGCTTGAGCCGGGCGACCGCGTTGCGATTACTGAAGACGTCGTCACGCGCGGCACTTCGCCGATTGAAGCGGCACGCGTTGTGCGCGAGTTCGGTGCAACGCCGGTCTTGATCATCCCCGTTGTTGATCGCGGCGGTTCGTGCGCAAAGCTCGCCGCTGAAGAAGGCATCGACTTTGTGCCCATCCTCACGGCAATCGATCTGGGTTTCGATTACGAAGGCGGATTGCCCAGCTGACCGAAGCGACGGTTGCGTGGGTGCAACGAGCGCAAGCCAAGTCGACGAACTTCTAAGTCGGCAAGCGCGGCGAAGTTGCCTGTCTCAATGTCGCCGATCGGATCGTTTGACACAGCCCGCAAGCGACGCAAGGGCTGACGAACAATCGCGCGTCGCGCCATCAGTTCCTCAAAGTTCTCGGTCGACTGCAGCTGACTTGCCGACGATGCCTCGCGGACCCAACGCAGGCGAAGCGGCACGGCGATGAGCAAGGCAAAGAAGATGGGTGGCCCGCCGATGACGGTGGCCATGATCCAGGCCAGCTGGCCGATCTGATCTGACTGCGATGCGGCTGCCTCGCTCAGCGAGTCAGCGCTATTGGCAAGTGCCCGAAACGGTCCGCTGATCACATTGGGTAAAGACCCACCCGTCTTGTCGAGCTGGTCGCTCAGCCCGCTCGAAGCGCCGTCGAGCGCCTTGGCGGGTGCCTCTAGCAGCGAAATCGCGTCATATACGACCTTGCCCACCAGCACCCAGAAGATGCACCAGAGGAGAACAATGGCGTCGGCCGTCAGCTGGAGAGCTCGCTTGGTGGGTGCGTCGGCGTAGAGCATCTCGCGAGTGTCGCAGGTGCTCGGCTAGATGTGGCACGCTTCGTCGGTGACTCTTGGCTGCTAGCGGTCCTCGCGGCCGGCCCGAGTCGACCCAGCTCTTTAGAACATTGAGGATCATGTCTACCCCTAACGCTGCTTATTCCGTTCGCATGCGCGTCGAGCTCGAAAATCGACCCGGCACTTTTGCTCGCTTGGCTACCGCAATCGGCGACGCCGGCGGCACCCTTGGTGCGCTCGACATCGTTGAGGCGACCACCGAACGCATGGTGCGTGACGTCACCGTCTATGCCGGCGACGAGGGCCACGTTGCTGAGATTCGCAAATGTGTCGAGGCGCTCGGTGATGTTCGCATCATCGACGTGAGTGACCGCACGTTCTTGATGCACTTCGGCGGAAAGATCGAAGTGAAATCGAAGTTGCCGGCCCTCAATCGCGACAGCCTCTCGATGGCTTACACGCCCGGCGTTGCTCGCATCTGTCGCGCCATTGCCGACAACCCTGAAGAGGTTCGACGTCTCACCATCAAATCGAACACCGTTGCCATCGTGACCGACGGCACCGCAGTGCTTGGTCTCGGCAACTTGGGGCCCGAAGCGTCAATGCCGGTGATGGAAGGCAAGGCGCTGTTGTTCAAAGAGTTTGCTGACATCGACGCATTTCCCATCTGTTTGCGCATTTCGCCGGCAACGGCCAATGGTGATCCAGGCATCGACGAGTTGGTCGAAACCGTCGCGCGCCTTGAGCCCGTGTTTGGCGGAATCAACCTTGAAGACATCGCTGCGCCGCGTTGCTTTGAAGTCGAAGAGCGCTTGCGTGAGCGTTTGAACATTCCTGTCTTCCACGATGACCAACACGGCACTGCCGTTGTCACGCTTGCTGCGTTGCGCAACGCGCTCAAGGTCGTCGGCAAGACAATCGAAGAAGTGCGCGTTGTCATGGCTGGCGCTGGAGCTGCCGGTGTTGCGATCGCCAAGATGTTGCAAGCCGCCGGTGTGTCACACATCGTTGCCTGTGATCGCGAAGGTGCCATCTATCGCGGTCGCAACTCGCTCGACACGTCAAAGAATTGGATGGCGTCGAACACCAACCCCGACAACGTGCAAGGCACATTGCAAGAAGTTGTTGTCGGTGCTGACGTGTTTATTGGCGTGAGCGCACCGAACCTCTTGGTGGCTGATGATTTGCGAAAGATGGCCGACAACCCGATCGTGTTCGCGCTCGCTAACCCCGATCCTGAAGTGTTGCCGTCAGAAGCCGCTGGTACTGCTGCTGTTTATGCAACCGGGCGAAGTGACTATCCCAACCAGATCAACAACGTGCTGTGTTACCCGGGCATCTTCCGTGGTGCACTCGACGTTGGCGCGTCAACGATTACTGAGAGCATGAAGCTCGCTGCTGCTGATGCGATTGCCAACGCCGTTCCCGTCAACGAAGTGTCGGCCGACTACATCATTCCTAGTGTGTTCAACCGTGACGTGGTTCGCATCGTTGCGGCCGCGGTCGGCGACGCGGCCGTACGTGATGGTGTTGCCAAGGCTGGCTACAAGCGATGACGGTTTGAGGCGCTAGTACGTGCCGATATTTCTGGCGCTGTGTTCGTCAGCATGCTGGGGCGCCTCTGACTACGTCGGCGGGCTTGTAAGCAAGAACAATCACTATCTCGCCGTTACGTTTTGGCGTTCGCTTTTCGAGTGTTGTCTATTCGGAGTTGCACTCCTTATCTTCACTACTCCGTTTCAAACCGGATTCATGGGCTGGGGCATGGCGGCGGGTGCCATGGGTTCGTTGGTGTTGCCCTTCTTCTACAAGGCGCTCGCCGAGGGACACATGGGAACGGTCGCGCCTATTGCCGGAACCGTTGGCGCAGCAGTCCCGTTTCTTTTCGGACTCATCACCGGTGAACGCCCAAGTGTTGTTTCGCTGATTGGAATCGTCATCGCCCTGATTGCAATCGTGCTGGTGTCGATGGGTGCCGACCAGATCTCTCGTCCGGCGGGCTCCGCCGCTGGCACTATTGGTGCGTTTCTCAAACAACGAGATGTCGTTGTTGCCACAATCTGCGGACTCGCCTTTGGCGGATACTTCGTCTTGATACAGCAGGCCGGCGATGACGCCGGTGTGTGGCCTTTGTTTTGGAGCACATTCACACTCACTGTCGTTGTGTTGGTGATGGCGAGTGTGCGTGGTGTTCGGCTGAGCTTGAAGCGCGGCAGTCGCGCGCTGAATACGTTCGGTGCTCTCCTTGATGCTGGAGCCAACGCGTTCTACATCGCGTCAACAAGAGTTGGATTGCTCTCGATCGTCGGTGTGCTGAGTTCGACCTATCCCGTAACGACCGTCGTACTCGCATCAGTGTTGCTCAAAGAGCGACTTTCGCGCTTGCACATCGTCGGACTCTTCGCCGCCCTGTGCAGCTACGTGCTGATCGGTGTTGGTTAGCGGTCGAGTTGGGTGCAGCTAGTCGTCGGCGATGTCGCCGTCGAGTCTGATGGCGCCGGCTTCGAGCAGGGTCCACTCAAACGACTCGCCAACCGTGCAGGGCACGACCTCGACTTGTTCCCACACGTTGTTGACGACGTAGGGCTCACGTTCGAGTTGTTCATCGAGCTGGGCACGAGTCTCGAACTCAAAGACCATCGCCGAACCGACCGGGCGGCCTTCGTCGTCATTGGTGGCGACACCGAATAGGAGGTTGCCGCTTGATACCAAGCGTCTGACCATCGCGCTGTGTGCACTCTTGGCTGCCTCTCGGCGAGTGTTGGCTTCGGGGTCAGTGCCGTCGCGTGCTGTGACTAGATATTGCATAGCTACCGCCCTTGTCTTGGCTTTGTGGTGATCATACCGAGCACGCGTACGGCGCAGGGCTCTAGATTCAACTGAATCGTTCGATTGTTAGAACCCTTGCAAGGTGGTGCCTGATGGCAAAGCTGATCTATTCCTCGTTGATGTCGCTCGATGGTTACATCGAAGACTCAACTGGCAGTTTCGAGTGGGCAGCGCCCGATGAACAGGTTCACGAGTTCGTTAACGAGTTGTCGGCGTCGATCGGCACGTTCTTGTTGGGGCGAAAGATGTACGAAGTTCTCAGCTTTTGGGAGACCGCTCCCACCAATGACGCAGACGAGCCAGAAATGTCAGAGTTCGCGCGCATCTGGCAGAGCGCCGACAAAGTTGTGTACTCGAACACCCTTGTTGAGCCTTCGACTGAACGCACGCGCATCGCAACAAAGTTTGACGAAGACGAAGTTCGTCAGTTGAAGGCTTCCTCTGATCGTGATGTGGCCGTCGGTGGGCCTGAGTTGGCAGCGTCGGCGATTCGTGCTGGCTTGGTCGATGAGTATCAATTCATTGCCAACCCCGTGATCATTGGCAGTGGCAAACGAGCGCTGCCGAGCGACATCCGCATCGATCTGGCACTGACTGAGTCGAAGCAGTTCGATAACGGCGCCGTGTTTACTCGATACTCCCCGGCCTAGCGAGCGAGTCACGACCCAGCGTCACCGATTTTTGCAACCAGTAGTTGGCATAAGCGTTGTCGTTGTAGGCAGCGACGTCTGTGTAGCCGGCGTTGCGATACAGCTGTAGAGCCTCGGGCTGGTTGGCCCCGGTGTTCAAACGTACGGTGTGCGCGCCAAGGGAAACTGCCAGCTGCTCCATGTGTTTGAGCAGAGCGCGACCAACACCAGTCCGTCGCGCATCGGGTGCGACGAACATGGCTTTGATCTCAAAGATGTCGGATTGCAGCATCCGCAAACCGGCGCAAGCAATCGGTTCACCGTTGTTGGTGACAACGACAAAGCGTCCGCTGTTCTCGCCGACGCCAGCAGGCACGTGTGCTGATCCGTAAGGCGCATCGTCGCCATAGCGCGCCTTCATCTCAACCCCATAGGCATCAAGAATGCGCGCAGCGATGGCGGAGTGCGGGTCGACCTGTTGAAAGCGGTAAGTCACGTCAGCGCCGCGCGTCGGATCACCAACATCACCACAAAACCGAGATTTAACAAGACGAGCGACGCTGGATACAGCGCAGTGATGGCGCTGAAGTTCTCCAACGCAATGAGAGCGAGTATGAATTTCAACCCGCTCAAGAGATAGGTAATAAGTGTCTCTTCGGTCGGCTTGAAATATGACTTGCGAATGGTGGGCGCAAAACCCAAACCGTCGATGACACATACCAAGATGACGGCCAGAAGTGCATTGTCAGTCACGGCCCAGAGCAGTGCAGCCAGCGCGGCACCCACCAGGCACAACCAGTCAGAACGGCTGATGTCTTTTTCGCCGTGGGTGAGCGACAGCACAAAGAACGCCAACGATGCGGCCGCCGTGAAGCCCGTAACCCACGACCCCGCCCCGCCGCCATCGTCTAGTTGCGCAGCAAAGGCAACGGCTGTCAGCGCTGCCCAAACGAGCCACGTGAACGCGTGAGGTCGTGTGCGACCCTTCAAGATGTCGCGGAAGTAGAACGCGTACGCGACCAGTGCCATGAGAGTGGCAATGGTTCCGAGCGCGATCTTCATGTCTCGGCGAGACTACGTGAGTCTGTCTGGTCGCTTCGCCGAAATGGGCTGGGTCCGCCGCCCCCAAGCTCGTAGTTGGCACCCTAAGTCGCGTATACCGCGACGCGGGGTGCCAACAAGTGCGTTGAACGGCGCCGCCAGCTTGGGCGTCAGTCTTTGATGTGCAAGATCACACCCGCGCTCAGTGCTCCGACGGCCACGACGCAAGCGGCAAGCGGATCTACCCACCACAATCCAGCTGAGCCAAGTGTTGCGCCTACGACCGTCACCAATGCGAGAAGTGCGCCGGTTGCCGACAGCCACGAGTCCGCGATCAACGCTGAACTGGGTATGTCTTTGCCGACTCTGTTTTTGCTTCTCGCAAGCAGGCCCAGCACGACAAACGACACACCGGCGATGACGACACCGACAACGACGGAGTGCGCGGCGCTCACCCTCGATCAGCCGCCTGACGCCTTCAACTCCAGTGAATAGCGCAACGAGAATCAGGCCGGTCGTGACAATTAGAAACACCAAGCGTTCTTGTGATGCAGAGATGCGCTCATGTTTCAACGCGTGGCGAAAATGAAGCACGAGCCCAGTTGAACCGGCAGCATCCAACAAGCCGGTGAGGCCAAAGGCAACGAGCACCAAGCTTTTCTGAGTGATGCCGATGACGGTTGTTGTTCCGCTTGAAACGATCGTCCAGCCGATCGAAATAGCCGACAGACGAACGCCCTCACGCAGTTGCTTGCGTTGAGTCGGTTCCAGTGGTTCGGACATGAAAGTACCTTCTTGCCGACCAGGCTTCCCGGCGCTCCGAATAAGTGGATTGTTGTTGGCGATCAGCCTCGCATCATTCTACCGAGGCAGCGTTAGTTTTCGGTGACGCTCGCAACGCGGAGTATCGCGTTGAGCCCTGCTTCATTACCCGACCAATGTTGTTCGATCGCCGAGGGGCCGGCCGCTTTCACTACTGACCTCAGTGCAATAACTACGACGATCGCATCGTCTAAGTAGCCAACGATCGGGATGAAATCGGGCACAAGGTCGAGCGGCAACAACAGATATGCAAGCAGCAGCCACAGCCGAACGCGTACACCCTTCGGAAGCGTTGCGTCTCGTGCAAGGTTGCCCAACAAGCGAAGAATGTCGGGGAGCAGGCGTAGCAACTCTTTGAGCGTGATTGTTTCGTAACGCCGACTGGCGACATAAAGCGCAACCATAAAGGCCAGCCACGCGACCATCAAACTGCCGCCGACGGTAACTAGAACGTGGAGTGCTGTGTTCATGCGTGCTTGTGCCCGCTCGCGGCCGCCGACTTACGACGGGCGTTCGATGATCGCTTTCAACGAATTGAGATCGCCGCGCACGGCTCGCAGGTCGCGATCGAACTCTTCGTCTGACATGTCACGTTGGCGAACCGTGAAGATGACATCGCAAGTCGTGTCGCCGTCGGGCAGAACTCGAACTGGGTTGAGCACCGACTCGCCGCTTGGAAGCGTCACGGTGTGATCGAAAATGCCAAAGTCGTTCTGCGGCGTGAAGCGTACCGACACTTTTCCCATCGGCGAGTCGGCAATCCAACTGTCGCCTTCCTGGGTCAGGGCAGACCCGGCAAGCCCCGCAGCCCACTCGTGCAAATGCGTTGGCTGGGCAACGTAGTCGTAGACAGTCTTGGCTGGAGCATCAACGTGAACCGTGACGTTCTCAATCCCACTCATCCAACGAACGCTAGCGGGGTCGTCTGATTCACACCGAGGCCGGCGTTCGGCCCTCATCGACACTTAATTTGGGGATTTTGCACATAGATCGACGTCTAACCCGGGTTTTATGTGCAAAAACCGGCCGTTAACGCATCCCGCGGGATGCGGTGCACACGAATGAAAAGTGGTCGGAGCCGGCGTCGATCCGGCGACCCCACGCATTCTCTAGGACATGGGAGGCGTGTGCGTTGCACACGAATGAAAAGTGGTCGGAGCCGGCGTCGATCCGGCGACCCCACGCTTTTCAGGCGTGTGCTCTACCAACTGAGCTATCCGACCGTGTGCTTGCGTTTCCACAAGCGCTCGGCGACTTTAGCTCACTGGGGCTTCGGGCCGTACCCGTACCTGCAGTCTTAGGAGATGCCGTATGACTGGGGTGCGGCGTGGCGACCGGTGGGCAGCTCAGCGGTTTGTGTGAGCTCGGGTTGTTGCGCGACCTCGACAGCTTTTTGATCAATCCACTGATCGAATGACTCACTGTCAGCCATCACGGGGTAATCGGGCAGATCTGCGCCACTACCAACGCCCATGTGTTGCGCGGTGCGCTCCTCTTCAATCGCTTCGCGCCACACCTGCTCGATCCTGCCGGCGTGACGAGTCAGCATCACGTTGTCTGACTGTGTTTCTTGAATCCCTCGAATCGTCGCATTGCTGTCTTTCAAGCGAAGATTCTCATCGAGTCGCGCAACTTCTTGAAACGCGAAACCCGCCTTTGCTTCCCAAGTCTTGTCGACTGCGCGCAGCCCTGCGTCCAAATCTTTAACGAGGTCTTTTATCGACTTTCCAGTGCCCGACTGAGAAAGGTCTTGTGCAACCGTCCATGCGTCGTCATAAACGCCTCGACCAATGTCACCAATCTCGGGTGCCAGGCGAGTGGTCTCGGAGCCCAACCACTCGGCAACAGCAATGGCCCCCTGGCGATATTCGGTGCCACCCCGGTCTTGAGGGTCTAGCTGCTGGATTCGACTGCTGATGGCGGTGCGGCCGTCTTTACCTTCAAGCGACTTGATGAACTCGCCGAGGTTGCCGCGCGCCGTTGCCACTTGCGGAATGCCTCGGTCTTGAAACTCGCGCTTTGCCGCCACTTGCTCACGAGTTTCTGCAATCGGGTCTGGCTGCAGTGGAAAGTTCTGTGCCTTGGCCGAGTTTTGCTCGGCAATGCCTTCCGTGGCTCGGAGGAATCCCGGCCTCGTTTGGTAGGCGAGGTTGGGCCCGTCGAGGTTGACGAGGTTCGTGAGAGGCACGGCCTCTTTCAACATCTCGCGAAGCCGCGGCTCGATTTTCTCGGCCACGATTCGTTGCCAGGCTGCATTTGAAGGAGGAAGTTGAGCCATACATATGAATTATGATGCGTATGGCTCGGGATCCACAAGGAAAACCGCAAGTCGGGGAATCAGAAAAATTTGCGGACCTGACGGGATTTGAACCCGCGACCTCCGCCTTGACAGGGCGGCGTGCACTCCGAGCTGCACCACAGGTCCTTGTTTTTTCACACAACGCAAGCACCCGAAGGCAAATACGCGTATGGCACTCCCAACGGGATTCGAACCCGTGCTGCCGGCGTGAAAGGCCGGTGTCCTAGGCCGCTAGACGATGGGAGCTCGGCTCGTTGGAAGCATCATGACGATAGCAGCCAGCAAGCTCGTTCTTTGAAGGTGTTTGCCGCCCGCTCAGATGTCTCGCAATCACGAGCAATCGCGAGCAATCACGAGAGCGGTTACAGGCTCTGCGAGAGGGCATCGACACCTTGGTGTTGCAGATATCCAAGGTAGACGTAGAGCGACCACACTCCAGCAAGGGGGTCGTCGTCATCTTTGGGTTCGTATTCGTACTCATCGTTGTCGATACCGAGATTGGTACCAGCGACCAGACGAAGCTCATTGAGTGCTCGAATCCACCCCAACAACTGAGGTTCGTCGAGCTCGGTCTCGTGCGCTGTTCGCTCGAGCATCTCTAAAGCTTCGATGTGGCTTGCTTGAAGTTCGCCCCGCATCAAGCGCTCGAATTCCACCTGACGCCCGAGGTCGTCGCTATAGGCGGGCGGAAACAGTCGCATGGTCGACGTGTCGTCGCCGTCTTGAATTTGCAGCTTCAAATCGTGCGGAAGCTTCCGGAGAATTTCACGCTCTTCGGGCGCGAGGTTCAACGCGAAACGCCCATTGCCCAAGGGGATTACGCGCTGATACGTCCAGTCAATGGGCTCGTCGGAATCGTCGTCGGAGGCGTCCCAGTCGGAACCATCGAATGAATCAGAGGCCATCAGTCAGTCCTGCTCAAGGGTTGCCCAAAGGCCGTATTCGTGAAGGTGAAACACGTCGAGCTCAGCCTTTTCGCGGGTGCCGCTCGACACGGCCGACTTTCCCTCGTTGTGCACTTGAAGCATCAAACGGGTGGCTTTCTGCTTGCTGTAGCCAAAGAGTTTTTGGAAGACGAAGGTCACGTAGGTCTGTGTGTTGATGGGGTCGTTCCACACGACGACCACCCACGGGCGATCGGGGTTGACGTCGTCAATGGTGACCGGTTCTCGAACCTGGGCCGGGCTGACCGTGCTCATATCCCTCGTATTGTGCCCTCTGTGGTTGAGGGGTGCGGCAAAGCGTCAGCACTCACCTAATGTTTCAGTCGATGTCATCAATTGCCGGGTTGAGGCCCAACGCAAGCCCTCGAGCTTCTTCGCCGACAGCCAAGGCCAAGCTGCGGGGATACATCGCGCTCACCAAGCCTCAGATCGTCGAACAACTGCTCATCACCACGGTGCCGGCGATGTTCGTCGCCCAGCGTGGGCTTCCTGACATTTGGCTGATGGTGGCAACGGTGATCGGTGGCGCGCTTGCCGCGGGCGGGGCCAGTGCAGCGAACATGTGGTACGACCGCGACATCGACGCCGTAATGAAGCGCACGGCTCGACGTCCTTTGGTGCAAGGCACGATCACGCCCAACGAAGCGCTTGTGTTCTCGGTAGCGCTCGAAGTGATTGCCGTTATTTGGTTTGTTGCGTTCGTAAACGTTTTGTCGGCCGTGCTCGCGATTAGCGGAACGCTTTTCTACGTCTTCGTCTACACGTTGTGGCTCAAGCGCAGCACGACGAGCAACATCGTCATCGGCGGCGCGGCCGGCGGCGTGCCCGTGCTCGTCGGATGGGCTGCCGTTACCAACACGATCGCCCTTCCACCCCTCGTGATGTTCGCCATCATCTTCTTTTGGACACCGCCGCATTTCTGGGCGCTCGCATTCAAGTATCGCGATGACTATCGCGAGGCCGATGTGCCGATGCTTCCGTCGGTGGCAACGTTTTCCTACACCGCAATGCAGATCATCCTCTACACGGTTTTGCTGCTCTCGCTCAGCCTGCTGCTCGCTCCTGTTGCCAAGCTCGGCGTTGTTTACATCGCTACAGCGGTCGTGGCTGGCGCTGTCTTTCTGGCCCTTGCCCTCAAACTTCGGCGCGATCACAGCGAGCGCACGGCCATGGTGCTTTTTCACTATTCGATCAGCTACGTAACGCTGCTTTTCGGCGCCATGATCGTCGATCAGTTCGTTCACGTCATCTGACGCCAGCCACTACCGTTTAACGCCATGATCGACATTCGGCGACTGCGCTCGGCCCCCGACCAACTCAAGGCCAATCTGGCTCGCCGCAACATCGACGTCAGCAGCATCGACACCGTTCTCGAGCTCGATGCAAAAGCGCGCGAAGTTGCGACAAGCCGAGACGAGGTGCGTTCGCGAGTGAAGTCTCTTTCAAAAGATGTCGCCAGCGCGCATCGTGACGGCAACAAAGAGCGTGCCGAGCAACTCACCACCGAGAGTCGCATGCTGGGTGAAACTGAGAAGCAACTCGACGCGCAGTCAGAAGCATTTGAAAGTGAATTGCGCGACCTGCTGTTGACGATCCCCAATGAGATT
Source organism: Acidimicrobiales bacterium (assembly GCA_044220495.1). GTDB lineage: Bacteria > Actinomycetota > Acidimicrobiia > Acidimicrobiales > JBBSGY01 > JBGAQY01. The sequence goes on from JBGAQY010000015.1 coordinate 44,730, forward strand.
GCCGACAGCGTTCCCGACGGACGCAGCGAAGACGACAACGTTGTCATGCAAGAGGCCGAGCCGCGCGAGTGGCAAGAGCATCAGCGTGTGCCGCATTGGGTGATCGGTGAAGAGTTGGGCATTCTCGACGGTGAGCGCGCGGTGAAGCTCTCGGGCTCGATGTTTCAGATGTTGCGCGGCGCCGGCGCAACACTCGGTCGCGCTCTCTGCCAGTTGGCGCTCGACCGCAATGCCGATGCTTGGGAAGAGATCCGTCCGCCAAGTCTCGTACGCACTGACGTTCTCGTTGGCACCGGCCACTTGCCGAAGTTCGAAGATGAGCTCTACGCGGTCGAGCGTGACGGACTATGGACGATCCCAACAGCAGAAGTTCCACTCACTTCGGTGCGAAGCGGCGAGATTCTCGAAGAGTCAGAGTTGCCGCAACGCATGATGGCTTACACGCCCTGTTTCCGACGCGAAGCGGGCGCCGCTGGCAAAGACACTCGTGGGCTCTTACGTGTGCATGAGTTCGACAAGGTCGAGATGATGGCCTACGCGACGCCCGAACAAGGCGAAGAGGTCATGTATGACATCTTGCGTAGATCAGAAGCGATGTTTCGCGACTTGGGTCTCACGTATCGCATCCTCGAGATTTGCAGTGGTGATCTGAGTCGTTCGCACCACCGCAGTTTCGACATCGAGGCTTACGCGCCGGGTGTTGACGCGTGGCTCGAAGTTTCGTCGGTGTCGTGGTTCATCGACTACCAAGCTCGTCGCGCAAACGTGCGTTACCGTCCGTCAGCGGGCGGCACCGCAATTGTGCACACGTGCAATGGCACAGCAGTCGCCGTTCCTCGTGCTTGGGCTGCAGTGACAGAGACATATCGCCAAGCCGACGGCAGTGTTGCGGTGCCAGAGGTTCTCAAGCCATACATGCGTGGCATCGACGTGATTACTGCCAAGAAGTGAAGCGACTCACCGTCTTTGTTGGCATCGCCGCGCTACTGACCGCTTGCGGTTCCGACGACTCGAGTGCTCCGTCGGCAACTGATGGTGCTGAGAAGACCGTCGTAACAAGTGCGTATCCGCTCTATGAGGCCGTTGCCAATGTCGGAGGCAAGCGCGTCAAGGTGAGTGAAGTCGCGTCGCTGACTGCGTTCACCGACGAACCGCTGACCGACAAAGACCGCACCAAGTTGAACGACGCCGACATTGCGGTGATCCTCGGCGACAACACGCAGCCGCGCATCGAGGCGGCTGCTGCACAACGCGCCAATAAAACAGTGAGCGTGCTCGACAACATCGAGACCAAGTCGTTCTCGGCAGCGAGTGGCAAGACGGGAACCAATCCCTACGTCTGGCTAGACCCGGGTTTGATGGGGCAGGTCATCGACGCAACACAAGCAACGCTGTCCGCTGCTGAGCCCGAGAACGCAGCTTTCTTCGCCAAGAACGCGCTCGATTACCGCAAGTCGATCGCCGGCGTCGACGGAGCTTTTGCGCACGACCTTGCCGGATGCGAACGCAAAGACGTGCTTACTACCAACCCGGTGTTCGACTACATGACCAGGCGATATGGCCTGAATCAGGTAGCTGTTGCTGCAGAAGGTTTGGCGCCCGGCGAGGGCAGAGTCGCCCCTGCCGACGCAGCCGATGGCTATGCGGCCACCACCCTGTTTTTCGCCAACCTGCCTGACACGCAGGCGGCCCGCAAGCTTCGTGACGACTTCAAACTTCGTGCTGCAGTGCTCGACCCCGTCGCTGTGCGCACCGACCAGGCTCGTCGTGGCGGAGCCAGTTACAGCTCGACGATGAACCTCAACCTCGACGCATTGATGGCCGGGCTGGGTTGCCCGCAGTCTCTCGGCGGAAAGTAACGTGACGCCGTGACTACCGCACAGGTTCTTTTTGCGATCGCACTAAGCGTCGTCAGTTTGATCATTGTTTTGTTTGCCGCTTACGTGATCAACACGACGCTATGGGGCGATCGTTGGGTGCGTCCTCCTCGTGAGCGTGCCAGCGGCTCTGACGATTCGGTTGAGGTGAAATGACTAGCTCCGTTTATCAAGGGCGCTCGGGTCAGTGGGCGTTCATGGCTCACCGCATCACGGGCTTCTTGGTGTTGATGTTCTTGCTCTTGCACGTGGTCGATGTTTCGTTGGTCAATGCCAATCCACGTTTGTATGACGAAGTGCATGAGCTCTACGGCAACATCGCGCTGCGATTGTTTGAAGTCGGTTTGTTGGGTGCGCTCGTCTTCCACTCACTCAACGGCTTGCGCATTGTGGTTTACGACTTCTTCCCAGGTTCGATGCGTCACCACAGGCAAATGTTGTGGGGCGTGCTGTTCATCACCGCAATAGCAACGGTGGTCGGCGGCTGGATCATTGTCGAGCCCTTCTTTGCTGGAGATCACTTCTGATGGTTGCCAAGCTCGAACCTCGCTCACCTAAAACAAGCGTTACCGACCAACCTCGTTTGCAGGCACGCCCACGTGTCAATTCAGAGGCGTGGTCTTGGTACTTCATGCGCATCAGCGGCCTGGTGTTGCTGTTCTTGGCGCTGTTTCACTTCTTCATCACGCACATTCTTCACGACGTGACAGCGACCAACGCTGCATTCGTGGCGGCTCGTTGGGACAATCCGCTCTGGCGCACCTACGACTGGTTGTTGCTTGCGCTCGGTCTGTTGCACGGCGTCAACGGCTTGCGGTTCATCATGGATGACTACATCAGAACGCCGTCGAAACGCGCTGCAACTAAAGCGTTTGTGTATCTGCTTGTGTCGGTGCTGTTCCTTTACGGAACCATCACCATCGTCACTTACTGAGCGACTCAGCCCTCAGTGGTCTGAGATATCGAGCCACACGATCTTGCCGGGTGGCGCAATCTCAACTCCCCACGACGACGACAACGCTTCGACCATAACCATGCCGCGGCCGTGAGTGTCGGTCTGTCGAGGGTGTTCAACGCGGGGCAAGCCCGGCTCGCTGTCGCGCACCTTGATTCGGATGGATCCGCCCAAGTTCACGAGCGTTACTGATGGGGCGCTCTCGGCATGCACGACTGCGTTCGTTACTAATTCGCTAACAGCAAGCGAAGCTTCGGGTTCAACGCGCTGGAAGCCCCAGTCGGAGAGCGTGTCGCGAACGAAGGCTCGCGCCGATGCTGCCGAGCGCGTGTCGGCGGCAAGTTCGATGTGGCGGAAATTGGAAGAAGTAGGCATGCGTTCAATCGAGTTCTAAATCCGAGCAACCCAAAAGGACGGCGTGGAATAACTCTGTCGCCTCCGAGATCGCACCTTTATCAATCCATTGCTGCTCACGCTCTACCCGCCCTCCGCCATGGGGAAACCGAAATGGTGTAAGTGGGCCGGCCTTGGGGGTAGGAGTGGGTAAAGACGGCTCTGAACAGCACTGGCGGGTGTTGCGTGGCCCAAGGTCTTGAACGATGCATGCCTGGAATGGCAAGAAAAGGTCCGCCAAATGAGCAATGCTGTCACCGTGAAACATCGCATCTTGCTCGTAGACGACGATGAACGTATTCGTACGTCACTTCGTCTTGCTCTGGAAGACGAAGGGTACGTCGTCGACGAGGCCGGCACCGGTGAAGAAGCTCTTACTGTTTTCGGCCAACACGAAGCCGATGTTGTTCTGATTGACGTGATGCTTCCCGGCATGACTGGGTTCGATGCATGTCGCACGCTGCGTCGTTCGAGCGATGTGCCAGTTGTCATGGTCACTGCGCGTTCAGACACGCACGACGTCGTTGCCGGTCTTGAGGCTGGCGCTGACGATTACGTGACCAAGCCAGTAGTTGCGAAAGAGCTCGCTGCTCGTATTCGCGCATTGTTGCGTCGAGCGCGCACGCCGGGGCCAGCGTCGGCAACGCTTGATTTCGGTGATGTGCAAATCATCCCCGACGAAGGCATTGTGCGCCGCGACGGCGAAGAGTTGCACCTGACTCGCACTGAGTTTCGACTGTTGTGCGAACTTGCCAGCAGTCCCGGTCGCGTGTTCTCGCGCGAGTCGTTGCTCGAACGTGTTTGGGGTTACGGATACTTCGGCGATGGGCGCCTTGTCGACGTGCACGTGCGCCGACTGCGCACCAAGGTTGAAGCCGATGCAGCAAACCCAATTCACGTGCTTACCGTTAGAGGTCTTGGCTACAAACTGGCTCCATGAGCAACCGCCAGACGACTATCGCTACGTCGCTTGGCGTAGGGCGGTTTAGTCGTCACCTTGGGCTCCGTGCTCGAGTTACTGCGTTCTTTGGTTTGGGCGCATGTTTGCTAAGTGTGTTCTTGGCTGCGTCGACCTACTTGGTCGTTCGTCACACCCTCATCGATCAACGCGAGACGCTTGCAGAACGTCAGACGTTTATCAACGCGCGTTTGTTGCGCCCGGGCTTGCGCGTGGCGATCGATTCGAAGACTGGTGAGCCGCAACCGTCGAAGGTCAATGTGCCTGGTTTGCTTGGTGGCCTTGAGAACCCAACTGGGTCGTCCGCCGTTCTCTATTACCAAGGCAAGTGGTTCACAAGCGACCTGAATGCCGGACAAGAAACGTTGCCCGAGACACTGCGCAACAAGGTTGTCGGTGGCACACCGGCGCACATGCGTTTCAAGAATGATGGCCACACGTATCTGTCGGTTGGTTTGCCGATTCCCGCAGTTGGTGCGAGCTATTTCGAAGTGAGTGAGCTCGAAGAACTTGATCGCACGCTTTCCATCCTTGAAATCACGTTGTTCATTGCGTCGCTCATCACGACAGTTGGCGGAGCGGTGCTTGGTCGATGGGTGAGTGGCGTGGTGCTTGCACCTGTGACGCAAGCGGCCTATGCCGCAGAGACCATTGCGGCTGGTGCGATGGATACTCGCCTCACGCCCGATGGTGACGCCGACCTCGATCGACTGGTTCTCTCATTCAACCGAATGGTCGACGCTTTGCAAGGGCGTATCGAACGTGACGCGCGTTTTGCATCTGACGTGAGTCACGAGTTGCGATCACCGTTGATGACACTTTCGTCAGGCTTGTCGGTGTTGCTCGGACGTCGCCACGAGTTGCCACCACGTTCGCAAACGGCGCTTGACCTGTTGGCTGATGAAGTGCAGCGATTCCAGCGGATGGTGCAAGACCTACTCGAGATTTCACGAACCGATGCAGGGCCGCAAGACGTTTCACTCGACGAGGTTCTTGTTGGCGAGTTCGTCGAACGCGTTGTCGAGTCGTATGAGCGCGAGATCCCAATCGTCGCAGAGCCCGGCGTTGAAGATGCGATCTTGTTGGTTGACAAGCGTCGCATGGAGCGCGTTATTGGCAACCTGATCGAGAACGCCGACCGTTATGCGGGCGGGCCTATCCAGATCGGCATCGCGTCGGTCGGTGACAACGTGCAGATTTCAGTTGACGACGCGGGCCCCGGTGTTCCCGTTGAAGAACGCGACCGTGTGTTCGAACGTTTCGCACGCGGCGCAACAGCCAGAGCGCGTGCAAGCGGTGAAGGCACCGGCCTTGGTTTGTCGCTCGTTCACGAGCATGTGAAGTTGCACAAGGGTGCTGTGTGGGTTGAAGACAGGCCGGGCGGCGGTGCTCGTTTCATTGTTGAGCTTCCAAAGGTTGAGCTATGAAGCGTCGACTGTCGTTCATGGTTGCATGCGTGTCGCTGATTGCTTTAGCAGTCAGCGGTTGTGGCGTGCCTGCAGACAGTTCGCCGCGTGAGATTCCTGCAGAGAAAGTTCCGTTTGAATTGCTTGCGCCTTCAACTACGCAAGTGCCTTCACAAAGCACGGTCGAGACAACAACTGCGCAGATCTACTTCGTCGGACCAGAACGTTTGGTCGTCGTTAATCGCACAGTGGCGTCTCCGCTTTCGCTCGGCGGTGTTATTGCATCGCTCACGCAGGGAGTGACGGCCGAAGAAACGGCAAGCGGTCTGCGCAGCGCAATCAATCCGCAGACGACCGTGCTCAATGCGCAGATCACAAACGACGGAACAGCCGTGTTGAACGTCAGTGATGCCTTCTCAGGAATTTCTTTGAAAGAGCAGATCCTTGCGCTTGGTCAGTTGGTTTACACGGCCACCGCCTTGCCGGGGGTCAAAGACGTGCAAGTATCTTTGAACTCGAGCCCCGTCGAGGTGCCGCGAGGCGATGGTTCACTGACACGGGCGCCCATCAAAACGAGCGACTACCCGTCGTTGGCTCCGGCCAGCACGACAACGACAACCCGAGGTTGATCGTGCGTGCGATCGAGCAACGTCAGGTGCGGAGGATGTTGTTGTGCTGAAGAAGGGTCCGATCCAAGGCGGAAAGCGTGAGGTCACCTTTGAGCTGGCCGGTGCTGTTAGTGGCACCGAAGTAAACCTCTGCGGTGAGTTCAACGACTGGTCAGAAACGTCGCTGCCGCTCAGCGTGAATGAAGACGGCAACTTTGTCGTTACCGTTTTGCTCGAAGCGGGGCGTGTCTATCGATATCGCTATCTGATCGACGGCACGCGGTGGGAGAACGATTGGCTCGCCGACGACTACGTAACCAACGAATTCGGCGGCGAAGACTCAGCTGTTCACACGTAGTTCTTGATCACACCACTGTCTGTGTCGGCGGGCCCCGACTTGGCCGATTAGCGTAAGCCGCATGGCTCGTCGCACCAAGATCGTGGCAACAATCGGCCCGGCATCGTCATCGCCCGAAGCACTCGGCAAGTTGATCGATGCAGGCATCGCTGTCACCCGTCTCAATCTTTCGCATGGCTCTGTAGCAAGTCACCTCGAAGCGGTTCGCACGATTCGTCGTGTTGCCGCTGAACGCAACAAGGTGATTGCGATCCTCGCTGACTTGCCCGGCCCGAAAGTGCGCACGACTGATCTCGGTGATCACGGCGTGCGTTTCGAGAACGAGTCTGTGATCGAACTCGTCAGTGGTTCTGAGCCGAGTACGGCGACTCGCATCTACACCGACTATCCAACGTGCGCGCAAGACCTGCAGATAGGTGATGCAGTAACGCTGGGCGATGGTGGTGTCGACATGCGCGTTGTCGACCTCGACGGAGACGTTGTTCGTGTGCGCGTCATGAACGGTGGTGAATTGCGCGGACGTCCAGGCCTGCACTTGCCGGCCGATCGCGTGAGCCTCGGTGTTCCCACCGAAGAAGATCGTGAACTCATCGATAGCGTCGCTCTTGCTGGCGAAGTCGACTTCGTTGCTGTTTCGTTCGTGCGCGATGCAGATGAGATTCGTGCAGTGCGCAAGCTGTTGGGCGAGCACGGCCCGCGCATCATCGCGAAGATCGAAACCCCCGGCGCTCTCGAAAACCTTGAAGAGATCGTTATCGAATCAGACGCAGTGATGGTTGCTCGTGGTGACCTCGGCACTGAGTGTCCGTTTGAAGATGTGCCCGTTTATCAAAAGCGCATCATCCGCACCTGTATTGCTCACGCAACGCCAGTGATCACTGCAACGCAGATGCTCGAAAGCATGATTACGGCCTCGACACCAACGCGCGCCGAAGCATCAGACGTTGCCAACGCAGTGTGCGACGGCACTGACGCAATCATGTTGTCAGGTGAGTCTGCTGTTGGTCACAATCCAGCGTTGGTTGTGCAAACGATGGCGCGCATTGCTGAACAAGCCGAGATTGTCGCCGACTTCGATCGTTTCGCGCGCTCGCTCGAACCCGAACGACGCATCCCTGAGATTACGGCCGCACTGACTCATGGCGCGTGGCAAGCAGCAGTCGACGCGCGCGTGTCGGCAATCTTGTGTTGCACGCGGTCGGGTTCGACGGCGCAGGCAATGGCGACGCTTCGGCCTGACGCAACCCTCATTGCTCTGAGCCCCGAAGAGCGCACGGTGCGCCAAGAGGTGCTTACGTGGGGCATCATCCCCGTGATGATGCCTAACTACGACGCCACCGATGTGATGATCAACAAAGCCGTCGAGGTCGCTGCCGAGCTTGGCCACGTGAAGCCCGGTGACGTCGTTGCTGTGCTTGCCGGCACGCCCAACATCACCGGCTCGACTGACGTGTTGCGCCTCGTTCGTGTCAGCTCTGACTAGCGATTTCGCTGCTAGGGCTGTTGTTCGGCCGGGCGACTGACCACGGTCGCAAAGAAAGTAAGCTGTCAGAACCCTCGGGGGTGTAGCTCAGTGGTAGAGCAGCGGACTTTTAATCCGCGTGTCGAGGGTTCGATACCCTCCGCCCCTACCAATTTCCAACCGTCTGTTTGTAAGAGTTCGGTTGATGTGTCCCACATTGGCCTCGGTAGATGTGTCTCACTATCCGGCCCGCATTCGGGTGATAGGCGACAGTGGCCTCGGTTGATATGTCCCACTGGCTCCTTGGCGTGTTCGCCTGTTTTGGCGTTCTCTTGGTCTGAAGCAGGCCGTGGAGGCAAGAGCAATGTTGGTGGAGCTGCCAATGGTTGAGCAGCGTTATCGAGCAGTTCGAGAAGTGCTCGAGAGTGGGGCAACAATCATGCCGGAGCAGAGTGGGACTAAGCGCCAGTAGCCGATGGGCTCAGAATGTTGCACCGACGGTTCGCAACATTGAGTCGAATCTGGCCGGCACAGCTAGTGGTGATCTGACAGCCTGCTGTGAGATTGCTCAGGGGTTTCACAGAAGCAATCGAGAGTTCAGTGCTCCTCGTTTCCTAAGGATTCAGATTGCTTCACTTCTCGGCCCTCATCCGTTTGCTCTCAGGTAGCAACCCACTGTCGTTACGTGGCAACAGATCTAGGCGCCGATTCAGGACATGGTCGAGCCGAGTGCTCGTCACCCTCGTAGTTGCCATTACGTCGATCACGCTGTTGCCGCTCCAAGCAGTCGCCGCGACGGTGACAACTAGTGGGGCCCAACCGGCTGCCAAGAAGGCAAGTGATCTCAAGGCACTCGAAACTGCGACACCTGCGAAACGAGATCTTGGATTGCCTCAAGGTGATTTCTCGAACCCACCGGCTCTTGGCGGCGGCCTGCCTGCGGACAGCACGCACAACAAAGAGCACTTCGACGAGCAAAAGAGCACAATCGTCGAGCAAGACTCTACGAGCGATACATATGACAACCACGACGGCACGCGCACGGTCATGTACTCGCAGAGTGTCATTAACTTCAAAGACAAGGCCGGCAAATGGCAGAAGATCGACAACAAGGTTGTCGCCGCTGAGACGGGTCTTCTGAAGAACGCAGCTGGCCCGATCGACTTGCGTTTTGAAACAACCCCTGACGGAACTGACGCTGTTCGTCTAACCAACAATGCGCAGTCTCTTTCATTCGGGATTGCTGGCACGAAGCTTTCAAAAGCAGAGACGAAGTCCAACGAGGTTTCTTACCTAGATGAAAGCGGTGCGCGTTTCGTCTATCAAACGTTTGCAACGCACTTGAAGGAATCGATCATTCTGTCGACGGCGTCCGCGACGGCACCGAACTACCGATTCCCGATTAGCACGAGTGGACTTAAAGTTTCTCAAGACGCCGACGGTCGCATTGTTTTTGCAGGCAGCGACGGCAAGGCTGTGTTTTCTGTGCCACAAGGCATCGCAACCGACTCGAGTCTTAGCCCAATGCAATCAAAGGTAAAGGTTGCACTTTCAGCCGACGGTGCTGCGATTGAGGTGACACCCGATTGGCAGTGGTTGCAAAAGGCAACCTATCCAGTTGTCGTCGACCCACAAATCGACTTCGATGCGCAACTGTCTTCCGGTGATCCATCGACTGACGCATACGTGTCGCGCAACAATCCGAACAGCACTTACAACGGCAGCGGACAGTTCTCGTACCCCGTGTATCAAAACATTGCTGGCCTGGTGCCTGGTGGTGACGAGTACTACACCTACCTCAATCTGAAGACCCCGGGCATTGCTGGCAAAGACATCATCTCGGGCTATCTGTATCTGTTTGTCTACAACCGCACACAGGGGCCAGCGCCGTTGTGTATCTATCCGGTGGCGTCGTCGTGGAACGCGTCGACCGTCACGCGCAATAACGCGCCTGGTCACTACGGCGACTGCGCATCAACTGATGGTGACCATGTTGCAACCGCGCCGGCCACAAACGCATACAGCGCAACCAACATCACGTCTTGGGTTGCGCAATGGGCAAGTGGTGCGCGCACGAACAACGGTCTTGCCTTCGACACTCACGGCGACGCTGGCGTTTGGTCATTTGGTGCGACTGAACAACAAACGCTCGGCGGTCAGTATCCGTATTTGCGAGTCACGTATAACTCAAAGCCAACGGCGTCAGTTCCTTACGCTCCGGCGATCTACACCACAGTCGCAACGGCAACGCCTGACCTCATGTCGAGCGTTTCGACCGACGCCGATGGTGATGCAATTCAGTATTGGGTCCGCGTGTCGAACACCAACGATCCTGAAATTGGCCAGGTCATCAACTCAGGTTGGCGTTCGACTCCAACGTGGCACGTTCCTGATGGTGCGTTACAAGACGGCGGTACTTACACCTGGTACGTCGGGGCCTACGACGGCAAGTGGTTGACGTGGTCTGGCTACTCGAAGTTCACGGTGAACTTAAGACTTGGCTCGTCATCAGTGAGCCCAATGGATGCGCTGGGACCAATGGCAGTCAATCTTGCTTCAGGCAACGCAACGATGTCGGTTGCATCACCGACATTCAAAACCGTTGGTGGCGACCTCGGGGTCAGCTACACCTACAACTCAAAGGCACCGTTGACTAACGGGCTCGTTGGTCACTACTACCCCGGGTGCAACACCGCCTCACGCATTCGTTCAGCTCAGCCTTACATCACACAGCGCGACAGCACCACGAACTTCAATTGGGGGACGGGCGCTATAGGTGGAGGAATTGACAACACCAACTTCTGCGCCACATGGGACGGCTACTACACGCCGCCGGTTTACAACTACCAATGTTTTTCTGCCACGAGTGACGGACCAGTCAAGGTCACCATTGGCGGCACAGTCGTTATCGACAGTGATAACCCTCCGTCGAGCAACTGCACGGCAAGCGCACAAGGCACCATCCTGCCGATGAAGATTGACTACTTCCATGGGAGCGGAACTGCCAATTTGTCGATCACCGTCTATGACTCGACGCTCAATTACAACGGGGTCATACCCACAACCTGGCTGTCAACGGGCACGAGCCCGCTCACCAAGGGATGGCAACTCTCCGCTAACGGACAAAGTGGATTGCAATACGACCGAGCCGAGATCAATGGCGACAACTTTGTGGCAATCGACTCCGACGGTGCAACGCACAGTTGGTTCCGCACGAAAGCGGGTGATCTTGCGTCTGGCTACACGCCCTCGATTGGTGAGAACGGTGTGCTCACGCGTAACACCGACGGTACATTCAGCCTCTCAGAAGAAGATGGTGTTCTTTACATCTTCTCTTCGTCGGGTGAACTGACATCGGTCAACAGTTCACTTGACGACACCAACCCAGCAGCTGCGACTTATACCTACCAAACCGGTGCTGGTGTTCACAATGTGGCAAGCGTGCAAGACGGTGTGTACTCCGGTCGAGCAATCAACTTCACATACTCAACCGGCACCGTCTACGGCAGTGGCAACAGCTGCACACCTGGGTTCACATTGCCATCTGGCTACACCAACAAGGTGCCGAATGGACTGTTGTGCAAGATCTCGTACTGGGACGGCACCGAGACAAACCTCCTCTATGTCACGACAAGCGATATCACCTATCTCGCGGCCGTTGTTGACCCAGGCACTGAGTTCAACAGTTTTGGTTATGACGCAAACGGCTATCTCAATCGCACGCAGTCACCACTTCAAGGTGACTGGGCGGCAAATACAGCTGGTGTGAATCAGGCAAGCGACTCAACTCGCACGTTTGTCACGTACAACAGCGCTGGTCAAGTTCTCTATCTACAGACAAGTTCACCGACTGGTTCAAGTGGTGACAGTGCAAACACACCACAACACAGCTACTCGTATCTTTCGGCTGCGACGGCATCAAGCACTGGGCAGTCGCGCCTAACAATTGCGGGCTTGTCGCCATCGGCTCAAACGTGGGCACGGGATGTGAAATTTGATCTTGCTGGGCGTGTTGTTGAAGACACAGACGTGACTGCCAAGACGACATACACAACCTACGACGCCAAAGACAACGTCACGTCTGTGAAGCGCGACACTGGCGACGCAAACACCACGATGGTCACGACCATGATCTACAACGCGGCCAACCGTCTAAGCGACAGTTATGGCCCGGCCAAGGCCTCGTGTTTCACGGGTCAGACTCCAAACGGCAGTTGCACGAACCCAGAAGTTGCGCACACTTCGACGACTTACGACAGCAGCCTTCCTGGTGGTGACAATGGTCTTGCCGCGACTTGGTGGGCTAACGGCAACTTCATAGGCCCGATCAAGTATCGATCGTTTGTTAACGGCAACTACGGCGCAAATGCATTGCAGGCAGCTGGTCTTGCCAAGCCAAGCCAGCTCGGCAGCACCTCGGCATGGTCGGTGAGGCTGTCGGGACGCATCTACCTCGGTGCAACAGGCAACTACAACTTCTCGATTGCCACAGGCGCAGACATGCGAGTGTTCATTGACGATCAATTGGTCGCTAACAGCTGGACGGGTGAGACTGCAGTAAATGCGCCCTTCAACAATCTCTTTGCCAATTCGTCGCATCGCATTCGCGTTGATTGGCAAGGCGGGACGACAACACCCAACGGCGGGATTGCATGGCAGCCGCCCTCGGCGGGCTATGACTCAGTGCCCGGCAACGTGCTCACTCCTGACTACGGATTGCCGACTGTCACAAAGAAGTGGGACTCAACTGCCGGTTCGCCGGTTTCGCTCACCAACACGGCGTACGCAAATCCAGCGAATGGACTTTCGACGTCGAGTACAGATGACCCAAGTGGGCTGAGCTACACGACGGTCACGACTTACGAGTCGACGTACTCACGCCCCCAAACGCGCACGATCCCTGGTGGTACTGGCTACAGCTACACCTACTACGGCATCAACGAAGTTGCGCCTTCGTCTTGTGCAAGCGCTCCGTCGCAGTTCGGCCTTATGAAGTCGCGCACGAATCCAGCTGGCCGCACTGAATCCTTTGTTTACGACGCACGTGGTCGCGTCATCGGAAATCGCATTGGCTCTGACGACTGGACCTGCACCACATATGACGCCAAGGGTCGTGTCACGTCAGTGGCGATGCCGGCGTGGGGGTCGACGGCTGCTCGCACTGTCAGTTACACATACAGTGCTGACCGACTTACGACGACTGTCTCTGACTCATCAGGTTCAGTTCAAACTGTCGGTGACTTGTTGGGCCGAACAAAGTTTTACAAAGACGCTTGGGACAACACAACTACTTATACCTACGACCGACTTGGTCACACGCTCAGCAGTTCGAATGCGAATGTGCACGACTACCGGACTTTTGCCTACGACGAGTTCGGTCGCCTGGCGAGTCAATCAATGGGGTACGACGGCTCGAACATCTTGCCGGCGGCGACGGCCACGTATAACTCGGCGAGTGACCTGACCAACGTTAGTTATCCGTCGGGCGCGGGAAACAACGGCAATGGCACAACAGCTGCAATCGCCACCGACTTTGCCGGGCGTGCGAAGTCGGTCACTTATGCCAAGAGCGGCACGACGTTTGCTTCTGATGAAATCAGCTACAGCCAGTCGGGCCGAGTCGTGAATCAGCTAGTCGATGGTGTCGACGTCGACACGTCAAACAACAACTTTGCCTACGACGGCGTTGGACGCCTCACATCGGCGAAAGTCAAGGGCCACAACTACACCTATGGTTTCGGAACTCCGAGTGGGTGCCCTGTCGGCTACTGGTCAGCGTCGAACAAGAACAGCAACAGAACAACGCTGGCTGACTACGACACCGTCGCTGCAACGACAACCAACACGTCTTACTGCTACGACGGCGCTGACCGACTGATGACAACCAGCGACAGCCGATACTCATCAACTAACTACGACAGCCACGGCAACACGATTCTGTTGGGCAGTGCGTCGATGACATACGACATCACCGATCGTCACATGACCACCACCTCAGAAGGCAATGTTGTGACTTACAAGCGTGACGTGCTCGACAGAATCATCGAACGCAATGTCACTTCAGTTCCTTCGCTCCGTTCGACGACAACAGCAACAACGGGAGGAACTGCTGCTTCGTCGCTGACGATCAACGTGCCAACAGGCGCAACGGTTGGAGACATCATCCTTGCCCACGTTGTCGTCAATGCTGGTTCTGGTTCGACAATCACCAAGCCAACTGGTTGGACAGAACTTCAGAACACAGCCGCATCGACTGAGGTTCGCTCTGCGATCTACTGGCACAAAGTGACCGAGCTGAGCCGACGAGTTACACGTTCACTCTCGACAGTGCACGACAAGCGTCAAGTGGAATGGCCGCCTACAAAGGCGTCGACGGAGATAACCCAATCAATGGAAGTGCTGCGTATGCAACAACTGCAGCAGCAACGTTCACCGCTAGCTACGGCGTCAACGTCGACAATCCCAACACAATGGTTGTCAGCTTTGTGGGTGCCAAGCAGGCAACGGGCATCAATCCTCAATCAGGGTTTGGTGAACGTTGGGAGATCAACTCAACACTTGGAAACGCGGACACACGTGCTGGAAGCGAGATGGCCGACAAGCTCTACACAACAACTGGTAACACCGGAAACATTGTTGGAAGCACCAACACAGCAGCGTGGTCTGTTGGACAAGCAGTAAGTCTTCGTCCAGCGCTTTCAACAATTCGCTACAGCTACCAAACAAGCAGTGACTCACCCGAAGCAACGATGACCACGGCTGGTGCGACAATCGACAAGACAGTGCAGTTGATGGGTGGAGTCAGTCGAACCATCAACTACGACACAACTCCAAGCACGGCCAAGTGGCAGTACTCAAACATTCACGGCGATGTGATTGCGCAAGCCGATCAAAGTGGAAACAAGATCGGCAACACCATCCACTACAACCCGTTCGGTGAAGTCGTCACAACGGCAGCCGATGATCTACGGCGGAAACTTCGACTACGGATGGCTCGGCCAAAAACAACGAGGCACAGAACACGAAGGTGCACTCAACGTTATCGAGATGGGCGCACGTCAATACGTGCCAGGCCTTGGCCGCTTCTTGGAAGTAGACCCGGTGGAAGGCGGCAGTGCGAATGATTACGACTATGCGAATGGCGATCCGATCGGTTTCGATTTGGACGGTAGGTGCGGGGTTTCGGGAACCCATTTAAGAAGTGCGGTGCTCAGACAAAGATTCGCAGAGTTCACAACGCTTATCGTCAAGCGGACCGGCAAGGCCGGTACGGTCGGCGGCCGACGTTGGATGGAGTACTACGTCGAGTACCAAGTCAACCGTGGCTCACTTCGAGCGAACACCGTACGTACCTCGGTAAGTGTCGTCGGCTCCGGTCCCGCAAGCTGAAGGGTGGAGCGGGTGAGTCGCAGATCGGATATTCCAACACGGATGACAAAGCTTGCAGATCCGTTATGCTCATACCCGAGTCCGAGTGTGGGAGGTTCCGACTTCCTGGTCGGAGGAAGCGCTGTCTATGATCCTGCGTACGCTGACCGCCGGGAATTCTGCAGAGGACAATTATGGTTGAGGGTTTCAGGGCAGGGAGGGTAGGCCGTGGGAGTTGACTCCGATGCCGAGACAGCGCTGGCGTGGGACCGAGGCGAACTTGAAGTTACAAAGGTAGAAGGGGCAGCGCCCGCAGTTGTTGCTTTCCAGGTGCAGCCAACGGTTGGCGCCGTCACGTCAGCTTTTGGGAGTATGACGGGTTCGTGCGGTGCGAGTCATTTATCGCCACCCGTCTTAAGACCGACGACCGTTGGGAAATGTGGGGCGGCTTTTTTGGCGGGTCGTGGATCGCTGATCCCGGCAACCTGGAAATAGGCACCTTCCTTGTGTTGACGAGGGGAAGCGTGGGCGGGCGTTTCTGGCTTGCAGCAGGTGTAGATTGGAACCAAAATCGCGCGTGTTGCCGCTCTTGATGTGTCCGGAGTCACGATTACCGAAATGTTCCTGAATCGTGGTGGGCACTCATGTGGGCGGATGACGTTGCAGTGGTAGCGTCCTTGCGCGTTTGACGGAAGGAGAGTGCCTGGCGACGCGACTCTTGGACTGACGGCTCTTGCCATTGTGCATACGACATCACCGATCGTCACATGACCACGACGTCGGATGGCAATGTCGTGACTTACAAGCGGACGTTCTCGACCGGATCATTGAGCGCAGCGTCACGTCGGTCCCAGCACTTAGATCATTGACTACAGCTAACACCGGAGGAGCAACCTGCTTCGTCACTGACGATCAACGTTCCATCTGGTGCCGCCGTTGGCGACATCATCTTGGCTCACGTTGTCGTCAATGCTGGATCGGGCTCGACGATCACAAAGCCCACCGGTTGGACTGAGCTTCAGAACACAGCCGCATCGACTGAGGTTCGCTCTGCGATCTACTGGCACAAAAGTGACCGGAGCTGAGCCAGCGAGTTACACGTTCACTCTCGATAGTGCACGACAAGCTTCAGGTGGCATGTCGCCTACAAAGGCG
Source organism: Acidimicrobiales bacterium (assembly GCA_044220495.1). GTDB lineage: Bacteria > Actinomycetota > Acidimicrobiia > Acidimicrobiales > JBBSGY01 > JBGAQY01. The sequence goes on from JBGAQY010000015.1 coordinate 61,270, forward strand.
TCGACGGAGATAACCAATCAATGGAAGTGCTGCGTATGCAACAACTGCAGCAGCAACGTTCACCGCGAGCTACGGCGTCAACGTCGACAATCCCAACACGATGGTTGTCAGCTTTGTGGGTGCCAAGCAGGCAACGGCATCAATCAATCAGGGTTTGGTGAACGTTGGGAGATCAACTCAACACTTGGCAACGCGGACACACGTGCTGAAAGCGAGATGGCCGACAAGCTCTACACAACAACTGGTAACACCGGAAACATCGTCGGCATCATCACAGCAGCGTGGTCTGTTGGACAAGCAGTAAGTCTTCGTCCAGCACTGTCAACGATTCGCTACAGCTACCAAACAAGTAGCGACTGTAGAAACAACGATCACGACTACAGCTGGCGCAACTATCGATAAGACCGTGCAGTTGATGGGCGGAGTCAGCCGAACCATCAACTACGACACCAGTCCAAGCACTGCCAAGTGGCAATACTCAAACATTCACGGCGATGTGATTGCACAAGCCGATCAAAGTGGAAACAAGATCGGCAATACCATCCATTACAACCCGTTCGGTGAAGTCGTCACAACGGCAGCAGATTCACTACGCGGAAACTTCGACTACGGATGGCTCGGCCAAAAACAACGAGGCACAGAACACGAAGGTGCACTCAACGTTATCGAGATGGGCGCACGTCAATACGTGCCAGGCCTTGGTCGCTTCTTGGAAGTCGATCCTGTCGAGGGCGGGTCTATCAATGACTATGACTATTGCAGCGCAGACCCGATCAACTGCTGGGATCTTGATGGAAGTTTTGCCGAAGCCATCGCAGTCGGTGTCGCCTGTTGGGTCTGCGCTGCCGTGGCAGTGGGCGCCGCAGTCGCGGTTACCGCTGTTGCAACAGCGGCGTACGTTGCTGGAAAGGCGGCGCAAAAACAGATAACGACCCAGCGCCAAAGGGTCGAAGACCTTGCGATGTTGGCACGTTCGCATTCCGACGAACTACCGACCAGTGGTGATGTGACGTTTCGCGGCAAGAAGCTGAAAGGTGGGCGTCGTCAGACCCCTGACGAAGCATGGAGCAAAGAAAAGGGCGGCTTCGTGGATGAAAGGGGTAGCGTCTGGCGTTGGGACAAAAGTGGGCATCGAGGCCCGCACTGGGATGTAACTCCTGTGCGAGGGTCGCACGTCAACGTAGATCGGAACGGTAGACGAATATGATCGATCGCACGCTCACGGGACGTGCAATCGCCCTGCTTGTCGAGCAAGGTGATCACGACTACCTCGGTTTGAGGCTCGAGTCGAGTGCTCCTATGCGGGCGCTTGTGGAGGCGATTGACCTTGTTTCCACGGCTAGGGCGAAGGCGTTCATAGCGCAAGTAATTGGTCAGAGATTTAGAGGCGCAAGAAGTGCTGTGCCAACGCTTGTGGTGCTGTCGCAAGGAAGATCCAAGATGCTGCGGGCGGCAGCGTTGGAGGCGCTTGGCAAAATCGGAGATGAGCGCGGACAAGCGGCGGCGTACGAACGGTGGGTCGTCGAGACGGCGCCCGATCTTCGGGCCTGGGCTCTGAGTGCACTTGCGACGACAAGACATCCACTTGCGTCACGAGAAGTGATAGTTGGCCTAGACGACGACGCGTGGACGGTTCGTCAAGCGGCCGCCTGGTGCGCCGGGTTTATGAGGTTGGGTAAGGCCAAGAAGCGACTTGCGCTTATCGTCGAGGAGGATCCCGATCCCTCTGTCGTGGATGCAGCGAAAGAGGCACTTGCCCGATTGCGCTGACCATCCGAATGGATGTCTGTCGAGAGCGGACGCAGTGTGCCGCCTCCTCGTCGCACCGCACGTGCAAACAGAGAGTGGCAAGCATCAGCCGAAATCTGTAAAGCCTCAGTTGACTAGGAATCGCTAAGCGTCCACCGTATTGATACATGAGTGGCGTCACTCATCTTCCAGCACAGTCGACGACTCTTACTTTCAGCTAACGGGCGCAGTAAGTCGGCCGATCCGACGCCTTGGCAACATGCCAGCGGCGGATATCGCTATCCGAGCGTGGTCGAGATCTATAACTGGGGGCCAATGGCACGGCGATATGACTTTCGCAGCGAGGTCGCAAAAGATCTCGACCGTTGGTTGCGGAATGATTCGGAACGGATCGGTTGGCGCCTTCAAACGCTGACGAGTTCCAACGGCCGGCTGACCCTAAAGTTCGAACGAATTGAAGATTTGCGCCGCGCCCGGCTGACTTGTTCCGCCCGCAGGTTTTACGCGATGTACGACCAACCAGTTGACTGCTTGGAATCCGAGGCCTGGGAAGCCGTCGAGCTCTACGACCTCATCCAGGAGACGCTTGTCCCGATTTCCAGAGGAACCTCGCTCGTCGAAGTCCAACTCTTGTAGGTCGCCTCAAATGAGACCCACGTTCATGATGCTGACCATGGGATGTGTCTGGACGCACCGGTTTTCTGCCGGGGCGTGCGGAATGCGAGTAGCGCGCGTCGTGCAACTTGTACTGCAACGATTGCAACGCACTTAAGCTCATGAAGCTGTCAGACGTAGTGACATTCCTAAAGCTGTTGGCCGCGAGCGTGACGGCGGTTCTAACCGTCGTTTTGTGGGGCGGATATGCCGTTTCGCTCCTCTACTCAGGGGTAGATGAATCTCATCGTTTGGGGTGCGTTTCGCTTTCAGCACGGGAATTGTTGTCGTAGTTGTCGGCACGGCGATGACATCGCTCGTGCGAGACGGTGGATCGTCGAACTCAGCACTTGTAAAAGCGATCACCCGTACAGGTCTGTTATCCGTGCCGTTCCAGATTGCGTTCTTCGTGTTCAGCGCCTGACGACTCGAGACGCTTGAGCGGGTGGTCGGCTGTACCCCCCCCCAAGGAGAGGCTGTTTGATGAGTTCAATAGTTAACAAGACGAATACTGTATTGGCGTCGTTGCTAGCGCTCGTAGCGCTCGTGGCTTTGGGCGTCGTTCTTGCGAAAAGTAGTGACTCGGCGTCAGACGCGTTGTCGTTGCGGTCACTGACCCGCGAATCGATTAACGGTCAGATCTCAAATGGCGTGACGGTCTTGAGTCACGAAGAGTCAAGCGGCGCGTGCACAAGTGGTCAACTTAGTGAGCCCTTCATTTACACGGAAGTGAGCACACGCGACATCGACGGATATCTTTCCAGCCTTCACGAAGCAGCCCTCGCTGACGGCTGGCAACAGCGCGACACAGATTTGGCCTCCTATACAAAGTCGATTGATTCCTACGTAGCTACCTTGGAGGTACGCCGTGGTGCGTCGAACAATCTGCAGGTTGAAGTGTCCTCAGACGCAAAATCTGTAGGGTCGTGTTGACGGTCATCTGTCTCGGCGTTGCGGCGTGGGTCTTCGCCAGTTCGATGACAATCGTGATTGTGCTTGCGGTACGACACCTTTTGCATGCTTGGCTCCGGAACTCAAGTCACTGTCAAGCAAGCGCTTCCATGAGTGTTTATAAACTTCTGGCTACACAAAATGGCAGAACCACAAGGGCGTGATGAATGTGGGCAGCTACTCGGCGACTGCAGCGGTGGCAAAACTGATGACGTTCACGAATCGACACAACAACGTCACTGCGAAATCTTGGTGGTTCGTCTCGCTGCAAATCGGCATGCTTATTCCCGGCGCAACTGCGCTTTGGGTAACCCACGTGGTGATCGCCGGCGCGGAAGCGCTTGTTCCCGTCACGGCGGTCTTCGGTTCAGTACTGGTCGTTTTGGTAGTGAGAATTTTGAGGACGCGAGTCGTTTTCAGCACGGCGGCGGCCCGCAGGGGGGAGTAACGGCTTATGTCAAGGACACGCGCGGCTCTTGCATTGGCTCTGGTTGCGACGGTGACGCTTGGGGCAGTGACTCTGCCCTTGGGAGTCTGGAATATGGCGACGTTCTTGGTGACGATCGCGGTTGTCGGACTGCTTGCGATCCTTTCGTTGTCTCCTCTCGTTGATGCTCGACACGCGCGCACTGATTCGACTTGGCGCGATCGCGGAAAACGCGCGCGGCGCTTGGTGCGTTCGAACCTCAGAAGCTTGATATGCGCAATCGGCTTCGTCGTGTGCGGCTGCATCGCGCTGGCCCAAGTGAAGACGTCTAGCGAATTCGACGCGACGGCTCTGTTCTTTGGTGTCGGTATGTTGGCGCTCGGACTCCTCTGGGCTTTGCTTTGGTGGAACGACGCCTGACGCATTCGCACTAGTAGCGGCGTAAGTTGATCAGCGACAAAGGGAGTGCCCATGGTTGACCTAAGTAAATTGCGCGCTGCGATTACGGCAGCGGCGTTGGTTGCGTTGCTAAGTGCGTGTGGATCTGACGACAAAGAGTCGACAACTACGACCTCGTCGACATCGACGTCCACCTCATCGACGACGGCAAGCACCACCACAACGACAAGTTCCCTCGTAACTGCTAACAGTCGTCTCACGCTCGATGGTCTGGGCGGACTGAAAGTTGGCGTGCCCGTCGCCGAAGCAGAGAAGGCTGCCGGAGTCACCATCAAAGAGTCATTCGCCGGCGGCGACAGTGACCTCTGTATGTATGGAGAAGTCACGGGCGGCCCCGCTGNAAACCCAATCAATGGAAGTGCTGCGTATGCAACAACTGCAGCAGCAACGTTCACCGCGAGCTACGGCGTCAACGTCGACAATCCCAACACGATGGTTGTCAGCTTTGTGGGTGCCAAGCAGGCAACGGGCATCAATCCTCAATCAGGGTTTGGTGAACGTTGGGAGATCAACTCAACACTTGGCAACGCGGACACACGTGCTGAAAGCGAGATGGCCGACAAGCTCTACACAACAACTGGTAACACCGGAAACATCGTCGGCAGCATCAATACAGCAGCGTGGTCTGTTGGACAAGCAGTAAGTCTTCGTCCAGCACTGTCAACGATTCGCTACAGCTACCAAACAAGTAGCGACTCACCAGAAACAACGATCACTACAGCTGGGGCAACAATCGACAAGACCGTGCAGTTGATGGGCGGAGTAAGTCGAACCATCAACTACGACACAACTCCAAGCACTGCCAAGTGGCAGTACTCAAACATTCACGGTGATGTGATTGCACAAGCCGATCAAAGTGGAAACAAGATCGGCAACACCATCCACTACAACCCGTTCGGTGAAGTAGTCACAACGGCAGCAGATTCACTACGCGGAAACTTCGACTACGGATGGCTCGGCCAAAAACAACGTGGAACAGAACACGAAGGTGCACTCAACGTTATCGAGATGGGCGCACGTCAGTATGTGCCGGGCCTTGGTCGCTTCCTCGAAGTTGATCCCGTGGAGGGCGGCAGTGCGAATGATTACGACTATGCGAATGGCGATCCGATCAATGGTTTCGATTTGGACGGTAGGTGCGGGGTTTTCGGGAACCCATTTAAGAAGTGCGGTGCTCAGACAAAGATTCGCGGTGAGTTCACAACGCTTATCGTCAAGCGGACCGGCAAGGCCGGTACGGTCGGCGGCCGACGTTGGATGGAGTACTACGTCGAGTACCAAGTCAACCGTGGCTCACTTCGAGCGAACACCGTACGTACCTCGGTAAGTGTCGTCGGCTCCGGTCCCGCAAGCTCGAAGGGTGGAGCGGGTGAGTCGCAGATCGGATATTCCAACACGGATGACAAAGCTACCGGGCACATCCGTTGGAGTGCTCATACCCGAGTCCGAGTGTGGGAGGGTTCGGACTTCCTGGTCGGAGGAAGCGCTGTCTATGATCCTGCGTACGCTGACCGCCGGGGAATTCTGCAGAGGACAATTATGGTTGAGGGTTTCAGGGCAGGAGGGTAGGCCGTGGGAGTTGACTCCGATGCCGAGACAGCGCTGGCGGCGTGGGACCGAGGCGAACTTGAAGTTACAAAGGTAGAAGGGGCAGCGCCCGCAGTTGTTGCTTTCCAGGTGCAGCCAACGGTTGGCGCCGTCACGTTGGCTTTTGAGAGTAGCGACGGGTTCGTGCGGTGCGAGTCATTTATCGCCACCCGTCTTAAGACCGACGACCGTTGGGAAATGTGGGGCAGCTTTGGCGGGTCGTGGATCGCTGATCCCGGCAACCTGGAAATAGGCACCTTCCTTGTGTTGACGAGGGGAAGCGTGGGCGCGTTCTGGCTTGCAGCAGGTGTAGTTGGAACCAAAATCGCGCGCGTTGCCGCTCTTGATGTGTCCGGAGTCACGATTACCGAAATGTTCCCTGAATCGTGGTGGGCACTCATGTGGGCGGATGACGTTGCAGTGGTAGCGTCCCTTGCCGCGTTTGACGCGGAAGGAAATTGCCTGGCGACGCGACTCTTGGACTGACGGCTCTTGCCATTGTGCATACGACATCACCGATCGTCACATGACCACGACGTCAGAAGGCAATGTCGTGACTTACAAGCGTGACGTGCTCGACAGAATCATCGAGCGCAATGTCACTTCAGTTCCTGCGCTCCGTTCGACGACAACAGCAACAACAGGAGGAACTGCTGCTTCGTCACTGACGATCAACGTGCCAACAGGCGCAACGGTTGGCGACATCATCCTTGCCCACGTTGTCGTCAATGCTGGTTCTGCTTCGACAATCACCAAGCCAACTGGTTGGACTGAGCTTCAGAACACGTCAGCATCGACTGAGGTTCGCTCTGCGATCTATTGGCACAAAGTGACCGGAGCTGAGCCAGCGAGTTACACGTTCACTCTCGATAGCGCACGACAAGCGTCAGGTGGAATGGCCGCCTACAAAGGCGTCGACGGAGATAACCTGGACTTGACCCGTTTTTGTGGACACTTAACAGTGGAGACTGCTCCACAGGAGGTGCCCCGACATGGCTGGCCATGCCAACCGATATCCCGCCGAGTTCCGTGCAGAAGCAATCCGCCTAGCCCGTTCATCTGATCGGTCGAAACGAGACATTGCTGCCTCACTCGGTATTAGCGAACAGACGCTCTACACGTGGCTTCGAGCTGAAGCCGAGATGCAAGAGCGCCGAGATGATCCACGCCGGCTTGCCGATGACGATCTCGAAGAGTTGAAACGACTTCGCAAGCGAGTGGCCGAGCTCGAGATGGAGAAGGACATTTTGCGAAAGGCAGCGGCCTATTTCGCAAAGGAGACGAAGTAGTGCGGCGCCAGCGCTTCGTCAAAGATCACGAGCGCGAATACCCCGTCAAGGCGTTGTGCTCGTTGATGGAAGTAAGCCGATCGGGCTTCTATGCGTGGCGCAACGGGACCCCTTCTCCTCGTGTTGTTGCCAACGAGCTGCTATCTGAACAGATTGCTGAGATTCACCAGCGGTCGCGCAAGACCTATGGCGCACCGCGAGTGCATCAGGAGCTGCGACGTTGTGACGTCTTTGTCGGCCGCAAACGCGTTGCGCGATTGATGCAAGAGGGCGGGCTCGTGGGTGCTCATTCGAGACGCAAGTGGCGTAGAGGCAAAGCCAACACAGCTTTTGCGCCCGATCTCGTGCAGCGGGACTTCCATCGAAGTGCACCAAACGAACTTTGGGTTGCTGACATCAGCGAGTTCAAGACATTCGACGGCAAGCTTTACCTGGCCGGCGTTATGGACCTTGGATCCAATGCCCTTGTTGGATGGTCAATGGGGGAACGACAGACCACGGACCTGGTCATCAATGCAGTGGCTATGGCAGTGGAGCGTCGGGATCCAAGGCAAGCACCGATTCATCACAGCGATCGCGGAAGTCAATACACGTCGTTGGCCTTCAGTCAGCGCTTGAGCGCACTTGGTCTCGTGCAGAGCTTTGGGTCGACCGGGGACTGCTACGACAACGCGGCAATGGAGAGTTTCTGGGCAACGCTCAAACGCGAGCTTCATCACATCCACGGCAAAAAGATCTGGGCGACGCGAGAAGCACTGCGCCTTGCAATCTTTGACTACATCGAGACCTTCTACAACCGATCACGCAGCCAGGCTCGCCTTGGCTACTTGTCTCCAACCGATTACGAAGCCAGACTGCAAACCGCTTAGATCCCGTGTCCGCTGAAGCGGGTCAATTCCAACCCAATCAATGGAAGTGCTGCGTATGCAACAACTGCAGCAGCAACGTTCACCGCGAGCTACGGCGTCAACGTCGACAATCCCAACACGATGGTTGTCAGCTTTGTGGGTGCCAAGCAGGCAACGGGCATCAATCCTCA
>JBGAQY010000060.1:0-9103 GCA_044220495.1 Acidimicrobiales bacterium
ATCTGTGGTTCGTGCTGAAGGCGAGCGCAATCAACGTCGTCTGCTGATCGAATCAGAGATCGCCATTGCTGGGCGTAGTCGCGTGCAGATCAATCGCCAGCCTCTGCGAAAAGCAAGAGACATCGGCGAAAACCTAACTGCCACAGTCTTTTCTCCCGATGATCTCGAACTCATCAAAGGTGGTCCGGCTGAACGTCGGCGTTACATCGATGAGTTGTTGGCCGATAGCAATCGCAAGATCGAGGCGCTACAAACCGATCTCGATCGCGTCATTCGTCAACGAAACACACTGCTCAAACAGTCGGGCGGTCGTCTCTCGTCTGAGATCGAATCAACGCTCGACGTGTGGGATTCCAAACTTGCCGAGTTGGGCGAACCACTTGGCGAGGCGCGTCAAGATCTTGTCGAACGACTCTCTCCCGAAGTGATATCTGCGTATCGACAGCTTGTTGCCGACGAGCTTGGTCCGCAAACGATCTCGTTGCAGATGACGACCGATTGGCGAAAAAGTGACGGTGGGCGTGGGCTTTTGGCGGAGCTCACCGAGTCGCGTCGTCATGATCTTGCTCGTGGAATTACAACTGTTGGTCCCCATCGTGACGAACTCTTGCTGAGCATCAACGGTTTGCCAGCTCGAACTCAAGCCTCACAGGGAGAGCAACGCAGCCTTGCTCTGTCGTTGCGGATGGCGAGTCACGCGTTGTTAAGCGCGACTCACGAAGCTCCACCGATCTTGCTACTCGACGATGTGTTCTCCGAATTAGACAGCCAACGCGCGCGTCGATTGCTCGAGGCACTGCCTCCTGGCCAGGCGTTTCTTACGACGGCGACTGGTGCGCCTGATGGCAGCAAGCCTGACCATGTAATCCGAGTCGAAAAAGGTGCAGCAAAATAGGGGCCAATGACATGGCAGCCGTACAGAGAACCTGACCCTGGTGCTGATGTCGTACCCATCGCTCGCCCGCTCGCCCGCTTGGCCGAGCGACTCGGCGCGGCCTCGCCGAAAGCGCTGACAACTGTTTTCGATGAGTGGGCGACAACGGTTGGCGATGACATTGCTCGACACGCACAACCGGTGTCGTTGGCGAACGGAATTCTCACTGTTGGTGTTGATGACGCGCGCTGGGCAACGCAATTGCGATGGATGACAAAACAGCTTGTTGATCGGCTCAATTCTGCGCTTGGCGAACAGCAAATAACCCGCATTGATGTGCGATTCCAGCGCCCAAACTCCGCTGAATGACACACCTGCGCTGGTAGAATGATCACATCCTGTGATGCTTGTGATTCGTCCTTGCATTGCTGTATTCGGCGGCGTAGGTCGCCCTTTTGTTAACTGTCTGGAAGGACCCTCGTGCGATTTGAGTGCTGTCTGGCGTTGATGCGCAATGGCTGAGAAGAAAAAGTCCACTTATGGGGCAAAAGACATTCAAGTTCTTGAAGGTCTTGAAGCAGTGCGTAAGCGCCCGGGTATGTACATCGGTTCGACGGGCCCGACCGGTTTGCACCATTTGATTTGGGAAGTCGTTGACAACTCAGTCGACGAAGCAATGGCGGGCTATTGCGACCACATCACCGTCACCATCAATGAAGACGGCTCGTGCCGCGAGACCGACAACGGTCGTGGCATTCCGACCGATCAACACAAGTCGGGCAAGTCTGCTGCTGAAGTTGTGTTGACCGTGCTGCACGCTGGCGGAAAGTTCGGCCAAGAAGACGGTGGTTACAAGGTTTCTGGTGGTCTTCACGGCGTTGGCGTGTCTGTCGTCAACGCGTTGTCTACTCGCTTGATGCTCGAGATCGATCGCGATGGCACTCACCATGTGATGGAGTTCGCCAACGGCGGTAAGCCAAAAACAAAGCTCGAAGCTACGGGTAAGTCACCCAAGAACTTCACTGGTACGGCGATCACGTTCTGGCCAGACCCTGAGATTTTCGAAGAGATTGAGTTCCGCTCGCAGACTGTTCTTGAGCGTTTGCAGATGTACGCGTTCTTGAATGCTGGTCTGCAGATCGACTTCAAAGACTTGCGTCCCGGCAATGAGCAAGAGGTCACTTTCAAATACGCAGGCGGCATTCGCGACTTTGTTGCCCACTTGAACAGCTCGAAAGAAGCACTGTTCAAGAAGGTGGCTTATTTCGATGGCCAAGAAGAGGCCCGCCAAGTCGAGGTCGCACTGCAGTGGAATACCGGTTATTACGAGGGCATTCACAGCTACGTCAACGGCATCAGCACCCCTGAGGGTGGCATGCATGAAGAAGGCTTCCGCAAGTCACTAACAAATGTCGTCAACAAATACGGCCGTGCGCGTGGTTTGTTGAAAGAGAAAGACGACAACCTTTTAGGTGAAGACATTCGCGAAGGTCTCACGGCGATCATTGCAGTGAAACTTCCCGAGCCACAGTTCGAGGGTCAGACAAAGACCAAACTCGGCACGGTCGCCATGCGTTCTCTCACTGAGCGAATCACAAACGAAAAGTTGAGCGAATGGCTCGAAGAGCATCCAAGCGAGTCGCGTCAGATATTGCAGAAGGCATCGCAGGCAGCGCGTGCACGCTTGGCTGCCCGCCAAGCGCGCGACCTCACGCGTCGCAAGTCAGCACTCGAAGGTGCCGGTCTTCCTGGCAAGCTGCGCGATTGTGCAACGCGCAATGCCCGTGAAGCAGAGATCTTCATTGTTGAAGGTGACTCCGCTGGTGGTTCTGCTGTGCAGGCAAGAAACCCGCAAAATCAGGCTATTTTGCCGATTCGAGGCAAGATCCTCAACGTTGAGCGAGCTCGCGTTGACAAGATGCTCAAGAACAACGAAGTGCAAGCATTGATTGCTGCCATCGGCGCAGGCATCGGTGATGAGTTCGATGTCGACAAGATTCGCTACAACAAGGTTTGCATTCTCGCCGATGCTGACGTCGACGGTGCGCACATCCGCACACTGCTGTTGACGTTGTTTTACCGACAGATGCGGCCACTTGTTGATCACGGTCACGTTTACATCTGCCAACCGCCGTTGTTCTCAACGCTTGTCGGTAAAGAGAAGACTTATTTGAAAGACGATGCTGCCAAGACTCGTTTCTTGGAAGAACACCCAAATCACAAGACCGAGTTCCAACGACTCAAGGGTCTCGGTGAAATGGACTTCCACGAACTGGGTGAAACGACGATGGACCCAACCAAGCGCACTCTGTTGCAAGTCACGAGCGATGAAGCCGCTATCGCTGACGAAATGATGAGTGTCTTGATGGGCGAAGACGTCGAACAGCGCCGCAACTTCATTGAAAAGAACGCAACGTATGCCGAGGTTGATGCTTGATGGCCGGTAAATCCAAGAACGACGACACCGGCGGCGAAGAAGAAGCGGCAGCAACGCTCTCAGGTGTCGAGCCAATTGAAATTCAGACTGAGATGGAGCGGTCGTTCATCGACTACGCCATGTCGGTCATCGTTTCGCGTGCACTTCCCGACGCGCGAGACGGCCTCAAACCGGTGCACCGCCGCATTCTCTACGGCATGCACGACATGGGCTTTCGCAGTGACCGGCCACACGTCAAGTGCGCGAAGGTCACCGGTGAAGTCATGGGTAACTACCACCCGCACGGTGACTCCGCTATTTACGACGCGCTCGTACGCATGGGCCAAGACTTCAGTCTTCGTCACGTGCTTATCGACAAGCATGGCAACTTTGGTTCGCCTGATGATCCGCCTGCTGCTGCTCGATACACAGAGTGTCGTTTGTCGCAGCTTGCGAATCACATGCTTGCGGGCATTGATGAAAATACGGTTGATTGGGCCGACAACTACTCGGGCGACCGTCAAGAGCCGACGGTTCTTCCTTCGCGTTTCCCCAACCTGCTGGTAAACGGCAGCCAAGGTATTGCCGTTGGTATGGCTACCAATATTCCGCCGCACAATCTCGGTGAAGTTATTGACGCAGTCACGCATTTGATCGAGAACCCCGATGCAACGCCCGAAGACTTGATGAAATTCATCAAGGGCCCTGACTTCCCGACTGGCGCGCAGATTCTTGGCCGCCAAGGAATCATGGATGCTTACCGAACCGGTCGCGGTTCGATTCGTCAGCGTGCCGTGGCTGAGATTGTCGAAGGCAAAAAGGGCACGCAGATCATCGTTACTGAGCTGCCTTATCAAACGTCGGTCAGCTCGATTGCCGTGAAGATCAAAGACCTCGTCGACGGTAAAGAGCTCGACGGCATTCGTGAAGTCGACGACCTCTCGGCCGGACGCGACACCCGCATGGTCATCACGCTCAAGCGTGATGCCAACGCGTCGGTTGTTCTCAACAATCTCTATAAGCACACACCTATGCAGACGAGCTTCGGTGTCAACATGGTCGCTCTCGTTGGCGGTGTACCCAAGCAGCTCAATTTGCGTGACTGCCTTGTTGCTTACGTCGCTCACCAAGTCGATGTAATTACGCGCCGCAGTCAGTTCAGACTGCAAAAGGCCAAAGATCGCGCTCACATCGTTGAGGGTTTGATCAAGGCGATCGACATGATCGACGCAATCATCGAGGCCATTCGTGGCTCTGACGATCGAGCCATGGCGAAGTCGCGTTTGATGACTAAGCCGTTCGAGTTCACTGACGTTCAGGCTGAACACATCCTCGACATGACGCTTGCCAAACTCACGCGTCTTGGTCGTTCCGACCTCGACAATGAAATGGCACGCTTGCGCGAAACCATCACCGAGCTTGAGCGCATCCTCAACGACCCTGAGGCTTTGCGCGAAGTCATCAAGACCGAGATGGGTGAGATTCGGGCGAAGTTCGCAACGCCTCGCAAGGCTCAGATCATCTTCGACCCAGGTGACATCGGTGTTGAAGATCTAATTGAAGATGAGCCCTTGGTAATCACAATGACCAAAGCCGGTTACATCAAGGCAATGCCGGCCGACACATTCCGCACCCAAGGTCGCGGTGGTCGTGGTGTTCAGGGGGCCAAGCTCAAAGAAGAAGACCTCGTGTCGCACATCGTCCACACGTCTGCGCACGCGTATCTGTTGTTCTTCTCAAACCGTGGGCGCGTCTATCGCCTCAAGGCTCACGAGATACCGGTGAAAGAGCGCACCGCGCGCGGTACGGCAATTGTCAACCTGTTGCCGCTAGTTCCCAACGAAGGCATTCAGGCAATCATCGAGACTCGCGAGTATCACGACGACCGTTTCTTGTTCTTCGCGACGCGCAAGGGTCAGGTGAAGAAGACAACCTTCTCCGAATACGACAAGTCTCGCCGCGACGGTTTCATTGCTATCTCGCTTAAAGACGATGACGAGCTAGTTCGTGTGATTCAGACGTCAGGTTCTGACGACGTCTTCATGGTTGCCAACTCGGGCATGACGATTCGCTTCAATGAAGAAGACGTGCGTCCGATGGGTCGCGATGCTGCTGGGGTTAGAGGCATGAAGCTAAAAGACGACGACATCGTCGTTAGCTGCGACGTTGCTCGCGACGAAGCCGACATCCTCATCGTCACCGATAGCGGCTTCGGAAAGCGCACCAAGCTCGACAAGTTCAACAGTCAAGCGCGCGGCGGCCAAGGCGTTCGTGGAATCAAGCTCACCGCCAAACGCGGCGAAGTTGTTGCTGCGTTCATGGCGGGTCTCGACGACGAGATTGTGCTCGTGTCATCCGGCGGCGTGACCATGCGAATGTCGGTGCGTGACATCTCATCGCAAGGGCGAGATGCAACGGGTGTTCGCGTGATGAACCTCGACGCTGGTCAAAGCGTTGCTTCAGTTGCGCCGATCATGACGGTTGAAGAGGTCGCGGCGCCGGTTTAGGCCGGCGTTCTCGCATCCGTTCGTCGTTACGTCGTTCAATAACTACAGCCGTTGGCTGCTTGAGGGGTTCGCCTCCTCCAAATCTAGGTATCGGAAGAGGCGAATCTCTTGTTGCGACGAACGAATCGCGAATCGGGTCAGGTGATGCCGTTGATTGGCGTCGTGATGGCAATCCTCGTGATTGCTGCCCTGGCGATGGGCCAAGCGACCAAGATCATCAACACAAAGGCCAGAGCGCAAACCGCAGCCGACGCGGCGGCGCTGGCCGGAGTGGCCGGTGGCGTTCCGGCTGCTCGTTCGGCCGCAAGAGCCAACGGAGCAACGGTTACGAAGTTCGCAAATACTGCTGACGGCGTAGTGGTCACGGTTGATTTGGGCGACCAAAAGGCGACTTCTGCCGCCGCAAGCTCTGGGTTCGGTAACTAACGCAGGCCGGCGGCCTGACTTACTGCCATCTCGTCTGGGAGCGCTCTCGCCAGGGCAAAACTGCGTTCGGCGCAAGCGAGGCGATCTTCGATCGCCGGAGTTACGTACTTCGTCGGGTCACGCCCTTCGTTGATTGCTGTTTGCTCGTTGCCGATTCCGTACCCAGCGTAAATGCGCTCGAGTACACCAACACTTAGAAGCAGGCTGCGGCGAACGGCCGTCTCTGACACATCGACATGCGACAACCTCAACCGGTTTGCCTCTGACGCGACAGCCGCTTCAATCAGAAATTCGAAGTTCTCGCCTTGAGTCTCGTTCGACTCAGCAATCATTTGCGCACTGTCCCAACCGAGTGGTGTCAAGCAGCCATCAGGGTCGAAAAATGTTGGACCCTCAAGCGTGTTGACCGCTTTGGCATCACCGAGGCCAACGTAGATAGCGCCGTGGGCCAGCTCTTTAACCGCCTGATTGAACGGCGCACGAGTGCTTGCGACCAGCGTCGCGTATCGCTCGCTCTGGTCGAGGAGCTGGGTGGTGTCATTGATTGGCCCGGAAATGCGGTGATCCTTGAATGACTTGAACCGCTGATCGCCTTGCGTGACCGCTGGTGACGGAACTTGCCGGAGGGCTTGAATCATCTCGAGCGTTGTCGAGAAGTGCGCTGAACCGCCGCCGACAACTCGGTCGTGAAGACGTCGGCGTTCGTGAACTTCGGTAACGACAAAATCGACTCCTCTTGCTTGGTCAACGCCATAGTCAACGAGTTTTGCCATTGGGGCATTGGGGTCGACAGCGGCAATCGCCTCATAGGTAGGCCCCTCACCGAGCAGGCCGTCGCGTGCGGCAGGCGCGCCACTGATCTTCAGTGCTACTGCCTTGCCGTCGCGCTGACCAAGGACAACCACGCGCGCACCGCCGGGAAGGAGTTCGGTGATCTCAGAGAGCCCCGCCCGCTGTGCGATCGCGTCTAACGCCGACGCGGCGCGTCGAGCAGCTGCGACTTCTCCCCGGATCTTCTCTTGAAACGCGGGCGCATTGGTCTCGATGGCTCGCTCGAGTCGCTCGAGTCGAGCGGCGATGCCATCCCTGACGTCGGCACTTACAAAAACGGGGGTCGACATGACGGACTCCGATCAACGTAATAAGAAAGACCCGCAGGCCAGGTGAATGATCGGCGAGTTCTGTGACTCAGTCAATCTCGGGTGTTGATCAAAGTCGCGACACGACGGCCCTGATCGGCGAGTATCCTGTCGTCGACCTGTTCTCTTGACGTCCTTTCTGGAGTCGCGGAGAGCAGGTATATCCAGGCCATCCACGATGTTTGGCTGAGGGGCTATAGCTCAGTCGGTTAGAGCGCAGCACTGATAATGCTGAGGTCCGAAGTTCGATTCTTCGTAGCCCCACCCGCTCATACCGCGCCCTGGTCGCACTCGCTGCGCTCGGACTCCCCAGGTTCGCTCGACTACTCCCTCTGGGAGGCGTTCAAACGCCACGCAGGCTTCGCCTCATACCGCGCCCTGGTCGCACTCGCTGCGGCGGTCGCACTTAGCCAATCGGACGCTCCTTTCAACCACGCGAAAAGCCCAAATATTGGCCTTTAGGAGAGCTTTTTTGGGCTTCTCGCGTAGGTGAAAGGAGCGGTGTTGGGAACTAACCGTTGAGCGGGTCGGGCCATTCGTTCCGAGGTAGAAGTTCCCGCAGTTTTACGACGTCGTTGCGACCCAGCACCACGTCGGTGTCGAGGTTGTGGTCATCGATTTGGCGGATGAACTCGCGACACCGTCCACACGGCGGTAAGACGTAGAGACGGTCTGCGTCGTCTTTCCACACCGCAACGATCGTCGCGATCTTGTACTCCCCGGCGGTCACCATTGCTGCAATAGCGCTGTGTTCCGCACAGAAACCTGTGCTTGATCCGGTGTCTATGCAGACGCCCGAGTATTCGTTTCCGTCCAACGTCACCAATGTCGACGCGACGTTGCCGAAGAGCCTGTCACCCGAATAGTGCGGTCGTAGGGCGCGAGCAGCGCTGTCGATCAGATCATCGTGCTTGATCCGGTGTCTATGCAGACGCCCGAGTATTCGTTTCCGTCCAACGTCACCAATGTCGACGCGACGTTGCCGAAGAGCCTGTCACCCGAATAGTGCGGTCGTAGGGCGCGAGCAGCGCTGTCGATCAGATCATCGACGCGGGACGTCATGATCACTGAGACTAGTCATCCACGTGGTTTGCAAGGGTGGAAGCGTCCTAAGACGATGGCGCGCCGTAAGTAGCATCGCTGAAATGGCAGTCGGTGAGCGGGTTGTGCGTGTCGGAGTCGGCGCGTTCGTGGTGAGTGATCACAAGGTTTTGTTGTTACGACGTTGTGGATCCCATGGCGAAGGTACTTGGGGTCTTCCCGGTGGACACCAAGAGTTTGGCGAGACACCCGAGCAAACAGCAGTGCGTGAGGTTGCCGAAGAGACCGGTCTCAATGTCATAGAGACGCGACGGATGGGATTTACCGACGATCAGATGCTCGACATCGACAGGCACTACATCACGCTGTTCATCGGGTGCGACGTGAGCACGGGCGTAGCTCAAATAATGGAGCCCGACAAAGCGACAGATCTTGGCTGGTTCACAATTGATGAGTTGCGCACACGCGATGACCTATTCGCGCCACTCCAGAATTTTCTAGAACAGCACCTCGACTTTTCACTGACCTAGTCAGCACTGCGATGTCGGCGCAACGGGCGGGTACTACTGTTACGTGAAGTGTCCGTCCTTGAGCCCGCTCTATGCATTCGAGCAGCCACTAGGAGACCGTGTTGTTAAAAGCTTTACGCAACAGCCTTTTTGCTTTAGGAGCCGCCGGACTGGTGGCTGCGTTTCTGCGC
>JBGAQY010000061.1:0-10011 GCA_044220495.1 Acidimicrobiales bacterium
TTGTCGAACGTGACCTTGCGACGGTTCTGCCAACTTGCATTCCACCAACCGTTGGCCGCGACAGGTGCCCACGGTCCTCCGGTATTTGTTGCGTACTGCAGCGAATACGACTGTTTGCCGTTGAGCAGTTTGCGCATCGGTAGGTTCACTGATTGACGCAAGCGAACGGGCCCCGGCGATGCTGTTAGACGCGCAGTCGCATTTTCCGCCGCCAATGCTGTGGTTGGTTGCACGGCGTTAGCGTTTGCGTACCAGCGGAAGTTGCTTTGGTCGAGCGGCGGCGAGTTCCAGTAGGCAAAGCCTGCGCCTCGACTTGTTGGTTGCGACACACTTGTCTCGATCGCCGCGCCACCGTTCGAGTCAGTCCATGTGAAGTTCGGTGTCGACGTCATGACGAGTCGCTTGGCAAACAGGTCGCTCGAGCTGTCAGTGGTGATGAACATCAAACGATCGGGCATTAGTGGGTCGGCGTAGAGCTCGTACCACGACTGAGTGCTCGAAAACGCCGGGCTTGGTGAAGCGTCGCTTTCGATGTTGAACGACGAGCCGTTACCGGTGACCCAGCCAATGTTTGTTGCTCCTGCGTCGTGATACACGATCACGCTGCGCGTAGTTCCGCCGGCTGTCAGCCACGCGCTCGACACCATGTGCGTGCCGGCGGCGGGCGTTTCGCTCGACGTGTCGAGTGCGGCGGTGTTCGTCCAACTCGAACCCGACCAATATCCCGCCTGCAAATAGCCTCGCGACTTGCCGATCGACGCGAACACCATCTCGTCGTTGTTCGGGTTGGCCGAAAGCGTCAGGTTCGTTGCGTCGTCTGTAAATGTGGGAGGCGTTGTCGCAGCTGACCAGGTGCACGCAGCTACGCCGCCTGTGCAGGTTGCGTAGCGCACCCCGTTGGTGCCGGCACCACCGGCCGAGTTATCCCATACGACCATCACGTCGCCTGATGTCGACTCGTACTGCACGTCGAAATTGTCGACGTCGCCGGCGGCCGACGCGTAAGCAAGAGAGGTCTCGAGCGCCGATGCAGGTTCGTTTGTCCACGATGAGCCTGTCCACTGCATCGATGAGAGGTCGTTGTTGACGTCAGACCACACGACCGTCAGCAAGTTCGAACCGTCGCGTCGGTCGGCTGCAAGTTTCATCCATTGAACGATGCCGGTGGTAGTCGTCGGCACAACGACTTTTGACAACGCCCAGTTGCCGGCGCCGCAAGGTTGGCTGCCTGGCTTGGTTATGTAACTCCACGTGCTAGCCGACTCGTTGCTGAACGTGACCATCGCGTCGCCCGTGGTCGTTTCGTAGGCGATGTCAAACTTTGCGCGCGTGCCGTCGGTGCCGATGGTCGTGTACAACTCATCTGACCACGACGTGCCATTGAAACAAGCGAGGTAGAAGTGTCCGTTGCTGTCGGCGTAGCCGAGTAGCGCCTCGTGTTTGATGGGCGACGTGCGCACGATGAAGTTCGAGTTGTAGAGACCCGATGCACTCGCTTGACTGACTGCACCCATCGTGTTCGTCGAGTTCGTGTAACTGTTCGTGTGCACTTCGTGGAACGAGCCGATGCTGTAGGCAACGAGACCATCGGTCGTCATCACCGCTGACGCTGGCGTGCTCGCAATTGGTGATGCAACGAGCAGCGTGGTGAGCATCACGAGGCTTATGAGCTGACGCAAAACCGAGTTTGGGCGCGGCGCTCTGTGGGCCGGCTTGTAACGCCGGGGCAACCGCAGCCCGCCACTGATTCTCACCTGATTTATATCGGCAAAAACGGCCCAAGATTGAGGGTAAAAGTCCTGCTAGATGGGCTAAACGAGCCCTTCCGCGACGGATTTTGCGAGCCTCGGCATAAAAGCGCCGCTGACCCTACGCGTCAGCCTGGTTTTTCCGTCTTTCAACCACCCGAGAAGCCCATTTTTCGGCCAAATCCAGCGTGCTTTTGGGCCTCTTGGGTAGGTGAAACGTTTCACCGTGATCCAGCGCCGGCGCTGCTGCGGGTGCGCTCGCTGGCCTAAAGCGAGCCGGCCATCTTTTGAGGCTCGGGAACAGTCCAGATATCGCCCAAAAGTGCAGGTGAATCACGTAAATCGATGATCTGGGCGGGCAGGGGACGCTTGGCGAACAGCTCGGCTAGCCGCTGGTTTTGAGCTTCGAGGAACATGTCGGCCTCGGCTGCTGTCATGTGCTCAATCTCTTTCCAGTAGCTGACTACGCGAGCCGGGAATAGTCCGACTAGGTGGTCTCGAACGGCCCGAAAGCGCGATCCGTCAAGCTGCAGGTAGGCGTCGGTGAGTAGTTCGCACCACAACTCCGAGCTGATCCAGGGCAGCTGTCCAGCGGCCGGCATGGGCGTCGTGACGAGGCCAGGGAAAGTGAAGACCACGGAATCCCAGTTGTTGCGCAGGTAATTCGACGCTCGTTCGGTAACGGGCCCCACCACATCGTCGGCAAGTGGAGATCCGTTGGCGTCGACGCGCAGGCCGTGAATTACGTCGTCGGCGGTTGTCACGTTGGGTAATGCCGGTCGGTGCAACATCATCAGACGGAACAACGTGTCGAGCACCTCTTGGCCAAGGCGATAGATCTTGGGGAAGGTTGGGTTGTGAACTTTACGACCGACAAACACGCTTTCGAGGTGCAGGTTGCGTAGCGCGGTGTTGGCCGTGAGCCAGACATCGATGCCGTACATGTACATGCTCTCCCAGCGTTCCCACGTAAGGGCCTCGTCGATGAGTGCTGCGTTCATTGCGAACTCACCGCCGATGGGTTGACGAACATCTAGGCCAAAGGCAGCACGTAGGTAGGGCACAACGATCTGGTTTGTGGTGTTTGCCTCGTAACGACTGCGCGTGTACTCGGGGGTCACAAACGTTGCCTCACGTCTTTGCAGCGCAGCGACAAAGAGCTTGCCGAGCCACTCGGGCTGAGCCGATCGCAAGTCACCGTCGATGAGACATACGGCGTCAGCCCCCAGCCTCTTGGCGGCTTCGAGAATCGTGAGCACGTTTGCACCCTTGCCGTTGGGTGCGATTGTCGACTGAAACGTGAGTTTCTCGGCGCGGGTTGGAACCGACGAGAAGATCTCTTGAGTTCGATCAGTGCTCGCGCTATCGGCATTGATAATCGTGGCCCGATCGAAGGGGAATGCTTGCAGGAGTCCGAGGTCGACCGTTGCCGTTACTTCGGCAATTGTGGCGGCTTCGTTCTTTGTGGGGATGCCAACAACGAGATGCATGCTCGCGACTCTCGCAGCCTTCGCGCGTAACTGCCATGTCAGATTGTTAACGCTTTGCTACAGATCGTGTGACTAGAGCGTGTCTCGGTCATGTGCGTTAGATGCGACGCGCTGGCATTGTGAATCCGAGACAAAAGGTTGGTCAGAACGTGCCAAAAACTCTTGTGTTGCGGGCGTTTTGCTTGTGAACCGAAGTTGTTTGTGAGCGTTCACAGAAAGTGCGCCGGCGGTGCTCAAAAGCACTCGGCGAGTGGCGAAACGTTTCTGCTTAGCGAGCGTGGCTCGTGAGTGGCTGACGAGTTCAAGCGAGAGCGGGTGCTGCTGCATCGAGGCCATCAAAGAGGGCGAGTTGCTCGCACACGCCTTCGATCTGTGTGCGACGCGCGTCGACAATGCGTTCGAGCTCTCGGGCGTCTGTGGCGGTGCTTGGTTGCAACGACTTTGCATATTCCTCTGCGCCGGCAGCAAAGCGCTGCCAGCTGAGTCGATCGCGGACGGCGTCTGAGATTGATGTCCACACTTGCCCCCGTGCGGGGTCTGCGGGCGTCGAGGGTTCGCCGCGAATACCCATCACGACGTTCACGCGTTCGCTGACAGGTAGACGATTGCGGTGCATGAGAATGACGGTTGGTGTTCCGTGGCCGGGAATGTACGCACCGCTCGTGTCGATCACCCAATTCAGGTCAAGGCGCGGCAAGTACTCCTCGACGAACCTCTTGCCGAACTCGCGCTTCATGAACGAGTTCGTTGTGATCTGAGCGACATATCCACCGCGACGAGTCAGGTCGTTCATGAGCTGAAAGAAGGGGAGCGCCAATGAGTACTTGCCTGACGTTGTTTCGGGATAACGCGCACGTATTGCTGCGTTTTGCTGCGCATCTCGGGCCGTTATGTATGGGGGATTACCAACAACGGCGTCGTACTGACCGCGTGCAAGCACTGGGTGATCGTCGAGCAAACTGTCGGCGCAGACGACCTGCAGTGGTAGGTCACGCGCGGTCTGCACCAGTTCGTTCTTGCGTCCGTCAGCACGGGCCAGGAATGTAAGCAATCGGTAGCGCGTCAGCAACACTGCGTAAGGGTCGAGATCGACGCCGGCAACTGTCGAGACCGCTTGTTCAGGCGTGATGTACGTGAACGCGCGACCTTCGCGAGCTGAGATGTCACCCCACGGGCGAGACTTCGCGTTGAGCATTGCGCCCATGACCAAGTGACCAGTGCCACAGGAAGGATCGATTACGCGTGTGTTGGGGCCGGTCTCGCGGTGCGCAGGCGTGAGGGCCAAGTCGAACAGCAGGTCGGCTACGTAACGGGGGGTTTGGCAAAGAGCGCGTCCTTTGACTGCCTCTGCTGATGTGCGTTGGTATGCGTCACCCAGTGCGTAGCCGGTAATCGCGGGGCCGTATTGAGAGCGCTCGAACAAATCTTCGTTTGTCCACATCGTCTCGATGTCGGCAACAGGTGCGGTTGGCAATGAGTCGAAAATACGAACGACAGCGGGGTTGGCGAATTCGTTGAGCCACGGATGCGAGTTGGCAATGGTGGTCACGCCGTTTCTAATGCGGTCAACGCCGGTTGCGCCGCCCGGCGCTTCAATTAGACCGAGCTGAGTGGCGTGTGCAACGAGGGCTGATGCATGAACCCACGAAATGTCGGTTGGGTTCGTGAGGTTGCTAAGACTTTTCGATGGGGCTGCATTGGGCACGCCTCACCGTATGTTGACTGCTCAAATCCGAGCTACTTCGGTGCTGTCTCAGTGCGCGCGAGTTGAGCGGAAGTGGGCAACGACTTCCCTGAATGATCCCCACGGCGACTCTTCGGCGTACGGCAATCCGACTTCCGCGCAGAACGATTCAACGATCGGCTTCACCTTTACGAGGTTGGGGCGTGGCATGGAGGGAAACAGATGGTGTTCGATCTGGTGGTTGAGTCCGCCGAACAAGTAGCTCATCACTGCATTGCCTCGGACATTCCGCGATGACAGCACTTGACGATCGAGGAAGCCCGGTTCATTCCCGTCGAACATCTCCATGCCTTTGTGCCGAGTGGAAGCGTCAGTGCAATGGCCCCGGCATACGCAGCAAAGTGCACGAACAACAGCGCGGCCTCGGTTTTGCGTCGACTGACGTTGTTGCGAACGATCATCGCAACACTCTCGAAGTGCAAAGAGAATCCGAGCAAGCAGAGCAGTGGGAAGTACAGGTGATGTTGATATCGAGCGACGAATCGATCGATGCCCTTCTTTAGCGGCGTTTGCGTCTGGTGGTATGCGAAGTAGCGCAGGCCGATGTCGGGGTCGAGGTCGACGTTGTTCGGGTGCGCATGATGACGATTGTGATTTCCAAACCACCAGCTCGATGCAATGCCGATCATCAAGTTGCCCGACGCAAACATGAGCTGGTCGTTGGCTCGACGCGTCTTGAACGCTTGGCGGTGCCCGGCGTCGTGGGCAAGAAAGCCAACTTGGGTGAACATAAATGCAAGCACGAGCGCAGTGAGCAGTTGCCACCACGAGTTGCCTACAACGAAGAACAGTGCCCATGCGCCGGCGAGGAGCCCAAATGTGATCGTCGTGCGTAGTGCGTAAACCCTCGGGCGCTTGGCAAGTAGTCCCGCCGCTTTGACGCGTTGCACGAGCTCGGCGTAGCGACGATCGCGAGTGTCGTCTGACGGTGGGTTGTGGGCGAGATCGGCGCGGGTCGTCTCAATTGTCGTCAATGGCACTCCACTCGCTGGCCAGGCGAGCGAGCCGCCCTCGACCGTCCACGCTCATCGCATTCGGTGGTTCCTCATCGGCACGAGCAAGGCAATTGTTATCGCTTGTGTTTCTTCATTCAGCTGGCGAGTTGAGTTAGCAAAGCCGCATCGTTGGGCAACCAAATGCCCGCTGAGCTGCGTGTATGCCGCGCCCGTTAATGTTAGGGACACCTAAGAAGTCGTGCTACGTTGCCCGTCCATGAAAACTCTGGGCATTAGAGATGGGTCTCGGCGAGCAACGCGATTGTTGGCTGCGGGGGCAGTTATGACCTCGTTGGCTCTTACGGGGGCCGGCTGTTCAAGCGACGACTCCGAAGAGGCGGCCAAGGTCGATTCGGCTAACCACTTCGTTGACGAAGTGCTCGTCGCCAACAAAGAGAGCTACGGCGGTAAGTTTCGCGAGCCAGAAATGGTGAACGCGTGGGGCATCGCCATTCGTCCGGCCGGTGCCGGTGGGCACTTCTGGGTTGGTGCGGGCGGCGACTCGTTTGAGTACGTCGGTGATGTGAGAAAGTCCGCCGACGCCAAGCTGCAGACGCTTCACCAAGACGACTTGAAAGAAGTCGCGGTACCCGGTGCCGACAGCCTTACCGACCCTGAAACAACAAAGGGCAAAGCAACCGGTGTTGTTTTCAACGGCGCCGATCTCAATTCCGACAAGTTTCGTGTGACTACGCAAACGGCGCAGAACAATGGCGCTGACGTTGCCTTCGACGGATCGGCCCGCTTTATTTTCGGCGCTGATAGCGGTGTGATCTCCGCTTGGACCGAACGCAGCACGACTGGTCAGGTCGTACGCGTTGATGGTCCCGCGGCAACGATGTTCGACGGCAGCAGCCAAGGCATGGGCTTTTTCGGTGTTGCCATCAATGACAAAGACTGGAACACGTTGTGGGCGGCAGACTTTGGTGAGAATCCACAAATTCGTCAGTTCGATTCGAAGTGGAATCTCGTGCCGACGCAAGGCTTTGTAAATCCGTTTGCGACAGGCGACCCAATCGAGCCGGCTAATGCCGCTCTCGGCAAGAAAGCGAAGCCAGGCGACCCAGTGCCGTGGAACATCCAAGTGCTCAATGGCAAGGCCTACGTTGCTTACGCCGTGTCAAAGCCCGGCGAAGAAGACGCAACCAAGTTCGACGTAGGTGAAGAAGATTCGCTCGACGCTGATGCCGAGAGAAAAGCCGACGGAAAGCCCAACAAGGGCAAGGTTGTTGAGTTCAACCTCGACGGCTCGCTGTCGCGAGTGTTTAGCGATGACTCACGCCTGAATGCACCTTGGGGCTTTGCCATAGCGCCACAGTCGTGGGGCAAGTTTGCTGGCGCATTGTTGGTTGGCAACTTCGGCGGGCTGGGTCACATTGCTGCTTACGACAGCAAGACCGGTACGTTCATTGATTACTTGCGTGACGGTGACGGCAAGCCCGAAGCGATCGAAGGCCTTTGGGGCATCATCTTTGGAAACGGCGCAAGCCTTGGCGACGCCGACGCGTTGTATTACGCAGCCGGGCCCAAAGAAGAAGTCGACGGCGTATTCGGAGTTCTCCGCAAGCAGTAACTGCCTTCGGTATAAGAAGCGTGGTCGATCACGCGATGAACAACCCTTGCGGGTTTGTCAGATCGGCCACGCTTCCACCAGAGTCAAGAAAGCGTGTGGATAGTTGCGCCAAGCGCAACCGTTCACGCGATATTGCAACTCCGTCGTCGGCGTCGAGCTGACCGCCCCGACCAGCTGCGACGAATTCTTGGGCTTGCGCGTGATAAAACGCGGTCAGGTGTGCTTTGCCGGCTTCGATGTTTGCGGCGCGCCACTTCTCGTCGGGGTTGATCTGACTGATTCGCACGGCTGCATCGAGCGTGACTTGAGTCGGATACTTCTCGTTGAGTGTCTGAAGCTCGTCTAACTCGGCCCGTGTTAGCGGTTCAACAACCATCATTTGTTCTTCGGGCTCGAGTCCATCATTTACGTTGTCTAAGAATCGTGTAACGACGTCGCGAGCAGTCCGGGGTTTGTCGTTGGGCACGTTGTAACTGTCGGGAAGTTGGCGTGAGATCCATGGGCGGCTCGGGTCGCGCTCGGCTGGCACGCGAGTGAACTCCGCAATGCGACGATCGCCGGGCGCCCAGAACAACAAGCGCTCGACCCCGCTCGGGCTGTTGATCTTCCAGGTAATTGCCCCCATCACTCCTCCAAGCAGCATCTCCGCTGTGAAACCTGTTTGCTGAGTGGCTTGAGTCATGTGAGCTCCTGGTGATGAATGTTGGGTCAACTAAGGGCGTGCAGTGTTCCAGAGCGTCGACGTGGCAAACAAAAGCCAGCGCGTTGTGATGACTGAGAGCGCATCAATTTTGGTCGGGCCCGATCTGGAGCCGTACGTTCAACGGCGTGACACAGCAACAGATCGAAGTTGAGACGCTGCCATTCGGTAATCCCGCAGCTCTCGCCAAATGTTTCGAGGCGACAGGCCGTGTTGGCAATCGCAATGCGCTTGGCAAGTGGGTTGGCGAGTCACTACTCGCCGCGCTGGAAACCGTTGATGAAGACGCTCAATGGGAGTACTTGGCGCAGCGCACGAGCATCGCCGGCGAGGACTACACCGTGTGGTTGCCGACAACGGCTGACGGTGCGCGCGCGGCGATCGACAACGGGTTGGTTTTCAGCGTTCGTTTGTTCGACCCGAAAAGGTGCAGTCATGAGAACGGTGACTGCACTGACGGCATAGTCGGAAGTGGGCATGCCAGCGATGAGTCACGAGTGTGCGACTTTCACAACAACGTCGAATGGGCGTGGATGTTGCTCAATCATCCGGTGATGATGTCGTTCGACAATGCAACGGCATGGTTGGCGAAGCTGCGGGCAGAAGGCAGGTCGCGTCGCACCGAAGCATCAGCCGCCAATCCGGGCCTGGCGCAGTGGGAAAAGCTGTTGGTTGCTCTGCCTGACGACCCCGGTCGCGACAATGTCGACGACGCGATGTTCGATGTCCACACGGCAAAGCCGGTTCATGGCATGTGGATCGGGCCTATCCGTGAGATCGAATGGCCTGAGTTCACCGCTACCGCATTTGCAACCGCTGAAGAGAAGCACGAGCTTGCCGTGTCGATTCTTGCCTTTGTCGACGCTGGATTTCCGCAATCAAAGTTCAAAGGTCAGTTGCCAGATCGACTGCGTGAGTTGTTCCATCTACGCGAGTTGTTTCCTGCCAGCGTTCGCGGGAGCGACGAACGTTTCTATCGCGAGTGGTTTTTGACAACCAAGGGTCAAGTGGTGTGGTTGCAAGTCGTTCAAGAAGCGCGACACAACTTGTTTGTTCCGCAGGCCTATTCGTATACCGATGTTGAGCGCGCGGTGATCGCGTGTCTAGACGCTCGTCGTTACCTTCCGAAGTACGAACAGATCCTTGCTGACGAGACACTCGCCGCTGATCGAGCGACCTTCGCTCGACTAAGTGAAAAGCTGGGCATCACGTCGGTAGATGAATTGCCGACTTCGGCAACTACTGCTCCCGCTCGTCAGGTGAAGCGCGAGCGTGTGGCCCCAGCCAAATCCGATACGCCAGCCGACGGTCTGTTCTAACGGCCGACTTGCAGCCGCTTGTCTTAGCGAGAGTCGAGCGTCGCTGATCGTTGCGGAGGAAGCACAACTGACAGCCGCAATGCATCCTCCACTTGGCTGATCGACGCCGGCGTGCTGCAGCGGGCGGTCGGGGGCTCGATTGCAATCACGACGGCAGTGTCGGGGTGTCGGCGAAGTTCGTCGAGAGCGTTACGCGCCTCACTGAGTCGTTCGGTGTTGGATGGCACAACCAAGATTGTCGTCGATGCATACTCGGCGTGAGCTACTCCAGTCTCGTCGTTGAGCTCCGTCGCATGAACGACAACCTGCTGCCAGACGATCGTCTCGAAGTCGAGCGCCGTGCGTAGCCTTCGCGTGTAGTCAGATGCGTTTAACACCACCGCATCACCGCCAGGGTGTTGTGCGGCGAGATCATCGGCTTGCGCACGTGCTGTTGTCGATC
>JBGAQY010000016.1:0-62829 GCA_044220495.1 Acidimicrobiales bacterium
GAACTCGCGAGTTCAATCGCACCCGAAGTGCCGAAAACCGTGTGTGGCGACCCCGCTCGCGTTCGTCAGGTGTTGCTCAATCTGGTTAGCAACGCGGTGAAATTCACTGACCACGGTGAGGTGATCGTGCGTTGTCTCATCGAGACCATTGACGACGATGAGGTTGTATTGAGGTTTGAAGTGAAAGATACCGGCATCGGTATTGACGTAACCGATCAGGCGCTTTTGTTTGGCAGCTTCACCCAAGTCGACTCGTCAGCAACGCGACGCCACGAAGGCACAGGACTAGGGCTTGCAATCGCAAGGCAACTGACCAACCTGATGGGCGGACGCATCGGCCTGACGAGCGTCAAAGGCGGTGGCAGTACGTTTTGGTTCACGGCGGCCCTCGAACGTCGTGACGACTCGGTACCGACGGTCGAGCCTGTGGTTGACCTTCGCGGTTCACGCGTCCTAATAGTTGACGACAACGCAACGAATCGCCGCATCCTCTTCCAAACGGTTGCCGGGTGGGGCATGCGACCAACTGAGGCGGCTGAAAGCAGACACGCTCTGCAAGCGATGAAGACCGCAGTAGAAGAAGGCGATCCTTTTGACATTGCCTTGCTCGATCTTCACATGCCCCACGTACACGGTCTCGAACTAGCGGCCCAGATCCGAGCAGTGCCTGAACTCAAGGCCACGAAGCTCATCCTGCTGACATCGTCGGGCGACTTGTTGTCACGCGACGAACTCGCAACTGCCGGCGTGTTCTCGTCGCTCGCCAAGCCGGCGCGCCACGCGGTGCTGCGCGACAAGGTTCAACAGGCGCTTGTTGAAAACTCCAACCGACTATTAGCGGGGGCGGCCGTGAAGACCGATGAACGTACTTATGCGCACGAGATGTCGATCGGTGCCCGCGTATTGGTCGCCGAAGACAACGTTGTGAACCAACGCGTTGCAACGCTGATGTTGAAGCAGCTTGGCTGTGAAGTAACTGTTGTGAGTAATGGGCGCGAAGCCGTCGAAGAAGCGCTTTCGAGTCGATACTCGCTGATTTTCATGGATTGCCAGATGCCCGAACTCGACGGCTACGCAGCAACGGCTGAGATCCGTCGCCGCGAGTCACCCGAAGACCGAGTGCCAGCGCTTGCTGCGGGCATG
This sequence comes from Acidimicrobiales bacterium, assembly GCA_044220495.1. Classification (GTDB taxonomy): domain Bacteria; phylum Actinomycetota; class Acidimicrobiia; order Acidimicrobiales; family JBBSGY01; genus JBGAQY01. The sequence continues at coordinate 1,144 of JBGAQY010000016.1, forward strand.
GACGATCATCTGCCCAAGCCTGTGCGACCGAACGACTTGTGCAACCGCCTGCTGACGTGGGCGCGCACGGTTGACATCGACATCACCGAAGCAACTGCAGATACGTCTGATGAGGCAGTTGTCGCGGTCGATGAACACGGCGCGCTCGACGTTTCAGTCATTGCGCAGCTGCGTGAAATGGTCGGTGCTTCACAGGCTGATTCGTTTGACGCGTTGCTCGAACACTTCGTTGTGCACTCACGCGAAGAGATCGACGCGATGCGACTTGCTCTAGAAGCAGGGCACACTGACCAACTCGCGAAGTCAGCCCACAAGCTGAAGGGGAGCGCGTCGTCGTTTGGCGCGCGACGACTTGCTCAACAATGCGGCGAGTTGCAGACGGCTGCCGGTGAAAATGATCACTCGCGAATCCTGGCTCTGATCAACGGCATCGAAGGTGAGATGCGACTGGTCGACGCTGCTGTTCGTAGCGTCTTGTCGACCCACTCGTAGGTAACGTCAGAGCCCCGTTGCCTTGATGGCGTGAGCCATTCGCAATGCGCCGCGATGCGCATTGCTGATGAAAGCAATCTGCTCATCGTTCAAGGGCCCACAAGAGCCGTCGAGCACGAGTTCCAAATAGCCGACGATGCTTGTCAATGGTGTGCGCAGTTCATGCGCCATCTTTGTGGTTGTTACGTCAATCACATCTGTCTGATCAACGGGAAAGTTGCGTTCGAGCGCAACGGCCGTCGCCAGCGCAATCGCCCTCTCGTGCTCGCTCCACGAACGCTCTTCGAAATCCAGTGCCATCAGCCATCCCTGGATCTTTCCATCGACGCGGATAGGAACACTCAGATACGCGTGAAAACCGCTGGCATGCAATAAAGAATCGATTTGCGGATCATCAAAGCTTGTCTGGCGGTGATCGCAGACGTGATGCATTGAGGGCGCGGTGGTTAGATTTTCGAGCACATAAGTAGCTGTGTCATCGGTCTCTTCGGCCTTGTCGACAACTACGTTGTGTTCGTCGGTTAGGCAGAGCACACCATGGCTGGCATTCAGCGCTTCCTTTAAGACGTCAGGTGCCCATGCGGCCGGATGGCGTTTAGAAGACACGCGCCCGCCACCAGGCTCTACTGGAACGATGCTTCTCTCCTGAAGCGCGAGCATTTGAAGACTTCAAGCACGCTGAACTGTTTAGACAATTTCTGGCGAACACAAAGCACCCAAACTGATCCTTCAATGACCCGAACGGCTCAATGCGTGAGCCGTCCTACGCTGTTGAATATTGAGCCAACAACTGATGGAGCCGAGCATTAACGAGCTGTCGCCGGGTCGCTTCTAACGTGACCGAACCAACTGACAACAAGCGCTTTGTCGGCGCGCTGCGAAGTGAACTGGTCGATGCTGCCGAGCGCGCCAACGTTCGTCGTCGGCGCCGACTGTCATGGTTTCGTCGCGGGGGCCTGCTTGCTGTTTTGGTTGCGTTAGTCGCTGGTGCGGGGCAAGTCGTTTATGCGCCGGCCACTAGCGCGTCAGTGCTTCGCATTGAAAGCACCGGCGATCGCATTACCGTCACTCTCACCGACCTCGACGCAAAGCCGACCGAGGTTGCTGACGAGCTCGACAAGGCCGGGCTTGACGCCTCTGTGATGGCTGTACCCGTTGCCGACCCTGTGATCGGGCGCTTTGTGGCTCTCGATACGGGTCCGGCATTGACACCGCTGACAATCGTGGCAGGTGCGTTTCGCAGTTTCGTGATCGACACTCAGGTAAGCAGAACGGTCACTTTGTCGATGGGGCGTAAGGCCGATGTCAGCGAACCATTTGCAGCGCCGTACGACGCGTACGCGGTGGGTGGCCCGTTGCATTGTTCGGGGCTGTGGGGAACTGCGGCGAGCGATGCAGCCACCAAGATCGCAACGCGCTTTCCTTATCGTGTGATGTGGAAGAGCGCGGCGGGCGGTGTCATCACGTCGACCACGCCTCAACAATCGCCGGCCCTTGTTGTCGTCGACGTTCAGCTCATTGCCGACGATCAACTATTGGTGTTTCTGTCTGACGTTGCCGAGTCGCCGTTTGTCGGCACCAATACGTCAGGTCCAACCGATTGTCTATCGCTGCCGGCTGCCTGACTCGCGCGCGTTAACCACTTAGATCAGATGGTTACGTCTAGTCGGCTCGCGCAAATGCATAAGCGGTGTAGTGACGATGTGTCTCTTCGCCACTATCCACTGAGCCGGAAGGTCGCCTCTAGTCCTATTGCCAACGAAAGGGTCGTTGGTAATAGGAGGCTTTCACTTGCAAAGACGTGTACAACTTGCCGCAAGGTGCGTCGGTGTTACAGCGCTTCTCACGGCCGGAGTATTTACGACGGTTCCCACTACTGCGTCGGCTGAGGGCGATAAGGGCGAGCACTGCATCGTCGAAGTCACCGATGTCGTCGATGGCACTTTTGTTCTAGGCCCTGAAAAGTGCTTTGCGACCTTCGCAGATGTCTTGCGTAGCCGCGGAGATCAGAACGTGTCTGATTCAGTCACTCCTGCCAACGTTCCTCGGTCAACGCTCGTGCTCGATGCGATCATCGGCGTGCACTATGACGGCGCCAATTTCACCGGGGCGTCATTCTCGGTGTCGGGAACAACATGTGGTGGAGGCGGTCTTAACGTCTCTGCTGCTTGGAATGACCGAATTTCCTCGACAACGAACGGCTGTCCGACTATTACCCATTATGAAAACACGAACTATGCCGGAGCGACGGCCTCAACATTCGGTGGAGGCGGCAACATCACGGGATACATGGACAACCGAACGAGTTCAATAAAGTACTTCTAGTTAGGTATCGGTACGGCGAAACCCGGAGGGCGTTTGCTCTCCGGGTCAAGCACTGGGGGCGTCGTGCAAACAATTCATCAGGTCACAACGGGGTGCGACATGGCGCGTTCGCTTGACCCTGCCCGTACAACTTCTCTGACCAGACGTGTAACACTTTTGGTCCTCGCGGCAAGTAAGTACTGATGACCCGGGTCGAGATGCTTTCGTCTTTGTCTGATGAAGAGTTACTGCTTTCTGCGCGCAGCGATTCGGCTGCCTTTGGATATTTCTACGACCGCAACGTCGATGACATTCTGAGTTTTTTCGAACGACGTACAGGTTGTGCCCACACGTCGGCTGACCTAACCGCAGAAACTTTTGCCGAAGCACTTCGCGGCCTATTTCGTTTCAAGCCGAGTAAAGGTGACGCAAGAGCGTGGCTGTTTGGCATTGCAAGACACCAGCTGTCGCACTTTCTTCGTCGACAAGAAGTGAGTCAACGTTCTTTGAAGCGACTGGGCATTGGCATTCGTCCGATCGACACTGACAACAGCGACTCGCTCAACCGCGTTGAGGCCCTCGTTGATTCAGCTCGCCTTCGTAAGTCGTTAGCCGGTGCATGGAGCCAGTTGCCGTCGGGGCTAGCTGAAGCAGTCATGTTGCGTGTCGGCGAAGAACTCAACTTTGACGAAGTCGGGCGTCGACTCGGGTGCACACCAGGCGCGGCGCGCGTGCGTGTGTCGCGCGGACTCAATCGACTTGCACAGGTGATCGATGCCTGACGTCGACGTGCGTGAGCACGATCCGGTGCACATGGCTGATGTCATGCTCAAAGCACTCGTGCGTGTAAACGACTCGTATCTCGAAGTGGCAATCATTGCGCTGCTGGAACAAGACGGTGTCGGCGTCACGAGTCAAGACAACGGCGAAACATTCTTGGTTACCGACGATGTGCGGCAACTAAGTCGGCGCACTGTGTTGATCGCCGAAGAAACCGTCGGCGCGTCACGCAATGCCATCGAGGCTTTGGTGGGTGGTCGACTCGGAGCGTTGGTTTCACGTTCTGATCCGTCGCATCTTCCGCTGGCGATCAAATCTCTGGCACGCGGCGTCGTTACATTGCCTCAAAACCTCCTCAACGCTGCCGGTACCGGTCCTGGTCTCGAGCCGCGTCAACGCCAAGTTCTCAGCCTGGTTGCCGCTGGCCTGTCTAATGCGCGCATTGCCGAACGTCTGAGTGTCTCTGAAGCCACGGTGAAACGAGACGTTTCGGGGCTTTTGCGTTACTTCGGCTGTCACTCGCGTCTTGAACTTGTCCGCGAGGCGACGTCGGTCGGATACGCGTAGATTCACTAGAACGCGCCATCCCAGCGCGCATGCCATCACTTTGCGTAAGCTGCCGCGCAGACAGAATTCGGTCATTTAGCGCGCACGACAAAGAGAGGCGGAGGTTTTGCGGACCAGAGGTGACGCAAGCTCGCGTGAAGCTCGGTTGACCGACCCGCGCCGTCTTCACGCTCTAGCGAACTCCGGCCTTGTCGACGGCGATTCTGATGAAGTCCTTACGCGTCTCAGTCGCCTAGCGACTCGTGTATTTGGTGTGCCCAACGCGGCTGTCTCGCTGATCGACTCAGAACGACAGTTCTTCGCTGGTTATCACGGCACCAACTCTGCACTCTCGACCACGCGAGAAGTGCCAATCGCTCAGTCGATCTGTCAGCACGTGCTTGCGGAAGATGGCCCGATTCTGATTGACGATGTGCGCACTGATAGCCGTTTCGATGGTCGCGCTGACTCATTCGATGGAGTTATCGCGTACGCCGGCGCGCCGTTGAGAACGCGTGATGGCTTGATACTCGGCGCATTCTGCGTGATGGATGAAAATCCACGACATTGGACCACCCAAGACCTCCAAGCCCTGACCGACCTGACCCTTACCGTCGAGTCAGAGATTCGCACGTTGAGCGAAGCGCGTATCGCGGCCAATCCGCAGTGGCGCAACAACGCGTTGGTGCAAGCGCTCATTGACAACACTCCAGCTGTCTTTTCAGTGAAAGACCGAACTGGTCGTTACGAAATGGTCAACACCCAATATGAGCTTCTCTACAACACGACTCGTAGTGAAGTGATTGGTCGCACCGATGCGGAAGTGTTGCCACATGATCTCGCGGTTGAGTTTCGTAAAGTCGACCTTGAAGTGCTGCGTTCTGGGAAGTCGCGCACGGTTGTCGAGCGCATTCCGACGGCAGAAGGCATGCGCTATTTCGTGACAACGAAGTTCGCGTTGTTCGCGGACGACGGAACGGCCAGCAGTGTTGCTGGCATAGCCGTCGACGACTCAGCGCGGCGCAAGGGAGAAGAAGCGCTACTTCAGAGCTCACAAGCGTTGGCCGAGCGCAATGCCGAGCTCGAAGCGACCAACCAACTCAAGCTCGATCTGATCGCAATGTTGTCGCACGACATCGGCAATCCACTTACGGTCATTGCTGGGTTCGCCGAGATTGCCCTCGACGACAATGAGCTCTCTCGCGAGACGCGTTCAGCGCTGAGTGCGATCGATCGAAACGCTCGAACACTCGACAGGATTCGTCATGAGGTCTTGACGATGTGTCAGATCGAGGCCGGGCAGCTGCAAGCCGAGCGCAGGCCCGTTCATGTGCGCGCTGCTCTCACAGAGGCTCTGCTCGCAAACGATCTAACCGTGCGGGTTGAGTGCCCCGACGATCTTCTCGTGCTTGCCCATCCAGTTCATCTGAGCCAGATTCTGGCCAACCTGCTTTCGAATGCCGGAAAGTACGGAGGCGGTGTTACCGGTCTGAGCGCTGCAACTGACGGCGACATTGTCGAGATACGTGTGTACGACGAAGGCGACGGTGTCGACGCGGAGTTTCGTGACCATTTGTTCGAACGGTTCTCGCGACAGCGACGTCCTGAACCCAAGGAAATAACCGGCGTGACAACAGCCATTGGCAGTGGGCTCGGTCTCTACATTGTGAAAGGTCTTGTCGAAGCCAATGGTGGCAAGGTGCGATACGAGCAGAATGCGCCAAAGGGGAGTGTTTTTGTCGTACGGCTCGACCGCGCGAAGTAAACCGCACGTAAACCGAGGCTTGGATTTCGCATCACCGCTTTCATTCGCGCGCTTTGAATATACGAGTGGCTCATGCAGTGAGCCGAACGGGTATTTTGTGGATGGTGAAAGTTAGATGACCCATAAGCCGATGGTCGTTACTGCAGACGACAACGAAGACGTTCGCGAGATCGTTCGCATTCACCTCGAAAGAGCGGGTTACGACGTTACCGAGGCAGTAGACGGCGAACACGTCATCAGCGTCACCAAAGACGCTCATCCCGACGTGATTTTGCTCGACGTCGACATGCCTCGCGTAAACGGCCACCAAGTTCTCGAAGAACTGAAAGCCGACCCATCGACGCGCGACATTCCCGTCGTGCTGTTGACCTCACATGACTCAGTCGAAGACATCGTGAGCGGCCTGAGCTTGGGTGCTCACGACCATCTGGCCAAGCCTTTCGCAGCTGGCGAGTTGTTGGCTCGCACCAACGCTGCGCTGCGCGTAAAGCAGTTGCAAGACCAGCTCTACGAACGCAATGAGCAACTCGAAGTTACTGCTCGCACTGATCCGCTTACGACGCTGCCCAACCGTCGTCATTTTGACGAACAGCTCGCCGCTCTTGCTTCATCGGCCAACCGGCACGCCACAGCGTTGTCGGCTGTGCTGATCGACATCGATCACTTCAAGAACGTCAACGATGAGTATGGCCATCCAGTCGGCGACGAAGTGCTGCGCGAAGTCGCAAAGCGCATAGCGGCCAGCCTGCGCATTGGCGACGTTGCTGCGCGCTGGGGCGGCGAAGAGTTCATTGTCGCTCTGCCGGTCACCGACCTCGCGGGTGCTCAACGGTTTGCCGAGCGCGTGCGAGCGATCATCAGTCAGTCACCTGTGACAGTTGGCGAGTTCATTGCTCTAGATATCACGGCGAGCTTTGGTGTGTCGTGCGGTACCGATGTGCAAGAGCTTGTGAGTTCGGCTGACTCAGCGCTTTACGAGGCAAAGGCCGCCGGGCGCAATCGAGTCGAGTCAGCGACCTGAGTCGCCTGAGCGATCGGGTCAGGCGATTTAGACGAGCGTTGCTTGGTTGTTGTGCTTTGGGCCGTTGCCCTGCAGAAGCAATACTGCGGTCTCGAAATCTTGAAGTGTGGTGGTGTGGCCTTCGAGCAGTTCACTATTGTGGTCACGCGGTTCAGGCTTCCACGGATAGGTGCGTGCTCGATAGCGGCCCGCTTCGACAGGGTGTAACGCATCTGAATATCCGCTGTCGGCAACGCGATGAGTTGACTGGTTGCCGTTAGCGTCGATGGCTTCAACTACAAAGCCTGATTGTCCTTCAATCTCGTCGATGCTTGTGACGCGTACTGGCGTGCAAGTAACGCGACCAGGGGTGCGATGTTCGATGGAAAGAATCTCGCCGGCACCATAAGGCTTGGCTTGCGGATCAAAGTTGGCGGCGGCACGAAAGAGCTTCACCGGAATCACAAGGTTTGTCGGTGTGGTCGCATCGCCGATAACGGAAAGCGCTCGATCGGGCACGACAAGCGGAGGCTGCACAGGGCTTGTCCACAAACTTCGCTTGACTCCGCTACGAGACAACACATAAAAGGTTGAGTCTGCGTGCTGAGGAAGTTGGCTCATCTCAGTCTGCACGCCGAACGCCTGATTGAGACTCATCGGCTCGCTTGCATTGATCGCACCATTTTTGGTCGCTTTGATCACGCGACCTTTGCCATTGGGCACTTCAACATTGCGAAGGATGTAGGCCTCGGTGCCGTAGTCGATTTCTCCGGTTGCGAATCGGTCGAGATTGTTCAAACCAACCACGTCAGGACGCAGGCCGATGATGAAACGAGCGGCCGACTCTCGAGGGTCAAGCAAGTAGTTGAATGCGCCTTGTGGAAGCGTGCCGCGCGACGCGTCAACGGTCACGCTGCTTGTGCCGAAAGCAACGTCGAAGTGAAAGCGTGGGTTGACGTGCGTTGCGATCTCAGCACCCCGTCCTACGTGCAGCAGCGCTTCGTCGTGATCGCGGTAGGGGCCTAAGAGCAGGGCTGACTTACTGCCATTGCGACCCGACACGTAGTAGCCGACGACATTTTTAGAGGTATCGCTCATCAGTGGTCCTTTGCGGGTTGGGCGATCGTGCACCAAGTCTGGGTTGGCGCGCCTCGCTCAACAAAATCGAACGCATCACGTCGTGATGTTTGACGTCGCTTGGCAAAGACCTCGGTTGTTGTCACCATGGCGGGGTGTCTGACTTCTCAAATTCGCCGCGCCGTTCCGCATCAACTGCTCTCGATCCCACCTCCCCAAAAGACGCGCTCACCATCTATGAGCGTTTGGGGATGGGTCTCGTCCACGTCGACGGTGTGACATACGGACACTTCGCAGGCCCTGCCGACGAAAGCGGATCGTCCTACGTGCATATGTTGATCCACAACGGCGACGTTGTTGCCAGCGTCGCGACTCAGACGCACCGCACGAGTCCGATTCACAAGACGATCGAGGATCTTTTGGTTGCGCAGACCCATCGAGGTCGAGGTGTCGCGACCGCTTTGCTAACCGAAGTCACGGGCGAATACCTAGATATGAACCCCGATGCCTTCATAGAGTTTCGTGAGCCGACTGAAGCGGGCATGGGTGTTTGGCGCTCGCTCGAGAACGATGCGCAGATCGATTCGTCGAGGTGGACGGTGACTCCCGCGCAGAAGGCTCCGACCCCAACTGTGATTGAAGAGTGGAACGGCACCCCAGCTGCTGCGCTGGTGCCGAACTGGAATCGGGCCCGCACGGTCGACCTCATTGCTGAGCGTCAGGTGATACGTGAAGCCGAACAGGCCGTCGGTGGGGCAAGGGGTGCGACGCCGACTGACAGCATCTTGCCCGAGCTGTAGTCGGGCTCCCCGGGCGGAAGACCGCAAACCTGCAGGTCAGCGGGATATTGGGCTCCGAGGCAATGGTTTTTTGAAAATTCCGTTGACGGATAGCAATGGGATTGCCACTCTAAGTGAGAAGGCGCAGCCACCTTTCGTGGCTACTTACTGTGATCTCACCATTTGGAGTTTTCATGTTCCGTGCTTTTTCCGTCCGTAAGGCTGTTTCCCTAGCGCTTTCAGTACCGATGTTCATCGGTGGATTCATTGCTCTGTCAGCCACTGGTGCCAGCGCTCACCACGCAGAGATTGCCGCTAGCGGCACCTGCAAAGGCGTAGTCACCTTCACTGCTCGTTCGTGGTCGACCGGTGCCCAGGGCACCAACCCGAAGATCGGTGTTTACTACTCAATCGCTGGCGGTGCCTTCGTCGCTGCTGCTCCCGACAGCGGTGCGACCATCGTTTCTGCCTCGGGCGTCAAGTACGAGTTCAACGCAGCGAACAACTACCAATTCACCGACACCTTCACCATCCCGAACCACAACGCAGCTGTCAGCGTCGTTGTGAAGTCGAAGCCACTTGCAAACTGGGGCAACGGTGTTGCGCCGACCGGTGAGACGACTACGACAATCACGGTGCCGGCCGTTTGCCAGCAGCAGACCACGACCACGGTGCCAAAGACGACAACGACCGTTCCGCAGACCACCACCACTGTCGTGAAGACGACCACCACAACCGTTCCGCAAACAACCACGACGGTTCCTCAGACCACGACAACTGTTCCGAAGACCACCACCACGGTGCCGCAGACCACAACGACTGTTCCGCAAACCACCACCACGGTTCCGGTTCTTGTAACTCAGCCCACCACCACGACCACACTGTTGACCGAAGTTCTGTCGGAACAAGTTGAGCCCGCTCAAGCTGAGCTTGCTCACACGGGTTCTGACACGACTCCAGAAGCGCTTTTCGGTGTGGCTCTGCTGCTCGTCGGAACCTTTCTGGTAATCATCAGCCGTCCGGTTCAGGGAGCTCACTTTCGCCGCTAGTCGTCGACACGACTCTCATCCACCTAGTTACCTCCTCCTAGTGCACAAAAGGCCATCGGGATAATCCCGATGGCCTTTTGCTTTGTGCGTTAGAGCGAAATAGTCGGCGGTGTGGGCGAAGCTAACTGGCTCGGTGTCGACAGGTGTAAGCCTTGGCGAATCATGTGTGCCGCAAGCGATCGGCCGAAGTAGTTCGGCTGGTGCTCGCCGCTGATGCGGGCTGCCCGGTGCTCGGCCCACACGCCTGATTCGAGAACTACATCACCGATCCACTGATCGAATCGACGGAATGCAGTGGGACCCTTCTTTGAGGGCTTCATCAAGGCAAGACAGCCGATGTGCGAATCGTCGTCGGGCTCGAGGTCGCGAATCGAGCTTGCATTCTTGAAGTTGTAGCCAGAGCCAGTCCACAGCGATGTGGTTATCACCCGCAGATCGAGTAGCGGCACGATGCTGGCGAGGCTGTGCTTGGGGCCGCTGGTGTCAAGCGCGAAAGCAGCAGTGTCGAGTGCCAAGGCCTTGTCGTCGGTGATGACTCCGAGCGCTCCGTCAACCGATGGCGCTTGTTCGATGCTCAACGAGGCAAATGATGAAAGGTGTGGGCTGTTGGCGAACACCTCGCGCATGTAGGTCGGGCTTTTGTCGGTCGACACAATGTCGCCGATAAGGCGGGCAAACAGCAGACTCTCTTTGCGCGCCGTGCCCAATCCGAGGCCAACAAATGTGACACTGCTGCGATAGATGTCGTGTTCTTTGGGCTTGGGCCCGGCCAAGTGGCGAAACATTCTGACTAGTTGATCGAGATGGGTCTTGATGACCCGCCCGCGACGGTCTTTCTGGAGTTTGGAGAAAGCGTCATCGAGCGCGGCACCCTGCTCGGCCTTCACCCGTGTTTCGAGTGCGTGGTATCGGCTTGTCACCGCTATGGGGGCAACGAACGGTTCGTCGTCTAAGAGCGTGGTGGGGCGAAAAGTCTTGGGTTTGGGCAGAGTTTCGAGCAGTGGTTCAACAACGTGTGATCCGTACCCGTAGAGCCTCGGCTTCCACTCGGCCATGATCTGTTTCGCCTGAGGTGACTTCGGCATCACGTCGAGATACCGAGGTAACGGCAAGAGCTCAATGTCGTCGAGGTCGTCGGCGGCGGACATCTGCTCGACCGTGATTGCTACATCAGCTTTGGCGAGGTTGGCGGCGCGGACAGTCATGCCCTAACAGGCTGGCATGGTCGTCAGAATTCAAACAAAGCGCCGGCGCTGTTTGCTCAAGACTTGGGTAGTTGCAGCATCTGTTGCATGCGAGCGATCTCGGCGGTTTGGGTGCGCACAATCAATGCCGCCATCTCTTTGGCTGCTGCATTTTCTCCGTTGGCCGTTTCTTCATTCGACATGTCAATCGCACCTCGGTGGTGGTCGATCATCATTGTCAAGAACATGGTGTCGAACGAGTTGCCTGTCGCTGCTTGGAGTTGGTGCATTTGCTCGGTCGTCATCATTCCTTTCATTGATCCCACGTCACCCATGTGGTCATGGTCGCCCATCATCGATGTCGATGAGTCGACAGTTGGCTCGCCCCACTCTTCGAGCCACGAATTCATTTGGTCGATCTCGGGCTGTTGCGCTGACTGAATGTGTTGACCTAGCAAACGCACTTCGCTCGACTGAGCGTTGGCGGCCAGCTTCGACATCTCGATTGCCTGCTGGTGATGGGCGATCATGGCCTTGGTGAACGAGACGTCTTGTTCGTTGTGGGGACTCGCCGCCTTGTCGTCGTTGGAACAGCCGGTGAGGAGCAGCACTGCGCACAGCAGTGCCAACTGCGAAAGTTGGCGAATAGTTCTCATCTTCTCAAGAGCCTCTCGAAATAGCGGGTAGGTCGCTTGTCACTGCGAGCATCAACGCGAGTAGACGCTATACCTCGCACTCACGGCCTACTATCCAATAGTCAATGACCAACATCAGTCGCCTTCTCGATGCAAACGAAGGGTATGCCTCTGCCCGAGCAAATGTCGCCGCGCCGCGCCCTGGTCGTCGACTTGCAGTAGTGACGTGTATGGATTGCCGTATCGACGTGTTTGCCGTCTTGGGCCTGCACCTCGGCGACGCTCACGTCATCCGCAATGCTGGCGGACGCGTTACCGACGATGTGTTGCGCAGCCTCGCACTTTCAAGCCATGTGCTTGGCGTCGACACCGTTGTTGTAATGCAGCACACCAATTGTGGTCTTGCTGGCGTGACTGATGAAGAGTTGCGCAAGCTCACGGGCGCTGATCTTGGGTTCTTCCCAATTGACGATCACGCGGCGGCCTTGCGCGACGACGTCGAGCTCCTTGCGGCAACTGACTTCCTTGCGCCGCTCACCGGCATGGCGGGTTTTATCTATGACGTTGTAAGCGGAGAGATCGAAGACGTTGTGCGCTGGTCGCGCGACGAGGGCTTTTCAACACCGCCGCCACGCAGCTAAACGCGTAGGTATTGTTCAGAACAATCCAGACGTCACGCGCCTTCGGTTGTTGGCTATGTTCATCGCATTATGCGATCGACACAGTTGAAGTTGTTGTCCGTTGTAGTTGCTGCATCAAGCATCGTTGCTGGTGTGGTTGTAACCGGTGTTGGTTCGACGCCAGCGTTTGCTGACACAGCGCCGCCGGCGGGCACGCCGGCCACTGTTTCTGCTGATGCGTTACCGACCATTCAGATCAACGGCATTGTGTGGGCGCAAGCAATAGTCGGCAACACCGTCTATGCAACGGGTCGGTTCACTCAAGCTCGCCCGGCCGGCGTTGCTGTTGGCGGGGCGGGGTCGGTAACGCGCACCAACCTCGTGGCCTATGACATCACGACGGGCAACATGACTTCGTTCAATCACTCGTTGACGGGCACCAATGCCGAAGGTCGCGCCATTGCTGCGTCGCCTGACGGCAAGCGCCTTTACGTCGGTGGAAGTTTCTCGGCAGCCGACGGTCAACCGCGCGCCAACTTTGCTGTGTTCGACATCAGCACGGCAGCGGGGTCGTTTGTCGGCGGTTTTGCCGCCGGCCCGACCGGTACGGTGCGCGCCGTTGCGGCGACCAACACGCAGGTGTTCGTTGGCGGTGCCTTCAGTCAGGCCGGCGGTCAGACGCGCAATCGACTAGCTGCCTACAACTCAACGGGATCGCTCGTCAGCGGTTGGGCCCCGAGCGTGACCACAACAGGAATTGGCGGAGCCTACGTTTCGGCCCTCGCGTTGGCACCAGCTCAGGGCAATTTGATCATCGGCGGCTACTTCAACCAGATCAACGGCGCAACCTATTACTCAACAGGTGCCGTAAAGATCAGCACGGGTGCTCCGGTGACGCCGTGGGCAAGTCAAAGCGCAAGCTATCCAATTCGCGATCAGCTCAAGCCGGGCGCGCCCGCCGGACGCGGTGTGGGCATTACGAGCTTGGCCGCTGACGCAACACAGGTGTATCTAACGAGTTATCACTTCGCTGGCGTTTACGGCGACGGCGCCTTTGAAGGTCGCGCTGCGATCAATCCAGCGAATGGAAACATCATTTGGGTAAATGATTGTCACGGTGATTCGTACAGCGCGTTTCCAGTTGGCCAAGTGCTTTACAGCGTGAGTCACAACCACGACTGCAGCGCGATTGGAGGCTTCCCTGATGGTGCGTCGTATAGAGCCGAGGCAGAAACGACCTATGCGACGGGCGTTAATGGTCCAACACCGTTCCCTGAGCGCGGCTACACCAACTACCAGGGCGTGCCGCGCGGAACACAGCTCAACTGGTACCCGACGCTTTCGACGGCGAATGTCAGCGGATCATCTCAAGCGGCTTGGTCGGTTGTTGGTAACGCGAACTACGTCGCGTTGGGCGGTGAGTTTCCGACGGCACAAGGTGTGGCGCAACAAGGCCTTGTGCGCTATGCCGTCAAGGCACTCGCTCCCAACAAACGCGGACCCAAGGCATATTCAACATATGGCGTAGTGCCACTGACTAACGCAAACCCAAGTGGGCAAGCAACTATCACGTTCAAAACAACGTCTGATCAAGACAACGGCCTATTGACTTATCGCCTGTATCGCAACGGCGGCACAACAGCGATTTACACCAAGACGGTTGATACGCGATTTTGGAACACTCCAACGCAAACCTTCACTGACACCGGGCTTGCGCCAGGTTCCTACAACCGTTATCGCATGGTCGTAAGTGACCCGCTCGGTAATACAACGACGACTTACAGCTTGTATGACGACAACAATCCTGCGATTGCCTATTCGGGTACGTGGATCAATGAGCAGAACCGTGGCTACGGCGATTACGGAAACGGCATTCACTACACGAGTCAAAACGGAGCGAAGGCAACATTTACATTCACGGGAACACAGATCAGTCTGGTCACCGAGAAGAATGCTGACAGGGGAAACATCAGCGTTTCTGTTGACGGTGCTGCAGCGACAACCGTCAACGTATACAACGCAACCTTTGTGCCACAACAGACCGTCTACCAAAAGACCGGCATGACAAATGCAGCGCACACAATCACAGTCACCAAGCTGAGCGGCACGTGGATGGACATCGACGGATTTCTCGTGCGTCCGTGATTAGACCCGTGTCGTTCACAGGCAACTGACAGGTATGCGAGAGCTTGGCGTGAACTTGCTAGGCGATAAATGAAGCACCGGCCCGAGGGGTGCCGGCGGTCGTAGATCGGGAGGCACGATGACGAAGGCAATGGTTGACAACGAAGCAGACCACGAGCACGAAGACGATCGTCTAGATCGGGGTCTCAACTACGACTTGTCGACACTCATGAGTAGGCGTCGCGCTTTGGCCCTTGTCATGAGTGGTGCCGGCGCTGCGTTTCTAGCGGCATGTGGCGCCAAAGGCTCAACGTCTGAAAGTGCGACATCGACCTCTACTTCATCCACATCGGGATCATCCACAACAGCGTCAGCATCGACCGACACGAGCAACGCTTCAGTCATTCCTACCGAAACGGCAGGCCCATACCCAGGCGATGGTTCCAATGGTCCTGACGTGTTGTTGCAAAGCGGCATAGTGCGCAGCGACATTCGCTCGAGCTTTGGAACTGCAAGTGGCGTTGCCGCAGGCGTTCCGCTGACTGTGAAGTTGCGCATACTCAACAACGCGAAGGGCAACACTGCTTACGAAGGTGCCGCTGTTTACCTCTGGCACTGCGACCAAGAGGGTCGCTACTCGATGTATTCGAGTGGTGTGCAAAACGAGAACTACTTGCGCGGTGTGCAGGCAGCGGACGCGAACGGCGATGTGACCTTCACAAGTATTTTTCCAGCGGCATACTCGGGGCGGTGGCCCCACATCCACTTCGAGATCTACCAAGACCTTGCTACGGCCACAGCTTCGGGTCCGATCAAAAAGACAACACAACTGGCGTTGCCTGAAGACATCTGCAAACAGGTCTATGCAACATCGGGATATTCGGCGAGTGTGCGCAATCTCGCAGCAACGTCACTGTCGAGCGACATGGTGTTTCGTGATGACAAAGCGGCGCACCAACTGGCAACGATGAGCGGCACGATCGACGGCGGTCTCACTGCTGCGCTCAACGTTGTGGTGTAGTGCTCGATTAAGCGCGATCCCACATTGCAACCCAGTCGACCAAGAAGTGCCCTGACTTGGAGTTGCTGCTTAGCGGGGCCATCTGAATCGTCATGCGGTGACGCGTATTGGGAACGTCGTGCGCAACGGTCTTCACTAGTGCGCCGTCGAGGTAGTACTTGACCGAGTCGGGCTTCCATTCGACGGTCATTGTGTGCCACGCAGTCCAAGCGGCTTTGGTGTCATGCGCGTCTGACGACGAACAGTTCGTGCAGTTCATGCCGTGATGAAAGATGTGGATGGTGTTCTGAAATGACCCTTCGGCAAAGTCGATTTCGCCGTCGCCCCAGACGTTGGAAGTCGGCCACAGCATCATCGCTGTGCCATTTTCTGAAGCATCAACGGCCTTGAATCGAATTGCGTAGCGGCCGTAGGTCTTTCCGTAGCAAGTCGATGGTGGACCAAACGACCCTGCTGCACCCAGCGTTCCGTTGAGTGAGAAATCCATCACGCCGTCGTGGGCGCTGATCACCGAACTGTTGAAGTATTTGCCGCCAGTTCCGTCAGCGTAGCCACACCAACTGTTCGCGTATGTCGAAGCAAAGCTGCTTGTCGATGCGGTCTTGTTGAAGTCTTCGGCAAACACTTGCTTCCAACCGGCCGGTGAGGTTGTCGGCATTGCACTGCTTGGCGAAGGGGCAGGCTTGGTCGTTGAAGTAGTCGTTGTCGACGGCTGTGTGGCGCCAGCGAATGTGAATTGCTGGTTGGCTCCCCCGTGAAATGGATACTGCTCGACGGCGAGGCCACTCTGCAATGACGGGTAGGGGATGTCGAGCGCTTGTCCACTTGACCGACCGATGAACGAATAACCGTTGCCGACAGCAACGCGTCGCCACTGTTGATTAGAAGAGTTGTGGCAGTCCCATTGCTGCAAGGCCGTCTCTTGGGTGCTGGTGTTGTTGGGAACGTCAAGGCACTTGCCGGAGTTCTTGTTGACGATCGTGAAGTAGTTGGTAGTTCCGGCGACTGGAAGAAGGTCCCACCGCTGGTTGGCGCGCCCGTGACTTGGATACTGGATGACTGCGGCGCCGTTTGCATTTGATGCGTCGGCCACGTCGAGCACGAGCGAACTCTTGACGCTCTTGATTTGTGTGTTCAGAACCGGAGCAGGGGCCGCTGACGCACCGGGAATCTGCGATGCCACGGCAGCAATAACGGCGAGCACGACCGAGGCGCTTGTGAGAACGGCGAGCAGGGGTTTGCCGTGGGGAACCGGGCGTCGAATACGCATGGCTGGAGATCCTTTGCGAATGATAATGCGTTAGACGGTGGCCGGTTCGTCCGGATTTGTCAAGGCAGCAGTGCGCATTTGCCCTGATTGGGGGCTAATTCACGAGGAAATGAGCAGGTTCTACCTCTCGTCGACGCCAAAGAGTTCTGAGGTGTAGCGCACAACGGCC
Source organism: Acidimicrobiales bacterium (assembly GCA_044220495.1). Lineage (GTDB taxonomy): Bacteria > Actinomycetota > Acidimicrobiia > Acidimicrobiales > JBBSGY01 > JBGAQY01. Next base: position 17,959 of record JBGAQY010000016.1, read on the forward strand.
GAGGCCATTTCGCGTTCGGCAACGACTGCCTTGCCGACGCCCAAGCGCTCAATCTCTTCTCGTTCTGACTCGCTATGCGTGCGAACGATTGCCTCGATGTCGGGGTTCTTTTGGCGCGCTAATTCGAGGATGATGCGCGCATCAAGCGCGTCACCAACTGAGATCACGAGCAGACGGGCACCTCCCAGGTGCGCGTGATCCAAAATGCCGGGCCGCGCTGCGTCTCCATATATTGCCGGGACGCCCCTGTCGCGTAGTGCCTGGGTGAGTTCGCGGTTCTGCTCGACAACGATGCACGCAATGCCGGCATGGGCGAGGGCACTGGCAACGGGCTCTCCCACGCCGCCGTGCCCAATCAGCACAACGTGATTGCTCAACGGTTCGTGAGCGTTGTCGTGCGGAGGTTCTGACAACGAACCGCCAGGGCGTTCGAGCGCGCTCGCAAAGCGGGGGTGGTCGCGAAACCACCGTTCGATGGGGGCGATAGTTGCGAACAGCAGTGGGTTGACGGTGATCGAAAGAATGGCGCCGGCCAACACGAGACTCTCGGCTTCGTTGGGCAAGAGGTCGAGCGATTGACCGAGCGCAACGAGAATGAAAGAGAACTCGCCGATTTGCGCCAGGCTCGCAGCTACGCGCAACGCAGTAGTGAGTGGGTAGCGAAACGCGAGCACGATCGCAAAAGCAGCTATCGATTTGCCGAACGTGATTATCAGAAAGACGCTCAACACATGAAGCGGTTCGTCGGTAACGACTGACGGATCAAACAGCATGCCGACCGACACAAAGAACAGCACGGCAAAAGCGTCTTGAAAGGGAAGGGCGTCGGCCGATGCACGATGACTGAGATCGGATTCGGCAATCACAACACCAGCAAAGAACGCTGCGAGAGCAAACGACACGTCGAAGAGCTCAGCTGCACCAACGGCGATGCCGAGAGCAACTGCGAGCAACGCGAGCGTAAACAGTTCGCGCGAGCCCGTCGCCACGACGCGTCCCAGTAGCCAGGGCACAGCGCGTCGACCAACGATGTACATGACTGCGGTGAAAGCAGCGACTTTGGCCAGAGTAATAACGACGGCAACGAAGACGCTGTCGTTCGCGCCGTCAGCAGGCGTTCCTCCAAGTGGACCTGCGAGTGCGGGCAGCAACACGAGGGCAAGCACCATGGCGAGGTCTTCAACGATCAGCCATCCGACGGCGATGCGGCCGTCAACTGACGTGACTAGTCCACGACTCTCGAGCGCGCGCAGCAGAACAACCGTGCTGGCCACCGACAGCGAGAGTCCGAACACGATCCCTTCGCCCCAACTCCAACCCCACAAAGAGACGAGCACTGCGCCCATCGCGGTTGCGGTTGCGATCTGAACGACCGCACCAGGGAGGGAAATCGATTTCACCGCCAAGAGGTCGCGGACTGAAAAATGCAGACCAACGCCAAACATAAGCAAGATCACGCCGACTTCGGCTAGCTCGCCGGCGATGTCACTGTCGGCAAATACGCCGGGTGTGAATGGTCCCACAGCGACACCAGCGATCAGATATCCGACGAGTGGTGGCAATCGCAGGCGGGCGGCCAGCAAGCCGAGGGCGAGAGCTAGAGCAAAGGCCAGAGCGAGCGTGCTGATCAACTCAGTTTCGTGCGGCATGTCTTAAGTCTGGCCGTTTTCAAAACAGTTCGTACGTGCAGAACGGACCGACGTTTGTAGCGCTACCGTCTCAGCGTGCTTTCGATACGACGGTCAGAAGCGTCACGTCGCCCACCAGCAGATACGCGGTTGCGTGATCAATATGACGGACTCGTGCGCAGCAACATCTTCACCATGCTCGAACGCCGGCGCGTCGCAACTCTTGATGATCTGACAAAAGTGTCGCTCGACGAGCTACTCGACTTTGCGGGCGTTGGCGCACATCCGGCTTACAAACTGATGCTGGCTGCCTCAAACGATGGCTACTCATTGGCAGACGGCAGAATCTCAGAACTTGCTACCGAAACAGCAAACGTGTCGCTGGCGCTAGCCGAAACCCATGTGTACGTATTCGAAGCGCTAAAAAGTCGAGGTCTGCTGTTCAACCGAGTCGACGAAAACGCACTCACCGCTAGTGAGCTACGCGACACTCTCGACGCGATCGAGAGTGTGCCCGATCGAAGTGACGCAATCGTTCGCGCCGCCGAAGACATAGCGCGAGGTGTTAAAACCATTCACATCGCCGAGAGTCGCGACGAAGAAATCGTTACCGTTGTTGGGCGCTTGCCGGCCGGCCGGGTTTCTGTCGCAGCGCTGCAAGAGCAAGAGACGCATTGGCGAAACGAGATCGCGGAAGACCCGAGCTTCATGCGTGCCGCCGAAATGTTGCAGCTCTACAGAACCGCGATTGCCGAGCAGTACTGGCTCCGCGCAAAGTCAGTTTTGGATGATCCCGACCTGTCGAACCTCGCGGCTGCGTACACGCTCGCGCTCAACGAGCCATTTTCATCTGACGTGAAACGACAGCGCGTATGGATTACTGCTGTTGGGCGCGCGGAAGTGATTCGTGAAGAAGGCGGACTCAGCGCAGAACTGGTGATCGCGTATCTAGACAATCATTGCAACGAGCGACGCCCGCTGGTTGAGCACGAACTAGATGCCTTGCGTGATCTCGGTCGCATAATTGACGATGCCGGTCGCGCGTTGGCGCCTCGAGAATCGCCGGCACCTCAAGACTTCGCCCCCGGCGTCGGGTGAGTCGCCGCGCCGAATTGCAGCGTTCGAGAGTTCGGGCGCCGTGCGGGCTCGGCGGGCGTGGCGCTCTCGGCGTCGCGCCTTTCAACCACGCGAAGAAACCAGAACTCAGATGTTTCGAGCCGAGTTTTGGTCTTATCGCGTGGGTGAAAGGCGTTCACCGGCCGCGCTGGTGTCGAATTCGGGTGCGCGCGCAGCGGTGCGTTCCCACTCGAGACTTTCTGCCAGTGCTCGCCTCACGTCAACCGGATTGATGTTCGCTCTTAGACGGCCATTGGCAAGGGCAAGATCTGTCTCTACCAAGCGCAACACCGAGGATGGTAGATAACCCAGAGAATCCCATGAGCGCGCACTTGCGGGGTCTGAACGCAGCATCGGTGCACACGGCTTGTCATCCCCGTGAACCACAACGACATCGTCGGGCATGTCGAGGTCGCCGTAAGGGCTCGGTGTAATAACACCAACCTGTGCATCTCGGAGTCCTGCGGTGTGAGCGTAAGCCACATGCACGCCGCTCGCTGGATAGCCAGTGACGATCGATGCGATTGCCTCACTGTGCACTCGCACGAAGTTGTTTTGGGGGGCGTCGAGAAACGCGCGTAAGCGACCTCGGCGCGGTACATCGAGGTTTACTTCGGCCGACGTCTCAATAGTCAAGTTGGCGATTGCGCGCGCTTTGATCGATTGAAGCTCGGGCACGCGAACGTTAATCACCGGCCACGCGTCGGGGTCTGAGAAGACATCGTCTACTGCTGTGCGTTGCCAGATGTGAACAGCTGTGTCGTTGTCGCCATCCGAGAAGCGGATGCCGATGTGTTCGAGCGCAGTGGAGTTGCCATCGATGTGCACAAACTCGTCGAGTGACGGGGTGATGCGAACGGCGATGCCTTGTATTGATGTGATCACAAGAGTGCCAGGCGTGAATTGACGGGATAGTTGCGTTTCGAGGTGAGAGGGAAGGTCGGCGCGATGCGCAGGTAGACGTAGCTGCCAGAACGCGGCACGCATGTGTGCGAGCTGTTCCCAGCGTTCTGTCACGGGCGCCAACCCTGTGGGTTTTGCGTTGAGTCGGGCAGGGCAAGCTCCCGCCTTGATAAATCCGAAACGGGGTCGAATGTGTTTGATGAGCACCTCTTTAGTTAGAGCCTCTTCGATGAGCTCATCTCGGCGCTCTAGTTCCGCAAACTCGAAGCTGAGTTGCCCCTCAACCTCGGGCACGACTTCAACTGCTTCGCCAAGGTCAGCTTCATCGTTTAGCTCTTCTTCTAACTCGTCATCCTCACGCTCATCGTCTTCTTCAGGACTTTCCGGCACTGGCATTGATCGCGGTGGGGTGAACCATGTCGCTGTACGCGCTGTCGAGTTGTAGATGATTGTTGAGGGGTCGATGACTTCGTCGCCGCCCTCTACTTCGACTACGGAACGAAACACTGAGAACTGTGTGTCGTCGAGTGAAGAAGCACTAATGGGAAGGCCGGCGCTGTTAAGGGCGACCGCGAGCATTTCTGAAGCCGAGATTGTCGGATCTGCTTGCAACACTGCCGTCTGCATCGCGTCGAGAATCGCGCTTGGCACTTCGGTCCCAGTTGTGAGTCCACGTTGAACGACAGTCGTGACGAACTCAAGATCGGTCACTTCGTAGCCGGGCCTCAAAGGGGCAACGTTGCGACGGCTGATCGACGAGTAAAGTTCTTTTCTCGAGACTTGATCCATCAGCCATGCAACTCGAGCGACGACTGGCGCGAACTCTGGACGCTCAAACGGATTGTGTTTCGCAAAGAACACGATCTCTGTGCGACGCAAGCAAGCAACGTTCCACCGGGTATCAAGTGCATGTGCTTGCTGCGTCTCAGCATCGACGGGTTCGGGCTTGAAGGCGTCGCCGTCATATGTCCACTGGACGACGCCAGAGCTGTCACCAAGGCTGTCGGCGAAGGCGCGAAATTCCTCGATGGCGACGTTGCTCAACGCCGACAAGATCTCGTCGGCCTCGTCTTTGTACGACTGCAGCCCGTCGTCGGGCGCTTTGATTGCATCCAAATCAGTTGGCTGGGCGTATACGAGGCGAGAGCGGCTACCCGGGCGCAGCGACGTCTTTGGGGCTTGCTGGCCTATTCGCTGGTGGGGCATGCGGCGAGGGTAACGGCGGCATGTCACCAAGAAACAATCGGCTAGCTGGGCTTTTTCCGGCCGTTTCTAAACTTTCTGAACTTTTCCTTGACGCCCCGCCTCAAAAGTCTGCATCATAATACGGCTGCCGTTTTGTCCAATACGTCGTCTTCGGGCGATACCTGTGCTCGGACTTCGGCAACCAGCGACTAGGGGGGTCAAAAAGGTATGGGGTTTGAGCGCGTCGAAAGTTCGCCCGCACGACCGAAACGACTGCTGGCAGCAGCAGCCGCTGCGGTGATGCTGATCGGAGGGGTCGCCAGTGCCAACGCAGCGACCCGCAATGACACGACACTTGGGCTTACGAGTGTCTACCGCATGAACGCCGGTGGCGGTCAATACGTCGATGTCGACGGACAGACATGGCGCGGCGACGTAGGGGCCACGGCCGGAGTTGGCGGCATGCACACCGTCTCGAACCCGATTGACGGAACTGTGAACGACAGCTTGTTTCAGTCGCAACGCTGGGGCATGACTGACTACGACCTTCGCGTCTCCAACGGCACTTATCGCTTGCGTCTGCTGTTTGCGGAAGTCAACCCAGATTCGGGTGCGCGCACATTTGACGTGAAGCAGGGTTCGCGCGTTTTACTTAAGGACTTCAGCATCTCCAACGAAGTTGGAAACTACCGCGCTCTGTGGAAGGAGTTCGGCGACGTCAAGGTCACCGACGGCTACCTGCATCTCGATTTCGTAAAGAAGCAAAACTATCCAACGATTGCGGGTATCGAACTGTTGGTACCCATGGCTTCGATCACCACGACAACGACGGCGAAGCCAACAACAACTTCGACGACCGCAAAGCCAACGACGACATCAACGACTGCGAAGCCAACGACCACGTCGACAACGGCAAGACCGACAACCACATCTACGACCACTAAGCCGACTACAACTACGTCGACAACCACACCATCGACAACGGCAAAGCCAACGACAACTGTGGCTCCTGCTCCGGCACCGTCGATGTTCACACTCAAGTTCAGCGATGACTTCAACACAGCAACGTCTGAAGGACAGTTCTTGAGCAAGTACCCCAACTGGTACGCGTATGCGACCGGCGCAAAAGACTCTGCCAAGGTCGGCATCATGGACAACAGCATTCTCAGTGTTTCAAATGGGATGCTCAACATGCGTTTGCACACCGGTGCTGATGGCGTGCCCCGTGGCGCTGCTCCGTACCCGATCATCAACGGCGGGTCAGCCCTGAACCTCAACAACGTCAACCAGCTTTACGGACGCTACGAAGTTCGGTTCCGTGCCGATGCAACACCTGGTTACGCAACGGCTTGGTTGTTGTGGCCGCAAAGTGAGACATGGCCTCGCGACGGTGAGATCGACTTCCCTGAAGGTTCACTTGATGGAACCATCAAGGCTTTCATGCACCGACAGGGTGGTACGAGCGGCTCTGACCAGGACGCATTCTCGACGTCTGCGACGTTCAGCGACTGGCACACCACGACTCTTGAGTGGACACCTGGAAAGGTTGTCTTCTACATCGATGGCAAAGTGATCGGCACGTCGACGAATCGAGTGCCAAACACGCCAATGCACTGGGTGCTGCAAACCGAAACTGCATATGGCAAGAAGCCCGCAGCATCGGCAGTGTCGAACGTGCAGATCGATTACGTGAAGGTGTGGGGCTACAACGGCTAACCCCGTGCCCTCCATAACAGGTTGCGTGTCACTGCCCGGCCGGCTTCGGCTGGGCAGTTGCGCGTGTTGCTACGGTTGCGAGCTAACGACGCTGGTTTCGGCAACCGCTGTCGATGCGACCGGCAGCGTAAACGAGAAGCACGAACCGACACCTTCGTTTGATTCGACGTCTATGGTTCCGCCGTGGCGCTCGACGATGCGTTTGCAGATCGCGAGACCGAGGCCGTTTCCTGCATATGCGCCTTCGCGGTTGGCTCGATAGAAGTCGTCGAACACGCGGTCTTGTTGATCTCTCGCGATGCCGATGCCGTGATCGCGAATCTCGACTTTGATCCATGAACTGTTGAGCTGTTTGCCACTGATGTGAATCTGCGGTGCCTCACCTGAAGCGGTGTACTTGATTGCGTTACCGATGATGTTGTCGAGCAGCTGACGTACCAATGCAACATCGGCGTAGACCGCGGGCAGGTCGCCAACGAAGAACTGAGGGTCTGAAACGTCCACTCCGGGAGGCGGTTCGTTGCGTACTGCCACGATCTCGGCCACTAGTTCGCGCATGTCTATGCGGCTTGGAGCGAGTGTTGCATCGCGCGCAGTTGCGTACGAGAGCAGGTCGTCAATCAAAACGCCCATGCGTGTGGACGCCTTCTTCAAGTGCATCACGCTCTTCATTGCGTCGACGTGAATATCTGACTCAGCGTTGCAGAGAAGGTCTGAGAGAACCTCGGTCCAACCTTCGATTGTTGTCAGCGGATTGCGAAGGTCGTGAGCAACTGCACCTGCAAACGCCCGCAGTTCGTCCTTCTGACGACGGTCGGCAGTGACGTCGTGAAACACGATGATCGCGCCTCCACCCGATTCTTGCGGAAGCGGTGTGGCGGTCATATTCAACATTCGACTCTGCACAACTGAGTTCTTGATCATGAAGTCGGCACTTGGAACTGTTTCGCCAGCGAGTGCCCGGATGTAAGGCATGTCTTGCGGGTTGACGGGCGTTCCATCTGCGTAGTGCAAGCCGTAGTCGTTTGGTGATGCAACGTGCCCTGTGTCGCTGCGAATGCCGAGTAGCTGATGTGCAGCTCGATTACGCACGAGGATTTGTCCATTGCCGCGTACGACGAGGAGGCCTTCACTCATGGTGTCGACGATGGTTTCGAGCAGGCGCATTTGGGTTGAGGCGCGGCGCTCGGCGCTGCTGATTGTTTCGAGCAACGTTGCACGCTCTTCGCGCATCAGGGCGAGCACAAGACCAATCACGGTGATCATGCCGACGAAAGCTTGAGCCGTCAGTGCGCGTGCGGTGTCTGATTCGATCACGCCGAAAGGACCCCATCCGCCAAGCGTGAAGAGCACGGCGGCCGTTCCGAGTGCCAGGTCGTGAGCGGCAACGAATGTCGTCCCAAAACGCAAGCCAGCCCAGATCGTGACACCTAACAACAAGAAGGCAAGGGGTAGTCCGTTGCCGACTATGAAGACGACACCGTAGGTGGCAACCGATGCAACGATGAGAGCCGCCAGTTCTATTGCACGCGTGCGGGTGATCCACTGCCTGAGTGCACCGCGAGCGCCACGATGTGTGTTGACTTGGTAGCCAATACGCAAGCCAACGGCACCGATGAGAACGATGCTTGCGATGTTGCGCGTCATCCAAACGGTTGTGCCGAGCGCTGTCCACGGACCGCCTGACAACCAAACAGCAGTCGGCCCAATTGCAGCACCCGCAGCTGCTGCGAGAGTGGCCGCGCCGATCAACCTCCACAGGTGATGCACCTCGGCGAAAGGTTTGTGTCCTTCAGCTATCCAGAGTTCGGGGCACAACTTGCGGAACGTTGTAAGAAACACAAAAACTTGCACAAGGTTCGCGACCAAGAACCACATCGCAAGTAGTGGGTCGGCGCCAGTGATGCTGTTGATCACGACCGTTGTGAGCGAGAAGGTGGAAATGTCGAGCCAGCGTGTGCGTGCGTTGTCGCGCATGAACCAAACGACAGCAACGCCAGCCGCAGGCCACACGAGACTGAGCTGCGTGCCCGGCACAACCGTCAAACGTCCGAGATAGGTCGCCACAACGAAGAGCGCGGCGAAGCAAGCGGTGCGGGCTAATGCTTTGCTGCTGGCATTCATGGGCTGGTCGATCGGTCCTAAGTCGCGGCCATTGGAAGAAGGCGGAGCTCAACAAGTCAGATCGGCATCAGGTGGGATGGTTGAAGGCAGGCCGGCGATGAAGGGCCAAATGGCTCATTCGATGAGCTGGCGGGCTCTGCATAAGTGCTGGTGGGCGACACTCGTGTCGGTTTGGCTGGTCGCTATTGCGATCCGAGAGCCTGAAGTGCGTCGCCGGTGAGGCGGAAGGTTGTCCACTCGGCCATCGACATCGCGCCGAGCTTCTTGTAGAAGTCGATTTATGGCGTGTTCCAGTCGAGCACTGACCATTCGAGCCGGCCGTAGCCGCGTTCGCTGCAGATGCGAGCTAACGCTTCTAGCAACATCTTGCCGTAGCCCCGGCCGCGGAGTTCCGGGCGAACATAGAGATCCTCGAGATAGATGCCGTGCGTGCCGAGCCAAGTCGAGAAATTGAGAAACCACAGTGCAAAGCCGGCGATGGTTCCAGAGTCGCCATCTTCAACGACGAGCGCGAAGGCTGCGGGTTGGGGTGCGAACAAAGCGGCGCGAAGAGATTCTTCTGTCGCGACAACTTCGTGCACGGCCTTCTCGTACTCAGCGAGATCTCGTATGAGTTGCATGATCTCTGGAAGGTCGGTTTCAGTTGCGTCGCGAACAGTAGGCACGTTGCCTGTCTAGTCGGCCGTGTCGTCAACGCGTGGCAAGACCTGAGATTTGTATCTCCATTCGCCGCTCGACGAAGGTGCAGACGGTTCTTAGACGGAGGAGAGGTATGTCATGACTCAAGCGCGATCGTGGCTAGAGACTGAAGCCTTGAAGAAGCAGCTAACCGACATGATGAGTGCAACGAGCGAAGACCGCTGGTGCTCCGGGTGGGAAATTGGCATTTCCGAAGAGCTGTGGCGCGAAGGTGGCTTGTGGCATTTGATGGCAAACGAAATCGGTGCCTGGCCCGTGATGTGTGACAACACCGACCATGGCGGCTCAGACCGACACGAGTTCGACTGGATTCCCCTCGAAGACTGGATTGCCGCACATCCCGAAACGCGCTTTGCGCAGAGACGACCAAACAGCGTCGAACTCGGTTGATCGTCATTCGGTAAACAGGAGCTGTGAGTGCAAGCCGAGTGCGTTGTTTGATCCGCTGGGGCGGGTGATCGCAATGCGCTGGTGATACGTTGCGAAAATGAAGCTTGCTCGCAACCTCGACGTCGTTTCAGCCTCACTCCTGGCTGGTTTTGTCATTGCTCTTGCGTGCGGCGGCATTGAGCTCAACCACCTGTTCGGTCTGCCCGCGCACGTCTTGCTGGTGCATGCTCCAGTGGTGCTGTTGCCGTTGGTGACGTTGTGCACAGTGCTTGTGTTCGCCCGCTCGAAATGGCGTGCACAGTTTGGCCCTTACCTCGCCGCTGTCGCCGTCGTCGTCCTTGGGTTCACCATGATGGCAAAGGCCGCCGGTGATCCCCTGGAACATCAAGAAGAGGCGCGCATCAATGTGGAGTATGGAAGCAACACTCCGTCCGCGCGAGCGCAACATGAGCGGATTGAAGAGCATGCAGAGGCGGGCGACAAGCTTGGATCGATGGATGCTGTGTTTACGTTCTTTCTTGTTGGCTTTGTCGTAGCCGAACGTCAGATGCGTCGAAAGAACTCGTCAGCAGTTGAGTCTCGTAGTTACATCGCTATTTCGGCGGTGTTCGTAACCGTCCTCGCGCTGTTTACCCTCACTTCGGTAGTGCGTGTGGGGCATCTCGGCTCGAAAGCAGTGTGGGAACAGCGCGTGCTAGATCAGCCACAATCTGCGACTGATCAATGAGTCGTTTCGCGCTTTTCTAGGCCGACGGCGTCGCGCAGCTCTTTGATTGCACGTTTTAGGTCGTCGCTGTCGTCTTTCTCTGCTGCGTGCGCCATGAAGCGCGCAAGTGCGTCGCTGACGGCATTCAATTTGTCTTGGGTTGCTTCGTCGTTTCGCGTTTGTGTGTTCTGCAACAGCGCAACCATTAGGAACGTGATGATGGTTGTAGCTGTGTTGATGACGAGCTGCCACGTATCGACTGGCATGAAGACAATCGACGGAAACCAAATAACAATCAGAGCTACACAAAAGGCGAAGTAAGGCGCGCGGCTTGCGATGCTTGACGCACCTTCGGCGAAGCGATCGAATGCTGCCGGACGGTTTGACTTCTTTGACATGCGACCATCTTCGCGCCGGCATGCCCCCGAGCGGGGTACTCGCCCCTGCGCCTAGCGCCAGATCGAAAACTTCTTGGTGATTGGGTCGAGCGATTCTTTGGGGCCAAACAAGCACAAGCCCCAGTAATCCAACTGCTCTTCTGCGAGCTGAGCGGTGCGTTCCATCTGTTCAACGTAGGTGTCACCAGTCATCGACTCGGTGAAGTCGACGTAAGCAACATCAGCATCAATTGCAGCTCCTCGAGCGGTGCGGATCTGATTCGAGTTCTTTGCACTGAGCACGATCAATGACAGTGCTGACACAGGGTGTGTGTTGTTGTCGCCGTCGCAATAGTCGACGAACTGCATCTGCGTGCGGTCGGTTTCGTTCGCACGAGCGACAAGACAGGCGGTCATGTGCGACGCAGCATTTAGTGCGACACCGGAATCGAGACCCTTCTTCAAGACGACTACGAACTTGTGGGTGCTGTTGCTCACATTGATCTCCACGGTCTACTTAGGGTCTTGGTGCTATCAACCGCCAAGACATCGAGCCATTTTGACATCGAGATGGGTTGTGGTTGTTGGTGGAACGAAATGGCCGTCAACAGGCGGCGGAACGACGTTTCTACGACGATTTTGTTACATGCGACTTGCCCGTCGGTTGTTGTGCACCCTTCGTGGCGCTGAGGGCGTTAAGCAGACGCGCTCACGCGAACACGCCGCCCCTTTGGAGAGGCGACGTGTTCTCAGTGAAGTAGCTATTGAGTTGTTGTGTGACCTAGCTCGTTAGAAGCCGAGTGACTTGTACTGGTCGACGTTGTCTTTGAAGACTCCAGCTGAGGTCACGACAATCTGGTTTGGCACGCTTGGTTCGCTGAGGTCACTGAGTCCCTTGTTCAAACCGATCAAACGAGCGAGGCTCACAGCCGATGCAGCCATTGATGGGTTGTAGAGGAACGTTGCACGGTAGTTGCCGCCGGCAGCGATTTGATCCATGGCCCACTTCGATCCACCAACACCAGTGACCCACATTTCCTTGTCGCGGTTGGCGTTCTTGATGGCTTGCTCCACACCTTGTGCCATGTCGTCATCGTGGGTGTAAACCGCGTCGATGTGCTTGTTGGCTTGCAGGATGTTTTCCATCACCGTCAAACCCTTCGCTGGATCAAAGTCAGCAGGCTGCGATGCAACAATGCGAATGCCACCGTTGCAACGGGCAATGCCGTCTTTGAAACCTTGGGTGCGTTGGTTGGTCACTGAAATACCGGCAAGACCTTGAATCTCAACGACGTCACCCTTGCAGTTCAGTGTCGATGCAAAGTACTGACCAGCTTGCAAGCCTGCGCCGTAGTTGTCGCCCTTGATGAGCGTGCGATACGCGGCGGTGTTGTTGAACTCGCGGTCGACGTTGACAACCTTGATGCCCGCTTGCATTGCCTTGAGGGCAACGGGGGTCAGCGCATCGCCGTCTTGCGGAAGGATGACCAACACGTCTGGCTTTTGTGCGATCAAACTTTCGATCTGCGACACCTGCGCGGCTGCGTCGTTGGTTCCTTCGAGCAAGTTGAAGTCGACGTCGTCATACTTGGCCGCTTGCGCCTTGGCGTCGGTCGTGATTGCTGCAGTCCAGCCGTGGTCTGCACCCGGTGCGCTAAATGCGATCTTTACGTTACGCCCCGTTACACCGCCTGAAGCCGTGGTGTTCGTGTTGTCGCTGCTTGCTTCGGTTGACGAGTCGTTACCGCATGCACTGAGTAGCAGTGCAACGGAACACAACACGCTTCCGAGCAGAAGCTTCTTTTGCTTCTTCATATGTTGGCTCTCTTTCATGTCATGCGGCACTGCCGCGTGTCCAGTCGTTACGAACTAATGCTCTCGACGCTGCACTGCGACAGCGGCGAGGATGATTGCGCCTTTCACAATCTGCTGAATTTCAGTTGGCATGTTCAGCAGGTTGAGAAGGTTGAAGACGAGCGCAAAAGTGATGACACCAAAAAAGGTGCCAACGATGCTTGCCCGTCCACCAGCGAGGGCGGTGCCACCAATCACGACAGCGGCAATCGCGTCGAGTTCGAGCCCGTTGCCAGCGATTGGTGAAGCGCTGGCGAGGCGACCTGAGATGAGCACCGATGAGATGCCTGCGCAGAATCCGACGAGCGCGTACACGCTGAAGACAATTTGCTTCACGCGAATGCCAGCGATGCGTGCCGCCTCACGATTTCCACCCACGGCAACGACATAGCGTCCGTAGCGCGTGCGATTGAGCAGCACCCACCCGAGGATTGTCACAACAATGAACACGATCGCCGGTATTGGCACGCCCAAGAATTGCTTCGAGCCAATCTGTGTGACGAGATCCATTTGGTAAAGCGGGATGGGTGTGCGTTCGCTGATGTTGAGCGCGAGGCCACGCCCAATCGACATGGTGGCCAGCGTCGTGATGAACGGAACGATCCTTAACCAACTAATCGCGAGCCCGTTAACCGCACCACACAGCAGCGCAAAACCAACTGTGATGAGGATGAAGAGGACGGGATCATCTCCGGCCCACTTGCCACCTGCAATTGCCGCAACGGCAAGCACTGAACCGACCGAAAGATCGATGCCACCCGTCGCAATAACAAATGTCATACCAATTGCGATGATGCCGGCGATGCTGCCTTGCACCAGGACATTGAAGAGGTTGGCCTTTGTGAAGAATGCATCAGAGCTTGCCGTGCCCGCAATGAACAACATGAGGATGACAACGGGCATCGCAATCTCTTGCACTGGCACGCGGTCGCGCAACAATCCAAACTGTCCGCGAAGGCCAATGCCCTCGACCTTCACTTGACTCGAGTCACTCATGCGGCCCCCTCGGTGCGAACGGCGTGTCGCAACACGTCTTCTTCTGTGGCGCTTGCGCCATCGAGTTCGGCAACGGCTTCCCCTTCACGGATCACCAACACTCGGTGACAGAAGCCAACGAGCTCAGCAAGTTCGGATGACACCATTACGATGGCGAGGCCTTGCGAGGCAAGGTCCATGATCACTTTGTAGACGTCGGCTTTTGCACCGACATCGACACCACGGGTCGGTTCGTCGAGCAACAGCACTTTGCAGTCGTGAAGGAGCCATCGCGCAAGCACAACCTTTTGCTGGTTGCCTCCGCTCAGTTGACGAACGAGTTTTGCCGGATTCTTTGGCGCCGTGTGCAACAACTCGAGTGGGGTAGTGGCGCCGCGTCGTTCAGACTCTGCATCGGTGAAACCAAGTTTCGAGAACCTGCGTAGATCGCTTACCGTCACATTGCGAATCTGAGACCAGTCGAGCCACAGTCCCTGCGACTTGCGCTCTTCGGGAGCAAGGCCGAGCCCACTGCTGATTGCGAGATCAGGGCGCCCAGCTGGCACGAGTTCACCGTTCACTCTCACCGTTCCTGAGTCGCGAGCGTCGACTCCGTAGATGGCTCGCAATAGCTCCGTGCGTCCGGCACCAACGAGCCCAGCAACTCCGAGGATTTCGCCTTTGTTCACGCGCAAACTCACATTGCGCACGTGAGGCAAATGCGTAAGGTTCTCAACTTCCAATGCAACGGCGTTGCTTGGCGTGGTGCGATCGGGGAACACGTCTTCAAACGACTGGCCCACCATTGCTGTGATGAGTTCGTTGACGGGCGTGTCGGCCGGCAAGTTGTTTGCAACGGTCTTGCCGTCACGCAGCACGGTGATGCGATCGCCTATGCGCGCAATCTCGTCCATACGATGCGAGATGTAGATAACTCCAACGTTGTCGGCGGTCAAACGACGAATCACTTCGTGCAACGCATCGACTTCAGGGGGATCAAGCACAGCCGACGGCTCATCCAAGATCAAAAGCCTGACGTTGCGCGAAAGCGCGCGTGCCATCGACACGATTTGCTTTGACGCAGGACTTAGATCGCGAACCATTGTGTCGGGACTGAGTGTTTGGTGGCCAAGGCGTTGCAGTATCAAGCGCGTCTCGGCGCGCATCTTGCGCAAGTCGACCATGGGGCCGCGTCGCATCTCGTGTCCGAGAAAGACGTTCGCTGCGATTGAGAGATCTTCAACTAAATCGAGTTCTTGATAGATGGTGGCAACGCCTGCACTCAAGGCCGCCGAAGGTTTGCCGGCATCGAGTAGCTCGCCGTCAAAACGGATCTCGCCTTCCGTTGGCGCAACAATTCCAGAGACGCACTTGATGAACGTCGACTTGCCAGCGCCGTTCTGTCCGACAATGCAGTGCACTTGGCCCGGCTCGACTTCAAGGTCGACACCATCAAGAGCACGAGCACCCGGGTAGTGTTTGACGAGTCCTTTGACGCTCAGCAGTGCGCTCACGACGCAAGCCCTAACGCGCGACTGTCGACAGCTTCGGGTGAGAGTGTGTGGTCGAGCACCATGACAGCAGCGCCGGTAACCCCCGCGGTGTCGCCGAGTCGGCTGCGCAGCATTTGAAGTTGGCCGGTCGCAAGCGCCGTCGATCGACGGTAAACAACCTCACGAATGCCTGCAAACAAGGGCTCTTCAGCATTTGCGAGGTCTCCACCAACGACCACGACGGCAGGGTTGAGGAAGTTCACGAGATGTGCGAGAACGCTGCCTATATCGCGTCCGGCTTCACGAACGAGACGTACGGCTTCGAGATTGCCAGCGCGCACGAGTCCAACAACGTCGCGCGTAGTGCGAGCGCTGAAACCTTTACGTGTGAGGTCTTCTGCTAGTGCAGACCCACTTGCGACCGCTTCGACGCATCCGGTGTTGCCGCACGTACATAGACGCTCGTAGCGGCCGTTGTCTTCGTTGCGTCGACGGTCGACGACTTGCACGTGGCCAATGTCACCTGCCGCGCCTTGTGCTCCGCGATAGATGTGACCGTTTGTAATCAGACCCGCACCAATTCCTGTTGCGACTTTTACAAACAGCAGATCTTGAATGCTGTTGCGCCACTGCGACCAGAACTCGCCGATCGCCATGATGTTGACGTCGTTATCGACGAGCACCGGCACGCCTGGATAGTCGGCACTGAACTCTCCAGAGATCGACACTCCGTGCCAACCCGGCATGATCGGTGGGTTCATTGTGCGCCCACGAGCAAACTCGACAGGCCCCGGAACGCCGATGCCGATGCCACGAACCTCGCTCAGATCGTGGCCACCGTCACGCAGCAGCTCAACGAATCGGTGTCTCACCCAGGTCAGTAGGGCGTCGGGTCCTTCGGCTATGCGCTTCTCGGATGACTCAAGGGCGAGAACTGTGCCGCCCAAGTCAGTAATGCCGATGCTTGCGTGCGTGGCACCCAAATCGGCGGCCAGAACCACCCCGCCCTTTTCGTTGAAGCGCAGACGAGTGGGCGGCCGACCTCCCGATGAAGACGACTCCTCCTCCTCAGTCAGAAGGTTCATTTCAAGCAGGGTCTCGACGCGCTGTGACACCGTGCTGCGGGCAAGCCCGGTAGCTCTGGCAATGTCGGCCCTCGAGGAAACTTCCTGGTCACGAACCATTTGCAGCATATGGCCGGCCGATACTGGCCCTCCCATGCGCTGCGAAGAACGGTTCGAGATCACGCAATTCCCCCTGGAACTAGCGGGATGATTGTTCATCCACCCGTCCAAAGTCTAAGAATTAATTCGCCACTGTCTAGTACTTAATCCAAAAAAACTACAAAAAGCACTAGGCAGATGGACGAACCACGCGTATGTTTCCCACCTATGGGTCGAAGGCTGCGCGTCGGTATCGCTGGTGTTGGGTTCATAGGCAAGGTGCACGCCAAGGCGGCCAGGCTTGCCGGCGCTGAGATCGTCGGCGTGTCTGGGGGGTCGCCTGAGCGCACTCGAGAGGCGGCGAGTCAACTGTTTGTTGATCGCGTGTTTGCGTCGTCGGAAGAACTTGCGATATCGCCCGAAGTTGACGTGGTGCACATATGCACGCCGAACCATTTGCACGAGCCGTTGGCGCGACTTGCTCTGGAGAACGGCAAACACGTCATCTGTGAAAAACCACTCGCAACAACGCTTTCGTCAGCTTCTGAACTCACAGCGCTTGCACAGTCGGTCGATCGTGTTGCTGCAGTTCCGTTCGTGTATCGCTTTCACCCGGTTGTGCGCGAAGCGCGTGCTCGCGTCGCAAGTGGTGAAGTCGGGCCCTTGCATCTCATTCACGGCAGCTACCAACAAGACTGGTTGCTTACACCAGATGACTACAACTGGCGCGTCGACCCGGCTTTGGGGGGCACGTCACGCGCGTTTGCCGACATTGGTTCGCACTGGTGCGACTTGGTTGAGTTCGTGAGTGGGCATCGTGTTGTGAGACTCTCGGCGCGCACCCTAACCGCAGTACCCGAACGCTTTCACAACGATACTCAGGCGTTTACATCAGCGGGCAAGAGAGGGTCAAAAGAAGCAGTGGTTGGTGAAGACGCTGTTGTGATGATGTTCGAAACCGACCGTGGTGCCATGGGAACGCTCGTTGTGAGCCAAGTGTCAGCCGGACGTAAGAACCGCTTGTGGTTTGAACTCGATGGTGCGAATCAGGCCGTTGTGTTTGATCAAGAACATGCAGAGTCTTTGTGGATTGGCCAACGCGCTAACTCATTCTCGGTGCAGCGCGACCCCGCCGTGTTGAGTGATGACGCTCGACGTTACGCAACCCTCCCGGCCGGACATGCCCAAGGCTACGACGACGCGTTCACTTCATTTATCACTGATGTCTACGCAGCTGTAGATGGGAATGTCCCTGAAGGCTTGCCGGTATTCGCCGACGGCCTGCGCGCCGCCGCGCTTACCGAAACTGTCTTGCAGTCGTCTCGTGACAACTCGTGGAAAGAGGTTGTGCAATGAAACTCGGATTCGTCACCGCATCACTACCGAGTTGGAGTCTGGAACAACTGGCAAAGTGGGCATCCGAAAACGGATACTCCGCGCTTGAGGTTGCCGCATGGCCCGACTTGGGCGACCGTCCGTTTACTGCAACACATTTCGACGTCACATCGTTTGATGCCGACCACGTGCGCAACACGGTTGCGAAGTACAACATCGAAATTTCGTCGCTCGCGTTTATGGACAATCCCTTGCATCCCGATGAATCAGAGCGCGCCGCGATGCATGCGCATCTGCACAGACTCATTGGTGCAGCGCCTCTTGTGGGATCACCAACTGTTGGCACTTTTGTCGGACGCAACCCGCACAAGTCTGTAGCGGAGAACTTGAAAGACGCCGAAGAGATCTTCAAGCCGATCGTTGAGCACGCTAACGAGAAAGGCGTGAAGCTCATCATCGAGAACTGTGTGATGGAGGGCTGGCACCCCGACGGTTATCCGGGCAACCTCGCGTACTCGCCCGAGTTGTGGGAGTGGATGTTTGCGCAAGGCTTGTATTTGAACTTTGATCCGTCGCACTTGATGTGGATTGGCATTGATCCGGTTGTGGCAATCAAGCCGTATCTAGATCGCATTCCGCACGCACAGGCCAAAGACATTCAACTGTTTCCAGAGAAGCGGAACTTCTACGGACACTTTGGTAAGGCCGCTACGCGCAACGATCCGTGGGACATCGGTTGGTGGCGCTATCGCGTGCCAGGCCTCGGGCAAGTCGACTGGGTACGTTTGATCGACGCAATGTATGAGGGTGGTTTCGATGGCGTGCTATCCGTAGAACACGAAGACCCCGTTTGGGGCGGCAGTGAAGCAAAAGTAGTAACTGGTTTGCAGGTGGCCGAACGAAACCTCAAACCACTGCTAGTGCAGTAGCTAGCGGCCTGGGCCGGTAAGGCCTGTTTCGGCGTCGAGCGTCAAACCGTTGGCAATGGTGTCGCTTTGGTAATCAATGCCGCCCACAGTGACGCCTGCCTTCACGCGTTGATCTTTCTCAACTGCAACCTCGTCGCCGATGTAGAAGTCGTAGCCAACCCCGCCGACTACAAGGTGGTGCTCGTCTTGCTTTTCGATGTGATCGTGATTCGAAGTGTGCCCGGTTGTCTCGTTGAGACTCTGCAGCGTGGTCGGCACGAGGTCTGGACGGCCGGAGGGCACTAACACCACAGGCGCCGCACTTACCTGAGAACCAGTTATCAGCATTCCGATGCCGACAGCAACGTAGCCATCTTCGACCTGCTCGATGTGAACGCCGGCAATCGGTAGTTTCTCCGCCAATCGCTTTAACTCCGACGCGCCAATGAGTTGCATCCGTGTTTTGTCGACCGAGTTGGTGGTTGCAATGTTGTTTGGTCCTTCGATACCAACACCTAACGGAGTAATGGTGACGGGAAAACTTGTGATCGTGTGGTCACCAAGCTCAACCGCTGCTGAAACGACATCCCCCTCGACGGGTGTGAGCCCATCCTTGCTTTGGTAGAAGTTGAAGTCGCGGCCGCCGATGTTGATCGTCTTCACGTAAGTTCCGACACGCGCTTCTGCTTGCGTTGCACTGTCGCCGTGCGAGATCGACATCAGCCCCGGAAGTAGTTGACCGTGATCGGCGGGCGTTAGGACGGCCGTGTGCAAGCGAGCATCGTCGCCCCAGTGGAGTCCGACAACGACGGGTTCCCCGAGTTCGAGCGCGAGCTTTGCGCCTGCTATGCCTTCGTCGCGCGCCGCAATCGACACCTGCATCGACACTGCGGGGTCGTCGATGTCACCGCCCCACTCCAACGGAAGCCTCAGGTGCTGACCGTCTCGCGGCACATCAAGATTGAGATTTGGGGTCTCGAAAACGTTCGTGTATTTGTCGGCAAAGAGAACGAGCGCACCACCGAAGGCGCCAAGAGAAAACCTCAACGCAATGCGATTGGCCACCTGTGCGAACCTTTGCCCCCTGGTCTGAGCCACTCATTAAGGGTGGCAGGCGACATCAATCAGCACAATGGCCCTGGGTTCGTTTCCAACGCTGCCTTGGAAAGCCGACCCGAAACCTCCTTTCACTACCCAAGAAACCCAAAGGTGCTTCAGATCGGGCCTTGTTTTGGGCTTCTACGGTAGGTCAAAGAGCAGAAGCCACGTGTTCGGGTGAGCGCTGCGGTTGTCTACCAATGCGGTTGGTCGGGGAGTGCGGAGTATTCATCCCAAGAGGTGTTGCGGCCGGGCAAGACGACCGACTCAAAGGGCCACGTTTCAAGCCATTCGTCGATGAACGCACCGAGCTCACCGTCGAGCGCAACGTCGGTCGCACGAACCCAGTAGAAGCACTCGACTTCGTATCCGACTTTCTGCGCAGGGTTGAAGTAGATGCACCCGAGACAACGCTCTTCGTCTATGTCGAGAACCGTGAATGCAAATGACGACCCAACCTCGTGTTCGCGTTGATGCCATGCGAGATCAATGACGTTCTCTTCTAGCGTCATCTCTGATGTTGGCCAGTCTGACGACGGGCCGAACAAGCCTCGCAAATGCTCAAGGCTTGTCGACCACGCCTCGAAGTCAGGCTCGGCATCAGCCGATAGGAGTGGGCGCACCACAAAGTGATCGGTGACGACTCGATGCGGAGGAGTAAATCCCGGGGGAATCATCGACTTGTGATGCGGCATACCGTCAAGCGTAATCACCAATGCGATCGGGTGCGGTTACTGACTTTCGATAAGCATTTGTAGTTGCGCTACATGCTTCTTGTAACGCTGCTTGCCCGCCTTGGTGAGGCGCACCCAAACCTTTGGATGTCTCGTACTGCGAACTTTGCGTGTCGTAAGCACCCCGTCGTCTTCTAGAACTTTGAGATGCTTGCTCAACACTGAATCGCTCACGTCGAGCATTTCGCGCAGTGACGAAAACTCGGCCTCGTCAACACGGGCAAGAAATGCGCAGATCTGTAGGCGATTCGGCGCATGAATGACGCTGTCGAAGCCGACGCTGCCGCTCACGCTTCGCTCTCAAAAGCGCGCTGCCAAAGCAAAGACAGAGTGTAAGTGCTTACAAATGCGACCGCGACTACGAGAGCCGAGAGCCATGCAAGATGAGTGTGGCGTAGGCCCAAAACCACTATGTATTCCACGACCACCATGACGCCAAGCGAAATCGCTACCAGTCGGGGCCGAGTTCCGGTGAGTCCGCTAACCCACACCTTTCGTTGCTTCTTGTAGAGGGCGATAAGCAGGGCGATGCCTGCTGTCAATCCCACGACGCCAAGCGGGCGTCGATCGTCAGGCAGGGCTGCGCTGGCTACGAACACTGCGATAAGTAGCGAATAAGCAACGTTGTACCAAACGGGTGCTTTCACTTGCGCGGCGACTTCTGCGCGAGTGGCAGAAATTGCATTCAATGCGTTGCTGGCCGATGTCTCATTGGGCGTTGTACTTTCCATGTCGGAAACTATAGCAAGTACTTGCCAACATGGAAAGTCTTGTCTGCAAACCCACCGTTCGACGGTAGTGTCAGGCCTCGTGAATTCGGCGGACACAGACGAGAAGAGTGCAGGTGTTGGTGGGTTTCGCTCGATGCTGCTGTCGGCAGGTTTTGCCAACTTCGACCGTTTCGTGGTCGGCCCGCTACTCGTCACATTGGCCGCCACGTTCGATACATCGATCTCCGCTGCGAGTGACGCAGCAACTGCTTACTTTGTTGCGTACGGCTTGTCGCAACCGTTCTGGGGAGTTGCGTCTGACCGCTACGGACGCGTACGCGTTGTTCGTGTGGCGCTTGCCGTTGGGGCCATCGCAAGTGCACTCTCGGCCGCTGCTCCTTCATTGTTCGCCTTAACGCTTGCGCGTGCCTTGGCGGGTGCTGCATTTGGTGCAGTAGTTCCCGCAACAATTACCTACATCGGTGACACTGTGCGCGTCGCCGCCCGACAATCCGCATTGGCAGATCTTCTTGCCGTAATGGCAATTGGTAGCGCGATGGCAACTGCCGTAGCGGGAGTCGTTGTCGACTACACCACGTGGCGCGTGATGTTTGTTGCGGTTGCGTTCGCTTCGCTGATCGCTTTCGTTCGACTCTCAAGTGTCGCCGAGCCTTCGAGTGACGTTGCCAACAATGCACTGCATCCGGTCAGACGAGTCGTGATGGTTCTTCGTTCGAAATGGGCCTTGTTGGTAATGGTTCTCGGCATGATTGAGGGAGCGCTGGTGCTGGGTACCTTTTCGCTTCTGCCAGCTGCGATCGAACAACAGGGCACTAGTGCGACGAGTGCCGGCGCGATTGCTGCCATCTACGGCGTGTCAGTACTTACCTCGACGCGGTTGGTGAAGCGCGTTGCGGGGGTCCCGCTGGTGCCGCTTGCAATCGGAGGCCTGGCGCTCTGCATGGGTCTTGCATTGCCGGCTGTGATCGACGGAGTCGCGCCGTTAGTTGTAACCGCGATCTTGCTGGGAGTTGCATGGGCAGCGTTCCATTCGTCGCTTCAGGCATGGATGACCACCACAGTTCCGCTTGCGCGGGCGACTGCGATTGCTTTGATGACATCGGCTCTGTTCTTGGGCAGCGGTCTGGGCACTGCGTTCGGCGGACAACTTCTCGACGACGGCCGCGCGGCAACGATGTTCACGATCGCTGCCGTGATGTCGGTTGTCTTGGTAACAACAACCCTGATAACCCGCCGGGCCTACGTGTCGCCAGCCGATGTCGCGTAGCCACCGAACCGAGCGCTTTGCACGGTGTTTTGGCATCCGCCAGTCGTTCGACCGTGAGCTCGACGTCTTGCGCGTCGGTGAGAACTTTACGACGCGCCGGCGGGAATCACTCGTCGCGTTCCGGATGTAGCAGCGCCAAACTCCAGGGCCGCAAGTATGTCGACGCCTTGACGGTGATACCCCTGGGGGGTATAAAGCATGTCGTGAAACCGGGATACTCAGATCGCAAAGCACAACACTTGAAGCGGCTCGCCCGTATAGAGGGCCAGGTTCGGGGCATTAGGCAAATGGTCGACGACGACCGCTATTGCATCGATGTCTTGACCCAAGTGTCGGCCGTCACCAAGGCCTTGCAGGCAGTGGCAATCGAGCTAGTCGACGAGCACATGGCCCATTGCGTTCGTGATGCGATCAGTCGTGGTGGCGACGAAGCAGACGAAAAGGTCGCCGAAGTGTCGGCCGCGATCGCAAGATTGGTGCGGTCATGAACCACGCGCATCACGAACACGAGCATCACGCCCACCACCACGGTCACGACGAGTCAGATGGCGACCTCGCCGCACACGATCACCACGCAGACCACGACCATCACGGGCACGGCGACCACGTTGCAATGTTTCGCGCGCGGTTTTGGTGGTCACTACTGCTGACGCTGCCCATCGTGTACTTCAGCCACATGCTGATGGACTGGTTCAACTACGAGGCAGTCACTTTCGCCGGTGACGAGTTAGTTGCACCGATACTCGGCACAATCATTTTCATTTACGGTGGTTGGCCATTTCTCGCAGGCGGTGCGAGTGAAGCGCGCCACAAGCGCCCGGGCATGATGCTGCTCATAGCGATGGCAATCACGGTTGCCTATACAGCAAGTCTGGCAACGTCATTCGAACTCATCGATCTCGAATTCTGGTGGGAACTGGCGGCTCTGATCACCATCATGTTGTTGGGTCACTGGCTCGAAATGCGCGCAGTGGGGCAGGCGCAAGGAGCTCTGCAAGCCCTGGCCGCGTTGCTGCCAGATGAAGCAGAACGTGTTGTCGAGAGTGAGACCGAACGCGTTGCAGTGAGTGCACTCCAACGCGGTGACACAGTGTTGGTGCGCCCGGGCGGACGTGTTCCCGCTGACGGCGTCGTTGTCGACGGAACGGCAGAGGTCGATGAGTCGATGGTCACCGGCGAATCGCGTCCGGTCTCGAAGTCCGTCGACGACAAAGTCATTGCCGGCACTGTTGCTACTGACTCTTCCCTTCGTATTCGCGTCGATGCGACTGGCGACGACACGGCGCTCGCTGGTATCCAACGACTAGTTGCCGAAGCGCAGACCTCTCGCTCTCGTGCCCAAGCACTCGCCGACCGAGCTGCAGCACTCTTGTTCTATTACGCAAGCGCAGCGGGCCTTATTACATTCGTCGTGTGGCTTGCACTCGGCGAAACGAACGATGCGATCACGCGAACCGTCACTGTGCTTGTAATTGCATGCCCACATGCGTTGGGCCTCGCGATTCCTCTGGTGATTGCGTTGTCGACGGCCGTCTCTGCGCGTCAAGGCATCCTCGTGAAAGACCGATTGGCGCTGGAGCGCATGCGCGTCGTTAACACGGTGCTGTTTGACAAGACCGGCACCTTGACTGAAGGACGCCACGCCGTGACAAATGTTGTCGCCATCGATGGCGACGAAACACGATTGCTGGCCCTTGCTGGTGCGGCAGAGGGCGAGAGTGAGCATCCGTTAGCTCGAGCCATAGTTGCTGCTGCCAAAGAACGAACGACACTTGGCAGTGCGAGCAACTTCCGTGCGCTGCCGGGTCGGGGTGTTGAGGCCGACGTAGAGGGCCATCAGGTATTGGTGGGCGGCCCGTCATTACTACGCGATCGCAACATCGAGATTCCGCCTCAACTCAAATCATCGACCGACGAGTGGTCGCAGCGCGGAGCGGCAGTGCTGCATGTGATCGTTGACAACAAGGTCTTGGGTGAGATCGCGCTCGAAGATGCAATCCGCCCTGAATCGAAGTCAGCCGTCGATCAACTACACAACCTCGGGGTGCGAGTGGTGATGATTACGGGTGACGCGCAACACGTTGCCGACAATGTCGCGCATCAACTTGGCATAGACGAGGTGTTCGCTGAGGTGCTTCCGCAAGATAAAGATCAGGCCGTCGTGAGTTTGCAAGAGCGCGGTCGCAAGGTTGCGATGGTTGGTGACGGAGTCAACGACGCGCCAGCACTTGCCCGTGCCGATGTCGGCATCGCAATCGGTGCGGGCACCGATGTCGCGATCGAGTCGGCTGGTGTCGTACTTGCGTCAAGTGATCCGCAAGCTGTCATTGGCGTCATCCGCCTGAGTCGGGCTGGCTATCGCAAGATGGTGCAAAACCTTGTGTGGGCAACGGGCTACAACCTTCTTGCCGTTCCCATTGCTGCCGGAGTGCTTGCGCCGATTGGCATCACACTTTCGCCGGCGGTCGGCGCCGTGCTGATGAGCGTGTCAACAATCGTCGTCGCACTAAACGCGCAACTGCTTAGACGCCTTGATCTACGCTCCGAGACTCTCTAATTATTCGCATCAGTGGGCAACGCGCGCGGTGTTGCAATGACGGCGACAGCTTGAGCTTTCTCTAAGGCATCGGCCGGCGGATTGGCCACAGTAATTACAACGGCGACGCGCGTCTTGCCTACCAACACGTCAAGTGAACGGTGCTCGGGTAGCCACACGGCGTTGCCCATTCCAATGTCGACTTTGACCGCACTCGGGTCGCGCTGACGCGAATCGAAATCGGCCTTGCCGCTTGGTGCTGAATCGTCTGACACATAGATCGCGTCGGGCGGCGACTGCGCAAGCGTGAATCGACAAGACGGCGGCCAGGTTTCTTGTGGAAGGCCTTGCTCGACGGGTTGGCCGTAGGCCTGTCCCACTTCGGTGGCGTTGATCAATCGACACGGGCTTGGAAGGCCAGTGGTGCTCCACGCCCCATGCGTGATTGTTGTTGAGCTCGACTCTTCGTCAGAACCCCCGCACCCAGCGAGCAGAACAGAGGCTGTAAGAAGCAGTCGTGCAACCAGGTGCTTTCTCATGTCGAGATGATTCCACGAACCTTTCCCAGTAAGCCACAGGTCTGTAACCTGAGTCGCCACTTAACGTGGTTACATTATGATGCGCTAGCGAAAAAGAAGTACAGGAAGCGGGATCATGCACGCAGTGAAGGCAGTCAGTCGTTCGAAAGTTAAGTGGATCGGCAGCACTGCCATCCTTGTGCTCGCCTTGGGTCTGATGCCGTTCACGTCGAAAGATCCTGCCCTTGCTGCGCCTGAGCCCTCGTTCAGGGTTCAGTGTTATGTAACGAAGGTGGCGCCCAATGATCCCATCGTCTTCCCCGGGCAGCCCGGCATGTCGCACATGCACACGTTCTACGGCAACCACACGACAGATGCCTATTCCACGATCAACTCGTTGCTAGCTGACCGGGTGGGGCAATGCGGTTCGCATTTCGATACCGTTGATAGGTCCGCGTATTGGGTGCCGACGCTCTACAAAGACGGTCAACCAATGACCAAAGACGACGGCTCGATTCAGCTCAACGTCTATTACAAACGCGCCGGCGCAAACGCAGGAGCGTTGGTGCAACAAGGCTTTCCGCAGGGTCTGCGCATCGTCGCTGGCGATGCCAAAGCAACGACCCCGCAAGACAACGTTTGGTTCAAGTGTGCAGGCGCTGTCGACACTGGCAGTCAAAACAGCTACGGACATTCATTTCCTTCTTGCAAGTCAACCGAAGTACTCATCGCCGAGGTTCAATTTCCCGACTGTTGGGACGGCAAGAATCTCGACTCGGCAAACCACAAGTCACATATGACAATGTCGAGCGGTAGCGCAAGCACGTGTCCATCAACCCACCCAGTAAAGCTGCCAAAGCTCATGATGGAGGCGTGGAACTTCGGTGTTAACGGGCCGGCGAGCAGTCTGAGTTTTGCGAGCGGCGGCGCGTACACGTTCCACGCAGATTTCTTTGCGGCATGGGACCCTCGCGCTCAGGCCGGTCTCGTGAACAGCTGCCTCAACGAGGTGTTGTACGACTGCAACCCGCGAATGTTTGAAACGATCAGCATGGCAAGTGTCACGCAGGCGCAGATCGACGCACAGACAAAGTTTTTAAACCAGCCGACAACGACGATGTCGACCACAACAAGTACGACCGTCCGACCGACAACGACAACTAGCACCACGCGTCCGGCAACGACGCCGACAACCCTAGCTGTAACCACGACGACAGCGCGCCCCGTTGTGGGTGGCCCAGTGGTAGGCATCGGAGCGAAGTGTCTTGACAACTTCGCCAACCGTTTGGTTGATCGCAATCAAATTGTGCTTTACACGTGCAACGGTACTTCCGCACAACGATGGACATATGTAGACAACACTTTGCGCATGAACGGGTTTTGTTTAGACGTTCCCGGTGCGAGCAAAACGCCGAGCACTTACGTGCAGTTGTTTCGATGCAACGGAACGCCTGCACAAGTTTGGGTGACAGAGGCAAACGGTGCCTTACGCAATCCAAACTCCAACCTTTGTCTCGATGACAAGTGGGGGGTTACTGCAGATGGAAATCGCATCTGGACATATACCTGCAACGGCACAGCAGCGCAGAATTGGAAGCCAACGCGCTGAGTCTGAGCCGGCGCTCTATAACTCCAATGTTGATTGCCCGTCGATGACTACGCCGTCGGGTGTTGCTGTAACGGTCTCATCGGTCTCGAGCGTGCGCGAGCGTGGATAAGGCGACACAACTGTCGGATCTTTGTCCCAACTCAAGCGCGCCTCGACGCGTTGCTCGGGCAAAGCAACGACGGGCCCGACTTCGTACATCGTCACCTTGTACAACTTGCCGTCTGGAAGATGCATCTCGGTTGGTGGCGCGAACGGCTTTGACACGGCGTAACCATCGTCTTGCACCCACAAGTGCTGTGTCCGATTGTTTGCGTTTATGTGATCTTCGAATGCATAGAGGCCAAGGCTCGTCGACTGAAGCGAAAGTTCGGCGTCAGGTTGCGCCGGTTCAACGGTGATTCCTCGTGCGGTCAACTGACCGCCTTGGTAGATCACAGTCACTGCACCTTGCGCGCCTCCGGGAACACCGAACTTCATGGGATCGCCATACTGCGTGCCCGCGTAACCAAGACGTGGATCGAGGGCGGCGTCGGCAACGTCTTGTGCAACGGCCCCACCGTTTGGATTGAGAAAGTCTGTGTCGATTGTGGTGCCAGGCAATATGTCGAGTTCGCTGCGATCAGTCGGCGTACGGGGAGGATCTTGACTATCGCTCTGACTGCTGCCGAAGCTAAAGCCAAATTGCTTAACGGCCACAGCTGCGCTGCCGGCAAGCACCACGACCGCCGCAGTAATTAGACCAATCACCTTCGCTGTCTGTGAGCCGATCCATCCGCCGGCTCGGCGTGAAGCACTGGCTTGACGCTTCACCGGCCCTTCGTTGTCGCGTGGGTCGATGCCGTGTTCGTAAGCAGAATCGTTCGCCATGGCGCTGATCCTTCAACTAGCAGCAGGCGATGTCAATCAGTCGATCGGCTCACTGCGGACGGCAAACAGACCAACACCTGCAGTGTCGAGCAAATCGGGGCTGTTGTTTGCGACGCTATTCACGTTGTCGGAAACTCGACGTCTCGTTAGACGCACCGGCGTGGCCTGATGAACAAGTTGCTGCAACTTTGAACTGTCAGTGTTTGTGCGGTCGAGCCACGCGGTCCAGCTGTCTGCGCCAAGCATCACGGGCATACGTTCGTGAATCGGAACGTCGTTGTTTGCTTCGGTAGTGATGATCGTGCATGAGACAAGTGGTGGAGCTTCGGGGCGACCCGGGTTGCGCCATACATCCCACAGTCCTGCGAACGCGAGCGGCTCGCTGGTCACGCCCTCGAAGTACCACGGTTGTTTGGCTGTTGTGCCAGGCAAAGTTTCCCACTCGTAGAATCCGTCGGCGGGAATCAGACAGCGACGCCGTAGGAATGCTTCGCGATAAGCCGGCTTAGCGGCGACGCTTTCGGCGCGTGCATTAATCATGCGCGCACCGCCCGATGCATCCTGAGCAAACCTGGGGATGAGGCCCCATTGCATGGTGCCAAGACGACGCAAACCTTGATGCTCAGCGATAACGAGGATCTGTTGTGTGGGCGCAACGTTGTAGTTGGGTTCGTAGCTCTGCGCCGACAGCTCTATCTGATCTACTTCGAAGTAGTCATCCAACACATCCGTCGTTGTCGCAGCGACCATCCGTCCACACATGGGCTGTCCTCCTCCGACTGTTGAGACTAAGAGCAAAAGATGCAGACGGCGAGCCTTCATGCAACAGTCACCAGTTGCAGAAAATCACTCGTCGCGGAGTGGCGGCGTCCGAAGTGTCAGTCGAAGTGCGAAATAGCCGAGGGTTCCGGCGATGAGAGAGGCGGCGATCACGCCGACTTTTGCATCAGCCACAAGTTGAGCGTTGTCGAAGGCAAGGTCACTGATGAAGAGCGAAACGGTGAATCCGACAGCCGCGAGGATTGACCCGGCTGCCACCGCACGGAATCGCACGCCGGTCGGCAAGCTTCCGCCCAAAACCTTGGTGGCGATCAACGTTGCAAGGCATATGCCAACCGGTTTGCCTAGAAGCAACCCGGTGGCTGCGCCTACGGCAACGGATGATGACGCGGCCGCTGACAGCGAGTCGGTACTGATAGCGATACCAGCGTTCGCCAGAGCAAAGAGGGGTAGCACTAGGTAACTGCTCCACGGATGAAATACGTGTTGTAGCCACTCGACTGATGAAACCGATTGGCGCGCAATAGTTACGGTCTCGTTCGCCGCGTCGTAGCTGGAGACATCACCGAGTGCTTCGACATCAACGTAATGAGGATCTTGCAGAGGTCGAGCGGGCGTCAGAAGGGCAAGAATTACACCTGTCAAAGTCGCGTGGATTCCGGCGGAATGCAGTGCTGCCCACGCGCAGATAGCGAGCAGCACTGTGACTGTCGGCTGAGTCAGGCGGACGTGGTGCAAGACCAGTATCGCAAGGAACAATCCTGCAGCGATTGCGAGTGCGACGAAGTCGATCGAATGATCGGTATAGAAGAACGCAATCACGAGGATGGCTCCGATGTCGTCGACGATCGCGAGCGTGAGCAGAAATGTCTTGAGTGACGAGGGCACTCGGCTGCCGAGGAGAGCCAGAAGCCCGAGCACGATGGCAATGTCGGTCGCCATTGGGATTCCCCACCCGTTCACGCCTTCGCCGTTGTAATTAAGTGTCGAGAAAATCAGCGCGGGAAGTGCCATCCCTCCGATCGCTGCAAGCACCGGTGTGAGGGCTTTGCGTCTGTCGCGCAGGTCGCCATCGACGAACTCACGTTTGATCTCAAGCCCGACAACGAAGAAGAACAGCGTCATCAGCCCGTCGTTGATCCAGTGACGGAGATCTAAGTCGAAATGACTCGGGCCCCAATTAATGCCGAACTCTGTCGACCAAAGACGGCTGTAACTCTCGGCGAATGGTCCGTTCGCCCAGAACACTGCAACGGGCACCATGACCAAGAGCAAGAGTCCTGAGGCGGCCTCGGTTCGGAGAAAATCTTGCAGTGGGCGAAGTTTCGTCACTTTCGATGGCATGTAGCTGTCCTCGCGGTCGTCAATAATTTGCCGACCAGGCTTCCCGGCGCACCGAGTGTGAACGTAACACCCTCAGTTCTTGGATGCTTCTGTTCGTCTGTTGATTCATCAACCGAGTGCTAGCGAGGCAGCCTGTACTTACTGGCCGTCGGTTCAAGATCCAGTTGGTAAAGCGCGACGGGCACGCGGTCGCCAGGCATCACGCGGATGAGGTCGAAACCATTGCGTTCGTAGATCGCGCAGAGCTTTTGATTGTTCGCGTTTGTATCAAGTCGAACACATTGAAGCTGCGACCGTTGCGCCAACTCGACCGCAAAGCCGAGCATTTCGTCGCTTAGCCCTTTGTTTGCGAAAAGCCGACTGACCGAAAGCCAATGCACGTAGAGCGCTTGCGTCGGGCCTGCGTTATCAACTGCAACCCAGTCACCAAAAGAGTCTTGCGTTTGCAGGATGGCAGCAACCGCCGGCGTTTCATCCACGAAGCCGGCGTACATCTGCTCAGCGCTCGCGTGGTCAGCTAGGCCGTCAACCGTGAGCGAGTCGGGGTGCCACCACATTGACGTCGTGAGCTCATTTGCCCACAACCATTCGCCCGCGTTCCGAATCACTTCAAGGGCGGCAGCCGCGTTGACTCGAAAGTCAACATCGCCATGCAGTCGATCGGGCGGCACGTCGACCACTTTAAAGCGCTTATTGGTTTGCTGCGGCTCCGGTTTCGTGGATGACGTTGCCTTGACGCAACACGTCTCCGTCTTCGCTCGGGTCGAAGTACCAGATGCCCCAATAACCAACCTTGGGAAACACTGACGTCGTGAAGTGGTTGTTGATCACTCGGTAGTTAGAGCCCACGCCGGCGTACATCGTGTAGCCGCCGCCGCCAAAGAGGTTGTTCTCGATCAACACGTTGGATGCCGGGTCTGAGGCCGTACCCATGACGTTGATGGCTCCAGTCTCGCCACCGGTCAGGATGATTGTGTTGTGGCGCACGGTCACGTTGTCGTTGCCCGACGGCGTCTGAATGCCGTCGGCGTGCCAGTCAGTTCCGGCGGGCGAGAAGATGTCGTGGATGTAGTTCTCTTCAACAACGAGTGGTGATTCGGTCTCGATCGCGTTGCCTACGTTGTGAATGTTGCAGTTGCGCACAGTGACGCCGCTACCCGTGATTGCGCGAGCGACGTTGTTGCGTCCGTCAATTTCGCAGTTCTCAAACTTCGTGCCTGAGTTGTAGTTGAGATTTACGACGGTGAACGTCGAGTCGAGAGCGCCGGTGAAAACAATCTTGACGTTTCTGAAGGTGACGTTGTCAGCCGGAACATAAAGACCTGTTGTGTGGATTTCGACGTTCTCGATCACTTGGCCGTCAGTGCGGAATTCGTCGGAGCCTGTGTAAAGCGGAAGGGTGCCGCGCGGTCCGGTGCATGAAGCATCAGGGAAGCTTGGATATGCGGCGCACTTCGTCGAAGTATTTGGCGTTGTCGTTGTGGGCGTAGTCGGCTTCGTCGTTGTTGTCGTCGTCGGTTTAATTGTCGTTGTTGGAGCAACAGTGGTTGACGGACCAGTCGTGGTTGTCGTCGGTGCCGATGTTGTTGGGGTGATAGTGGTGCTCGGCTTCGTTGTGCTCGTCGAGGTGGTCGGCGACGTGCTGTTGTTGCGAACTGAGAAGCGTGCGGTGAAAGTGCGCGAACGATCACCCTTGAGCATCACTGCCTTTAACGTGTGCGCGCCGTCAGCGAGTGTCGTCGTGTCGAGAGGTCGAGCGCTTCCGTCGGGTGCAGTGGTTGCGAAGTCATAAGGCACCAGTCGCTCGACTGCTGACGCTGCACTTGCTCCGTCGATGTAAAACGAAACCGATGTTGCTTCTTGGCGGTTCAAGAAGATGTATCGGCTGCCTGAGAGCGTTGCGCCACCAAGGTTTACGGCACCTGAGCGGTCGGCATTGCTCGAGACCAAGAGGGCGGCGCGAGCTCCAGTTGCTGCGGAGGCCACTCCGAGCGATGAGGCGAGGAGGATGCCTGCGGCGACGGCGGCAACTACTACCTTGCGACGAGACTTGACCGGTCGGCGAACTTCGAACATGCGTGATCCGTTTCTTCCGTGTTGTTGTCTGGCTGCGTCACTGAAGCGGGTGCATGGAGGTGCACAGACGTGAAGAGCCAGAAGTGTGACTGATAATACGGAAGACAATTCGGACTAACAACGTATTTCCGCCAAACTTCCGGCGAACTCACGATGCAATGGGCGCTGTTTTCGGGCCTCTCAGCCGCCGAGTGTCGGAAAGTTGGTGAGCTTTGGTCGGATGAAATGCCTCCGGAATCAGAAGCCATTCGAAAAGGGTTAAGTCACGTCGCCGGCAAAGGAAATAGATCGATGACAGTTGATGGCAAGGGCGGCGGCCAGGCGTACGTTGCCGGCGCGGCCACCAGCTGACAGTCTTGGATGCATGAGCAGTGCCGACCAAACGCAAGGACTATCAGGCAGCGAGATCATTGCTGCAACACCACCGGAAATCTTGGCGGCCGAGACGCGACCAACAGCGGCGAACGATTTGATGTTTGCAGGTCGCATGTCTGATGCCGCCGCGCGAGCGGGGCTAGCGGTTAGAGGTGTTGCGCGAGAAACGTCGCTGGCTCTGGGCGACAAAGCCAAGTTAGTTCGGCGTGGCCGGTTGCAAGACGTCGTGGTGACCAAGGAAGGCCCGTCGTATGTCGTTCCTCGCCTTGGTGATCCTCTAACCGCGCATGTTGTTGACAGTCTTGTTGCTGATGTCGAGCGCGTAGCTGGCCCTCAACAAGGTCTACGTATTCTGGGAACGGTTGAGACAGGCACCGAACTTCCGCCAAACGTCGAGGTTGTCTCACCGAGCGACTGGCCTGTACCCAACGTCGAACTACCAAAGGGTCGTTCACGCGCCGACTGAGTGCGGTGCGCGCGCTAATGCGCGACTCGCGCAAACTACGACGTAGCGCAACGCGCTATTGCGGCATTAAGCGATGCGGAGGTTGGTGTTCGAGTTATGACCGAGTACGACTTTTCAGATCTCAGAGCAACTTTCATCAGCTGCACGCTGAAGCCCACACCGCAGGTCTCCAATACGGAAGGTCTTGCCGAAATTGCGATGGCGATCATGCGTAAACACGGTGTGGCCGTCGACTTGGTTCGCGCTGTCGATCATCGAATCGCACCGGGTGTGTATCCCGACATGCGCGAGCACGGCTTCGATTACGACGATTGGCCCGAGATTTCGCGGAAGGTTATGGCGTCAGACATCTTGGTTTTATGTACGCCGATCTGGCTGGGCGAGAAGTCGTCAATCTGTACGCAAGTCATCGAACGGCTCTACGGCGGTTCGGGTGAACTGAACTCCGAAGGTCAGTACGCGTACTACGGCAGAGTCGGCGGTTGTCTGGTGACCGGCAATGAAGACGGCATCAAACACTGCGCAATGAACATCTTGTACTCGCTACAGCATCTTGGCTACGTGATTCCGCCGCAGGCAGACGCGGGCTGGATCGGCGAAGCAGGCCCCGGTCCGTCTTATCTCGACGAAGGCTCCGGCGGCCCACAGAACGACTTCACCAACCGAAACACCACCTTCATGACGTGGAACCTGATGCACACGGCAAAGATGCTGAAGGACTCGGGTGGCATTCCCGCTTATGGCAACCAACGGTCGAAGTGGGATGCCGGCGCGCGGTTTGATTTCGAAAACCCCGAATACCGATAAGCGTTTGTTGGTTAGCGCAACGCGCTATTGCGGCATTAAGCGATGCGGAGGTTGTTGCGTTCGAGCTGTGCTGTGCGAGTGGCCTCTTGGTTGCCGGCGGCGCGCGTTATCAGTCGCATGCCGTTGAGCCCCGGTATGCGGTCGATGCGGCGATCGATCCGTTCGGCAACGCCGAGCCCGTCGCTTCCTCCGAATAGGAAACCAACCATGAAGTCAGTTTCGCTTTGCGGCATCACGCCCGATCCAACCGGCGCCCACTTGTGCTTTAAAAGCCAACGAGTAAGTCGCTGCGCGCCTCGATTGTTGGTCAACCGTAAGTTGGCCTGCGTCAGGTAGACGTCGATATGGCGACCTTCCTGCTTCATGATCCGACGTAAAAGTTCGGTCAGCACCGGGTGTTGTGAACGTGCAATCAGTTGCGAGTAGCCGGCCTGGGTCGTCCATTCGTTGATCGCCCCCCAAGTCATGTGGACTGCCACGAAGTCTTTCAACACGGCTGACGCCAACATCGAGATCAAGGTGCTGGTTTTGTCGGAGAAGCCAAGTGATCCACGGCTCGACTCGATTCGCGGAGTGCCGGCCTCGATGCCGTGTGCAGTTAATACTTTGGCGATCGCCTCGCCGTGCCAATACTCCTCGTAGGCCCAGAACGTGAGGAAGGCAGTTATCTCGGGATCTTTGTGGGCCCTCGTAACCAATAGGTCTCGCAGGTAGCAGATCGTGTGGAACTCGACGTCGTGCATGTACCTGAGTGCCCGCAGTGAGTGTTCGTCGAGGGGATTGTTGGCGAAGGCGCCAAAGTCAATGTCGTCAAAGCGCAACTTCTCCGAGCCGGAGATGTACTTTTCGAGGTCGAGAGCCATGCTGTCTCTACGAGGCAGAACTTGGCTCGGATGATTTCATCCGGGTTTAGCTTGGCTTCGTAGAAGAGGGACATGAGCGAAGCCGGAACATCCGAACGAGAGATGAGCGACGACCGTCTAGTCGTCGCTGTTGGTCGGTGGAACTCTGATGCTTTGCGCGAGATCTATCGACGCCACGGCGGCCCGGTGTGGGCTTTGGCCCGGCGAATTCTCAGTGACGATGCGCGAGCCGAAGACGTAACTCAAGATGTGTTCCTTGACCTCTGGAACAGTCCCGATCGTTTCGATTCCGGCCGCGGCTCGCTACGCACCTTCTTGCTGACGAAGACACACAGTCGGTCGGTTGACATCATTCGCTCCGAGTCTTCACGCCGTCGTCGTGAAGAAAAAGACATTGCAATGTTCAATGCAACGGTCGACGACCTTGAGCGCGAGGTGATAGATCTCGCCACGGTCGAAGAGATGAAGAAAGCACTCGAAGAGTTGCCGTCCAACGAGCGTGAAGCATTAGAGCTGACATATTTCCAGGGACACACTTATCGCGAAGCAGCCGAGATCTTGGGTGAGCCCGAAGGAACAATGAAGAGCCGTATCCGCAAAGCACTGATGAACCTGCGGCATTCAATGCCGTCGCCGGTGGAGGAAGCATGAACCACCAAGAGCTCAACGAACTGCTCGGTGCATACGCTGTTGATGCGCTCGACGAGCGCGAGGCAAACCTTGTCGAGGTTCATCTCGCATCGTGCGTGAGCTGCCGAGCGGAACTCGATGGTTTGCAGGCGGTCGCCGGAATGCTGGGCACTGACATAGCGGCCCCACCAGATGCGATTTGGCAACGAATCGAGAGTCGAATCGATCGTTCTTCATCCGATGTCGACGCACAGGTGCGCGCGTTCCCACTTCAGTCAAAGACGGCCAAAGGAGGGTCGCCGATTCGGCATAAGTTGCTCGCAGTCGCAGCGGCCGTTCTTCTTTTTGTCGCGGTCGGAGGGATTCTTTTGCAGCGCGACGACGGTGGATCTTCTGCGAGCGAGCTTGCACAAGCAGCTGTGCGTGCGGCGACGGTACCCGGTTCGCAGCAATTCAAGCTGCGTTCTGCAGATGGCGCGCATAGCGCCGACGCAGTGATGTTGCCGAGCGGCAACGGATACGTAACCAACGTCAACCTGCCGAAACTTCCTGAAGGTAAGACGTATCAACTCTGGATGATGCGTGGTTCGACGCCGGTTTCTGCGGGCCTTCTGGGGCGTGATCCAACGACAGTCGCTTTTGCCGCTCCCGACGGAGCAGCCGGGATGGCGATCAGCGAAGAGCCCGAAGCAGGATCGATCGCACCGACGGCTGTTCCCGTTGTAAGTACGACAACAGTCTGAAGTTTCTTTCATCCGTCGCGTTCGTCGCTTCGTAGAGACAGTGAAGGGGGACGGACCAAAAGGTTTGAACCACTTCGAATTATCGAAGCGAACCTCGACCTCGAAAGGTACTTTTCCTATGTCACGTTTACGTTCGAAGAAGCTGATATTTCCCGCGGTGATGTTGTCGCTGGCTATCGGAGTCAGTGCATGTGGTAGCGATAGCGAAGATGAGGCTGCATCTGTCTCGACAACCGCTGCAGCACCGACGACAGCGATGCCGTCGACCGACCTCAAACCAACTGGCTCGGCCTGTAATCAGGTGCCTACGTCAGGCGAGGGAAGTGTCGTTGGAATGTCAGACGACACCGTCGGTACAGCTGCATCTAACAATCCACTTCTCACAACGCTCGTCAAGGCAGTCACAGCGGCAGATCTAGTGCCGACTCTGAACAGCACGGCATCGCCGGCGCCGTTCACTGTGTTCGCACCAATCAACCCGGCGTTTGAGAAGATCCCAGCTGACACGCTCAATGCGTTGCTTGCTGACAAAGCGCAACTCACCAAGGTGCTCACCTATCACGTTGTTTCGGGCCGCTATTCGATTGCAGACTTGAAGGATGGTCAGAAGCTCACGACCGTCGAAGGACAGCAGATCATTATCAACAAGGCTTCAGACAACACGCTCAAGGTCAATGGAACCTCCAATGTTGTTTGTGGTGATGTGCCTACTGCAAACGCAACAGTGATGCTCATCGACACCGTGTTGATGCCGCCAGCCTCGTAAGTTCCAGCGACATCTGACATATCAAAAGGGTGGTGCTTCGGCACCACCCTTTTGTGTATCTCGATCATCTAAGCCGGCGTCCGTGCCGTAGAAACACCAAAGGGCGCAACGCCCCTCTGGGAAGAAGTCGATGACACTCCTCGTATTCTCTTTTGTTGCCGGTGTACTCACGGTGCTTGCACCATGCGTGCTTCCGCTGTTGCCAATCATCATTGGTGGCTCTGTTGCGGGAAATCAGAACGACCGGCGACTGCGTCCGATCCTCATTGCAACATCACTTGCAGTGTCGCTGTTCGTTTTCACGATCTTGTTGAAAGCGACTACGGCACTTGTCGACGTCTCGCCAAACGTATGGCTTTACGCATCGGGCGGCATTGTTATTGCTCTCGGTATCGTCTCGCTATTCCCGTCGACTTGGGAGGTCGTTGCCGACAAACTCCACCTGCAAATCACGTCGCAGAATGCACTCGCAAAGAGTGGGAAAAACAAGGGCAGGTTTGTTGGGCCGATCCTTGTTGGTGCGGCACTTGGTCCGGTCTTCTCGAGCTGTAGCCCGACATACGCGTTCATTCTCGCAACTGTCTTGCCACGTGATTTCGCAACGGGTGTCGTCGACTTGATCGCCTATTGCTTGGGCCTTGTATTCATCTTGCTAGTCGTCTCGATCTACGGACGTGCGGCGATTCAGCGAGTGAAGTGGATGGCAAATCCGCACGGTGCGTTCCGTCGCGGACTTGGTGTGCTGTTCATAGTCGTCGGTGTTGCGATCATCACTGGTTACGACGTGAAGGCGCAGACGTGGGTGGCAAACCATTCGCCATTCGACATAACAAATGTCGACAAGGCGCTTTTGGGCAAGGCGACGGGTGACACGCAGTCGTCGCAAAAGTCTGATTCGTCTGACGACATGGGCCAACCCGATGTCTTCAACGTCAAGCCGTATGCTGCACCGGAATTCGCGGGGCTTGAGAATTGGATCAATAGCGATCCGCAGACCCTGCAGCAACTACGCGGCAAGGTTGTGCTTGTCGATTTCTGGACATACAGCTGCATTAATTGTGTTCGCTCCGTTCCGCATGTCGAGCAGTGGTACGAGCAATACAAAGACCAAGACTTTGTAGTGGTCGGTGTGCATGCTCCTGAGTTCTCCTTCGAGCGTGACCCGAAGAATGTTGATGAGAACACAAGGCGACTGGGCATTACCTATCCGGTTGCACTCGACAACGATCGCAAGACTTGGAACGCGTTCGAGAACCGGTATTGGCCAGCGCATTACCTAATCGACAAAGAGGGGATCGTTCGTCGTGTGCACTTTGGCGAAGGTGAATATGACAAGACTGAGCGTGCGATCAAGACATTGATCGGTGACAAATCGAAAGGACTCACCGAGCCCGATTCGGCGATGAGCGCGTCGGATGGCATCACGCCCGAGACGTACTTCGGCAATCTGCGCGCCGAACGTTTTGATCTCGAACCGCGAATCTCAGAAGGCGAACACGACTTCACGGGGCCTGCGCAACTCGAACGCAACCGCTGGAGCCTCGACGGACGTTGGAAGGTTGATCAACAACAGATCACGAGCGCGTCGCCCGACTCGACTCTTCGGTTCCATGTGAGAGCGAAGAACGTATATGTAGTTGTCGGCGGTGGCGTCGGGTCGATCACCGCAACAGTTGATGGTGGTGCGACGACAACGATCGCAATCGACGGGCCGCGTTTGTATCCAGTAACTGAATTCAACGAAGTGCAAGACGCAACAATCACGCTGCGCGTGCCTGCGGGAGTGTCACTCAACACATTCACATTTGGCTGACCCTTGCGAGCGGCACTCGGATTCAACATTGTGAACCCGCACACGGCGCCAGGTGCAGTGACTGGCGTTGCGACGACGTGATTCCCAACTGCGTTGGATAAGTTTGAAGTATGGACGACAACCGACGTGCCTATACGTTGAAGGATGGCCGTCAATGGTTGCTCGGCATCGACAGTGATGTGAGCTGGATCCGTACCGGCACCAACGCTGGGCGCTCTATCGCATCGGCCATTCCGTTGATCTACGAGGCGTACGCGACGATCGCCATCGATCCCGAGCGGGCAACCAGAACGCAAGAACTAAAGGCTGTTTACGGTCTGCTTGCGTCAATGTCACAAACTCAGGAGTGGTGGCTTGGCTTCCTAGAAACTGGCGCCGACGACGTTGTGTTCCCAGGCGAAACGCCGGTTCAGCTCTACGCAGATTGGCCGTACCGCGTTGTTCTCGCCACGTATGCCGAAACCACAATCTGGAGAACCGACCCGTCGTCGTGGAAAGGGCCCGGACCAGACCTCGTTTTTCCCGACGATCGTTCATGGTTGCTGTCGTGGATGTGGGATGACGACTGGTTTTGCTTTGGCGGTTCAACACACCTTGTCGAAGGTTTGATCGGGTTGTTGCCGAGCGCAGTGCGACGTGTGTCGGCAGATGAAGACATCTCTCCCGCCGGTGATGACTTTTAGTGAATAGAACGTTCTTCGCAAACGCAGCTCTTTCGATGAGCTGCTGAGCACTGAGGGAGTCAACAGTGGGCGAAGTGGCTCGGCGCACGAGGTAATGATCTGCGACGCGGACGGCGGCGGGCACAATGGGGGTGTGGCGGATTTAAGGGCGGATCAAGGTCGGGGCAAGGCACCAACACTCTTGCTGACGTGCGGCGTGGGGCAACTGGCTTCGCAGTTCTTCGAACCCGAGTCGCCGTCTGGTCACGGCGTGTTGTTCATCCATGGTTGGCGAAGCGACCGGACGAGTCCTGCTCCGTTGGCGCAACGGCTCAAGCAGATTGGTGTCACTTCTCTTGCTTTTGACCTCCCCGGTCACGGCGAGTCGGACGGCGATATATCGACGTTGAACCGACAGCAGTTCCTTGACGGCTGTCTTGCTGCTTACGACGCGCTTGCGGCTCGACCCGAGGTCGAGTCGGTTGGCATTGTCGGCTCAAGTTTTGGTGGTTACCTTGCGTGCGTGGTCGCTGATGCGCGGTCGCCGCAAACTCTTGTGCTCAGAGCGCCGGCGAACTATTCGGAAGCGACTTTCCACCAACCTCAGGCTATGGAGTCGGACGCACTCGATAACGAGGGCGTTCGTCTTCATCAGTCTTTCGGCGACTCTCGATCCCTGCGTTGCCTCCGCTCATTTGAAGGCGACGTGCTCGTTGTTGTTTCGGGTCGAGACGAGATAGTCGGTACCGAATCGACTAACGCATATATCGATGCCGCTGCTTCCAAGGGTGAAGTCGACGTCAAGACGTTCGAAAATGCGCTCCACAACTTCGACGCAGCGACGAAGCTCGAATACGCCGAGCTTCTTGCTGATTGGTTTGGACGGAAGGTTCTTAGTTCAGATCGTTGATCGGAACTCGTTGGGAAACCGGAAGAGCCCGCATGTCAAGTGCGCCTGCTGGGATTCGAACCCAGAACCTGCGGTTTAAGAGTCAGTTGTTCGGTTCCACGTATTTCGTTGCAGTGCGCTGACCTGCTGTTATGTCCAGGGGTTTCCCGCCTAGAGCGCCGAATCTACCCAATCAACCCGACTATCTCGCACGCTTTACCGCACGAAGGCCGTACCGATATACACTGTGTTCCGGAAATACCGGAACGGCGTTAGAAACGGAACGGGCGAGATGGTTTTTGGGGAACGCAATGAGAAGCGACTACTCAGTGACTTCCAATCGATGATGAGCAACCTCCTGCCAGTCGGGTGGTCCAACCACCTGAGTAAGCGACCCGCTCGGAACGACGCTCCAGATTTCTCACTGACATTTACAGCGCCGTCCGGCGAGTCGGTGACTGTCGTCGGTGTGATCAAGGACCGACTCGAACCTCGTGGCGTAGCTGACGTCGTTGCTCGGCTGCGAACACTGCTTGAAGGAAACAGTCAGAGCGTGCCCCTCGTTCTAAGTTCATATTTGAGCCCCCGCAGCAGAGAGCTGCTGGAGGCGAACGACATGAGCTACGCGGACGAAACTGGCAACGTGCGGATCGTCAGCGTTCGCCCGGGGCTATTCATCCAAACTCAGGGCGCGCAGCGCGATCCGAAGCCATCCGACGAATCGCTTCAGTCATTGCGTAGTGCTGGGGCTATCCGAACGGTCCGCGCTGTTGTGGACAGCATGCCGCCGTATGGCATTCGAGAACTGGCAAAGAAAACGGGAAGTCCGCTTGCCTCGCTGTCGCGAGTTGTCGACTTGCTCGATCGCGAGAGCTTGATCGAACGCGACGATGGCGGTCGAGTGAGACAAGTGGACTGGGCGAATGTCGTTCGTCGCTGGGCACAGGACTATGCAGTGTTGAAGGCTCACGACTTTGAAACTTTCATCGAGCCAAGAGGACTCGCGGCGCTTGAAGACAGGCTTGCCGATGCCCGACTGGCTTACGCTGCGACCGGGGCGTTTGCAGCTCAGCGTTTTGATCCGCTCGCACCTGCGCGAACGGCTGCGCTCTATGTCGAAGACATCGATAAAGCCGCAAAGAAACTCAATCTTCGAGCGGCCGACAGTGGGTCAAATGTTTGGCTCATGGAGCCATCGAATCCAGCAGTGTTCGAACGCACGTTGCAGCGTGAAGGCACCGTATGTGTTGCACCAAGCCAACTTGCCGTCGACTTGTTGACTGGCAGCGGGCGAGAACCGTCTCAGGGTGAAGCAATACTGGAATGGATGCAGAAGAATCAAAATGTCTGGCGATCGTGACCCGCTCTACGTGCAAGCGCGTGATGCGCTGTTAGATGCCGTCGAGACGCTTCGTGAGCACCTTGACGCGATCGTGCTCGTTGGTGCGCAGGCCGTTTACATGCACACCGGCGGCACGGAATTCGAGGTTGCCGAGTATACGACTGACGCAGATCTGTCAGTCGGTCCCGACGACCTTTCGGAGGAACCGTTGTTGGCGGAATTGCTCGAGGCCAATGGCTTTTCCGGCGGCCGGCATCCGGGATCTTGGCAGAGCCGTAGCGGAATCGTCGTTGATCTAATGGTTCCTGAGACACTTGCCGGCCCCGGTCGGCGTGGTGCTGACCTCGGTTCTCATGGACGTCGTGTCGCCCGTCGAGCAAAGGGTCTCGAAGGCTCACTGGTTGATAGAGAAGTGATGGCGATTTCATCGTTTTCCGACGCCACGCGTTCGATTGAGATGCAAGTCGCAGGACCCGCTGCGCTACTGGTGGCGAAAGTACACAAAATCTCCGAACGCACTTCAAGCACGGATCGCCTGCGGGACAAAGATGCTCTCGACGTGTTTCGTCTGCTGCGCTCTATCTCTACAAATGAGCTCGCAAGGCGGATGACACATCTGCTCAACGATCCTCTCAGTGCAGCCACAACGCAGGAAGCCGTCGATGAACTGGTGCCGTTGTTTGGTGCGCCCGACAGTGCTGGCGTGGAAATGATGTTGCGTGCCTTGCGTGACCCCGATGACTCCGAAGTTCTCGCGACCTCAATGATCGTGCTCGCAACAGACCTGAGCGCGCAGGTTTGACCCGTGATGTAGCCGCCCTGGCAACGGCATTCGCGTGTCTAGGGTTTCACTCTGGAATGGCCCTCGGACCCACGAATGGTTTTCGCATACCGTTGGGCGATGGACGAGATCCCGGAGACCTGGCAGCGCCTTGTTGACGATGTCAAGAATACGACTGGGTTGACGTTGCTGTTCGAGCGCGAGCCACTGCCGAGTGCCGGTGTCGAATGGTGCGCACGCGTGCCAGACGGATATTTTGGCCCTGAGTCACGAACATGGTTTCGCACCTACGAGGACACCATGCCGCCTGAGGACGCGCTCGGCGAGATGATTGATTATCTACAAGAGCAGTTGTTCCACGAAGACATCTGGGGTGGCTGGCCTATCTGCCCGGTCCACAACACTCACCCACTCGACTTAGGACAAAACGAGCCAGGCGAATGCAAATGGCGTTGCCCCGTCGGAGCGTACGGCCCCGTGCGAGTCGGTGAACTTCAGTTCAAGCAACAACTTCCCTGGCGAGACGGGCAGCGTTAGGAAATGCGCCTTCGCCCGGTTGTTCTGCAATCGAGCGAAGTAGGCATGAGGATCAAGACGAGTTTGGTGATCGCAGACCGACCCACCGAATCTCCCAGGGTTTCTCGCAAAATCGAACATACGAGCGGATTGTTGCAGAGGCCGAAATTGCCTCTGACCTGCATATCAAGTGCGCCCCCTGGGATTCGAACCCAGAACCTGCGGACTGGGGCCACCGTGTTTTGCGGGTTGCTGCAAAATGCGTATGTGCTGGTCAGAGGCAGTTTGGTCAAGCGGGGGAGAGCGCCAAAAGCGGGTGTTTGCGAATCGTTTGGCTGCACTTTTGGCTGCACCTATTGGGGTGTCAGAGGTGCTTGAGACCACCTAGTGACTGCCTAAAAGCGCCTAAGTTAGGCGCTCATCCCAGTCCGCCTAACAACCGCCTAATCGCGCCTAAATTAGGCACCTAGCCGCCGAAAGGTCAAATGACGTAGATGAGACCACCCAGAGTTCCGCCGAACTATCACGAGCTGATGAATAAGAGCTTGGCGAACCCGGACCGATTCATGCGGCTGGTCAATGAAGTCAACGACGGCGGTCCATCACAAAGCGGCACCTATCGCCACTGGAACACACTGCTGCGTTTGGACCCGCCGGGTGACTTGACGCACGAGGAATGGTGGTTGGTCATCAAGCTCGCAAGAACGGCGTCGGCGCGTTCTCTTCCCTTGGCGTCCACGGGGGGTGAACCATTTAGCTATGTCCTGACCGACGAAGTGCTGCGGTATCTGCGTTTCATCGATCACCATTGCGGTGGGGAGATATCAATTTCAGACCCGATTCTTGGAGACGAAACCAGGAAGCGTCGCGTCTTGGTGAGTTCCACGATTGAAGAAGCGACCCGATCGAGT
Organism: Acidimicrobiales bacterium; assembly: GCA_044220495.1. Taxonomy (GTDB): domain Bacteria; phylum Actinomycetota; class Acidimicrobiia; order Acidimicrobiales; family JBBSGY01; genus JBGAQY01. Next base: position 61,655 of record JBGAQY010000016.1, read on the forward strand.
CAGCTCGAGGGTGCAACAACAACTCGGGCTAAAGCCAAGGAGATGATCCGCACTGGTCGCCAACCGCGCGACCGAAGCGAACTGATGATCATGAATAATTACCGGGCGATGGAGTACGTCCGTCAGATTAAATCCGAGCCGCTCACTCCTCAGATAGTCACCGATCTCCACACGATTATCACCGAAGGGACTTTGGACAATCCCGAGGATGCAGGGCGGATCCAGACTCCGGACGACGAGCGAATCGCTGTCTGGCACGAACCAGACAACATTGTTGTGCACGCACCGCCCGACGCCGAAGAGTTGCGCGAGCGCATGGAAGCCATGTGCGCATTCGCGAACGCGGAGCCCGATTCAGTCCCTTATGTCCCGCCGGTCATTCGTGCAATCGTCTTGCATTTCTGGCTTGCGTACGACCACCCCTTTGTGGACGGAAATGGCCGGACCGCCCGAGCGCTCTTTTATTGGTCAATGGCGCGTAGTGGGTATTGGCTTATGGAGTACATGTCTATTTCTAAAATCCTTCGCGAAGGTCCGACGAGATACGCGAAGTCTTTCCTTTATACGGAAACAGACTCATGTGACGCGACATATTTCATCCTCAACGAACTCGCTGTAATTCAACGTTCGTTCTACGAGCTCAAGGACTACTTGCAGCGAAAGATGGGTGAGATTCAAGACTCCGAGCGGTCGCTAAACAGTGACGGTCGGTTCAACGGAAGACAAGTTGCGCTTTTGCGGCACGCATTGCGCAACCCCGGTACTGAGTACACCGTGAGGTCGCATCAACGAAGTCATCGAGTCGCGCCGCAATCCGCTCGCAACGACTTGAACCGTCTTGTGGAGGCAAACTTGCTGACCATGAAGGCAGGCGAACGCTCTAGATTCGTGTACAGGGCGGTGGACGACTTGGCGGACCGCCTAGCTATTTCTAACGGCTGACCATTCCGCATCCCAAGCCTATTCATTGCAGATTGCGTTGACTTTCTCGGACGAAATGGACGACCTGTGGTCGGCAAAACCGACGGCGACTTGCTGAATGGCACCTGCGAGATCTGGATTCTCGGTCTTGCTTGCTAGGTCCCTCAACTCCGCGCTCATTTCGCGGTCCGACTGCGCCGACAGAGCAATCTCGGCGAAAGCGGTGCACGCACCGTCATCCGCGAGTTTCTCGT
>JBGAQY010000062.1:0-8432 GCA_044220495.1 Acidimicrobiales bacterium
CCGCCCATATCGCTGTCTCAACGTCAAACGTGTAGACAAACACAAGCGCAGTGGCTGCCACGAAATCGACAGTCAGACTCGCCACTGCAAGACGTCGCAATGCGCGTAACTCCAAAGGGCGTTTCAGCAACACGACGAACACCACGTTGCTGACAGCCAAGAACGCAACGACTGCGAATGCCTGCTCGATAACTCCATCGGGGTAGGGCTTGTAGTACGTACACACCTGCGCCAGAGCAAAGAGCGCAGCAACGGCCCTCACGCGCGTCATCGTTCGTTCGGCACGAAACAGACGTTGAGAATCGGGGTCGGCGATTACCTCTGAAACGCGAGCGTTGACTGTCAACGCCCCTGCAGAAGTCTCAGATGATTCATTAGCTACGCCATCCCGAGACATTCCATGAATTCTGACTCAGTCAAAGAAACTTTGCTTGAGTTATCGAGCTCACTTAGCGAACCAGTTACGCGGGCCACTGATTCAACTGGCGACTGAACCAAAGCCGTACGCCTTTTTATCGGCACCTATGAGCCAGTAACCCTTGCCGTCAGGCGCCGACACGAGACCAATCACGCCGCCAGCAGGCGGGTTCGCACCCAGCGATCCGTAGAACTCGGCATCGCCGAAGGTAAACACACCTCCGTCGGCGGCAAAGGTCCAGTAACCATTGCGACCGCACGAATCAACGATGCCCAACATTCCCGCGTTCAACGGCTTGCCTGCCATCGATCCAAAGAAGCCAACTGAACCGTAGGCAAACACACCACCGTCGTTGGCGACTAAGTAGTAGCCGTTGTTTGAACAACTGATACCGATGCCTTTGATCGGTGCGTTTAGGGGCTGGCCACCCATCGAACCCATGTACGTCGCAGATCCGAAGGCAAACACACCTCCGTCAGCACCAACAACGTAATACCCGTCGCCATTCGCCGTGGGCGCAAGGCCAACGGCTGGCGAATTGAGTGGAGTTCCACCCATCGAGCCAAAGAAGCCAGCATCGCCCGCCGTCACGATTCCTCCGTCGGGCAACAGCGACCACGAACCGCCGCCTGTTGGTGTCGCCGCAACGATCGCCTGCGGAGGGTTGGTGTCGAAGACCGGCACGGTGGTGACGGTTCCATCAGGAGCGACGTGTACCGGCGCAATCACACCGGCAACGGGCGGACTTAGCGTGGTGAATGTAACCGTCGCAGCACCGCTCGCGCCCACGGCGTTAATCGCTGTAACACGCGCTTCGTAGGCAACATTGGGCGTAAGGCCGCTGATTACCGACGGACTCTGCGCCGACGTCGACGCAGTTGTCCACGCGCCACCCGCTACGCGGTATTCGAGCGTGTACGAGGTCACCGGAGTTCCGCCGACATCACTAGGCGCGCCCCACGAGATCGTTGCCTGAGTCGTAGCTGCGTTCGCAGTGAGTGTCGTCGGCGCGGTCGCAACACCCAACGGGGTGACTGTTGTCGAAACTGACGCGCCGGCCCCTTGACTGTTGAGCGCCGTAACTCGCGTTTGGTACTGCACGCCGTTTGTTAGTCCGGTGATCGTGGCTGGGCTCGTCGTGCTTGCGTATGCGGTAGTCCACGTTGTTCCGTCAGACGAGTATTCGACTCGATAGCCCGAAATGGCTAGGCCGCCATTGCTGGTTGGGGCTGTCCACGCGAGCAATGCCGCTTTGTCTTGTGAGGTTGCCGTCAACGACTGGGGCGCCGACGGAAGACCACCGGCAACAAATGAGTAGGTAGTCGATGCACCCGTTCCTTGACTGTTCAAGGCCGACACCTTGACGATGTAACTCGCACCGTTGGTTAATGGTGTGAGCGTGTAGGGGCTAGTAGTGCTCGCACTAGCAACTGAGTAACTACTACCGCCGTTGCTCGATACTTCGACTTTGTATCCCGTAATCGAAGCACCTCCGTTACTTGCAGGCGCTGTCCACGTGATCACACTTTGGCCATTGGCCTTACTTGCACCCAACGACTGTGGCGCGGTTGAAGTCGTTGCCGGCGTAGAACTACTGGGGCTCGTCGTGCTGCCGTAGCCGACGCTGTTGTGAGCCTTCACGCGCACTTGATAGCTAGTGCCGTTCGCAAGGCCGGTGATTGTTGTTGACGTGCCCGCTACCGCCGACTGCGCTGTCCAGGTCGTGCCGTTAGCGGAATACTCAACTATGTAGTTGTCGATGCTCGCGCCACCATTGCTCGTTGGCGCTGACCAGCTGACCGCAAGCTGCTGATTGGTCGGCGTCAATGAGACACTCGTAGGAACACCGGGGGCGACAGCACTGACCGTAATCGCCGTCGTGTCGTTATCGACAACCGACGGATCGCCAGGCATGCCGCCAAACTCGACCAAGTACTTGGTGATACCCGCGCTAACGGGGTAGTCATTCCATTGACCGTTGAGCAAGAAGTGCGAATAGTCTTCGCCACCTGAGTCGTTCGGCTCGCCGCCTGCCCAGTTGTTATAGCGACCCGAGACCGCCGAACAAGGGCCGACTACACAGTTGCCGACGCCGCTGTAAGTGCCTTGCCAAAACGTTTGTCCGGCTTCGGGGCCATCATCCCAAATCCAGTCAGACTCGCTTGCTGCATCGCTTGCACCAAACCAACCTTGGCCGTTCAACTTTGTAGCAACAAAGGCCTGTTCACTCGAACTAGTTACGGTCGCCAGGTAACCGGTCATTCCACCAAACGTCAACGCGTCGGCAGCGATCTTTGCGTTAACCCAACTGATGTTCGAGCCGTTGTCGATGAATTGATAGAAGTGGCCGTTGACTGCGTTGTACAAACCACCACCGGGGCTCGTGTTGTAAGTAAGCGTGGCCGAACCCACGTAACCAGTAGTCGGCGCAAACGTCAAAGTGTTGAGCGCGGCTTGCGCGTCTGTCGGTGTTGCCGTGAATTGAATCTCTGCGTCGGCCGTTCCGTCACCGGTTGCAAAAGTCAGGCCGGTGATCGTCGACATCGAAAGCGTTCCGTGCGTCACTGTGAGTTGAACCTGAATGCTCGACTGACCGTTAGCCGTAAGCGTGAGACCAGTAACGGCGGTCGAAGTATTGAAGTTGACACCGACCGTCGCCGGGACTGCCAACGTTGGCGGGCCAGGCACTGCATACGCGCGTTCGGTCATGCCAAACGCAGCGATCAGAACAACTGACAGCAACACTGCACACGATCGACGCAAGCTCATCCGTGCCTCCTAAAGTGACGTCCTTCAGGCGCTTTATTAGTCCAAAAGACCGTTGTCTCGCTGTTTGAACACTCAGCGCGACGATTCGTGGCGATCTGATCAACTGCCGTCGCGACCCTTATTGCACGGAGTTCTGGGTATAGCGACAAATGCACTACTTAATTCGAACGAATCAGACACGTATTGACCGCAGAGACTGCATATGTTCGCTGCACGCTGTTCGATTTAATTGACCAAAGGCAAGGGCTTAGCGTTGCGTGTAACTCACCGCCGTGACTGCGAGTCGAAATGACAACAGCATCCACTAAGTCTCAAAGAGCAACGAGTACCGTTCGATTCGTTGCCAGCGAGAGTGCCAATCACACATCTCAAGACAACGAGCGAGTGATCAGTAAGCCTGCCGCTAGTTCTAGGGCTATCGGCAGATCCGACGCATTCAATCGAAAGGGCACCGCGATGTCCGACGAGCTTGACAACTACGGAATCCTCGGAACGATCTATTTCCTCGACGGAATTCCTAGAGACCCATCACCTGACGTGCAGCATGACATTGACACGTTGTGCGGGGTGCCAGATTCGAGTCAGGCAGACGCCGACTCAGAACGTGTTGGCAACAACGCCTGATTAGTTCGGTCGCTGTCGATGATCATCCAGACGACAAGGCCGGTCATTACTAACGCGCACAACGACACAGTCGTGCCAACCGACGCCACCGACCCCACCCCGATCATCAACACGCCCGCAGCTACTTTCGGATAAATCCTCACGACTCTCGCCCTCGTTATCTTCAGTACCAGAGCCAAGCCGGCGACATACATCGCCATCGGCACAGCCACCGACAACGCAGCAATGCGAGTGTTCTCGTGGTGAACGACCGAATCAGCAGCGACGTAAATACCAGCACCAGCTGAAGCAAGCGCTGCGAAAACGAACACATGGCCATAACCCCACCGAAAGCTCTGTTCGAATGTCGGCACCAAGTGAGCTGGGTGGTCGAAGTAAAGCCACCACGCCGCGAACGCAAGCAAGAGCGCGCTGATCTCGACCTGAAAGAGCTCGGGCGACATACCGCCATCGTTCACCGCCGCTTGGAAACCAGCCGTGGCCGACAGGATTGATTCGCCAAGCACAATGATCGTGAACAAGCCATAACGTTCACGTATGTGCTCTGCATGAAAGATCGCGTGTTCAGCAGCGCGTTCAGCCACAACAGGTACGAGCAATTCGCCTAAACAAAGAACGATGAAGCTAGGCAACAACCAGTCTTCTGCCAACGCGAGACGCGCAAACCACAAGATTTGCAACACCGCGATCAATCCCGCGTAGCGAAGGGCGCGCTCGCGACGTGCTGGCACTTGCATCGCAACTCTGAGCCACGACGCGCTGAGGCCGATGCGCATGATTCCGTAACCGACAGTGACAACTAGAAATTCATTGTCTTCAACCACGCTGGATATGCCAGTTGCGAAGACGAGAACGCCAGCAATCTGCACGAGTGTCAAGAGTCGATGCACCAAATCGTCCGAATCGTGCGCTGACGCAAACCACGTGTAATTCATCCACGCCCACCACACGCCAAAGAAGCCCATCGCAAAACCAAGAACTCCATCAGCGACATGCCCGGCGACTAGCTCGTGATGCAAACCGTCGGCCGCTGCGCCAACGGCTACAACAAAGGTCAAGTCAAAGAGAAGTTCGAGCGGCGTGGCCGAACGATGCTCTTCGTCGCCATCGCGCTCAACGGCACTGCCGAGCAAGCGGCGAGTTCTTGTCGTGGGCATTTGAGTCACTTGGCGACGGTAGTCAACGGCATGACATTTGCGCGCGCATCAAGCGAGGAATTTCCACCCCTCCACGGTAAGGTCGACAAATGCCGGCGGGGCATGGCGCAGCTAGGTCGTCTCCAGAAAGGCATGACATTGCCAACCAATGCTCTCGTCGTTTATCTGCCCGGCTTTGGCTTCTCGGGCGGCGAGTGGGTCAGGTCGCCCATACGCGAGTCACTGCAGCGCCAAGGTTATGAGACCGTTACGTTCCACACCGATAGATGGCAGGGCGACATCGCAAACTCGGGTGTCGAACTCAAAAAGTTCGTCGACTACCAGCAGGCTGATCACACCCTTGTCGTCGCTCATTCAATGGGTGGCCTGATAGCTCGTTCGGCCGATGCGACCGGCGCAGCCATCTCCGCTGTCGCAACACTTGGCACACCGCACTCAGGCAGCTTCAGCGCCTTGTGGTGGACAGCAGCTGGGTCGCAAATGATGCCCGGCAGTCAGTTCTTGCATGACCTCAACCGTCGCGCACACCGAGCACGCTACCTAGCGGTGTCGGCACGATACGACTCAATAGCGCTCAACGCATCGCTGGGCCCGTTGCGCGGAACAACCGTGACGAATGTCACGGTTGGTGGAGACCATCTAGACCTGCCAAACAATCCAGAGATCATTCAGCACATCAGCGAGTTCTTTTTTCAGGCTGTGCACGAAGCGATCCCCCACCAACAAGGGCGAGGAATCGCTTCGTCTGCATCAGGTCGGGCTAACCGGTCCGACGGTCAATATCTAGGTAATTGAGCTTGTTGTTGGCCGCTCCCGCCGCGTTGCCGAGCGTCAGTTTTCCGTCGCTGACAACCACTTCAACAGTCGCTTCCTGCCAGAGACTTTGCGCCGTTGGCGTGGCATTGATCGCCAGCTGGCCCTCAACCTCAAGTTTGTAAACGCTGTCGATATACGACGGGTCACCCATAACTACGTGCACGCGGTATGTGCCGTTGGGCACGGCAAGCTCCCACTTTTGGGTGGCCGTTGCGCCTGAGTGAATGAGCGTGTCGTATCGCTGATCGGAAGAGTTAACTGCATTGCGGTCGCGAGTTGCGGTTGCAATGTTGCTCGTCCATCCATACGTCAAGCCGTTGCCGCGATCACCAAACACTTCACCTGAGTCGACGGCATAACCAGCAACCGTCGGAGCGTCAGCCGGCTGAAAGTTCACCTTGGCAACTGGCGAATAAGTGGGCCCGCCGGTTTGTGTGAAGTTTGCTGTGTAAGTCGTTGGCGCTGCCGGCGCAACGATGTTGTGGTTCTGTCCACCACCGTCTGACCACGACGTGAAGTTGAACGTTGCTCCGTTGAGCGTCTGCGGGCTGGTTGCACTCAGTGATTGAGCGGAACCAACGATCGCAGTGCGTGTAAACGGAGCAGCTTGACTCGCCAAGCCAACACCCAATGACAAACCCGGCGGGTTGGTTTGGAACGTCAACTGAACGGTCTTGGGTTGCACGCTACGACTAACTGTCGTCTTGTTGCCTTGTGCGTCGGTCGCCGTAAGGCGCAGTTCCAGATGAGACGGGTAGTCGTGGTCGGGAGCAACAAACGAACCCGAAGATACGCCGTCAAAGGTCTGGATTGTGTGCGAATGACACGTACTTGGACAGTGCTGCATGATCCACGTCCATGAAAGCGCAGATGCAGGAAGTACACCTTGCTGTGGATCAGTTGCCGTTCCAGAGAAGTTGATCGTGTCACCTACAGCCCAGGTGGTTGTGTCGATCGGCGTTGTAATCGACGGCACTGGCGACTGACCGTCACCGGCAATCTGCAACCAACTTGCCTTGGCTACTGCGTCACCACCGTTCTCGAAGTAGTCAACACGAACTGTGTGTAGCCCACTTGTCATGATGCGTTGCGCTTTGTAGTTGGTGGCTGCTTGGTCTTTCCACTGATCGATGACAAGCACATCATCGACATACAAACGGACACCATCGTCAGCAGTCACACTGAACTCGTAAGTACCAGCAGCAAAGTTGTGCTGACCAGACCAACGCGTTGAGAACCCGTCGACGTTCACGCCGTTGCCAGGACCACCAACACCCCAGTCGTTGTTGATAGTCGACTCGCACCTACTCAGCACCGGAGTACCGGTAAGAGTCACGTTGTTGAAGTACTGGGCCGAGAACGTTCCGTCGGTGCAGGTCGGGGGCGGTGGAGGTGGTGACCCGACAAGAGTCCAGCTGGCCTTGGCAACTGCCTCGCCGCCGTTCTCGAAGTACTCAACTCGCACCGTGTGCAAGCCCGCGGTCAGAGTGCGCTGAGCTTTGTAGGTCGTTGCTGCTTGGTCTTTCCACTGATCGATGACAACGGAGTTGTCTACGTACAAACGAACACCGTCGTCAGCAGTAACACTGAACTCGTAATTGCCCGCAGCAAAATTGTGCTGACCGGTCCATCGAGTAGAGAACCCGTCGACGTTGACCCCGTTGCCCGGACCACCCGTGCCCCAATCGTTGTTGATTGTCGTCTCACATCGAGTGAGCACTGCGGCGCCCGACAGCGTCATGTTGTTGAAGTACTCAGCGGAATACGTATCGTTCGCGCAAGTGGGTGGTGGAGTTCCGATTTGGGTCCAGCTTGCCTTCGCGACCGCGTCACCACCTTTTTCGTAGTACTCAACCTTCACAGTGTGAAGACCAGCACTAAGCGTGCGTTGAGCTTTGTATGTCGTCGCCGGCTGGTCGATCCACTGGTCGATTACCAAGTTGTTATCGACGTAAAGGCGAACGCCGTCATCAGCAGTGACGCTGAATTCATAAGTGCCAGCGGTGAAGTTGTGCTGGCCTGACCAGCGTGTTGAGAACTGATCATTGTTGACACCGTTACCAGGGCCGCCCGCACCCCAGTCGTTATTGATGGCCGTTTCGCAGCGACTCAACACAGGAGTGCCCGAAAGCGTCATGTTGTTGAAGTACTCAGCAACATAGGAACCGGTTGCGCACGTTGTAACGGGCGGTGTCGTGGTGCTCTTGATGCGCTGGATGCGTCCGCCGTTGAAGTCTGCGTAATAGAGCTCGCCAGATGGGCTCATTTCGAGATTTGCCGGCCCCGCTGCTGGCGTTACGAACGGCTCGATCTTTGTCGGATCAGGCAAGCCGTTAGCACCGGCCTTCATTACCCAAATACAGTTACGCGAGTAGTCGGAGAAGAACAGTGCGCCGTTGTAGGCAGCGGGGTAAGCACCACCCGTTGTCGGAGCAAAGGCGACACCCGAGATCGACGAGCTGCCAGTGCATGTTGTTGCGCCACCTACAACCTCACTCTGGTGATACGAGAAATACGGCGTCACTGCTGAGTTTTCGTTGTAGAGGTTTTCGCAAATGTTGAGGTTGGCTGCGTCGAACGAACCTTGACGATTCGGGCCCTCGTAGCAAGGCCAACCAAAGTTCATTGGTTGCGCTGCGGTCGGATTC
>JBGAQY010000063.1:0-7832 GCA_044220495.1 Acidimicrobiales bacterium
TGCTTGATCCGGTGTCTATGCAGACGCCCGAGTATTCGTTTCCGTCCAACGTCACCAATGTCGACGCGACGTTGCCGAAGAGCCTGTCACCCGAATAGTGCGGTCGTAGGGCGCGAGCAGCGCTGTCGATCAGATCATCGGAATAGCGAGTCATGGCTGGTGACACTAGTCATGGCCTGAATTTCACGATACGGACGGGTACGCGTAAATTCCTGTCACGTAGGTTGTTTACGTGTCGAAGGCGCAGCGCATTGCCTGTAAGTAGTGCCTAAGAGTTGCCAAATAATGAAAGAGGCTACCGAAATGACTCAGAGGTCGACCTTCAAGAGGAAGCCAGAAGACTTGCGCAAGACGCCGCCAACAGACCTTTTGTTTCTGACCCGGTAATGCGGTCGATGGTTGAGGAAATACTTTCGCGTCCAGTGCTTGAGCGGATGGAGATGCTCGAAGCGACACTCTCGAGTTATAGCGAGCTGAAGTAGATGGGGTCTGCGTTCCAGCTCATTGGCCACGTGAAAGCGCTTTCTGCCGCAGACATCAATGCTGAGCTCAGATCAGACGCTGAAGTGGATGTCAGACTCGACTCAGGCGCAGCCACACCCAAAAGTGGAAGCAATCGAGCTTCGTACTGAGGCCATCGCGTCATACATAACTGCGAATGGCCGCATAGACGTTTTGCAGGAGATCCCAGCTGCTGGCGGATATGACCAATTGATCAAGAACGCCCGCAGGTACCAAGTCGGAGACACCGGAATCACTCTGTATCTGGCGAGCCTTGCCGATGTCATCTCCTCGAAGTTGGAGGCAGGTCGTTCGAAAGATTTTTACGCGCTGCCTGGGTTGCGAGAAGCCGAAGCACGACTCGCAGCGGAGCCGGATGAGGAGCGGCTCGATGTCGAGCGATTCTCGCTTCCGGATAACCCAAGCGCACCGCCAAGTCTTGACTCGCACTAAGACGATGGCGCGCCGTAAGTAGCATCGCTGAAATGACAGTCGGTGAGCGGGTTGTGCGTGTCGGAGTCGGCGCGTTCGTGGTGAGTGATCACAAGGTTTTGTTGTTACGACGTTGTGGATCTCATGGCGAAGGTACTTGGGGTCTTCCCGGTGGACACCAAGAGTTTGGCGAGACACCCGAGCAAACAGCAGTGCGCGAGGTCGCCGAAGAGACCGGTCTCAATGTCGTAGAGACGCGACGGATGGGATTTACCGACGATCAGATGCTCGACATTGACAGGCACTACGTCACGCTGTTCATCGGGTGCGATGTGAGCACGGGCGTAGCTCAAATAATGGAGCCCGACAAAGCAACAGATCTTGCCTGGTTCACGATTGATGAGTTGCGCGCACGCGATGACCTATTCGCGCCACTCCAGAATTTTCTAGAACAGCACCTCGACTTTTCACTGACCTAGTCAGCACTGCGATGTCGGCGCAACGGGCGAGTACTACTGTTACGTGAAGTGTCCGTCCTTGAGCCCGCTCTATGCATTCGAGCAGCCACTAGGAGACCGTGTTGTTAAAAGCTTTACGCAACAGCCTTTTTGCTTTAGGAGCCGCCGGACTGGTGGCTGCGTTTCTGCGCACACAAACCGAAGCCAAAACTCCAACCCAACAAGGTGGATGGCGCGAGTTATCAGGTTCTGAGTTCGAATAGTGGGTCTCAAAGCAGTCGTAGTCGGAGCGGGAGCTGTCGGCAGTCGAGCGGCTCGTCAGTTGCTGTCGATCACCGATGTCGACCAACTTCTATTGATTGACGAAGACCTGAGTGCTGCTGAAGAAGCTGCGCTTTCACTTGGTGCGCCGGCGAGTGCGCAGACCATCGCTGGGTTGTTTTTGGAAAGTCGTATCGAACGGCTCAAGACACTTGTCGACGGTGCTGACGTTGTCGTTTTTACGGTTCCTGACGATCACGTCGAGCTGGCACGCGTTGCTGTCAACCAAGGCGCCCATGTCGTATCGGTATCAGACGACTTAGGCACTGTTGAAGGGCTTTTAGAGCTTGATGCAGAGGTTCGTAAAGCACAACGTTCGCTGGTTGTTGGTGCTGGTTTTGCACCCGGATTTACTTGTCTGTTGGCGCGTCACGCAGCGCGCCGTCTTGATGTCATCGACGAAGTTCACGTCGCCAAGTTCGGCACCGGTGGTCCGGCCTGTGCGCGACAACATCACAAAGCTTTGCGCAGTGAAGCGTCTGATTGGCGCAATCAAAAGTGGGAGAAAAGCCGCGGCGGTTCGGGACGCGAGCTGTGCTGGTTTCCCGATCCTGTCGGTGGCTTGGATTGCTACCGAGCGGAACTTCCCGATCCGTTATTGACGTTGGCTGCCTTTCCTGGTGTCGTGCGCGCGTCGGCGCGCGTCGCAGCCACGCGTCGCGATCGCTCTACGAAGTTCTTGCCGATGCTTCGTCGTCCGCACCCCGAAGGCATGATCGGTGCCATTCGTGTTGAGGTTCGTGGATGGAAAGCCAGCGTGCGCGACGCCGTTGTATTTGGAGCACTCGATCGTCCAGCCGTTGCCGCTGGCACCGTTGCAGCAGTAGCGGCTGTGTGGGCAAACGAGGGCCGATTTGTCCGCCATGGGGCAGCTGGCCTGGGTGTTCTTGCTGATGACACCGTGCCGCTCTTGGCAAAACTCTCTGAGTTGGGCGTCAGGGCCGCCATTTTCGAGGGTCAACATAGTGAGTAGCGGTAGGCTCGCCGGCCATGAATGAGAAGCCCACCATCGATTTTCCAGAAAACCTCGCGCCGACTGAGCTTGAGATTGTCGACCTCAGCGTCGGCCAGGGTGACGAGGCACAGGCTGGCCAGACGGTGACTGTTCACTACGTTGGCGTGTCGCATTCCACCGGCGAGCAGTTCGACGCGTCGTGGGATCGTGAGCAACCGTTCTCCTTTGCGCTCGGCGCTGGTCAAGTGATTAGGGGTTGGGATCAAGGCGTTGCTGGCATGCGTGTTGGTGGACGACGTCAACTAACAATCCCGCCCGAACTCGCTTACGGTGCTGCGGGCGCTCCGCCTGTTATTGCGCCGAACGAACCACTGATCTTTGTGGTTGACCTTCTGTCGGTTTCCTGACCGCCGCCGCACTGTCGCGCGTGCGGCGTAGCAATCGCATCGTGCACGCGCTTTCGCGCGTTTGGCTCGATGTTGTCATCTTTGCCGTCACGCTTGCGTCGCGATTGGTCATGCTGCCGACCACTCCCACCGAGTGGGATAGTGCGCAGCTGGCGCTAGGTGTTGGCGAGTTTGACGTTCGCGTTCAATCTCCACATTCGCCCGGATATTGGTTTCTTTTGGCCCTCGCTCGAGCCGTCAAGAGTCTTACTGGCCTTGATGCTTCGCAGTCATTGAGCCTCATTGCCGCCGTTGCAACGGCTGTGGCGTCGGTGCTGGCTTATCGAGTGGCACTGCGCTTAGGAGACCGCATGGTTGCGCTCGTGTTCACGGCGCTCGTGGTCGCCAATCCGTTTGTATGGTTTTACGGACTTGCTGCGAACGCGTATGTTTTCGACCTCATTGCCGCTCTCGCGCTGATGAACATTGCTTTGCGCAGGCACGTAACGTCGCGCCACCTATTGATCGTCGCAGCAACCCTTGGAATTGCTGCTGGATTCAGACAAAGCGCGCTCTACATTTTCGGCCCACTTGTTGTCTTCATCGCGTATCAAGCGCGGCCGTCGTTGAAACTTGTCGTCGGCGCAGGAGCGGTGCTCGCCGGTTCGATTGCGTTGTGGCTCGTACCTGCGTCACTCGATCAAACCGGTGGAGTCAGTGTGTTGTACGAGCAGACGCAATCTATGTGGAAGGCCGCGGCCCAAGACACGTCGTTGCTGGCTGGCGCCAGTGTTGAACAAGCTCGCGCTAACGCAGCCAAGGCAACGACAACTCCGATCGTCGCCATGCTCGCGCCGGTCTTGACGGCCCTCGTGCTGTTGGCTTTATTGACTTTGCGTCAGGTGCGCCGTCCTTCACCTAGTGAAGCCAGCGCATCACGAATCGGCTGGGTAGCGGGCCTTGTCATCGTTCCTTCAGTGCTCGTCACGACGGTTGGATACTTCGGTAAGCCGGGATACTTCCTCAGTTATTTGCCTGGAATCTTGCTGTTGGTGTGCGTTCCGCTATTACGAATGCGGCAGGCGCCTCGGCTTGTGAGCACTGCTGCGCTGCTGAGCGTCGCACTTCTCGGTGCTTATCAGTTCAACGTGTCAGGTTCGCTGTTGCCAGAACGGATGGTCAACACCCGCCCGTGGTTCACGCAGACAAAGTACGGAGCGCCTTTTCGCGACTACACGCGCGACACGATCGAGATGTACGACCGCGATACAACTTCATACGAAGCGCTTCCTGAGGTTGCAACGTCGAACGACACTCTGGTCTACATCGGGGGCGAGGGCATTCCACGTTTTCGTCATCTGAGTTACGAGTTGCCAGGTCTAGTTCACGAGTTGATACAAGACGACCCTTCGACTCCGTGCATGCTTGCCTTTGAAGGCAAGCTCGCTTTCTGTCGAACCGAAACGCGCGTCGTCAAGGTTGCGCCCCGAGGTCGGGCGTTGTTTGTTGCCAACGCTCCGAGCGCGGCGATGCAAACCCTGGCCGACGCCGGTATTGCTACGCCGTTGCGGCTCTCGACTGGCCCGACTGTCTTTGCCGTGCCAGCTGGCGTGTCGGTGGGTTCGGTGCCAGTCGTTACTGACTCCAACCTGGGTGCGGAGATTCGACCCACTTACACGTAGAGCGAACTAGGGCTGCTTGGTTCGTCCACTCACAAACACGCAGGCGAGTGCGGCGGCAATCGCCGCCAGGCCGGCTGATATCAGCAACGCTTTCTCGTAACCGTTGTCGAAGGCTGCGCCCGACAACGATGCTGCGCCGCCCATACCTGCGAGTGCAGGTATCAAAGCAATGGCAAGCGAACGCCCGACACTTGCAGCTGCGTTGTTGAACGCGGAGGCAACACCAACGTGTCGTTGGTCAGCAGCGGCTAGAGCAGCAGCAGTTAGAGGAGCAACCGTCATCGAAAGCCCAAATCCCCAAAGCAACATCAGCGGAAAGACAAATGTCCAGTAGCCGCGACCAGCGTCGAGTTGTGAAAGTCCAACAAGACCAACGGCAACGATTGCGGGACCAACAGTCATTGGTATGCGGGCACCTATGCGTTGCGCAAGTGCACCAAAGCGTCCGGCCAGCAGGATCATTTCGAAACTCACCGGCAAGCCGGCGATGCCCGCCTCGAGTGCGTCGTAGCCGAGTTCGGTTTGCAGACGAACACCTGAAAGTGTCACTCCGCTCACGAACGCTCCATAAAAGATGAGCGTGCATAGATTCACCCAGTTGAACTGCGCAGCTTTGAACAATGACGGTGGAAGCATTGGATGCCTCGTGCGTCGTTCAAACACGACCAACGCAAACAGGGCAGCGATTCCTGTAAGCCCGAAAATCATTGGGCCGCGACTGGTTGAACCAGAACCTTCGATCGCCCAGTAGGTGATGCCGGCAAGAAAGCATCCCGCAAGTGCAGCGCCGACGAGGTCTAGCCGTCGCGTTTCGTCGTCACTACGCGACTCGGGAACGTAATTAAGTGTTGCCCACACCGCGGCTACACCGAGTGGAACGTTTATAAAGAAGGCCCAGCGCCACGAGACGTAAGTAACAAAGGCGCCGCCAACGAAAGGTCCGCCGGCCGTGAAGATCGACGCGAGGCCCGTCCAGAGTCCGATGGCGCGACCACGATCGACTTCGACAAATGAGGCTTGGATAATTGCCAAACTTGCGGGCACCATCAATGCTCCCGCGGCACCTTGCAAGAGACGAGCAATGACAAGAGTGTGTGCGTTAGGCGCTAGTCCGCACGCCAATGACGAAAGCGTGAAAAGCGCGATACCCACTATGTAGATCTTGCGACGTCCGAAAATATCGCCGAGCGATCCGCCGACGAGCAGTAACGCACTGAGCGTCATCAAGTATCCAGAAACCGTCCACTGAAATCCTGTTACGCCGAGCTTGAGGCTTTCATCCATCTTCGGTAGTGCAACGTTGACGACGAGACCGTCGAGAAATGAGAGGCCTGAACCGAGCACGGTCGCGAGCAACACGCCACGGCCGCGCGTCGATCTGACCTCGACAGGGTTGGCGCATTGGGCGGTCATGGTGAGCCACCGTAGCTATTAGATGACACTTGCTCGACTGACGAGATGCCCGTTACCGTCGTCTTTGTGCAGTTCGAGACCCAAAGAGAGTCGTGATGTCAGTTATTGGCCGTGTTTACGTCGGAACTCCTCATGATCCGACTCGAGGTTTCCGGACAACAGGCTCGGTTGACGCCGTGCAATATGGCTTCAAGAAGCCGCTCAAGCCCATCGACCGGGCCACTGCCAATGGCGATTTTGGTTGGGGCAACAGGGGCGCAACATCACCCTTCTTGGCGGCTGCAATTCTGCAAGACCTCGGCTACAAGCTGCCGACGACCCCAGAGGGTATTTACAACGACCCCATCGTCGAAGCGTTCTTGCCGGTGATCGAGACCATGCCAACGCAAGAACAGCCGTGGCAGTTGAATGCCGAGCCCTATGCGGTTTGGCTACTCGAAGCGCAGCTAGCTACAACCGCTGGTCGCGAAATACCTCCGGCACCAGAGCGCACGTGGAGCGCAGCGACAATTCGAGAGTTCAACACAGGCAAGACGCTCGGTTGGGAGAACTCACGTCACGATCACTTCATTCATCACTCCGGCATGCATGTCGCGAAGGCGGGTGGCTCGGTGCGAGCGATGGCCCACCTAAACGTGAGTTCCGCATTAGGCCTTACGGCTGGATCTCACGAAGCGCGCAGTGCCGATCTTGGTGCTTCACTTCTAACCGAGCTCGGGTTCAATCGCAACGAAGTGCACCAGCTTCTTCCGGCCATCAAACCGTTGAGCGACGAGCTGGCGCTTGACGACCCTGCAGATCCAGATGCCGCGCAGTGGCAAGTTGACGCAGAACGCCTTGCCGCATGGGCTTCTGCGTCTCTCGACCTGCTCGAGCGCGGTCAACAGCCGGCGGCGCCAGAACTCACGACAGTCGGGGCGAGTTTTAGACACATCGACGCAGCGCTCGACCGATGAGTTTTGACCTGGCGTTGTACGTGCCGTCGGCTGTTGACGTTCCGACCGACGTGCTCGTCGAGATTGTTCACAAGCACGGCGGGTTCGTCACTGCAGAAGACACAATGTCGTTCTTTCTCGATGAAGAGGCCGGACTGGTCGACGCGCAGTTCTCAATAGACGACGGCGCTGATCCCGAAATTGCCGACGCGTATCCGTCGTATCAATTCGAAGACGGCTCGACCTTGGACTTCTCCGGTCTCACAGCATTGGTCACCTACGACGAGAGCCAACGGTCGGCCCTTCAGTTGTTTGCTGCGATCGAAGAACTGCAGACCTCGCTTGATTACTGGGTATTTGATCCGCAAAGAGACGGTCCACCGGGCAAGTTCACCGCAGATGAACTCATGGACCGCTACAACGCAAGCGCTGCCAACGTCAGAGCAATGCTCACCGAATTACCCGACCACCCCGACTGAGTAAAATCCTCGGGCCAGCCGACCAGCATGTTTTGCTAACGTGGCCCACTGCTGGGGACGTGGCGCAATTGGTAGCGCACCTGCTTTGCAAGCAGGGGGTTGTGGGTTCGAGTCCCATCGTCTCCACTCTTGTGCTGTCCGGGCAATTCGTGGACAGACGAACCTATGCAGCGTAGCTGCTAGATCCGCTGGTAATCCCTCGTGGGGTCCAGCGTGAGTTGTCGGAGGAGTTCTCGCTTGGGTGTCAGCACCCGAATGTCGAGGTTGTTG
>JBGAQY010000064.1:0-8157 GCA_044220495.1 Acidimicrobiales bacterium
GAAGAGTTCTCCGGTTTTCGCAACTTGACGCCAAGGTTGGAGACTTACACAGCGGGCGGTCGTACTAACGATGAGCAAGACGGGCTGCCCTATTGCGGCGAATTGAACTCTTGACCGCCTGGAGGCGGCATCTTGCTTCCATTCGTTTCAAGCCAGTGCTGGCGCCCTAATCGCTCAAGCTACCGCAGCCGAACCCAACAACATCAAGTTGAGCTTAGTTGGCAAAGATGGCCTGATTATTCAAGGTGACAATCTCGCACCAATGTCATACGCGAGCATGACGATCACTCATAGCCAAGGAACTCAAACAGTTCGTGCGCGCACCAACGCAAGTGGTCGCTTCATTTCTGCATTGCTCTTGCCAACCGAGGATGGAAGGGCAAACGTGACCGTCGCAGTTGGCGACAAGACCTACAGCGAGACGATTGGGGCTCCGATCACAACGACAACTACTCCACCGGAGTTCAATGTGGACGGCGTGAAGGTCAACTCACTCAAACTCTCGACATCGGCGGCAGCTGTCAATTCAAATGTGTCGGCAACGTATTCAATCCAAGCCAACAAGTCAGTGACCTTTGAATATCTTGTTGCCGCTGTGCGCGATTCAAAGAACATCGATGGCCCTGCGCTGGATTTCACCAACGAACGCAAGGTAACCGTAAATGGTGAGCACTCCTTTACGTCGAGTCGCACTTGGAATACTGCTGATACCTATGCCGTACATGTCGCTTACAGCATCGATGGCATCAAGTGGACCCATCTCGTTGTACCAACGGTGTCGGTCTTGATTGGTGGCAGCACCACAACACTTGCACCGAATTCCACTACGACCTCCACGACGTCAGCAACGACAACATCGACCACTGCTACGTCCGCCGGACGCTGGCTATCGGGCGCAGGCGGGACGCATTCAATAACCGCCGACCCCGCACAGTTCGCTGCATATCGGGGCGAACCGGTTACCTACGCCACTGTGTGGACCTACCCTGAGGGCTACTCCTCACATGAACAGCTTGGCGTCTCCGAGTTTACCAAGCGCGGCTACGCAGGCACGCTCAATATGTCAGTGCCGTGGCCGACTGGTACAACGTGGGCATCAGCGGCAAATGGAGGGCTTGATGCCTACTGGACACAAATGATCGACACCATCGTTGAAGACTGGGGTTCGATGCGCCAAGTCCAACTGTCGTTTGCTTACGAGTTCAACGGCACGTGGATGGCATGGTCGATCAACGGTCAAACATCTGACTTCGGAAAAGCGTGGAAGCGCATGTACAACATCGTGCAAGCCCGCAAAGGCAGCAAGGACATCAAGATCGTCCTGCCTTTCTCGGCAGGGCCGCAAAGTGGTGCGGGTGCCACCATTGACCAGATGGTGCAAGCAGCGGGCACGAGCTACTTCGACATCATTGGTGTCGACATGTATGACGCATGGTTCGCCGATGGAAACGACGGCAACATCAAAACACAAGCCGAATGGGATTCGCAGTTCTACGCAACGGCTGGCTCGTTGGGTCCGCGTGGATTCGGTGCGTGGCAGGCATACGCGAAGCAACTCGGCAAACCAATCAGCTTTCCGGAGTGGGGTTTGTCGGACCGCCGTGACGTTGCCATTGTCGACAATCCGTTTTTCGTTCAGAAGGTAAATGAGTTTTTCCGCTCAATTGCACCTTCTGATCCGTACAAGCCAGGAGCGGGTCAGCTTGCAGGCGAAGCGCTCTTCAACACCTGGGATCAGTGTCAGCTGTTCCCGGTACTGAAGGCCCCCAACTCGTCGGCCAAGTACGCTCAGTTGACATGGGGCAGCTAGCTTCTGACGGCGATACCTGTGTTGACATATCGAACCGGAGCACGACGATGTCGATCGCGAGTACCTTGGCCGAGACACACTCGACGCAACGACGTTCACAACGTCGGTGTTGTCTAGCGCTCGTCTGAGGGTGAGTTGAAGTGGACGGGCAACTTACCGTCGCGCGCTGCTCGCGCTTTGGCGAACGTCGGGTACGGGCTGCGCCCTTAAAAGAACTGCCTCACTTTTTGGGGTAAATCGACAATTTTTGGTCGATTCACCCCAATATCGTCTGTCGCTATTCGACAGTGTGGTTTGAAGTACCGTTGCGTTGGCACATGTTGACGGGCAGCGCAGTTGTCACCGGAGCCGCCAAGGGCATAGGGCAGGCGATCGCAGTGGTCCTGCTAGCCGACGGCGTAACAGTTGTCGGCGTCGACCAGGATGCGGACGCTCTTGCCGTCGCCTCTGAGCAGTTTCGAGATACGGGTAATTTTCTAGCCGTCGTCGGTGATGTTGCCAAAGGCGGCGTCGAGTCCTTAACTCGTCAAGTCGCGCATGAGTACGCTCACGAAAACATCCGCGTCAATGCGATTGCGCCCGGTGCCATACAAACCGGCATTGATCACATTGACCATTCAGTACCTCGAAACGTCCAGGCAGTTGTCGACGCAGCTGTGCCAGTTGGCTGGCATGGACAACTACAGGACATTGCCAACGCTGCCCTATTTTTGGCTGACCCGGAGCTGAGTGGCTACATAACCAGTCAAGTCATCACAGTGGACGGAGGCTTTACGATTGCCGGACCAAACTGGCAACATGCGCGACGATCTATTGAGCCAACGAAGAAATAGTCGGTGCAGTTCCTTTGACTGCGTACACTCATCGATGGTAGAGCAGAAAGGGCGCAGTGAGCCGCTAACGATCAGAATGTCGGTACAGCTGTATAGACGACAGTTGCAGTGTACGCAGCTGCAGGTGTCGTGGCGCTGGCTTGTGCATCGAAGCTGACGCACCCGGTGCCTCCGTTGTACGTCGCAGATCCCATGACGGCTCGGTTTGTCGAGTCAAGCGCCGCGAAATATCCAGAGGACGGATTCGTGACCGACGACGACGAAGTCGAATCCGCGTACGTGTAGCCAAATCGCTCGCCGCTGCCGAGTACTGCCGGGGAAGCGTAGGAGCCAGCAACATCAGTCCAGTTGTGTGAGCCCGATCGCAAGTTGCCTGACGAGTATGGACCTCGAATGTAGACAGTGAACCCGTATCCAGCATTGCTCGCAACGGTTAGCGCTTGACCACCACTTACGTTTGTGCCCGCTGCCAGATGCCCAAGCGCAACAGCAGTGGCACTGCCGGCCGCTGTCGCGAAGTTAGATTCGCCGTTGCACGAACTGCTTCGGTTGCCGATCGTGAACGTGAACGAGGGATCGATGGTTACTGAAACGTCAGTCGTATTGTTGGTGACGAGTGTAAGCGTTGGGCCATTGGTGACAAACTTCCGAACCACGATGTCGTCGTATCGAACATCGAAAGTCGCGCCGCTGATGTCTGGACTGTAACCGAACCTTAGGTTCCGCGACGCTGTAGAAATGCCCGAGCGGCTCGCAACCTGCGAACCATTTTCCCAGAAAGTGCCAACCCCAGTAGGGCTTAGACGGTTCCAGACGCGTTGAAAACCGAACGGAACAACGTCGAAAGCGGTGGTGTTCTGGCCTGGCACTTCGGTCCATGTTCCAGAAAGGTACATAACCTCGGCGTTGTCTGGGTTGCTAGTGGCGTGAATCTGCATTTCTGAAGCGACGAGGCCGAAGCGCGATTTCCACTCTGTATCGGCAAATGAACTTTGACTGACGATGCTGAAGCTCGACTCGGCGACGAAACCAGCGCTGAATTGACTAGCTGTCGTTATTCCTATGCTGGAAGACATGTTGGTCCCGTTGGTGGTTCCTGACACTTTGATCTCTCCACCGGTCTCAGCGACGCTCAAACCCGACGGTTGGTCAATTGTCCACTTTCCCGAGTCGATGGTGCCGTCTGCGAAGTCGTCGAACAAGTCATAGACGTTGTTGGCGTCGGCCGGAGGTGACCCTGCGCCGGGGTTGCCGAAGTAAAGGTAGTAGTCGGTAGAGGTTGTCGATGCACCGATCGCCGTGGCGGTTCGGAAGTACAGCGTTGTTGTGGTTGAGTTCCACGACGACCCAATGGCAAGAACGCGATCTAACTCAGACCAGGCTGATCCGTTCCAGTAGGCAACTCGCACATCGTTGCCCGACGCCAGCGATTTGCCGTTCGAAACAAGGCTCTGGTGGTCCAGTGTGAAGCTCAACGAGTAGCCAGCGGGGAGGGCATCGCTAGTTACGATTTGGACGTTCAGGCGATGCGCCCACGAACCGTTCCACCAACTCGAAGTAGTGGCCGAGGCTGGCGTTGATGAGCTACCGACGAGCAGGCTGACGCCAACCAGCATGGCGACCATTGCGCTGAGCAGCATTCTCACAGTGATCTATCGGCGCTTCGATCAGCATACTTGAACGAGAATACCGGCTCTTCCGGTTTTCGTGGGGAGAACCGATCCAGTGTCATTCGCTGAAACGTCCCCCAAACGCGCACAAAGGCGCACCAATGTTGATGTGTGACCAAAAACAAAAAGAACGCCTATGTGCACCACGATCCTAACGAAATTCTTGACTCGCTAGTTGCCCTGAAAGATGTCCGAATTCTCTTCGTGCAGCGTGTCGAAGCGCTAGTCGAGATCTGGATCGAGCGGGTAATCGACTCACCGTGCTGTCCAAACTGTGGCACCCGAGCTCAACTGAAGGATCGTCCTATCGTTCGTTATGTCGACTTGCCGTGTTTTGGTGAGCCGGCTCGCATTGTGTGGCGCAAGCACCGACTGCGATGTCCGAATTCGCAGTGTTCGACCAAGAGCTGGCTGTTCAATGATCACCGCATCGCAGCGAAGAACGTGATGCTGACAACGCGTTGCGCTAAGTGGGCCACCAAACAAGTCGGCAAGGGCAGAACTATTGCCGAAGTAGCTCGTGAGCTGCATTGCGATTGGGACACTGTCAACAACGGCGTGACGGTCTATGGAAAAGCACTCCTTGATGCTGACCACAAGCGACTTAACAAGACCGTTGCGCTTGGACTCGACGAAACATCGTTCGTGAAACTTGCAGGGCATCGTCAACGTCAGTTCTGCACAACCGTTGCCGACGTTGCCAACCATCAGATCATCGACATTTTGCCAACGCGTAACTACGTCGATGTGGCGGCCTGGATTGACGCTCGGCCAAAGCAGTGGAAGCGCCGGATTCGCTATGGCGCCTTGGACATGTCGAACGCGTACTCAGCAGTATTTTCCGTGGTCCTGCCCAAAGCAATGCAGGTCGTGGATCCATTTCACGCAGTGCGACTGGCAAATGATTGTCTTGATGACGTTCGACGCCGTGTGCAGGTTCAACAGCTCGGCCATCGAGGACGAAAACATGATCCCCTCTATCGCATTCGCCGCTCACTGCTATGTGGCGCTGAACGCCTCGATGAAAAGGCAAGGCAGCGTGTCGAATCGCTTCTTTCTCTTGGTGACCCGGGCGCCGAGGTGGCCCTTGCCTACCGAGTCAAGGAATACATGCGCGACTTCTACGCAATGACTGACGTTGATGATGCTCACGCGGCTCTTGCAGAACTAGTGCACCACTGCACCAAGAACGAGATGTCACCTGAAGTTCAACGCCTGGGACGCAGTATCAAGCGATGGTTCGCAAGGATCCTGAACTGGCATGTCTGGCTGGGACCCGTTAGCTGAACCGACCGTGTTAAAATCAGAGACTTGGTTGGTTGATGTGCTTTGCAGCAAACGCTGCGGGTGTGGCTCCTCGAAGTGAGCCGTGTGGTCGGAAGGCAGTTGTAGATGTGCTTCCAATTGCTCGTGAGCCACTGGGCGTGTTCGACCGATTCGAACAACTCCATGTTGAGAAGTTCTGTCTGAAAGATGCCGTTGTAGCTCTCTGCTTTTCCGTTCTGCATACGGTGATGGGTTCGATGGTACGTTGGTAACGCCGTTGTTCTTCAGCCATTCGATCGTGGTCCGATGAGTTGTCTGAACGGTTCAACCCCACGAAAACCGGAAGCAAGCACGTGTTGCACGTCTTCGTGCGTAATACCAGCACAAAGATTCCCCTGAACTGGGCGATCTGTGCAATCTGCCTCAGTGGTTTTGGCGTGGACGTAGCCGCTGGCGATCAGTTGGTCGTCTCCAACGACAAGGGTCACGCCACAAACGACGGATCTTCTTATGGTGGAAAACCACGGGGTGCCATCTGGAGCTTTCCGCCAACCCCGACGTGTATTGCCGGGTGCCAGTGGCAAGTGACGAGCACGGATCGGATGACTTGCGAATCGTGGTGGTGACGTTCCGCCGCTGCCCGACAAGCCATTGTCTTGCGCCACCTCGATGACGCCAGAAGAATTATTGCGATAGCTGAGCCACGCAACACCATCTGGCCCGATTGCCAGTGAAACGAAGCTTGCACTCGTGTTGTCGATGGCAGTTGTACACCCATTCCATGCCGTCGCTGTGCAGTCGCCGCTTGTGCCACCGACATATTGCGCCACGTAGGAAGAGGTGGTGGCTGTTATGTATGCAGTCTTGTGTCGGACGGTCTGCCATTCGGCGCGGATCGTTTTCGATGGATGTGTGTCAGCAACGGTTGAAAACTCAACAATCTCATCGACGCGTTGAAAGTTGACCCCCTCCCGTGTGAAATGGTCACTCTGCGTCGGTCTTGGGCATCGTGGTCCCAGAGTTTCTGAACTGATCAACCGCATGCGGAAGAGCTGTCGCCTTTGAGACTTATGTGCAATCTGCCGCGTGGTGCGCTGGCGATCAGTTGGTCGTCTCATCGCCGCAGCGACAGTGGCGTCACCAAAGATGTCGCCCCACTGTCCGAACGCCCTGTTCGACGTGACGATGATGCTGCCCTGCTCGTAACGCGAAGAGACCAGTTGAAAGAACAGGTTGGCTGCTTCGGCTTCGAAAGGCAGATAGCCGACTTCGTCGATGATCAGCACTGCTGACCGGCGAAGCTTTGCGAGTTCGTCATCGAGTTTGCCGCTGCGGTGTGCAACACCCAGGCGTCGCACCCACTCCGTTGCAGTTGCAAAACTCACCCGGTGACCACCAAGGGCTGCCTTAATGCCAAGGCCGATTGCCAAATGCGTCTTGCCGGTTCCGGGCGGACCCAGAAGTACCACGTTGCGTTTCTCGACGACGAAGTCGAGTGACGACAGATGCGAAATCAGTTCGCGTTTTAGCGAGCGCTGGTGGTCGAAGTCGAAGTCCTCGATCGACTTTCGTCCCGGAAACCGAGCGGCACGAATCGTTATAAACTCTTGGTGACCACCAAGGGCTTCAGAATGCGTCTTGCCGGTTCCGGGCGGACCCGATGCCCGCCAGTTCGCGTTTTAGCGCACTTTCGTCCCGGAAACCGAGTTCGGATGCCATTGAGTTCGGTTTCGAGAACAGCGCACAGGAACTGTTCGTAACTCCAGCCATTCGAGCGGGCATTTTCTGCAATGCGCTCAGGTTGGATTCTTTGCACTTGGTTCTGTTGTTCTTGCCGTCACTGGAGCAGAGGCTCTGTACGCAGATATGGGGCACTTCGGACGCAAACCAATTCGGCACGCTTGGCTCGCGCTTGTGTTTCCAGCACTAGCAATCAACTACTTCGGCCAGGGCGCACTCGTTTTGGAAACTCCGTCGGCAATTGAGAACCCGTTCTTCTTGATGGTTCCCTCATGGGGGGAGATTCCGCTCGTCATCCTGGCGTCCACCGCGACCGTCATTGCGTCACAAGCAGTCATTTCAGGAGCGTTCTCGCTCACTCGCCAAGCCGTCAGACTCGGATACTTGCCACTACTCGAGGTACATCACACGTCGAAGGACAACGAAGGACAGATCTACCTACCGGCCGTCAATTGGGCACTACTCACGGCCATCATTGTGATTGTTGTTGGCTTCGGTTCATCAAGCGCGCTGGCGTCTGCCTACGGACTAGCAGTGACAGGAACATTCATTACTTCGACCATTCTCGTATTGGTAGTCGCTCGAAAGCTCTGGGGTCATCCGCTTTGGGTGGTACTTGGTGGCGGCTCACTGTTGCTGATTGTTGACTTTGCGTTCTTCTCGGCCAACATTCACAAGATTCCTCACGGTGGTTGGTTCTCGCTGGCAACTGCAGCTCTGCTCTACGTGGTGTTATCTACTTGGCGCCAAGGTCAGTCGGTATTGCGCGAACGTCGTCTCGAACTCGAAGGATCTCTACAAGCATTTGTTGACGACATCGATTCAAAAGGTCCGGCTG
>JBGAQY010000017.1:0-60094 GCA_044220495.1 Acidimicrobiales bacterium
TGCTCGCTCGGCCAGTAGCCCAACAACGACAGACATTCCGCGATTTCGAGTCTTACGTTCGAGTGATCTCCGTTGGTTGGAAGCGAAGCCAAGCGTTTCAGTGCTGGGTTTGAAGGGGTTGCCTTCGCGGCAAGGCGTGCTGGAATTGCCCCGGTTTCGTGGACACGAGGATCAAGCGCTGAGCAGTCTTGCTTCGAACTTTGCCGGTGACAAGTGGCCAAGTCTCGCCTGACTGCGTTGTCGGTTGTAGAACACTTCGATGTAGTCGAAGATTGCCGTCTTGAGCGCAGCGCGAGTAGGCCAGACGGCCACATCGTGAATGTGTTCGAGTTCGCGTTTGAGCGTCGCCCAGAAGCTCTCCATGGCAGCGTTGTCATAACAATCGCCAGTTGAGCCAAAAGATTGGACTAGGCCGAGGTCTGATAGCCGCTTGGTAAAAGCAAACGATGTGTATTGACTACCGCGATCTGAGTGATGGATCACTGGGCCTGCAAGGTTTCGTCGTTCAACTGCCATAACAACAGCGTCGATGACAAGCTCAGTCGTTTGTCGCTCAGCCATTGCCCAACCAGCTATGGCGTTCGACCCGAGATCCTTGACGGCCGATAAGTACAACTTGCCTTCTGCAGTTCGGAACTCGGTGATGTCAGCCACCAGCAACTGGTTGATTCCTCGTGGGTGGAATTCTCTATTCACCAGATCGGGGGCGTGAACAACGTTGCGTCTGCCGCGACGCCATTTCTTGCGAGAATGCGCCCCGAAAAGACCGGCTTCGCGCATAAGCCGTGCCACTCGTTTGCGCCCCACTCGAACGCCACACAAAGACAGCTCACCATGAACTCGTGGTGCTCCATAGGTTTTTCGAGAACGAACGTGGATGTCAGAAATCTTCTCGCTGAGGTCTTGATCAACCACATTGCGCCGAGACGGCGCACGATCGCGCCAGGCGTAAAAGCCCGACCTAGAGACCTCCATCAGGCGACATAGACGTTCGATTTCGTATTCACGCTCGTGGTCCTTGACGAAGCGCTGGCGTCGCACTACTTCGTCTCCCTTGCGAAATAGGCAGCTGCCTTTCGCAGTATCTCGGCATCTGTTCGCAGACTCGCGTTCTCTTTACGCAGGCGTTTTAGCTCTTCGCGCTCGTCGTCGTTCAGTTGTTTGGACTCAGGTGTTCGCTCTCGGCGAGCATCGTCGTCGTTCTTCATCCATAAATAAAGAGTCGCTTCCGAAATGCCCAAGCTGGCAGCAATCTCGGTCTTCTTGCGCCCAGACGTTCGAGCAAGCGCCACGGCTTCGGCCTTGAACTCGTCGGGGAATCGGCTGACACCCATTGGTAGTCACCTTTCTTGGACAGTTGTGTCCATAGTTGGGTGTCCACGAAAACGGGTCAACTCCAGATCTCATGTTCGATGCGTTCGAGAGGAACCTGACCCAACGTTTCGATGGAAACGTCAACGCGCGGATCGAATGGTTCACTCGGTTCATCAGAGGGTGCTGCAACTGCCATGACCCAAACGCTACGGCGAGGGTGTGACAGTCGGTCGGGTGCGTCGCGCCGGACGCGCCGGACGCGCGTTAGTCGCTGACTGTGCCGGTTTCGACTTCCCCTGCTGGTTTGTAGACGGCCATCACGACTCCGTCAGAAGTGACCGACGCTTTGCTCACTGCGAACCTTTGCGCGTCGTTCGCGCCAGCAAACAGGCGCTTACCGGGGCCCAAGATGATCGGGTAAGTCATGACGCGCATTTCGTCGATCACGTCGCCACTCAATAACGTCTGAATCAAGTCGGCACTACCCCATAGATGAAGGTCGGCACCACCGTCTTGTTTCAGTGCGCGCAGATACTCGTTGACGTCACCTTCGATCTGCACAGACTTGTCCCACTTGAGGTCGATCTGCGAGCGCGACGCAACGTACTTCGTCGCATCTCTGAACGCCTCGCCGATCGGATTGTCTTCGTGGAATGGCCAATAGCTCGAGAAGATGTCGTAGGTCTTGCGTCCGAGCAACAGCTCGAACGGCTGGCCCATGGTCTCGTTGATGAACTCGCCGGCCGCCTCGTCAGTGAACGGGGCCTGCCAGCCGCCGTACTTGAAGGCGCCACTCTCGTCTTCTTCAGGACCGCCCGGAGCCTGCATCACGCCGTCAAGAGTTACAAAGGTTGTCGTAATAAGTCGTCTCATGTTGAACCTCCCCACCGCGCACCCTACTCCCGGAGGTCGACGACGCTTACGGGCAGTTGTGATTTCCTTCGCATGAGGCTTACGAAAGGTCGCGACTAAGCCCTAAACGCAGCTCGTCTTTGTCTAACGACCCTCGCGTTTTGGCCATTGCCGCCGCAAGGTCACGAGTTATGGCTGATGGTTCGCAAACGTAGATGTCATAAGAAACGATTCCTGGGTGCGGCGCACGTTCAGGCGAGAAAGAAGCCACGAGTCGATGCATCGGGTCGTTGTCTTGATGAACGGAGAACACCACCGTTTCGTCGCCGCGTATTGCTGAGTTCGCGACACCGAATTTTATGAGTGCGGTAGCGATCCCCTGGCGCCTGTGGTCTACGGACACTCCGACCGCCGCCACTTCCCAGTTGTCTTTAAAAGCCTCGAGAGCAACGATTCCAGCAAGCCGCCCCTCGCGATCTTCCGCAACAAACGCCCGAAGGTTGCGGCTTCGATCGTTTAATGCGCCAACCAATCCATTTCGAAACATCTTGCCGATGAGACGCTGGTAGTCAGGGTCATGTCGTGTCGCGCATCTGAATTGCGACAAACGCTTTTTGTCACCAGACAAAAAGGGCCGAAAGATCACTTCTCTTCGGAGGCGTCATCGTCTGATTTGTTCTCCCGCTCACGTTCTTTGAGGCGCTTCTTGGCTTGCTCAACGACTTTGACAACTGCGGGAGTCCACTCCATCCCCAGACGAGACGGGTATTTATCGTCCGGAAGATCGGAGAAGTCATCATCGTCGTCGTCTCCGTGTGATGCAGGAGTGTCAGCTTCGTTCTCAGACATGGAAGAACACTATCCCCGGAGGTCGACACACGAAATGGCGGTGACCTTCAGCGGGTCGCAAAGGAGCGAGCTGAATAGCCGCAGCCAAAAGTCCGTCGGGCGGCCGCCGTTACCCGGTCGTTCGGAACAACCGGGTAACGTGACGGAGCAGACATCACACGAGCGCATTCGTTCTGTTGTGCCTGCCCTCGTAGCTCAGGGGATAGAGCAGTGGTTTCCGGAACCAAAGGTCGCAAGTTCGAATCTTGCCGAGGGCACTTTTTCGTCTTACTTGAGTAATCGCGCTTCGTTACGACCCAAGCGGTCGCGTGGGTGGATGCCCAAACTCGGAGTCGAACAGCAACTGCTGGATAACTTTAAAGGAGCGACTAACGGTGGCCCCATCGCTCGCTGGGTCAGTCGCGCGATCGATGGCGTCGCGAAGCTGCATGAGCTGAAGACCGCAAAAAGCGTCGCCCTCAAACTCAGTCGGATACTCCACGCCCTCGGCATGCAAAGCGTTTGTCATCGTGCCGGCATCATCTGGTATTGACTCACGCCAACCCGGACTTCGAGCTCTTGAAGTTCAGGCGCTCGACTCTGCAACTGCTCGGCTAAGGACCGAAAATGAAGGTAGTCAGCTGCAGCAAGCCTTTCTGAGAGGCTGAGCCACGAAGACTGCGTGTGCTGCGGAAACGTCTGTATCGGGCCATTGACACGCCTCCAGATCTTGTGAAAGTCAGCGGGCCAACGTGCAACCTGTTGAACCACCGCCAACGCTTCATGGCGCAAGAGGTGAGCTTTGTCGAGAGGCGTCCCGTCGACGAAATCACTAGCGACCGTCTTGAATAGCGCGCCATTGCTTTCACGGAGGTCGCCGACAAGTTCTGCATCGGTTGTTCTAATTACTCGAGGTGCCGGAAACCCGTGGTTGCCGCAAAACTTCTGAAACGCCGTGTCTCTATTCACATCGACAATGCGTGATCGATGCGGCGTAAACAACTTGACCACTGCGAAGGGACTGCCCTCAAAAGCAGCCTTCCATATAGTTCTCTCGGGACGCGCGCTCAGCCATGGCTGAAGGTCAACTTTATAAGTCAACCCATATATCTTGCGCAGCTCGTCACGAATGGATCTGTCGTCGGACGGTGCAGAAGTTCGCGATTGCATCTGAGCCAAGTGTAAAACCCTTACTTGAGTTGATACACCCGCAAGTAGTCGAGTTCGAGTTGGGCTGTCGTGTTGAGGTTCAACAATGTCTTGTTCCAGTCGCGCTGCCACTTGTTGTCGACCATCACATCAATGATGATCTGCATCGGGCCGTTCTCGATCTGTGATGCGTTAGTGAACTCTTGACACTTCACACCGTCGATGTACCAAGCAATGTGGTTCGGCTGCCAGTCGACACCGATGTTGTGGAAGTCTTTCGAGTAGTCTTTGTCGGCGCACGCACCGTTCTTGTTCGGGTCGTAATTAGTCGTGAACGACTGATCGCGGTCGTTGTAGTGATACGTCATGAACATCGAAGTGGGATCGTGCCCAAGCAGTTCGAGAATGTCGATCTCACTGCGGTAGACGTATGACGGATCGGCCGGCAACATCCAGAACGCAGTGAAGATGCCCTGTGTGGCTGGCACCTTCATGCGTGACTCGACGTATCCGTAAGTGAACTTGTAGAGATAGTCAGAACCGTTGGCTGCGTTCGGACGAGCCGTCGACAGCAAACCTGACTTGTAGGTGCACTGTCCGTTCAGACAACCACTGCTTGCCTTGGGCGGGTTCAACGGTTCGGCGACCAACTTTGCCGTGCCATTGCTGACCCGCACTTGGCTCGGCAGGTAGGCCTCGCGTCCGGTGTTGAACGAGTTCGTGCAGTCGCCGTAGTTCCAATCGAAACATGGCGTGAGCTTCGAGTGGTCGTAGTCACTGCCGCCGAACTCTTCGGAGAAGCTGAGGTTCCACTGCTTGCCAGCGGGCGCAGCAATCGGCGGATTGTTAGAGCCAGGCGGAACCGTTGTCGGCGTGAGGGTCGTCGTGGGCTTCGGAACTGTCGTCGTCGGACGAACTGTTGTTGTCGTCTGCGCGATAGTCGTCGGCGTCACAGTCGATGTCGTTGTCGGTGCGACAGTTGTAGTTGGCGCAATGGTGGTGCCGGGCACGCCGGTTGTCGTTGACGTAGTCGTCGGACGCACCGTTGTGGTTGTTGTTCCGCTCGACGTTGGCGTTGCCGTAAACGTCACATCAACGAAGTAGTTGGTTGCGCGGTACGACGCAATTGGAAATCCACCTGAGCCGTATTTGAACACTCCGCCGCGTCGCGGAACCGACAGTGACCCGCTCTTGGTGCGCTTTGTGAGTGCACGCGCGTCTGCCGAGTAGCGACCGTTGGGCGCCAGGTACGAAGCGACATACATCTTGCCCTTCGTGATGCTGACGGGCGTTGCAAACTTTGCCGACTGCCAACCCGATTGCGTTTCATTGGCGAACGTGACGCTCGCCAATTTCTTGCCGTATGCATCCCAAAGCGTTCCGGTGTGCGTGCCGGTGTTCTCAAAGCCCTTGTAAAAACGAATGCCCGAAACGACACCGTTGGCCGAGCTGGAGAACTTCACGCCAACTTCGACCGAGGCGTCGTCGGACGCCGACACATTGCGCGGAACTGCATCACCAAAAATGGTCTGCTCGCCCGCGGGCACTGCCGAAGGAGTAGCGGCGGTAGCCAAACCCATGCCCGCCATCAAGACCGCCGTCGAGGCAGCAACCCCGACCAGTACCTTCCGAGACTTGGCCAAGCCCCGCAGCTTTTCTCTCGTTATGTGATGCATTGCGCCCGCACTTTCTGATCCCTAGAGCATCATTCACTCTCTGTGAGAAAGTATCATGATGCTCACCTAGGTCAAACGACCTGGTAGCGGGCCTGAAAGTGCAGCTCAGCCGTTTACGGCCCTCAGCAAATCCTCATGGATGATGCCGTTGCTGGCGATAACCGACGGCGTGTCGATGCTGGTGGTGCCATCGAGGCAGCTGAAACGTCCGCCCGCCTCAGAGATGATCACTGGCAACGGTGCGTAATCCCACGGGTTGCCGCCGTGGAGATCGATCATGGCGTCGACCCGACCGGTGGCAACCATGAGGAATCCGTAGCCGTCTCCCCAGCCGCGAATGTTGGCGCCCTGCGCGTCGAGACGCGCGTAGACGTCGACTCCCCAACGGCTCACGCTGCTCGTTGTGATGTACGCGTCGTCGAGATTGTTCTTTGCACTGACGCGCGCAGCACCGGCATCGGTAAAACAACCGAGACCGCGACCCGCCCACACTGTTTCGTTCGTCGGCGGAATGTGAATGACGCCGACTGCAGGGCCGTATTCGTCATTCACAGCAATCAACGTTGAGTACAAGGGCACGCCGCGCGTAAAACCCTTTGTGCCGTCGATCGGATCGATGTACCAAGTGAGCCCTGACGTACCCGCAGACTTGCCTTCTTCTTCGCCGACTAGCGAACTGTTGGGTGCAAACTTTTCAATCTCTTCACGGATGTATCGCTCGGCTGCCTTGTCTGCTTCAGTGACTGGACTGCCATCGCTCTTGGTTTCGACCGAGAGATCAGACGAACGGAACCACTTCAGCGTCACATCGCCAGCACCGCGCGCGATCTTCACGGCGACTTCCATCAATTCCTTTGACGCGACGGGGATACTTTCGGGAGCTGCGGAATTCATGGCAAGAGCTTGTCACAACGGCTCTATATCGACATGCAGGTAGTGTCAGCTCGTGGAACGATCATGACCTTCAAACTCGCCACAAGAATCAGACGAAATGCCCTTGCCGCAACGGCATATACGGCAACATTTGCGGCGGTGCTGTCGCTCGCCCTTGCCAGCTGTGGCGTCGAGAACGACCCCGAGTCAACCGCATTGATCGACGCTCCCGATGTGGCCGCTTTAACGGCAACGCCGAACGACACCGTTCAATATTCCGAACGCTCCACCGGCAAGATTTGGAGCGTAACGACGTCGGGCATCAAAAGCGCCATGCCGATCGGCACGGTCGAACTGACGCCAGGTGTTGGACGCATGTTGGGCCTTGCCCATGACGAAACAGGGCGCACGTTTGCATCGTGGATTGGCCCCGAATCAACGTTGCTTGTTGGCCAGGTTGCACCCGGTGCGACACGCGTTATCTGGAAAGCAACCAACGTTGATGTTGCCTCAACCAGCGGCGCTCTTGCATTCACACCTACGAATCGACTTGCTGTTGCAATGCAAGACACCGTCGGCAAGGTCGTCACTCTGAACCCCGACATGAACGAAGGCCAACTGGCAAACGAGATTTCCAAGGGATGGAGTGCGCCGAGCGCGCTGGCTTACGACCAAGGCAAATCGTTGTGGGTGTTCGATCGATCGGCAAATGGAGACGCACGCATTGCACGCGCAGGCGCTGATGGACCAATCGGCACCGAAGCACGGTTGCCGAAAGCAGGGGCCATTACCGGCTTCACTGTTTACGGCGAACAAGAGATGGCTGCGTGCACATCAGACAGTCACGTGCTTGTCAGACTGTTGTTGAACGAAGCAAAAGCAATCCCCGGACGCACGTTGGCAAACGACTGCACGCGTGGAGTGGCACAGCTAAGCGACGGACGGCTGGCGTATGCAACCAACAGCGAGATACGCATCAGCGCGATTTAGCCAAGCGACTTTCGTCAGCTGACACCCGATAAACGGGGTCAGCTGACAGAAGCAGTGTCAACAACAACGGCCTCGCTGTTGACACGGTCAGACATCGTGATGCGATCGCGTCCGTTGTCTTTCGAGTGATACAAAGCCTCGTCAGCAGCAGCAAGCAGGCTCTGAACGTCGTGTGCATGCGTTGGGAACGTCGCCACACCCGCACTTGCCGTAACTGGCAGTGACTTGTTGGCGGCGGCCAAGGCACGACGAATGCGGTCACCGGCAGCAACTGCTTGTTCGGCGGTGCAGTTCGGCATGATGACGACGATTTCTTCACCACCGTAACGAGCAGGCAAGTCTTCACCGCGACAGGCGTCGAGAACACCCGATGCAGACTCGGCAAGAACTTGGTCACCCATTTGGTGGCCGTGGTTGTCGTTGACGCTCTTGAAGTGATCGATGTCGAGCATCAACAACGAAACTGAGTGACCAGAACGTCCGGCGCGAGCAACCTCACGCTCAATGGCTTGATTGAACGTGCGACGGTTCGGAAGATTTGTAAGACCATCAACCGAAGCAAGACGCTGAACCTCGGCAAGCAGGAACGTGTTGCTGAGCGACAGGGCCACACGTCCAGCGACGTTCGACAACAGGTCGATCATCGGACGAGTAACGCGAGTCTTGTTGCTCGAACCCCACTCAGCGACGAGCACCGCAACTGCTTCACCTTCGGCAATGAGCGGGATGACAGCCACGTTGTCAGCTTCGGGCAAGTACTTCACGAGCAAGGTGTCGACTTCAGGGTCGAGGCGACGAACGAGAACCGGAGCTGCCGTATCGACTGCCTTTTCAATCACACCACCAAGCGGACGCAAGCTTTCACCCTTGATCACGCCGGTCTCTCCGTCGCCGCTGTGCGACACCATGATGTTGCCACCGTGAACCCACACTGAAGCAGCGCGCTCACAGTGCATCTGCGTAACTGTCACTTCGATCAGCGACTCGAGAATCTCTGACGGACGACGAGTTTGCTCAATGGCACTGGCGAGGTCAGCAATGATCGTCAACTCACCCTTGCGGCGACGCAACTCTCGTTCGTTCAAAGACGAGAATGCCGCAGTAACGATGGCAACCAACCAAAGGGCCGTTGCTTGTGCCACTTCGAGTTCGTTCGACAAACGAACATCGGTTGATTGACCGCGAAGACCGAGACGTGGAAGCCATCCAGCGAGACCGAGGTAGTAGACCGTGAGTAGCAAGATCGAGTGCCACAACGCCATCTTCAAGCCAGTACGGAAACCGACCAACAGCGTGACGCTAACGATGTGCGCATACGCCAGAAACATGAAGGCGCTACGCGACTGTCCGCTACCGGCAAGCACGGCAGCAATGAAGATGCCGTCGAACAGCAACATCAAGTTGACGAGGATCAACCAACGAAAGCGCGTTACCCGCGTGAGCAGGCGGTGTAGCAATTCAAAAAGAATCGCAACGCCGATGTAGATCTGAGCAGCCACTACCGACGACTGGTGCAACGTCAGCTGCGGGAGCGCGACTGACGAGAGCAGCACAACCGACGCCATAAAGAGACGCACGACCAACAACAGGCCGAGGCGGTCTGATAGCGGTGTTAGTTCTGCTGAATCGTTGGTAGCCGTCGACTTGCTCATGTGAAGGTCACCCTGTCGTTCTCATGAGCAATGGGAGCTGCCGCGAGTTTGGGGTCACCAGCATCGATGCGTTGCTGCAATCCGAGGAAGCCAATGACAGCAAACGCCAAACTGATCGGGAACGCGAACGTTGATGCCGTGCGAACGGCAGGCACGACGACTGCTGCGACGGGTTGTGGCAAGACTTTTTCAGCAACGGTGGCAACCGGCTCACCAGCAGCAACACCGCTGACCAACTTGCCGGTTACCTTTGCGGCGCCCTTTACTGACTTGACCACTTTCTGGGGCACCGACTTTGGCTCTTCAACTGCAGGCGTCGTCGCTGGCGGAGGAAGTTCTTCGAGCAACGAACTTGCCGTCGGGCTCATCGTCGTGGCGGTGTTGGTCGTAGGAACTGTGGTCGTAGGCGCGATTGTCGTAGTCGGCGCAATCGTCGTAGTAGGTGCGATGGTTGTCGGCGGCACCGTGGTCGGGGCGAGCGTTGTCGGCGGAGCGGTAGTGGGAGGCACGGTCGTTGGCGGAGCTGTGGTCGGAGGCGGAACTGTAGGGTCGACGTAAACGCCAACCGAAGAAGCCGAAGCAGGAGAAGTCCAGAACATCGTCATGAGCGCGCCGATAAGAGCGGCAAGCGCGACATAACTTGTGACTACTCGTCTGCCTTTCACAGCACCCCCTTTCCGCGTAAATCCAGGAACTCCAAATCACTCATCGGCACGCAGTTCGCCAATAGTTAGAAATTTCCCTGGATGCTCGGCAGGCGCTGTGGTACGCCCCGCACCCCCGGTGAACTGGGGGTTAACAGGTCACATCGGGCGAGACCGAGTCGGTCAGCAAGCCGACGAGAGCGCCTTCAGTGAACCGGTCTTGTGTTTATCGGCCCTCATGTCCATATCGAGCAGGTATTGCTGCCGACCGGGGAAGGCCGACGCCGTCAAACAGCGCTGACCAGGAAGATCGCGCACGTATACGACATCAGTGGAACCGACTCGAGCACCGTTGTGAACAAAAGCGGGATAAAAGGGGTCGGGGAACTCATAAGGGCCTGAAGTCATAAAGACAACCGCCCGCTGCCCAGCAAGTGCTTTATCGACATCGGCGAGGCTCAGATATTCACCTCGGGCATGAAAAACCGCCGAATGAGTGGGCACGATGGCAATCAGCGAGACGGCGGCGGCTATCGCCAAAACACGAGGCAGACGGTCGGCCAACCTCGACACATTGGTTAGCCCAAATGCAGCCGCCGGAATCAGAAGGGGCATGAGCTCAAATAGGTAGCGAGGGCCGTAGCTGATGCCGTGGTTGTAATAAAGGGAGTACGCCCCGATCTGAGCAGCCAGATAGGCAACGACGACGGTGGCCGGCTTCGACCGTTTGATCAGCGCAGGCACCAAAGCAAGCATGCCGACAATGACAAGCCCGTTGAAGTCGACCAATAGGCCGGCAATATTGAGGGCTGCATTGCGCACCCAATGCAGATCGAAGTTTGCGGTCTCGTCAGGCAGCAGCAGTCGGTGTGCTGTTTGGAAACGATCGCCGGTGAGGGCTTCATTCATCGCCAGGAACAGAACGGCCGGCACTAACCCACCAACGACGGCACCAGCAAGGCGCGCCGGCCGATGCCACCACTTACCTTGCACGAGCCACGCAATGCCGATTACTACTG
Organism: Acidimicrobiales bacterium; assembly: GCA_044220495.1. Classification (GTDB taxonomy): domain Bacteria; phylum Actinomycetota; class Acidimicrobiia; order Acidimicrobiales; family JBBSGY01; genus JBGAQY01. The sequence goes on from JBGAQY010000017.1 coordinate 10,998, forward strand.
CCGCGACCACTGCGCTCACCGGACGAGAGAACATTGCAACGCCGACAAACAAGCCAACTACCGGAGGCTCCCAAAAGCGTTTGGGTTTAATAGCCAAAGCAACTGCGGGAGCGAGAAACAGCGCTGTCCACACTTGTCCGAAAAAGCTCGCTCCTTGAAACAGCACGAACGGCGAGATCGAAAAGAGTGCAGCCGAAATCAACGCAACGCGCGTGTCAAACAGTCGACGCCCACACCAGTAAGTAACGGCAACCAGCGCGCCGGCCAACAGCGGATTGACGAGCGTGACAAGACCGAGACGATCTCCGAACGCAAGCGGTAAAGACGAGCCCGGGAAGAACGCACTCACGCGACTAATGGCAAGGTCGCTGCCGGTTGCAATGTCGCCCACGTACTCAACGCCTGTGGCCGATGAGGCAGGGCCGGGCACCGTTGCAAGCTTGCCCGCTTCGATCAACTTCGCCTGCCATAGGTATGCAGCTTCATCAACGACATGAGGAACGCCAAGCAAGACGAAGTTGCAAATAGTTGCGCACAAAACTGCAGTGAACACACTGAGCAAGGCGACTACTCGTCGCGGATGTTCTGTCGCCCACGCCCACGATCTCTTGGTTGGGCCAAGTTTCGCGATGCCGAACAGGGCGGCGATAGTGGCGGGCCCGAGAGTTACAACATCGCGTACATATATATAGGTCTTCACGGTGTCGAAGTGCAGTGGGCTAGCAACTTCCCAGACAATGCGTGCAACGACACAGAGCGCGGCGAATACAAGGGCAACAACTGCAATCATCGGCGCGCTCTACCTCGCAACACTTTGCCAAGGTTGTCAGTTGCCACCACACGCTCGTCGATCAGCACTGCGTCGACGGGCTCAGAGTTGCAACTGATCTCAGTGATCAATTCGAGAGTCTCAGTGTCGACCACACCAACGCTGTGCTGGTCGGAGCGACACACGACCGCTGCAGATTCATCGCTTGTAAACGTCCACTCATTGATGAGCGGCGATGATTGCTGCTCTGCGTCAGCGACGAAACCAGCAGCGTCAACAACCGTCCAGTTGCGGGTTTCTAACTTCAGCAAGGAACTGAAGTCGTTTAGCCATAACTCTTTGCCGCCATCTCTGAACCGCAGACGAGGATCGCTCTTTGCGGTTGACGCGCTCGGCAGCGACAGACGAAAGCCAGCATGGCGCGAGTGTGGGTCGTAAACGGTGATTCGCCCACCTCCGGCAAGCACAACCAAACGACTCTCGGGAACGTCGATTACAGATGTGACGCCGTCGACGTCTTCAAGCGGATCGGGCTCGGCACCATCACCAATACGCAACAGCGCTCGCTTGGCGTCATCGGATGAAAGGAATGTGTATTCGGGAACATGTGCCCATGCTTGGTTATCGCCGGTGAAGGTCCACTTGCCGTTTTCATAGACCCCGCTAGCAAGCGCCGTACCTGGTTCGACTGCGCCGTGCACCGAAGTAACCAAGCGGCCTTCGACCGTTCTGGCAAGCAACACGCGCGCTTTGCCCTCGACGCAGCTGAACTCTGCACCGGCGAATGGTGACAGCTGTTGTGTGCGACGCCAACGTCGGTCGTAACGCCACAGCGTCGTTGAGTTCAATTGGCGCAACAGGTAGCGACCTGACTCATCGACGATCATGGGTGGCACTCGGCTTGGGGCGTGCAGCCTGTGTTCGGCATCTGAACACGCTAACCGGTTAGCGGAAGTTGCGTGCTCGCATGGAACTATCGCCGACAAGCGAAAACGCCTCGATCTTGTCGGCAATCACGTTGGTCACCCCGTCGGCTCTTTCGAGCTTGCCTCTAATCAACAACGCAGGCGAAGAGCGGGCTACTCGCCGATACCTCGCCCACAATCCTTTGGAACAAACGATGTTGGCCATACCCGACTCGTCTTCGAGATTGATGAAAGTGATGCCGGCCGCTGTCGCCGGACGCTGTCGATGCGTAACCACTCCCCCAATCAGCACGCGCGTTTCGGGTTCGGTGATTTCGAGATCGGCAATCTTCATGGCACCGCGCGCTTCGAGACGAGGTCGCGCAAACTCAACAGGGAAACGATCGGGAGTTATGCCAGTTGCCCAGAGATCTGCTGCTGCTGTTTCGACTTCGGTCATAAACGGCAACTGTGGCGCTTCAACACCGGTAACAATGCCTTTGAGTCGACCAGGACGCGATTGCGCAACAGCACCAGCAGCCCACAGTGCCTTACGTCGATCGATATCGAGACTGTCAAACGCTCCAGCCGTTGCCAATGCCTCAACTTGATTCAACGACAACTCACCGCGCCGCACTACATCTTCCATATCCACATAGGGCTGACCGTCAGCAAGCAGTTGCGCCAACTCAGCACCGATGTGTCGCACATAGTCGAGCCCGATGCGCACTGAACCATCAGCATCCATCGAACTCTCAGCTTGACTTATGTTGATGTCAGGACCGTGCAACACAACACCGTGTCGCCGCGCGTCAGCCGCCAAGGTTTGAGGCGACCAAAAGCCCATCGGTTGGCCCTTCAAAAGGGCCGCCATGAAACATGCTGGGTAGTGATATTTGATCCACGCGCTCGAATAGACGAGATAAGCAAACGACACCGAGTGGCTTTCGGGAAACCCAAAGTTGGCAAACGCAGCAAGTTTGTTGAATATCTGCTGCGCAATGTCTTCACTGATTCCACGCTCGGCCATGCCTTCGAACATTCGATTACGCAACTGCTGCATACGTTCCATCGAACGCTTGGAGCCCATGGCTTGTCGAAGTTGATCGGCCTCACCGGGCGTAAACCCAGCAACGTCAATTGCCATTTGCATCAACTGCTCTTGAAATAGCGGAACGCCCAGCGTTTTACCCAAAGACTTTTCGAGTAGCGGGTGCAGATAAGTAACGGGTTCGCGCCCGTTACGCCGCCGTATATAAGGGTGCACCGAGCCGCCCTGAATCGGGCCCGGCCTAATCAACGCGACTTCGACGACCAAGTCATAGAACACGCGCGGCTTGAGACGTGGAAGCGTCGCAATCTGCGCGCGACTCTCTACCTGGAACACCCCCAACGAGTCTGCTTTGCACAACATGTCGTAGACCACGTCTTCTTGCGGCAAGGTTGCCAGATCGATATCGACCTTGTGGTGGTCTCTTATCAAGTCGACTGCGTAGTGAAGCACCGACAACATGCCCAAACCCAACATGTCGAACTTCACCAACCCAGCAGCGGCGCAATCTTCTTTGTCCCACTGCAGCACCGTGCGATTTTCCATACGCCCCCACTCGACCGGACACACTTCGACAACCGGACGATCGCACAGCACCATTCCCCCTGAATGAATGCCTAGATGTCTTGGAAAGTTCTGCAACTCAGCAGCGAGCTTCATTACATCAGCCGGCACATCGTGATCGGCAGAGTGTTCGAGCGGACCCCACGCGTCTATTTGTTTTGACCATGCGTCTTGTTGGCCTGGTGAATGACCCAACGCTTTAGCCATGTCACGCACTGATGACTTGGCGCGATAAGTGATGACGTTGCAAACCTGGGCTGCTTGCTCTCGCCCGTAACGTTCGTAGACATATTGAATAGCCTCTTCGCGGCGATCACTTTCGATATCGATGTCGATGTCAGGTGGCCCGTCGCGTTCAGGTGCCAAGAATCGCTCGAACAACAAGCCCAACGACACTGCATCGGCGTTGGTTATACCGAGCGCGTAACAAACAGCGCTATTGGCTGCTGACCCACGACCTTGGCAGTAGATGTTTGACCGCCGACAAAACTCGACGATGTCGAAGACAATCAAGAAGTAGCCGGGAAAGCCCAACTCTTCGATAAGTGCCAACTCGTAATCAATTTGCGCATAGGCACCTTTCACACGCTCAGACTCTCGGAGGCCGTACCTTTTCTCGGCCCCCTCATAAGCAAGGTGTCGCAACCACGTTGTCTCTGTGTGCCCATCAGGCACAGCGCAATCAGGGAGATTCGGGCTGATCAACTGCAAGTCAAACGCGCACGCTTCACCCAACGCTGCCGCTCGCGCCACTGCACCTTTGTATCGAAGAAACCGCTTGTGCTGCTCGGCACCCGTTCTCAGGTAAGACGCCGCCGATGCCGGCAACCATCCGTCAATTTCGTCGAGGCTGCGTCTTGCTCTCACGGCAGACAACGCACCAGCCAAGTGACGACGTTTGGGTGAGGCGTAATGCACGTTGTTGGTGGCAACCGTAGACACGTTGCACGAAGCAGCAATGTCGCTAAGCGAATCGTTGCGTTGTGAGTCTTGCGGCAAGCCGTGATCCCACAATTCGACAAACACGTTTTCGACGCCAAAGGCATCAACTAGCCGTTGCAATTCTTGCTTGGCGGCCTTCTTGCCACGATTGGCAAGAGCCGCCGGCACCGTTCCCTTGCGACAACCGGTGAGAATCACCCAGTGACCATCGTGCAAACCAGCCAGCTCATCGAAGTCATATATAGGTCGGCCCTTTTCTTTGCCCCGCAGATGCGCGTTTGACATCGCGCGCGCCAAACGTGCGTAACCCTCAGGATCTTTCGCCAACACCAAGATGTGTTGACCTTCAGGGTCGGCAATTCCGTTTTGAATACGCAACAAGTCAAGCGTCAGCTCAGCGCCGAAGATGGTTTTGATGCCCCACTCTTTCGCCGCTTGTGCAAAACGCACCACCCCGTAGAAACCGTCGTGGTCAGTAATGGCCAGCGCTTTCAGCCCGAGACGGGCCGCCTCTTCGACCAACTCTTCAGGATGCGACGCCCCATCGAGAAAGCTGAAGTTTGAATGGCAGTGCAACTCGGCATAGGCAACCTGGCTGTCGCCCATTGCGTTTGGAACCTGACCTGCCGGCGGCTTTTCATAGGGCCCGCGCTTTCGTGACCACGCCGGGGCATCGCCACCATCGCCGTCGGGGGAAGTCTCGGTGAACTGACCAGACAGGCGCTGCTCGAGCTCGCCCCACGACATCTTGGGATTGTTGAACCCCATGGCCCTAGAGAGTTCGCACTTCTAATAAGGGCCGATCTGACAAGCACCCAACTGCTGTACCCGTACTCATGGCGGTCAACTTACCACAGGGGGCGAACATACGTTCGATTGAAAGTCAGCGAAGCTCTAGGAGTTCAGAAAGTGGCTGATGACGAACGTTGGGTCTCATCGGGTGCGCCAGAAGGGCAAATTATTGAGCCGAAGAAACCAGTCCAGACTGCGTTAAGTCGAGCCGATATCGCATTTGTGGCCATGGATCGGCGCGCGAAAAGGGCAAGGAGCGCCCCTTCGTATATCCGCATTTTCGGACTTGGAACGGCAGTGGGTCTATTCGGCGCTGCCCTCGAAGCCGGCTTTGACCTCAATGTCTTTGCCGCGGTTGCTGTAATGGCTGCAGTGGTGGTCGCTGGTGGCGTAATCGAACGCTACGGCCCCGGAGCCAAAACTCGCGACGAACGCGCCGCTCTCGTACGAGAGCAAGCCGTCGTGAATCGGGAAGCTCGTCTGCGCAGAATCTTCGGACGCGCAGCCGACGCCTACTTCGAAGTAAGCCGCGACGGACAGGTTTCGTTTTGGGAGAGCAAGGCCGCCAACCTCTTCGGACACCAAGCAGAAACCGTTCTCGGATTCTCAGTCTCTGAAGTTCTCGTCGCCGAACACGAACGTGAAGCGTTCGAGACCTACATGAGCGAGTCGTGGAATCTGCTCGACCACTTCGAAAGCCGTCAGTTCAAGACGACAATGGTGCGCAGCACGGGTTGCCCAATTTCCGCCGAAGTGACTGTCTGGATTGACAACAGCAACAACACACCGCAACTGAAGTTCCTCATTCGTGACCTCACCGCAAGACACGAGTTCACGCAACGCGTGAAGGAAGCGCAAGAGAACGAGCGCGAAGCCCTATTGCGCATTCAAGAACTCGAACAAGCAAAGAGCGACTTTGTTTCGTCGGTGTCGCATGAACTGCGTTCGCCACTGACAAGCACGCTTGGCTACCTCGAACTATTGAGTGAAGGCGATGCTGGCCCGCTCGTTGACGAGCAAGCACGCATGGTCGAGATTGCTTCACGCAACGCAAAGCGTCTGCAACGCTTGATCGAAGACGTGCTATCTCTGTCACGCATTGAATCGGGTGCGTTCAAAGTGCGCTTCCGTCCGGTTGACGTGCAAAGCCTCATCGACAACGCCGTAGCTGCTTCAAAGACGGCCGCCAGTGTTCGCGATGTAACGCTGTCGTCGTCGGTCAACGACAGTCTTGGCATGTGCGCCGGCGACGGCGAGCAACTCTCGCGCGCACTCGATGGCATCATCGGCAACGCCGTCAAGTTCACACCGCCATCGGGCTTCGTTCATGTGTCTGCTGAACGCGTGAAGAATGAAATCTGCATCGTCATTGCCGACAACGGCGTCGGTATCGACAGCGAAGAGCAGGCAAAGGTTTTCACACGTTTCTTCCGAGCTGCCGCTGCTGTTGAACAAGCGCACTCGGGCACAGGTCTTGGCCTTACGATCTCTAAAACGATCGTCGAACACCACGGTGGATCCATCACCGTTGACTCGGTTCTGGGCCAAGGGACGACGGTAACCATCGTGCTGCCCGCGCTCGCGCCGGAGCTCAGCGAGTTGCCAGAAGAAGAAGCATTGATGACCTCGGCTGGCAACGTAATCGAAGCCGCTGCTGCTTCTGCGGCGCAACTGCCGTCGGTCGAACAGCCAACCTGAGCTAGTCGTAACGCGCTTCTAGTCGCCAACTTTGCTTTTCGAGCACGACCAGCATGGCTTCGCCGGCATCGGTAACGAGCTGCAAGCGCGCGCAACGGCGGTGAGTTTCAGCATCCCACCAGCGCTCGTCAATGAGCCATGGACCGGCCCAAGCAACAATTAGTGCCGGCTGGTATCCGGGCAAACGAAACTTTGCCGGAGGATGACTGAGCAAGCCCCGTGCATCGACGACAAGAGTGTTGTCATTGCGATCGAGCAATTCGATCAACGGCATTGACGCATAGACAGTTGCCGGTGCCGGAGTTGGCAACTGCCCTGGCCACGTCGGCACGGCAACAGGATGTCGGCGGCGGCGTCTAACAAGTCTTTTTTGCGCCTCAGCCCCCGATTGAACGCCCGATTGAACGCCTGGCTGAACACCCGACTGATTGGCCATCACATTTCTCAACCCGTCAGGCAAACCAGGATGTGTTGGCTCGCGCACCGAACCCCAACTCACCAAGCGAATTTGGTCGACCGGGCTGCGCCCCCCTCCAACAACAGCGGTAAGCACTGAGTCTTCACCCAACATGCCTTGTACGCGCGATAACGCTCGACTCGTCCGCTCATCGGCGTCGATGCTTCCGCCCCAAAAACCGAGTTGCGAACCGTTATCGGGAAACAATCCATCAGGGGTTAGGCGCAACGTAATGAAACCCGTCGTTGGATAGTCATCGTCGATATTGCGAGCACCGTTGCGCGTCAACCATCCGTCGAGTTGCCATCGCACTCGTTCGGCAATTGCAAGTGCAGTTAGTTGCCCAGCGTGGCGCCACGTTCGACTCAGCACTTCGCCATCTTCGGTTTGTGCTTCGATAGTGACGCGATTGCAAGCGAGGCCTTCACGAGCAAGGCGACTTTGCATTGATTCGGCCAAACTTCGGGCAACAAAAGCCGCTTCATCAACACGCGTAACAGGAGGATCGAGTTCTTGCGAAACCGCGAGCTCTAACGGAATGAGCCGAGCGTTGAACGGTTGCTCGTCGAGACCTTGCGCCAATCGATGTGCGCCAAGGCCTTCATCACCAAACCGACCCAACACATCGGTGGCCGGAAAGGCAGCGAAGTCGCCCAACACACGAACGCCAAGTCGTCGCAGCAGGTCGACCAACTCGGGTCGCTCTAAAACATCAATCGGTTGCGGAGCAAGAAACGCGGGCGACTCACCCGCCGGCACCACCATTGCCGCGCGCGCAGCAAGCGTTGCGGCAAACACTCCATCGGCTATGCCAACGCAACAACGCGCCAACAGTTCACGGTCGCGCAATGTCTCGTTGATGAGCATTGTGAGGTGCTGCACCAATGCTTCGTCGCCGCCGAAGTAGCGCGATGGCCCAAGTGTTGGTACTGCGCATGTGCCCGGGTGGAGAATCTCGACTTTGGGCGCCAACGACTCAACCGTAACGACAATTGACTCAAAAGCAGCCGCGTCACGGCCCGCATCATGTTCAACAACAGCAAGCTCAGGACACAGCGCTTGCGCCTCACGGCGACGATGACCGATGCGCACACCCTCGCGCCGTGCGTTTGGAGAACACGCAACAACTCGGTTGGAGTGCAGCACCGCAATAGGGTCAGACAACGGAAGCCCAGAGGCAACCACTGACCAATCAGGGCACCAAACCACCAACATTCGTTCGACATTTGAATCGGACTGCACTGCTCTTGCCCCTGTCACTCATGAAGCAAGCGAAACGATGGCTTGTCGAGATCGTGATGCTGCGCCTCGCCCTTCGGCCAAAACACGCAGACGTTGTTTGCGCAGATAACCATGACCCTGGCCAAGGCCTTGCCATTCAGCACCGACGCAACGCAGTCGCAAGTCGGCCTGCGGCCACATTGACGGGTCGTCAACAATTGGAACCAACACGGCGCCGCGTTCACGCGCTCGAGCAACTAGTCGACGCGCATCTACCGATCTAATTGCGTCGGCGTTTGTCGGCCTGAACAAAACAACATCGAGCGCATCGATCAACGCACCGACAACGGTTGCCCATTGCGCGCCTGGATTGGGCACCAGTGCCAAACGTGCAAGCTCGACACCATATTCAGCAGCGGCCACAAGCCCCAACGAGGGAAGACCAACCGCTGCACACCAAGAACCTTCGGCCGATGCTGCAGCCATCATGGCGAGCGCCAACGACGTAGAGCCAGCCACTACGACAGTGCTGCCACGACGCAAGCCGCCATCGGGAAACAAATTCTTCACAGCCGGAACCACCGGCAATGTGCGATCGCTCGCCCACACCACCGGCTTGGTCAACTCACGCAAGACGGCCTGCTCGGAACTAAACGACTGGGAACTAGACGACTGGGGAAAAATCTCGGTAACTGCCACGCCGGTCAGTGTATCGAACGTATGTTCGCCTCGCCTATTCGACTTTTGCCTTGCGAGCCATATAGAAGAGGGGCCCGAGCAGGACTTTTACCTGAGCTTTTCGATGTTTTTAGCCTCGCTCGCTTCTGGTTCTGTCGACAAAAATTCATCGATCATTTCTTGAGCCACTGTGGGCGACGTCAAACGAAGACCCAGCGCAAGAACGTTGGCATCATTCCAGCGGCGAGCGCCGCGCGCTGTCTCAGCATCGGTGCACAACGCTGCGCGCACACCATCAACTTTGTTGGCTGCAATCGAAACGCCAGTGCCTGTCCAGCAACAAACAACGCCGCGTACAGAATCGTTGCGGGCAACCGCTTCGCCCACAAGGCGGCCGGCATCGGGCCAGGCAACGCCGTCAGCGACAACCGATACTTCATGACCCGATCTACGCAAGTGTTCAACAATGAACGAGGTAAGTGCTGTTTGCTCGTCGGTGCCAAAAGCAATCTTCACAATCGCGACCCTATCGCTCGCATCACAGTTGATGCTTCGGGCACGAATACGTTGTGCGACCGCCAACTTGTCTACGCAACAGTGGCGCGCCGTCTTTAGGGCAAAGACCACCAACAAAGCGGGCTTCCATCAAGTCGCCGGTGTGTGATCCGCCTCGCAAAATCAAGTCATTGATGGTCTTGCGCAACACGCGTTGCAAGCGCTTCAACTCGACATCGTCAAGCGAGTTAGAAGCGCGTGCCGGATCTAGCCCAGCACGCCAGAGCGCTTCGTCAGCGATGAGATTACCCACACCGGCAATGCGTTCTTGATCCATAAGCCGCGCCTTCAGCGGTGCTGTACTCGTAGACAACACCCTGCGCAAAGTTCCAAGCGTCAACGACAAAGCATCAGTGCCAAGGCGTTCTCTATCGGGGTCGAGCTCAACACCGCCAAGTCGTCGCGAATCATTGAGACGCATCGAGCCGCCGTCTTCGAAGTAGACGGAAAAACGATCCCACTCAGGCAAAACACGATGGCTCGAGTAGATCAAGCGCTCAACACCACGTTCTTCATCAACCAACAGCGTGCCGCTCATTCCGAAATGCAGACCCACCGTTCCTCCGTCACGAACATCGAGCAACAACAACTTCCCAACGCGTCGTGAAGCGACAAACTCAGAGTCTTGCAGTGCAACTTCAAGCAAATGTGCAGTGGTGTCGCGCTTCAAATACCAATCGTCGTCGGCAACCACTTTTGAAATACGTCTGCCAATCGCACGCTCAGCAATACGACGATAAGACTCGACCTCAGGAAGTTCAGGCACTGGCGATTGAAACAGCGCGCACGATCAGTTCGATGCACCTGCTTGTTGCAGTGCTTCAGCCGGACGTGCTTGATACACAACACCGGTGAGATCAAGGTCGTCGTCGTCAACGACACAGATGTTCTTTTCTCTGTTCCACTTTGCGCCAGGCATGCCGCAATCAGAACCAACATTGTGAATCTGATCGGTATCAAACCGGCGCGTTGGACCCTCGTGTTGCGCGCACGTGAATGCGTACTTACCCGATGGCCAGAGAACGTGGATGACGGCATCGTTCCCACAAACGCCGTCGCCAATCTGCACGCCACACTGACGGGTTGGCGTACGGCCACCAATCTTTGGCTCCATCACCATTTGGACTCCTTCATCCCCACTCAGTGCTGACCCTCAAAGGCTAGTTGCTGCCCAGAGGACTAGACCGACCGTCAGTCGGAACCCGAGGTCAGCTGGTGTGCCCGGGTAAACACAGAGTCGAGCATGGGTTCTGTGAGCTTGCCCGTGAAAGTGTTTTGCTGACTTGGGTGAAACGAACAGATGATCGTTAGGCCATCAGGGCTCTGCATTTCTACGCCATGACCAAAAGGCGGCTTCGGACGAATCGACATCAATGACGCCACTGCGTCATAAGCAAACTTGCCCAGACAAACGATGACCGACTTGTTGACCAACAACTCGAGCTCGCGCTCCAAGTAATCAGACATGCATGTATTGCGTTCTTCAAGAGTGGGTTTGTTTGCTGGCGGCGCGCATTTGACGGTGGCCGTTACCCATGCGTTCTTGAGCACCAAGCCATCGTTCGCATCAACACTGGTTGGTTGATTGGCGAATCCAGTTCTGTGCATAGACGCGTACAGCCAATCGCCCGACCGGTCACCCGTGAACATGCGTCCGGTGCGGTTACCACCGTGCGCGGCGGGGGCAAGACCAACAACAACGAGGCGAGCGCCCGGATCGCCAAAGAAGGGAACCGGCTTACCCCAGTACACCTCGTTGGCAAACGACGCACGCTTCTCAGTCGCCACCTGCTCGCGCCAGTCAACGAGCCGCTGACAGCGTCGACACGAAACGAGGCGGTTGTTGAGCCTGGCTAGGGCCGAGACGTTCGGGTTGACCACGCACTCACGATAGGTTGACCGTGATGGCGAAGCGCACTCAGCAGAAACCGACAACCGTCATATTGGTCCGCCACGGGCGAACGCCGACTACCGGCCAAGTTTTGCCTGGCCAAGCCAAGGGGCTCTTCTTATCGAGCGAAGGTGAAGCGCAGGCAGAAGCAGCCGCCAAGTCGATCGCATCGGTATTCACGAACGTAGCTGCGATCTATGCCTCACCGCTCGAACGCACCAAACAAACAGCAACGCCAATCGCCAACGCGCTCGGCCTCAAGCTAAAGACCGACAAGCGCTTGATGGATGGCAACACAGGCGAATGGACAGGCCTGAGGCTCAAAGATCTAGCCAAGTTGCCTGAATGGTCGCGCGTGCAACACAACCCAAGCATGTTTCGGTTTCCGGGCGGCGAGTCGCTGCTCGAAATGCAAGCGCGCGCCAACGCAGCTGTTTCAGAAATTGTTGACAAACACACCGGTGAAACAATTGTTGTCGTCTCACACGCAGACCCGATCAAATCAGTTATCGCAACAGCACTTGGCAGCCCGCTCGATATGTTTCAACGCATCGACATCGTGCCGTGTTCGATAAGCGTTGTTACATATGGCAGCACACCGCAGGTTCATGTCGTTGGCGCAACGAATCTTGAGGGACGGCTTGCGTGAGCCAATCATTTGAACTCGACGAGGTTGACCTGTTTACCGTCGCGGCAATTGGTGAGCCCGGTCGCCGCGTGTTCTTGCTTCAGGCAGTGCAAGGTCGACAAGTGATGACACTCAAGGTCGAAAAGCAACAAGTCGCTGCCCTTGCTTCTTACATAGGTGAACTCATTGCCGAAGCACCGCGGCCGGGGCACCTCCCTGAAGACCTGGCCCTGCAACAACCTGCCGAGGTCGACTGGGTTGCCGGCACCATTGGCGCCGCCTATGACGAAGTTGCCGACCGCATCGTCCTCAGTATCGATGAGGCCGAGTTTGGCGAGACCGACGAACTCGACTCACTGACTGCCGGCAACGCTCGCATCAGCGTCACGCGCGAACAAGCAGCAGCAATGGCCATTCGTGGCGCCGCTCTCGTCGAAGCCGGTCGTCCGCCGTGTCCGCTGTGCGGACACCCACTAGATCCATCGGGCCACGCATGTCCTCGCACCAACGGCAACCGTCCGCCGACACCTTAGAAGCGCTCAGGTCAGGCTCGGTCGCCGTCGTCGAGCGCTTGCCCTGGAGTTCCAACTTCACGTTTCTCGTAAACGTCGAATACCACGACACAACGCGCCAGGCGATCTACAAACCAGTCGTCGGCGAACAACCGTTATGGGACTTTCCTCGCGGCTTATACAAACGCGAGGTTGCGGCTTACGAGTTGTCGATTGCACTCGGATGGCCAAACGTCCCACCAACGGTTGCGCGCGACAAGGCTCCGTTTGGATCTGGCTCGCTGCAGTTGTTCGTCGATGCAGACTTCGAACAGCACTACTTCACGTTCATCGATGCACCAACGTTCTTTGATTCGTTTCTCGAAGTTGCCACGTTTGATGTCATCACCAACAATGCCGATCGCAAGTCGGGCCACTGCTTGCGCACTGCTGATGATGAAGTCTGGGTGATCGATCACGGGCTTTGTTTCAACACCGAGCCAAAGCTGCGCACTGTGATTTGGGAGTTCGCCAGCGAGACAATTCCGCCCAAGCTTTGCGACGATATGCAGCGCGTTGCCGACAACATTCCTGCGTCGCTACGCGAGCTGCTTAGCGACGCCGAGATCGACGCGTTGGTCGAACGCATGAGGGCATTGATCGAAGCGCCCGTCTTGCCAAGCCTTGCTTCACCTCGGCAATATCCGTATCCGTTGATTTGATCCACTGGGGTCGCTGGGCGTAGTCAGGCCGCTCTTGTGAGGCGTTTTCCATCGGTCTCGGTGATAGTTTGAGCGGCAGACACTCGCCGACCCACGAGGGGTGTTTTCGCAGTAGTAGGAGCCCAATTTTCGTGCACTCCGAGCACCAAGTAACACTTACCGTCCCCGCTCAGCCCGAGTTTCTTCGGGTGGCACGAGTTACTGCCTCGGGGCTTGCCAGTCGGCTTGGTTTCGGCATTGATGATGTAGATGATCTGCGCCTTGCACTAGACGAACTGTGTTTTGCGCTTATCGGCAAAGGCGAAAGCGGCGGCGAACTTCATCTGCGTTATGTGATCGGCGAGGCCACGCTCACTATTGAAGGTGAGTCGCGGGGCATTGCGAGCGTTCAGCCGCTCACAGTCAGTGAATTGTCGCGACAGATCTTGACCGCGCTAGTCGACGATCATCAGCTTTGGGATTCGGAAGGCAACGGCAACTTCCGTTTGGTCAAAAAGCAAGCAGACGCCGCCTGATGGCTTTTGACGCCGAGCAGAAAATTGAACTGCGTGAAAAGTTTCTCGAGTTTGCGAAGAATCGTAACGACGAACAATTGCGCAACGAACTTGTCGAAGCGCATCTTGGTCTCGCCGAATACCTAGCCAGACGTTTCAGCAATCGCGGCGAGCCCGTCGACGATCTCGTGCAAGTTGCATCGGTCGGGTTACTCAAAGCCGTTGATCGTTTCGAGCCCGATCGCGGCGTCGAGTTTTCCACCTACGCAACACACACGATCGTCGGCGAACTCAAGCGACACTTTCGCGACAAAGGCTGGGCCGTGCGCGCGCCGCGTCGCATGCAAGAGCTCTATTTGCGCCTCGGAAAAATCATCGGCACGCTCGGCCAAGAGCTCGGCCGCTCTCCGACGGTCGAAGAACTGGCCAACGAAGCCGAGGTCAGCCAAGAAGAAGTAATCGAGGCGCTCGAAGCCGGGCAGGCTTATCGCTTTTCGTCACTCGATGCCCCGGTGCCGGGCGACGAAGAAAACGACAACGTCGGCGCTCGCATTGGAGACGTCGACCCCAACATGATCACTGCCGAACATCGCGCCGCGCTCTCGCCATTGATCTCACGACTACCCGAACGCGAGCAGCTCATCTTGCATATGCGTTTCTTCGAAGGCCTTACGCAGTCAGAGATTGCCAAGCGACTCGAAATAAGTCAGATGCACGTATCGCGTCTGTTGGCTCGCAGCCTGGCCCAGCTCAGAAACACCGCGGGCCCACAATGAAGGTCCTGTTCGTAGTAAACGGTGCAGCATCGTCGGTAACACCGCGAACGCGCGTTGTCATTCAACGGGCACTCTCGCGCGACCACGACGTCACTGCTGTCGAAACCACACGGCGCGGCCACGCAACGCGCCTCGCGCAGGGTGCAGCAGCCGCCGACACCGACGTCGTGATTGTGATGGGCGGCGACGGCACGCTCAACGAAGCGGCCAACGGTCTTGCTGGCACATCAACCGCACTTGCCGCGTTGCCGGGTGGTTCCACCAACGTCTTTGCGCGCACGATTGGCATGACTAACGATCCGATCGAAGCAACCGCTGAACTGCTTGACTCGCTACGCGACAACAACAAGAGGCGCATCGGGCTTGGCACGGCAAACGGCCGCTATTTTTTGCTCAACGCAGGCGTCGGCTTTGACGCCGCCGTTGTAAAGCGTGTCGAGCAAAAAGCATTTCTCAAGCGCTACGCCGGTCACCTGTTCTTCGCGTGGTCAACATTCTTGACGTGGGGCACCTACAACCGCCGACGCACGTCGACATTCTCCGTGAAGCTTGACGACTTTGATCCCGTCAACAGCTACATGACGCTGATCATGAACTCCGACCCCTACAGCTACTTCGGTACCGTTCCACTTAACGTGACGCCCGGCGTCGACTTCTCCGCGGGCCTTGGCGTGCTCAACGTGCGCTCCTTACGCCTTCCCACCATCCTCGGTGTCGTTGGTTCGGCCATGGCGACGGGCGCTTACCTCAACAAGTCACACCAGACAGTCATCCGCAGCGACATCAAAAAGTGCGTCATCACGTCAAACAGCAAGTTTCCATTTCAGATCGACGGTGACTACTTGGGCGATGTCAACACCTTGACAGTCGAGCACGTGGCCGACGCTCTCGACGTCTTCATGCCCGTCGAATAGAGCTGACCTATTTGGGCTTTTAGGCCCGCGATTTCCACAGCCTGCCCGTTAATTACCCCTTGCAACGGTGATTAGCGCCTCTTACGATCACTCGGCGAGCTTCCCGACGCAACACCTCGAGAAGGAGGGATCAGTGTCGTTGACATGGAATCGCACCGTTGATTGGAGCGCCGAAGACTGGCGCGATAAGTCCGCATGTAAGAACGTCGACCCATCAATGTTCTTTCCGGGTAACGGGCCCGGCACGATGGCCGAACAAACCGACGCAGCCAAACAGGTCTGCGAAACATGCGCAGTGCGAAGTCAATGTCTTGAGTTCGCGTTGCGCGCTAACCAAGAAACTGGCGTCTGGGGTGGAACGTCAGAAGACGAACGTCGCAAGCTCCGTCGTCAATGGTTGGCGGCGCGCCGTCGCGGCACGCCAATGGTTGTCTAATGGTCGTCTAATCGTTCGCTCAGGCTAACGACACCGCTGTGTCGAGCCGCAGCGCGTTGTCGTGCTTGATTCGCTCGATTGCCAACTTATCGACTGGGTCTACAACGTCGTCAAACTTTCCATCGAGCAGGTCGGCCAGAAGATCTTCGTTTTGCATGATGTAGCGGTATGCCGACTGCCACGGGAAATGCACAGCGATGACGTCACTCGCCGGCACATCAAAGGCGACACCGACGTTGCCGCGACGCGCCATGAATCGAGCAGGGTCGGTGTTGGTGCCCGGCATTGGTCCGCCCACGGTGGTGAACCATCGGCTCAACAGTTCTGCCCACGAAAGCGTGTATTCCACAACTACTTGGTAGCGAAACGCAAAGTCACCTTGGTTGCACGATCCCCACACCAACGGCGGTTCTGCATAACGTGGACCTCGCGCCATCTCTAACAACAGACCGCGTTCGATGATGTTCAAACCATCCGAACGCGTCTTATGAAACAAGCGAATGCGATCGCTCTCGATCGGTGTCGATCCAGGATCGTCAGGTATGGCGCAGGTCAGATGCCGAGGCAGGTCAATAGATGAGGGCACGGCCGTGACCCTTTCACCACCGACGCCATCAATTCAAAACGTGTGCTGCCTACTGAGCCTTGAGCGGAAGCGACAACGAGACCAGAGTTCCCTCGCCCTCGCTCTTCATTTCGATCTCACCAACGAGCTGAGATTGCACGAGACTACGCACAATCGACAGACCAAGACTCTTGGTCTTGTGGATTGAGAAGTCTTCAGGCACGCCTATGCCGTTGTCGCGTACCTCGACCTGTAGTTGCTTACCGTCGTTGAGGAACGTCACCACAACACGACAGCTCTCGTCGTCGGGGGCACGCCCGACAAAAGCATGCTCGACGGCATTTGCCAAGATCTCAGCCAGAACAACGGCCAACGGCGTTGCTGTTTCGGCGTGCAGTTCACCAGCATCGCCAACCACTTCGAATTCGACGTGTTGATCGGATACCAGTGCAGTCTGTTGAGCAACCCGCACCAAAGGCTCGATGATCTCGTTGAACGCAACTTGTTCACTCGCATCACGCGACAAGATCTCGTGCACCAACGCGATCGAACGCACGCGTCGGTGTGCATCGTCGAGTGCAGTTCGCGCTGGGCCAGGTTCAAGACGACGCGCCTGCAAATCAAGCAACGACGAGATCGTCTGCAAGTTGTTCTTTACGCGGTGGTGAATTTCACGGATCGTTGCGTCTTTAGAAATCAACAAGCGGTCGAGACGACGCAAGTCAGTCACGTCGCGCAACATCACGAGAGCCCCATCAACTATGTCTTCGTTTAGCAAGGGAACGCAGGTGATCGACAAACTCACGTTGAGACGGGGCTCGAGCTCTTCGGTGACAGGGCGGCCCGTCTCGAAAGTGCGCTTGATGAGGTTGCCGGGAATGCCTATTTCTTCGAGGCGCGATTCAAGAACGTTGGCCAAAAAGCCCATGCGATGCAACGCATTCATGGCATTGGGTGACGCAAAAATGATCTTGCGATCGGCATCGAGCACCAGAGAACCGTCACCGATTCGCGGCGACGATTTGTCGCCAATCTCGTCTTCGAATGGGAACTGGCCTCGACTGATCATTCGAGCAAACCGTTGGAACGTTTCGATGTACACGCGCTCGAGTTGGCCCGGACGACGCCCAACCGTAAGTGGAGACTCACGGCTCAAGACGGCGATCACATGACCGTTGCGACAAACAGGAATGCACTGCACACGCGCACGCTCACCGCGACCCAGCACAACGTCGTCGGTTTCAACTGTCTCTTGCCGGCGCCACGCACGCGCAACCATTGGGCGCTCGAACTCGTCAACCACGCGACCGACCAACACATCGAGGTGAAAGGTCTGACTCGTGGTTGGGCGAGCCTGACCCAGCACGGCAAAGCGAGCACCGTCAGTGCCCTTGACCGGAACGAACAGCAACAGATCGGCAAAACAAAGGTCAGACAACATGCCCCACGACCGCATCAACCGCTGGATGTGTTCGAGGTCGCCATCGCTGAGGTCGGTATGACTTCTCGCCATTGAATCGACAGTGTTCATCGGATACTCACGCCCAAAGCTTCTCACCTACTGACAACAACCCGCGCAGATCGCGCAGTTCTTCACCAAACCACGGCACTGACACCACGACGTCAGCTCGGTGCTGCAATGCGTCTCTCTGTGTCTGCTCTTGACGGGCGAGTGACGAGAAATCGTCAAAGGTCGCCACGAGCTGGTCAGTGACCCTGTCGACCTTGGCTGCCGGCGCGATCTCGTCAGTCGAATCACCGAGGCCGTGGCCCTTTCGCCGCAACGCGTTAGCCGCCTGCATTGCACCCTCACCCAGCAGCGCAGCGGGCAAGGTGCGGTTGAGCACAATGGCTCCTGTGTGCAACTGACGTTTGTCGAGCTCACCCAAAAATCGCAAAGCCTCGTAACGCGGTGAGGGCTCAAGCGTTGAAACCACCACGAACGTCGTCGAGTCGGCCTTCAACAAAGCACTCACCGTCTGTGCGCGAGCAATGAACCCCGGCCGCATGCTTTCGAGCGACGTAAAGAAGTTCGTGATGTCGTTGAGAAAACGCTCACCCAACAAACGGTCGGCAATCTGCAGGAACGGCCGGCTCGTTAGTGACATAAACCGCGAACGCGAAGGCGCGACTAAAAACTTCAAGAGCTTTGAGTCGAAGAAGTCGGCCATGCGATCAGGCGCTTCTAGAAAGTCGACCGCATGTGTCGACGGCGGAGTGTCTATGACGATGAGGTCGTAGTCGCCACTGTCGTGCAACTCGTAAAGTCGCTCCATGGCGATGTAGTCGTGACTCTGCACGAACCGTTCGGTGATGTTGCGATAAAGCGGATTGCCAACGATGCGTAGCCGCGTTTCTTCGTCGGGCGCGTGACGCTTGACTAGCTCGTCCCACGATTCTTTGGCATCGAGCATGGCAACTGACAGCCGTCCCTTTGGCGCGACTCCTTCGACAGTCAACGCTTCGGAGGAAACCGACGTAACCGCGTTGCCAATATGACCCACGCCCAACGCGTCAGCGAGGCGTCGCGCCGGATCAACCGTGATTACCAGCACCCGACGATCTGACGTACGCGCGGCTTGCGCAGCGATCGCCGCGGCCGTTGTCGTCTTGCCAACGCCACCCGACCCGCAAACTATGGCGACAGTGTTGTCAGCCAAGACGTCGGCAATGTTTGACATCGCTGCAGTGGTCATTGCTCTAATTCACCAGCCAGAGCATCGAAAACTTCGTTGCCAATGCTTTGTGGATCGTCCGGCCCAAATGATTGCGGAACGAACACCAGTGGAACTTCGGCGTCGATGCCGTCACGCAACTCGTTCAGATGTTCGACCTGACTCTGTCGCAGGCTCACGGCCAGCTGAGTCGCGGCAATCACGCTGTCGACATCGCCCGGCACGCTCTCATTTAGTCGGCCCCGCCACGGTTCGTTGGCAAGCGCTTCGAAGACGTTCAGTTCGTCGCGCACAAACAATTCAGGCAAAACACGATTGACGACGATCGCCGCCAAAGGGGTCTGAGTGACGTCGCGCAGCTGCTGGCTCAGTTGCAGCGTTTCACTAACGGGCATTTCTTCAGGCGTCGTGACAATAACGGCTCCGGTGCGAGCCGGGTCGCGCAACAGCTCGCGCATCCATGCTGTCTGACTAGTCAGAGGACCGACGCTTACCAACTCTCCGATCGAATCAGGCGAACCAAGCTGACTGACGATGTGGCCGGTGGCGGCGGCGTCAACAACAACAATGTCGTAGGTCTTGCGCTTTACATCCCACGACAGCTTGCCCACCGTGAGGATCTCGCGCACCCCAGGGGCCGCCGTCGCAACGAAGTCGAACACCTTCGCAAGAGGCCCGAGACGAACAGCAAAAGGCAGCTTCAGATTGAGCCGCAAATATTCTTGCAGCGCTGCTTCGGTGTCCATCGCCATGACGAAGAGCCCGGGAGCGACTTCGACAGGGTCGAACCCCACTGAATCGACCGACAGCGCGGCCCCAATGTCTCCACTGGGATCTGTTTGACACAGCAGTACGCGCTTTCCCGCTTTGGCCGCGAGACGCGCCAACGCCGTAGCCACGGTGGTTTTGCCGGTACCGCCTTTGCCGGTGACTACAACGAGCTCTCGATCGAACAGCTCGCTCACAGACGAAACCTCACAGCGAAACTAGCCAACGAAGCCGATGCGACGCTCTCCAGATTCGGCCCCGATTTCGACATAGGCAATCTTGTCGGCCGGCACGCCCACGGTGCGTCCGCGACGGTCGGTGAGCCAAAACACGTCACCCTTGGCCGATAGAGCGGTGGCAACGTCTTTCTTCAAGGCATCGCGGTCGGCACCCTCGGGCAGCTCAACCTCGATTTCTTTGCTCGTGTACGTAACACCGATGCGGACGTCCACGCGTCTGCCTCCCCTATGTATCTAACGGTTCGCTCATCGTAGGCGGCTTTGGGGTCGTAACGCTCCGTAATGCCTCGAGAGCAGACAGTGACACACCCGGCCCATAGAGTGGTGGCCATGGCAACTGATGACGCCGCCGAGCGAGCACGAACATGGGCCTCCACGATGCACGGCCACCAAGGCGAGGGCATTCGCACGGCCCACGCCGACGACAACGCGAAGGTGGGCGATTATCGGCCGCACGGCCGCGAAGAGCGTGAGGCTGCACAAAACGAACTGCTCGCGCCGGGCGCAACCCGAGCTTCGGGGGCCGGCCACCGCGCACGTGACGAAGCCCCCGACGACGAGCGCACATGCTTCGAGCGCGACCGCGACCGCATCTTGCACTCGCCTGCGTTCCGTCGCTTGTCGGGCAAAACGCAAGTCTTTGTCTTTCCCGACGACCACCAACGCACGCGCTTGTCGCACGCGCTTGAAGTCGCGCAAGTTGCGGTCGGCGTGTCAAACAGTCTGCGTTTGAACACCGCTCTCGCCGAAGCAATCGCTCTCGGCCACGATTGCGGGCATGGCCCCGGCGGGCACGCAAGTGAAGACGCTCTCTCGCCGTTCTTACCCGAAGGATTCGATCACGCAACTTGGGGATCAGACGTTGTCTTGGCTCCCCTCAATTTGTGCGAAGAAACTTTAGATGGCGTACGCAACCATTCGTGGTCGCGTCCAAGCCCGATGACACCCGAAGGTGTTGTCGTGAGTTGGGCTGATCGCATTGCCTACGTGTGCCACGACCTTGAAGACGCAGTAAGCGCGGGAGTCGTCACGTATGAAATGGTGCCCGACATCGTTCTCGAACGTTGCGGCACAACGCGCGGTTCACAACTCAGTTCGTTCATCAAAGGCATGGTCGAAGCAACACGCCTTACGGGCCAGATCGGCATGATCGAGCCAATGGCTGAAGCACTGTCTGCGCTGCGCGAGTTCAACTACCGCAACATCTATTTGCGTCCTGCATCGCGAGCGCAAGCCGAGTCAGTTATTTCTGTGCTGCGCGGCCTTGTCGAGTATTACGTCGACCGACCAAACCTCATTCCCGACGTTGCTCGCGCCGGAGGGATTGCCGCCGGCACCGACGAGGCACTGTTCGCTGCTGTTACATATACGGCGGGCATGACCGACCGCTTTGCATTTCAGTCAGCAGTCAGCCACTTGGGTTGGAACCCCTCAAACCTGCCCGAGGGCGTCGATGTGGCGCGAAACAGCCGAAACCTCTAGCTAAGGCTTGCGCGTTAATAGACAGGAATGGGGCGGCAACGACGACAGGGTTGCAGCTTGTCTTCCTGCGCGAGCTCGGCAGATTTCAGCTCGACGAACTTCGCACTGTCGCCGTTGACATCAGGGCCTCGGTGACACAGCGGCAGATGGAACATGTTGTGTTCGGTGTCGGCAATGAAGCGGATGCCGCGCTTGGCAAGTGATTCGAGGTAGCCAATGTCGACCGACTCGAATTGCAGAAGCTTCTCTTTCATGCGCGGGCCGCCAAAGCTGTATTCACCAACGTGCCCATCGCTGCGCACCACACGGTGACACGGGATGAGAACGGGCAACGGGTTATTAGCCACTGCGCTCGCAACTGCACGAATTGCCGTCGGCTTGCCGATCTCGCGGGCAACCCATGCGTATGAACGCACCTCACCGAACGGGATCTCTAAGAGCTTGGCCAGAGTGACTTGAGCAAGTGGTGTCACGTCTTGCAGATTGAGCTTCAGCGACGCAGGCCGGCCGTGCAGATGTTCGTCGAGCGCGTTGCGAACATCAGACTCGATCTCGGGCACGACGTTGCCGTCGCCATAAGCGACCTTTGAAACACCATCGGCACCGACCTCGAGATCGAAGTCCCCCACCGGTGTCGTCCATCGTCTCATCGAACCGCCAATTCCCTCCTGTAGATCCGTCTTGGACCCAACTTGTCGATCGTTCTCGCAAGCTCATCAAAAGCAAACGCTGCTTCGCTTTCGGGATTACTCGCCACAACCGGAGCCCCGATGTCGCCCCCTTCGCGGAGCAATGGCTCAAGAGGAATCTGCGCAAGTAACGGAATGCCGAGATTGTCAGCAAGCACTTGACCGCCACCCGAACCAAACAGCTCGTAACGCTTGTTGTCGTCGCCCGTGAACCAACTCATGTTTTCGATCACACCCGCCAGTGGTTGTTTCATCTCGCGCGCCATCGCACCGCTGCGTTGCGCAACCCGTTGTGCTGCGGGTTGCGGAGTTGTTACCACGTAAGTAGCCGCCGAGGGAAGATACTTCGCCATCGACATCGCAACATCGCCAGTGCCAGGCGGCATGTCGATCAGCAAGAAGTCGGGCTCGCCCCAAATAACATCGACGAGAAATTGCTCTAGCGCTTTGTGCAACATCGGCCCGCGCCACATGACCGGTTGATCTTCGTCAAGGAAGTAGTCGATGGAGATGCAACGCACGCCGTGCGCTTCGGGCGGCAAGATCATCTGGTCGTGAACTTGCGGCTCGTCAACGATGCCCAACATCTTTGGAATCGAAAACCCGTAAACGTCGGCGTCGAGAATGCCAACGTCGTAGCCCTGACGAGCAAGGCTCACCGCCAAGTTCACAGTCACCGAACTCTTGCCTACGCCGCCCTTACCTGAACTAATCGCGAGCACTCGCGTCTTTGACTCGGGTGTGTTGAACGGAACAACACGAGCGGCCGGGCCATGACCGTGACCGTCGTGAGGGTTATGAGGGTTGTGGGCCGAACCGTGATTAGAGCTCGAACCGCCTTGCATCTTTGCGCGCACTTCGTCGAGCTCTTCAGGAGTCATGACCGTCATCGAGACTTGAACGTCGGCAACGCCGTCGAGAGGTGCCAACGCTGAAGTAACGCGCGACGTGATCTCAGCGCGCAGCGGACAGCCGGCAACCGTGAGAGCAATCAACACGTCGACACGGCCGGCATCGATCATCACATCACGAACCATGTTGAGCTCAACGATGCTGCGGTTTAGCTCGGGGTCTTGCACAGGCCGCAGCGCGTCGATGACTTGCTCGACAGTTGGGCTACCAGACTGAGCACCGCCTATTGAGGCCGAGTGGTCGTGCTCGTTCGACATCCGACAAAGGCTACTAGCGATATGGAGGTAAATCGCCAGGATTTTCCCGGAGCGACACACCAGCGGCCATCATGGGTGGGTGCTGCAGGCCACCAATCTCTCAGTTGAAGTCGGAGGTAAGACGACCCTAGGGTCGGCGACCTTTAGCGTGCGCGCCGGCGACAAGGTTGGTTTGGTCGGTCGCAACGGCGCCGGCAAGACAACTCTTATGAAAACGTTAGGCGGCGAGCGCGAGTCTGCTGGAGGCACCATCTTGAAGAAGGGTGCCGTTGGTTACCTTCCGCAAGACCCCAAGGTCGACGCCAAGACTGCCGAGTCGACTGCGCTCTCACACGTTCTTTCTGGTCGGGGCTTCGACGAAGACCTCATCCGTATCGAGAAGCTGCGCGTTGCGGTCGAAGAAAACCCATCAGAAGCAAACATCACTCGCTTTAGCCGCGCACAAGACCGCTTCGCTGAAGCAGGCGGCTACTCAGCCGAAGCCGACGTGCGTCGCATTATTGCCGGCCTCGGTTTGAGCGACGAGCGCGTTGAACTTCCCCTTGGCGTGTTGTCGGGAGGTGAGCGTCGTCGCGTCGAGTTGGCACGTATTTTGTTTGCCGGTAGCGATTTGTTACTTCTCGATGAACCTACGAACCACATCGACATCGACGCCAAGAACTGGCTCATGAACTTCCTGCGCGGTTATCGCGGCGCACTACTCGTCATCAGTCACGACCTCGATTTGCTCGACGAGTCGATCAACCGCGTGCTTCACCTCGACGAAGCAGAACTGCACGAATACAAGGGCACTTATTCGCAATACCGAGTGTCTAGAGCCAAAGACGAAGAACGCCTCGCCAAACTCGCAAAACGGCAGGCCGAAGAAGTCGCGCGCCTCAGCGCGCAAGCTGACTCGATGCGTGGACAAACCGAGAAGCGCGCACGCGTCGCTCGTTCACTCGACAAGCGCGTCGAACGCATTGAAGCCGACAAGATCGTCGGACCCAACAAAGAACGCGCATCGGCTTATCGCTTTCCCGACCCGCCACATTGCGGACGCCTCGTGCTCGACGCGCGCGGACTCACGAAGTCATATGGCGGTCCGCCAGTTTTCAAGAACATCGACTTTGCCATCGAACGCGGCGAACGACTGCTGATTCTCGGGCTCAACGGCGCTGGCAAGACATCGCTGTTGCGCATTATCGCTCGACAACAAGCGGCCAACGCTGGCGAATTCGACCTCGGGATGGACGTGTCGGTTGGTTATTACGCGCAAGAACACGAAGGCATCGTGTCGGGTAAGTCCGTCTTAGACCATTTGCGCGCACAGGCAAGTCAACCTGACGACGAGTTGCGCGCCTTGCTCGGCATGTTCGACCTGCGTGGCGACAAAGCGTTTCAAGACGCCTCCACCCTTTCGGGCGGCGAAAAGACCAAGCTGGCGCTTGCCCAGCTCGTCGTAGGAAGACACAACTTGTTGCTATTGGACGAACCAACCAACAACCTTGATCCTCCATCACTCGAAGCAATCGGAACCGCACTTGCTGGATGGAAGGGCGCAATGGCAATAGTCAGTCACGACGCTCGGTTTGTTGAACGCCTTGCACCACAGCGCGTGTTGATGATGCCGGAAGGAACGCTCGATTACTGGAGCGATGAGCTGATTGAGCTCGTCGAAATGGCGTGACCTTCGCAAAGAAGTTGTGGCACAACTGGCCCGACTACTTCACAGTCGGCGTTGTTTGTTACCTGTTCTTGCTCGCAATGGATTTGGGCGACCACGTGCCGAACGATTTGCGTCGTTCATCAAGCGCGCAATCATCCTCAGAACTGACGACGACTGCACAACCAACGACAACTACGACCGTTCCGTTCGCTAACGGCGCGTTGACTTTTAAAGTCATGGCTTTTCGTGTTGTTCCCGATCGTGACAACCCCGGCCGAATTAATGGCAAGTTCACAGTAGAAATCACCAACAACACCGACGCCAACGTTAAGTTCGCACCCGGTGCGTTTGTTTTGAAACACCAAAACGGAGGAACTGTCGAACCACAGGCGATTCCTGCGCCAGCTATCGACGTTTCACCACACTTGTCGCAATTGACCCCAATTTCGTTTCCACTACCAGCCAACCCAAACGGTAACTACACGTTGCTTTATCAAGGACAAGAAATCTTTTCGGGCAGCCCTACTTGAGGCAGACCGATAGAATGACTGACCTTCCGAGATGAACACGAAAGGCCTCGCTAGTGAGCGTCCTACTGATCACCGGCCCACCCGCTTCAGGTAAGAACACCGTTGCCGAATGTCTCGGCAAGCGCATGTACAACTGTGCCGTTGTTGATGTCGACGACGTTCGTCACATGATCGTGCAACCAATTGTCGACCCGTGGCAACAAGAAGAGGGCGCACGTCAGCGCGCTATCGGCGTGCTCAACGCGTGTGCGATGGCGCGCAACTTCGAGAGCCAAGGCTTTGACACTGTGCTCGTCGATTTACTGACCGACGAGACCGCGAAGATGTATCGCTCCGCGCTTGGCGACCTCAACTTCTTTGTCTTATCGCTTCTGCCAACCGAACAAGAGATCAATAGTCGACTGCTCACACGCACTGACTACCTGGCACGCGGCGACACCGATTGGATGTACGCGCAGCAAGCAGCGTTCTCTGATTACGACGAACGCCTCGATAACACGTTGATCACGCCCGACGAAGCAGCAACGTGGATATTGGAGCGCTGGACTCCTTCGTTTTGACCCGCATCAATCTTCGTCGCGAATACGACAAGAGTGAACTGAACGAAGACTCTGTCGATAGAGATCCGATCGTGCAGTTTCAACGGTGGCTACAAGACGCAATTACCAGTGAACTCGTCGACGAGCCCTATGCGATGACCATTGCAACGGTCGATGCTGCAGGCAACGCCGATGCCCGCGTCGTGCTGTTGCGCGAAGTCGATGAGACAGACGGCAGCTTCTTGTTCTTCACCAACTACGACAGCAGCAAAGGGCAAGAGCTCGACGGCAATGACAGCGTTGCCCTGGTGTTCTATTGGGGTCGACTCGAGCGCCAGATACGCGTTCGCGGCAATGCCGCACGAATCGATGACGCAAAGTCAGACGCCTACTTCGCCTCGCGGCCGCACAACAGCAAGCTGGGCGCCATTGCGTCACATCAGAGCGAAGTGGTTTCGAGTCGCCAGCAGCTCGATGACGCCATCACCGCGCAGCAAGAGCAATACCCCGAAGGTTCGAGCGTTCCCCGTCCGCCCAACTGGGGCGGCTATCGCATCACGCCCTATTTGTTTGAGTTCTGGCAGGGTCGACGTAGTCGCATGCACGACCGTTTGCGTTATCGACGCAACAACGACACCTGGATAATCGAACGACTCTCGCCGTAGCTATTTACCGGTCAGCGGTTCGGGTTGCGATTGCGCCTTGGCATCTTCGAGCGCCTGTTGCACGAGTGGCACCATCTCTTGCGGAGGATTGCTGGCAAGAAACTTCTCGAACTCTCCCACGGCGGCCGACGGATCGTTCTTCGAGCGAAACAGTATGTACCCCTTGAAGAAATGCGCGTCGGGATAGTTGGGGTTTGCAGCGATTGATTTGTCGATCGACTGCAATCCAACATCAGTAAGCCCAGCAAGGTGAATCAACCAACCCTTGTAGGCCAATGCCTGCGCATTCGACGGGTCGAGCTTCAGCACTTCGTCGTAAGTCTTCACCGCGTCGGCGGGTTTTCCAGTTGAGGTTTGCTCTTGGGCTTGAGCCAACAGTGAGTTGGTGTCGCCGTTGACCGTGCCCGTGCCAACCTGACCCGCCAAACGATCTTCACTTCCGCCAAACAGCGACGCAATCACGATGGCAACGAACACGGCGACACCGAGCGCCCAAACCAGACGTTGTTGGAACTGCGTCAGCGCTCGTGGTCGTGGAGCCTTGACCGTGGCTTCGGTTGTGGGTGGTTCGACCACGGGCTGAGTCGACCGCTGTTGGATCTCTCGCAAGAGTGCGGCCGCACGAGCCGTCTGCTCATCGCGCAAGTCAATGTATTCGTCGTCACCAATCGCGCCCGCTTGATGCTCGTCTTCGAGACGTCGCAACGAGTCGAGTAGATAGTCGCGCTCTTCTTGCAGCTCGTTCATGACCGACTTCGCATGGCCGTTGCCACCAACTCACGGTCGGCGTCAGTTAGATCGACAGCTGATTTAGTCTGCCGCCAGCGACGCAGCGCGAACGCGGCCCCGACGACGGCAAGTAGACCAAGAGCGCCGGGCAGCGTCCACAACACAGCACCAATACCTTTGCTCGTTGTCTTCATCAGCGCATCGTTGCCATAGCGAGACACGAAGTAATCACGAATTTGTTGGTCGGTGCGACCTTCGTCAACCTGACGCACGATCTCGTCACGCGATGAACGAGCCAATGGCGAATCACTTTCACCGACTGACAATCCCTGACATGTTGGACAACGAATTTGCGAAGCCAACGCATTGACGCGCGCAGTTGCACTCGTATCGCTCGGACGATCAACCGTGCCAACCACGAACGAGACCGCCAACGCCAGCAACATCACCGGCCACATCAGGCGCTTCATAAGACTCCCGTGAGCGATTCAAGCTGCGCCGTGGTGATTTGCCCAGGGATGTGCGCACTAATCAGACCCGACGGATCAATCACGTATGTCTCGGGCAAGGCGCGCACGCCATAGTCAACAGAGGTCTTTCCGTCGTCGTCGGCCAACACGGGCCAACGTCCGCCTTCTTTCTTGAAAAACGACTTTACGTTTGATGCGGAATCGTCGTAGGCAACGGCAATCACAACTGGAGCGTTCGCTCCTTGGTGTCGCTCGGTGAACGATTTGATCTCAGGATGCTCAGCCCGACAGGGCCCACACCAGGTAGCAAAGAAGTTCACCACCACGTATCGCCCGCGGTAATTAGCCGAGTCAACGAGCGCTCCGTCGATCGCGGTGCCAGTAACGACAGGGGCGAATTGGCCGACCAACGGACTTGGTCGATTGGTGTCATTGGCGGCCGGGCGCGTTGCGAGAACAACCACAAAGGCCACAATCACCAGCACCGTAGCGAAGACGATCGCCTGCGTGCGCTTTGCCTTGGGTCGAACTTTGGTCTTGCGTTCAGTCATGCATCGACCGCCTCGCGCTCGATTGTGGCGGCCGTCACGTCGATCACCTTGGTGCGTCGCGGAACGATCGCGATGGCGGTGCCAAGGGCTATGACAAATCCGCCAAACCAAATCCACGACACCAGCGGCTGCACGATCACACTCAGAACCGTTGCATCACCGTCGTTGACGGGTGTCCGTACCAGCGTGAGATACACATCTTCACTGAAACCCGCCCGCACCGACGGAGTTCCGATCGCCTGCGCTGCATTCGGATAAACGTTGAGCGCCGGCGCATAAGACTTGCCGTTGTCGATCTTCACGTCAGCAACCGTTGCGTCGTGCGTGCGGTGCTTCTCTTCGCGTAAGCCCTCGAAAGTTATGCGATGCCCAGCAACGACGGCCGATTCACCTGGCTGCAACTGCAACTCGCTTCGCGTGCTGTATGACTGGCTGGCAATGATGCCAATCGCGATGATGGCCAGCCCAGCGTGGGCAATCATCGCCCCGCTGCTGCGCCCGACTAGTCCACCGGCACCTTGACGCTGCACAAGTAGAACGATTTGACGCACCGAAGTGGCAACGACGAGCGTCGCCAAGAACAGACCAACAACAACCCACGGCCCGCGCACGCCCGACACAACACAAAGCACCACGGCCACCGTCGCCACGGCAAACGACCACTGCAGACGATCTTTCAAGGTGTCGAGAGTGCCGCCGCGCCATTGCAACAGCGGACTCACCGCCATCAAGAACAGAAGCGAAATGCCAAGCGGCCGTGTCATCGTGTCGAAAAACGGACGACCCACCGTTAGTCGCTGCCCGTTGATGGCCTCGGCAAGCAGCGGAAACACCGTCCCCAACAACACCACAAAAGCAAGAGCGGCAAACACGATGTTGTTTGCCAAGAACGCGGCCTCGCGAGCAAGCGGCGAACCGATCGAGCCCGGCGAACTCAGGCGATCACTCCGCCAAAAGACCAATGCGCATGTGGCAACAACGACAACACCGAACGCTGTCAACAGCCACGGCCCAAGCGGCGACTCAGTAAACGCGTGCACCGAATCGAGCACGCCCGACCGCGTAAAGAACGTGCCAAGAATTGTGAGACTGAACGTTGCCGACAACAGAGACAGGTTCCATACCCGCAACATGCCACGACGCTCTTGCACCATTACTGAATGCAGGTAGGCAGTCGCCGTCAACCACGGTAAGAGCGATGCATTCTCGACAGGGTCCCATGCCCAGTAGCCACCCCAGCCAAGCACTTCGTAACTCCACCACGAGCCGAGCAAAATGCCGGTGCCGAGCAAACCCCACGCAACCAACGTCCACTGACGAACTTGCAACAGCCAGCCTTCGCCGACGCGTCCGGTAATCAGCGAGGCCATACCGAACGCAAAGGGAATGGTGAAGCCGACATACCCTGCGTAGAGAATCGGCGGATGAAACGCCATTAGCGGATGGTTAGCCAGCAACGGGTTTGCGCCAGTTCCGTTGAGCGGCACAGCGCCAGAAACCGATGTGAATGGATCAGCGGGCCCGAGCATCAAGCCGAAGAAGAACGCAGCGACGACGAACGCAACCACCGACGCCCAGACCACCATCGAGTCGTCACGTCGAGCACGAAAGTGCCATGTCATTGCAGCGATATAAAGCGTAAGAACGAGTGACCACAACAAGATCGAACCTTCGAGGGCCGACCACATCCCCGCAATCAAAAACAGCAACGACGTTTCGCGATTCGAATTCTGCGCGACAAAGGCAACCGAGAAGTCATGTGTGATGAGCGCGTTTTCCATTGCTGCGACAGCAAGCACTACCCCACCCAGCATTAGCCACGCATAGGCGCGACCTTGGCGAGTCAGCGCGACGCGCCCTTTGCGAAGCCCGTAGAGCATTGTGATGGATCCGGTGACGGCGGCGAGGAAACCGAGGGCGACACCGGCGTGGCCAAGAATGCTGTTCATGAAGATGCTCGCACTAGCGGTTCGCGTCTCCTGAAACTCGTTCAGGGTGTTGCTGTTCGTATTCAGAAGAGTGCTTCACCATGATGCGATCGCTCTCGAACAAGTTCGACCCCTCAGCGAAGTGACCCTCGAGCACGACGGGAATGTTGTCTTGAAAAACTCCAAGGGGCTGACCGGTATTACGTACGTCGACTGTGACGTTCTTGCTCACGATGCTGAACAGAGTCAATGCACCGTCTTCTTTGATCGAACCGGGCACCACCGTGCCCTCAATACGAAACCGCGAGTCGCCGAGAGTTGCGCGCTGGGCAATCGCTTCGTCGGCAGTGCGGAAATACATGGTTGCGGTGTCTAGGCCGCGATAGATCAAAAATCCAAGTGCAGCGGCGATCACTACGCCAACGATCACGAGCCGCGCAACACCAGTTTGACGTCGCACACGCGGTGCTGGTGGCACTGGTGCAGTCATTCGCGGCCGCTTCGCACGTCGCGTGACAATTCGCGAGAAAGGGCACGGGCTCTCGCAACGACGCGGAGCGAATATGTGCCGAGCACGACAAAGACCGCCGTATAACCAGCGATGACGTAATTCATGAAGTCACCCCCGTTGGCTCTGTTGCATCGGTCAGATCAATCGACGGCCCAGCTTCAGAACGGCGCTCAAACAAAGCAACATTGAGAGCGGTCTCTTCGTACTGCGACTCGAGGCGCTCAACCCGGAAGCGGTGGATGACAAGCCACGCAAAGACCAGTGCGAACGCGACGAACGAGAACAGCATCGTGAACAACTGAGTGCCATGAATCGTTGGGCTGATCTGCGCAATCGTGCGGCCTTGATGAAGCGTTCGCCACCACTCAACCGAGAGATGCACGATCGGCACATCAACCGACGCAATGAGGGCAGCAACGGCAGAGCGCTTGGCGCGAGTCACGGGGTCGCCGGGTACGCGTCGCAGAGCGATGTAGCCAAGAAACAATGTGAACAACAACGCAGTGCTCGTAAGGCGAGCATCCCACGTCCACCAAACGCCCCATGTCGGACGTCCCCAGATTGAGCCAGTGATCAGAGCCAAGCCGCAGAACACCACGCCCACTTCAGCTGATGCGCCCGCGAGCATGTCCCAAAAGCGGCTGCGCGTGCGGCGATACAGGTAGAGCACACTCGCCGCTGCGCAAATACCAAAACCGACGTACATCGTGAATGCCACAGCTGGGTGCACGTAGATCAAGCGGACGTACTCGCCCTGCACCACATCAGGCGGTGTGACAACGAGACCGAAGTAGCCAAGCACTGCCATAGAAGCAACGGCTGCGACACCGAGCACGCGTGTCAACGTGCTCGCAGTCGATTTCGAATTCATGCATCCTCCAAGAGCGGCCCGAACGCAATGGTTCCGGCCGCGGCGTAGATCACCGCGAACACTGACAACACCTGCAACCACATCCATCCATCGCCGACACTGGAACCAAGCGCAACTTCGCTGGCGCGCGTAGCCGACAACAACACAGGCGCAACGACGGGCAAGAACAACAACGGCAACAACGTCTCGCGTGCTTTTGCGCCCGTCGACAAGGCTCCGTAAATCGTGCCGGCCGCCGCCAAACCGATTGTCGCGGCGACGCAACTTGCGAGCAGCAACAACGCGCCGGTCAACGCAACGTCGTAGAGGATGACAACGCCCAACGCCAGCACGACTTCGAGAATCATGAGCTGCAACGCAATGGCGAGTGCTTTACCCAAGAAGATGCCCGCCGGGTCGAGCCCAGAAAGTCGCAAACCGTCGTGGCCGCCGTCAGAAACCTCCAAAGCAAAGCTTCGTTGCACAGCCAACACCGAGGCCAATAACACGGCAACCCAAAACAGCCCAGGGGCGGCACGGGTTAGCACTCCCCGATCGGGATCGAGCGCAAAACCGAACAGCAACAAGATCACGAGAGCGAACGGAACGATCTGACCGATACCGATCTTTGAACGCAGCTCAATGCGGATGTCTTTCGCAGCGATCAACACTGCGTCATCGAACACTGTCAACCACCTTTTCGCTTGCGTGAGCCGACACATCATCTGTGCGCACTGCGCCACCGGCGATGACAACAGAACGGTCGGCCAAAGCACGCCCAGCATCAACTTCATGCGAACTAAAGATCACGGTGCGCCCGCGCGCAACCGCTTCACGGATTAGAGAATCAAGAATGCGGCGACTATCGCCATCAAGACTTGCGTGTGGCTCATCGAGCAACCACAACTGGGGGTCGCGAGCGACAAGCGACGCAAGGGCAACTCTTCGTCGCTGCCCCGACGAAAGTCGATTGACCGGCATCGAGCGCAAGCGCGCATTCAAACCAAGATCATCGAGCGCGCCATCTGCGCCATCTGCGCCCTCGATGTGAATACGCGCGCTCTTGCTAGCGCGCATCGCAAACGTCACGTTCTCGCGTGCAGTGAGATCTCCGTATAAAGCGTCGCCGTGCGCGAGATAACCAACATCACGACGAACGGCACGGCGATCAGCAATCACGTCGTGACCAAGCACCGTTGCCTCGCCGCCACTAATCGCCAGCAGCCCGGCAATTGCTCTCAACAGGCTTGTCTTTCCCGCGCCGTTTTGGCCCGTGAGCAGCAACGTCTCGCCGTGGTCGACGACAAGGTCAACGCCAGCGAGGACGGGAAAGCGGTCGACTAAAGAAACGACCGAACGAAGCTGCACAGCAAAAGGAGACACGACGTCCCAATCGTAGGCACTCCAGACATAAGAGAGCGCCGAGGCCCCAAACAAGCAGCAGCGCCACTACTTTGGAGCAAATGACCGTGGACAAGGTTCTTTACGCCCTCGGCCGCTTCTTCATCGGCGCCGGCCTGTTGGTCTTCTTATTCATTGCTTACCAACTGTGGGGAACCAACATCAGCGAGGCTCGCAACCAGGCCCGACTCAAGGCCGAGACCGCCGAGCTCTTCGCTACAACGACTACCAAGGCGCCAACGACGAGCCCGACCAACCCGGGCGAGCCCGAGGCACCCACAACAACGTCGCCGCCCAACACCACCCCAGCACCCCCTCCCGCTCCGGCAGGCGCCGCTGTGGCTGTCATCAAGATCCCCAAGATCAACCTCGAGAAAGCCGTCGTGCAGGGTACCGGCGTCTCTGACCTCAAGAAGGGCCCGGGCCACTACCAAAACACGCCACTGCCGGGGCAACCCGGTAACGCCGCCATCGCCGGGCACCGCACCACTTACGGCGCCCCATTCGGCGACATAGGTGAGCTCAATGCCGGCGACGAGATCGATGTCACGACGCGCCAGGGATCGTTCGTTTACAAGGTCACAGAAAAAAAGGTGGTGTCACCCTCTGATGTGAGCGTGCTCAATCCCACCAAAGACAACCGACTCACGCTGACGACGTGTCACCCCAAATACAGCGCTGCGCAACGCTTGATCGTCACTGCCGTTCTTGCGCCAGGCGTTAGCGCGGCTCCTGCGCCGACGGCCACGACAACACCACCGACAACCGAGAAACCCAAGAAGGGCGAACCGACAACAACAACGTCGACCACCGAGGCGCCCGCGCTCGTCAACGCCGACTTGTCGGGAACACCAGCGTCGAAGACGCCGGCCTTTGTGTGGGCGATCATCACAACGATCATTGGCATCGCCACCCAACTTGTTGCGAAACATCGCAGTCGATGGATCGCTTACGCCGTTGGCTCGCCGTTCTTCTTCATAGCGCTGTTTATCTTCTTCGAGAACTTTGCGCGACTACTTCCGGCTAACGCTTAGTTGTGTAGTTCAACCAACAGCGAAGCGATCAAGGCCTATCGATGTCCAAAGCGATGTGACAGCAGACGACAGCGGGCCCAAACCCGAAGTCAAAAGCAGTACGCCGAACACAATCAGCAACGCGGCGGAGATTAGATCGATGGCCCGCCCGTGCCTTTTGAACCATGCCCACGTCGACCGCAGACGACCAAAGGCAACACCGGCGGCCAAGAACGGCACACCCAAGCCAAGGCTATAGGCAACCAAGAGCCCAACACCTTGACCGAGCGTTTCACGCGCTGCTGCCATTGCCAACACACCAGCCAACACCGGACCGATGCAAGGAGTCCACCCAAACGCGAACGCCATGCCCATGACTGGAGCGGCATAAGGCCCGAGTCGCGACGGTGAGACGTGCAGTCGCGTGTCGCGCAACAGCGCGTCGACGCGAAATACACCAGCCATTGCCAGGCCCATCGCGATCACCAACACTCCGGCAACGTTTGTCAGCTGGCGCTTGTGCTCAACAAACAACGATCCGACTGAGCTGGCAACGGCGCCATAAGCGATGAACACAACCGAGAACCCCAACACGAACAACGCCGCGTTGCACAACAACCGAGTTCTTTGTTCTGAGGCTGGTGCCTCAACAACGTCGGAGTTGAACCCCGACATCAATGACAAATAGCCAGGAACCAGCGGCAGCACGCAAGGCGAAAGGAACGACAAGATGCCGGCGCCAAAGGCAGCGAAGAGTCCTGGGTCGGCCGTCACGAACCAAATGCTACGGCCTGCAGAGGGTTGTGCTTAAGCGAACATCTGCTCGCGGCGCACGATCTCGACATCGGCGTCGACCATCATCGTCACGAGCTTCTCGAAAGGCGTCTCGAGCTTCCAGCCCAGCGTCTCTTTTGCTTTAGTCGGGTCACCAATAAGCAGGTCGACCTCAGCGGGACGGAAGAACTTCTCGTCGACAACAACGTGATCTTCCCAATTCAGACCAACGTGGTTGAACGCAATCTCGCAAAACTCGCGCACCGGGTGGGTTTCGCCGGTCGCCAACACGTAGTCGTCAGGCGTGTCTTGCTGCAGCATGCGCCACATGCCCTCGACGTAGTCGCCAGCAAAACCCCAGTCACGTTGTGCTTCGAGGTTGCCGAGATGAACTTGCTTGTCGAGGTTGTGGTGAATGCGCGCAACAGCGTGCGAGATCTTGCGAGTAACGAACTCAAGACCACGGCGAGGCGATTCGTGGTTGAACAAAATGCCCGAGCTTGCATGAAGGTCGTAGCTCTCGCGGTAGTTGACGGTGATCCAGTGGCCGTAAAGCTTGGCGACACCGTAAGGACTCCGCGGATGGAAGGGCGTGTCTTCTTTCTGCGGAACCGCTTGCACTTTGCCGAACATCTCGCTCGTGCTTGCTTGGTAGAAGCGGATCTCAGGATCAACAATGCGAATCGCGTTGAGCAAACGAGTCACGCCCATGCCGCTTGCTTCACCAGTCAGCACTGGTTGGCTAAACGACGTTTGCACAAACGATTGAGCAGCAAGGTTGTAGATCTCGTGCGGACGATATTCGCTCAGCAAACGCGTCATCGACGCCTCATCGAGAAGGTCGGCGGGCTCGAGAATCAGACGATCTTGAATGTGAGCAATGCGCTCAAAGTTCAGAGTGCTGCTGCGGCGCACCATGCCAATGACGTCATAACCCTTGCTCAGCAACAACTCGGCGAGGTATGAGCCGTCTTGGCCGGTAATTCCAGTGATAAGCGCTCTGCGATTCATCCGCCCTTTTTAGCGCACCAAAAGAGCTGGCAGTAGCGGCAATCGATTCAGACGGGCGGTTGCCAACCCGGAGGGGGCTGCTGCGGCGGTTGTGGTTGCGATGATGGTTGGGGCCCTTGCTGCTGAGATGGCGGTGCCGGCGGTGCTGGTGATCCCGGTGACGCAGGCGGTGCAGGCGCTGGTGGATACGCCGTCGGTGGAGTCGTGCTCAACCAGGTGGGAACACCGGGCACAGTCGGTGCCTGAGTAAAGGGCTGCGCGAAACCGGTCGGCGTGAAGTCGGGCACATCAGCACGCGTAAGCAACAGCGCGGCCACAAGGAATGGAATTGCCGGGAGAAATCCCAACACAACAATCGACAGGCCCGTCATCTTGTCGCTCAGATCATTGCCGAGTGAGTAGTCAGTGATGGGCTGGTCGATTACCGCAAGGATGATCGTCGTCATCAACCACATCAATGAAGCAAGGGCCGTGGCGATCACAATCGAACCAAGCGTGCCCGCTGTCATCTTCTTGAACACGTTGCGGCGCAATACCGCTGCGAGCAGCGCGCTCAGCACCGTCAAGATCACAACGACAAACGTCATAATGGCAACGAGAGTCCAGTAGTTGCCAGTGTCGGGACTTTCAGTGACTTCGATCGTGATGGGCTGCGCGCCCACTTCGCTTTGCCAATGCGGGCACGATCCCTCTTCGGCGTCTTCGTCCGCCGTTGGCTTAACAGTGACGTCGGCAACATTTGTCGGACACACAATCACGTCGACTTCCGAAAACTGATTGAGTCGCGCTGTTCGGTGAAGCGCCGTGGTGTCAAGGTGGAAGCGCCAATCGTCACCACTTATTGGGCTGACCAGTCGGCGATCACCGCTGAGCACAATGCTCCGATCAGCAACATCTGCCTCGGAATATGGATCGACGTAAGGCGTAGTCACCTTGTACGCCGAACGCGACAGGCCGAGATCGTCGCCAATGGAGCGAGCTAACCCGTATTGGACGTCGAACCCGCCGCCGCTCCCGCCTGAGCCTCGACTCAAGGGAGTTGCGTCGCTCAAGCCATACAAGTCAACAGTGTCGCCACCAGTTGCGTTCAGATGAATCTCGACAGTGAGCAACGTTCCGTAGTCGCCATCGTCAAGTGAGTTTCCGTCGTCACTTCCCACCTGCGCGCTCGCTGGCGCCGCCGACATCATCAGAGACGTCGAAGTCAGCACCACCAGTGCAGCAGAGAGCAGTGCTGTCGCGAAACGTCCGGCATGGGATGTGCGAATCATCAACTCGCAAAGTAGTCCGCCCGAAATGCGTTCGCCGACCCCAGAAATCGCCGAGGTGAATCGTTTCAGTGACGAAAATATTTGTCGGGAATAATGATGCAGGAGTAGAAAGAAAGGTTGGGGGTTGTAACAGCAGTCATCACTTGAAAGTTTTAAAGGGTTTTCCAATGCTTAGACGTTCAACGGTGACTACAGACACCGACGACTCCGACCTCCAATCAGACGCCGAACTAGCAGCCCGAGGCGACGAATTAGCCCTCGACAGATTGTTCGCAGCCATCGGCGGTTCCGCTTGGGGCATTGCCTTCAGCGCCGCCGACGCCGTTAGTCCCGCAACAGTTGCTGTTGCCGCGGCATTCACCGAAACACTGCAACTGTTCGACAGCGGTCTTGCCACACACGACGTCAAAACTGAGGTTCTGCACGCCACTCGACTCGCAGCCCTCGCCGGCGCAGCAAACGACGAACCCGAAGAGCCAACCGTTCGCGGCGGCGATGGGCGCCACGCCCGCGAACCGGTCTCGCTGCTCGGTGAAACCAACGACCGCCAAGCAACACTTGCATTCACCGCTCTGCCCGAACCCATGCGTAGCGCACTGTGGTTGGTCGAGTGCGAGCGCCTCTCCATTAGCCGCACGTCACGTTTGCTCGATCTTTCGTTCAAGGCCGCAGAAGACATCGTCCGTCAAGCTCGCGCCGGCTTCCGTCGCTACTACGTAGAAGCCATTCGACGCGAAGGCCTCGACCGCGTGTGCGTCGCCACGCTTGAACACATGGCCGCTTACCTCAATCGTTCGCTCAACGCGGGCGACATGGCTGCCATCGAGCACCACCTTGCCGGATGCGATCACTGTCGTGGCGCAGTCACCAAACTCGACGACCTCGAATCATGCTTGCGCGATGCAATCCCGCAACTTCCGGCGTGGACGCGTCAACTCGTTGCCGACCAGTGGTCTGAGATCGCGCCGACCAATAGCGAGATGTACAACCGCGAGCCACGCGTCTGGTGGCTGAGCACGAGTCGTCACTCGCGCGTGATGGCCGGCGCAGCGGCGGCAGTCGTCATCTTCGGGGCAGTTGCGTTGCTTGGTCGTCTCGGTGGCGATGACTCCAGCATCAACCCACAACTCGCAACCGCTGATAGCACGCAGCTCGACCGCGCGTTCGACAAGTCAGTGTCAACGCTCAAGATCAATGCGCCAACGTCGACCTCAACCGCTCCGGCTGTCGCGTCAACTCCGGCACCCGAGGTCGAGACCACCGTTGCACCGACTACGGCACCACCCACAACGGTTCATGCTGCCGATGCTCCTACAACGGTTGCTCCACCAACTTCTACCGTGCGACGTTTGCCCACCACCACGTCGACGAGCACAACCACAACGGTGCCGCCCGCGACTACAACACCGCCGACTGTTCCACCAACGACAGCAACCACTTCGCTGACGCTGGTTGACGTTCCGCCGGTCGCTCGCTTGGTAACGCCCGCGGGTAAATAACCACAACACGCACCGTCAATCGGCACGTGTTGCCATCCCCCGCTTTTCATACTGCTGACCGCGCGCAACAGCGCGCGTCAATTAGCTGCCGACGGTTGTGCCCGAAGCGTGAACGCCCGAAGCCAACAGGCCTTTTGGACCATCGGTGATTTCAAAGTCGACGACCTGACCCTCTTCGAGAGAGCGATAGCCAGTCATGTCGATGGCGCTGTAATGAACAAAAACGTCAGGTCCGTTTTCTTGCGAAATGAACCCGAAGCCCTTTTCGGCGTTAAACCATTTAACGGTACCGGTTGCCACTGTGGCATTCCCCTTGCTCGATTGTTTCTGCCGGGGGACACCCGACAACCCACCTGAGCTACCGGAACTACAAATCCCCTGGCGGCAAAGTACACACCCGCCAAGCAAAGGGGTTGGATATGCACGCGATTGTCGTCAGCGGTGAATCTTTGTGCCGGTTGGACCGTCTTCAACCGTCCAACCAAGCGCCTGCAGTTCATCGCGCAGCCTGTCGGCATCGGCCCACTGCTTTTGCGCTCGCGCTTCGTCACGCTGACGCGCGAGCTCGTGCGCAGCATCGTCGAGCTTGTGATCGCCCACTTTGAGCTCGAGGCCAACGGCCGCGCACATTGCCCTCACAGCGGAAACCTTGGCGCTGACATCTTCACCAGCGTCGGCGCCTGCGTTCGCAGCGCGCACAACACCGAACAGTTCAGCGATTGCGCGCGGCGTGTCGAGATCGTTGTCCATCAGAGAATTGAACGTATCGACGATGTCGCGATCAGGTTCGACGTCAGTTACATCTGCGAATCGACGAGCAAAGTCATCAAGCCGCGCCAACGCCGTTTCTGCGTCAGCAACGATGTCGGGCTGCACCTCAAGGGGAGATCGGTAGTGCGCCCGCAACACCAGCAATCGATAAGCCCGCGGGTCAGTGCGATCAAGCAGATCGGTGAGGGTTGTGAAGTTGTTCAGCGATTTACCCATTTTCTCGCCGTCGACCTCAATGAAGCCGTGGTGCACCCAGTGCTGAGCAAAATCAGCCCCTAGGGCAACCGCTTGGGCTCGCTCGTTTTCGTGGTGCGGAAAGCACAGGTCGATTCCGCCGCCGTGGATGTCAAACCCTTCACCGAGGATGTCGAGGCTCATCGCCACGCATTCGGTGTGCCAGCCCGGTCGACCTGGACCCCACGGAGATTCCCAAGTCGGCGCGTTGGGCGGACCAACCGCTGACTCTTTCTTCCACAACACAAAGTCGACAGGCGAACGCTTCTCTTCTCCAACTTCGATGCGGGCACCGGCACGCAACGAATCGAGGTCTTGTCGCGCCAACAATCCATAGCCCTTGACGCGCGTTGCGTCGAGATAGATCGAGTTTTCGGTTTCATACGCATAACCGTTGTCGAGCAAGCGGTCGATCAGCTCAATCATCTGCGCCACATACTCAGTTGCGTGCGGAGTGTTGTTGGGCCGCTGCACACCGAGACGATCGATGGCGCTCCAATACTCGGCTTCCCACTTTGTCGTGATCGCATCAGCAGCGACGTCTTCTTTCGTGGCGCGGTTGATGATCTTGTCGTCAATGTCGGTGACATTGGCGACGTGATGAACTTGCTGCCCGCGACTCTCTAAGTAACGCCGCAAGATGTCGTAAACGAGCACCGACCGACCGTGGCCAACGTGAGGAAAGTCGTACACGGTAGGACCGCACACGTACATCGACACCTTGCCCACATCTCGCTGCCCCAAAGGACGCACATCACCAGTCGCAGTGTCGAAAAGTCTCAGATTCACGCCCCAGAGCCTAATGGCCCTCATTAGTCGAGAACGGTTGGTCGAGAACGGCTAGTCGAGAACGGCGAGAACTAGCTGGCCTGGTCGACGTGCCGTAGGCGGGCGCTAGCCTTGGCCGGGTGACCGAAGCAACCAACGCTACCAACGGCGGCGCCGACCATCAGGCTGCCGTTCCAGACAAGCCAACTCTCGCCGGCCTCGAACAAAAGTGGGATGAAGCGTGGGAAGCCGCCGGCGTATACAAGTTCGATCGCACCAAGACGCGTGACGAAGTGTTTTCTATCGACACTCCCCCGCCAACAGTCAGTGGCTCGCTCCATTTGGGTCACGTATTTGGCTACACACAAGCTGACGCCGTTGCTCGCTTCCAACGCATGCACGGCAAGGCGGTCTTCTATCCAATGGGTTGGGACGACAACGGCCTACCCACAGAACGTCGCGTGCAGAACTACTACGGCGTTACCTGTGACCCATCACTTCCGTACCAGCCCGACTTTCCAACGCCACCGATGGCCGCCAAAGACCAAAAGCCCGTTGCTGTGTCGCGTCCGAACTTTGTCGAGCTGTGTCTGAAGCTGGTCACCGAAGACGAGAAGATTTTCGAGGGCATCTGGCGTCAACTTGGTCTGTCGGTTGACTGGGCACTGACCTACAGCTCCATCGACAAGAACGCACAACGCGTGTCACAGCGTGCGTTCTTGCGAAACCTTTCGCGCGGCGAGGCCTATCAATCCGACGCGCCGACGATTTGGGATGTCGACTTTCAAACTGCTGTTGCACAGGCCGAACTCGAAGACCGTGAACAACCCGGCGCGTATCACCGCCTCGCCTTTCATGGTGACGATGGTGATGTGTTCATCGAGACAACACGTCCCGAGCTACTGCCCGCCTGCGTTGCCTTAGTCGCACACCCTGACGACGAGCGCTACAAATCACTCTTCGGCACCGAGGTGCGCACGCCGCTATTCGGTGTGAAAGTTCCCGTTGTTGCACACCGGCTGGCTGAACCCGACAAGGGTTCTGGCATCGCGATGATTTGTACGTTTGGCGACACCAACGACGTTGTTTGGTGGCGCGAAATGCAATTGCCTACGCGCACAATCGTTCGTCGCGATGGCCGCCTTGGCGAGCTCGACTTCACTCAGCTGCCAACCGACAAAGCTGATGCAGCCGCCATCTATCAGGAGCTCGTTGGCCTCAAAGTCAAGATGGCGCAAAAGAAAATTGTTGAACTGCTCGTTGAATCCGGCGAGTTGATTGGCGATCCGAAACCGATCACACACGCAGTCAAGTTCTACGAGAAGGGCGATCGCCCCCTCGAGATCGTGAGCAGTCGCCAATGGTTCATCCGAACACTCGGTAAGCAAGACGAGTTCATTGCCAGCGGACAACGAGTCGAGTGGCACCCGCCATATATGCGTGCGCGTTTCGAAGACTGGACCAATAACTTGAACAGCGATTGGCTCATCAGCCGCCAGCGCTACTTCGGCGTGCCGTTCCCGGTCTGGTATCCCGTGAATCAAGACGGCGAAATCGCCTTCGATTCGCCGATCGTTCCCGACGAGTCGATACTCCCGATCGATCCGTCAACCGATGTTCCCGTTGGCTACACAAGCGACCAGCGCGCACAACCGGGCGGATTCATCGGCGACCCCGACATCATGGACACCTGGGCAACGTCATCGCTCACCCCTCAACTAGCAACCGGTTGGGTCGACGATGACGATCTCTTCGCTCGTACATTCCCCATGGATCTGCGCCCTCAAGGTCACGACATCATTCGCACTTGGCTTTTCTCGACAGTCGTCCGCGCGCAGCTCGAGAACAACAGCGAACCATGGCGGCACACCATGCTCAATGGATGGATCCTCGACCCCGACCGCAAGAAGATGTCGAAGTCGAAGGGCAACGTCGTGACGCCCAAAGAGTATTTGGACGAATACGGCTCTGATGCCGTGCGCTACTGGGCCTGCTCAGCACGACCAGGCACCGACACTGCGTTCGACATCGGACAGATGAAGAACGGCCGCCGCCTCGGTATCAAGATTCTCAACGCGACCAAGTTTGTGTTGTCGTTCCCGGCACCGCCCATCGGTGCTGAACCAACCGAACCCGTCGACTTGGCCCTGCTCGCTCGTCTCGCCAACGTCATCGACGAAGCAACCGAGGCGTTCAATGGTTTCGACTACTCACGCGCACTCGACAAAGTCGAAGAGTTCTTCTGGTCGTTTTGCGATGACTATCTCGAACTCGTCAAAGGCCGCGCCTACCGCGGCGTCGGCAACGCCGGGGCTGCATCGGCAGCGATGACATTGCGCATTGCGCTGTCAGCCATGCAGCGGATGTTTGCTCCGTTCGTTCCGTTCGTCGCCGACGAGGTCTGGTCGTGGTGGCAAGAGGGTTCTATTCATGCGGCAACGTGGCCGACAACCCACGAACTTTCGATCGACGTCGAACTCGATGACGTTCTCGCCGCCGCTGCGTCGATTCTTGCTGACGTTAGGCGAGCCAAGTCAGAAGCAAAGGTCTCGCAACGCGCTCGCGTTGCGAGCTTGAACGTCACTTCCGACGCGGCCACCATCAACAACTTGCGCCTTGTCGAGGCCGACCTTCGCGAGGCCGGCTCGATCGACGAGTTCAACATGAGCGAAGGCGAAGCAGTAACTCAAGTCACACTTGC
Organism: Acidimicrobiales bacterium; assembly: GCA_044220495.1. Taxonomy (GTDB): domain Bacteria; phylum Actinomycetota; class Acidimicrobiia; order Acidimicrobiales; family JBBSGY01; genus JBGAQY01. Next base: position 54,433 of record JBGAQY010000017.1, read on the forward strand.
TGATTCGTAAACGCCTAGTAGTTCGTTCGCAGATTCACGATGTCGACGATCTCGTCGCCCATCGTCGCCAGACGCACTGCACCCAGACCCGGCACCTCAGCAAGATCGTCGGTGCTCGAAGGCCGCAAGTCGACAATTGCACTGACTATCTCGTCATCAAGAATCACTGACGCAGCAACGCCCGTTAACTTCGCCCTCGCCTTGCGCCAACGATCGAGAGCCGCCCACACCGGATCAACATCAGCATCTTCCTTATGCAGAGCGGCACGACTTCCCTGTATCGCCGCGTGAATCACATCAGGAGGTGTTTGGCCCTGCTCGCGCTCAGCAGCACGCTGTATCGACTCTAACCACGGCGACGGCTTCGTCGTGGCGACTCCACTGTTCGTTGAGCGCTGTGCCGCCCACGAACAATGCAACTCTTCTCTTGCGCGTGTGATCGCGACGTAAAACAATCGACGCTCCTCGGCAAGTTGTGCGTCTTGCGCAGCGCCGTAGGGAACCAATCCCTCTTCAAGACCGGCAAGAAACACAACGGGCCACTCAAGACCTTTTGAGCGGTGAAACGTTGCCACCGTTACTGCAGAACGTTTTGTGTCGCCGCTCGTCGGCCCGTCGTATCGCGATGACACATCAATCCACGACAAAAAGTCGGCAATCGTGATCGATGGATCATCGGCAACATAGCGGCGCGCCGAGGCGGCAAACTCGTCGAGATATTCGCGCACCGCATCGCCAGCACCCTCGGCGATCTGATCAATGTCAGCAATGCGCTCAGCCAAACGATGACGAGGAACCTGCCGCAGGTGTTCCATGACTTCACGGACCTTCGACTGGTACAACCACCCCGCGCCGCCCGCCGAACGATACGGAATGCGACTCTCGTCCAAAGCGCGTTCGATCAGTGTGCGTTGCGCGTTGGTACGAACAAGGATCGCCATGTCGGCCCATCGCCACGAACGGCTGTGCGCCAAACGAACCGACCGCGCAATCCCCAAAGCCTCCGCCGCATCACTCGAAAAACGCCGGATACTGGGCGGCGCGCCGCGTTCAGGCGCCCGAAAGTCAACTGGCTCTGGAGGTCGCCGTGCCTCAGAGTCAGGCAGCACGGCGCGCGCAGCAGCAAGCACATGACTCGACGATCGATAGTTGTTGCGCAAACGCACCTTTTCAATCGTCGGGAAGTAACGATCGATCTCGGTCAGATACGAAGCGTCAGCGCCGTTCCATCCATAGATCGCCTGATTCGGATCGCCAACGACAAACAAATCATCACGTTCACCGAGCCACGCGCGCAACAGATCGAACTGCGCCTTGTTCAAATCCTGGAACTCGTCAACGAAGAAGTGACGAAACCGCCATCGTTGCGCCGTTGCAAAGCCTTTCTCGCGCAATAGCGAGTCAGTCATCAACAGCAACAGGTCGTCGTAGTCAACAACGCGCCGCTTACGTTTCTCTGACTCATACGCCTCGTAGATGCGCGTCATCTGTGTAACCGAAATAGGCGGACGATGACGCATATCGCGCGTTGCATCGCCGTAGGCGCCAGGCAATAGGCGATGACTCTTAGCCCACGAAATCTCCAGAGCCAAGGTTTTCGGATTGAACGAACGCGTCATGCCTAGGTTCGCCAGCGCAGTTTCGAGAACCCTCAGCGGCTGCGCCGTAACCGCAGGAACGACACGGCCCTGGTCGATCCATCGCTGGCGCAACTGTGCGTAAGCAACAGCATGAAATGTGCCTGTTGTGACCTCTTCATCGACACCGAGACGAAAGGTTCGCTGCCGCAGTTCGTCGGCCGCTTTTCTCGTAAACGTCAGCACCAAACAGTGACGGGCTTCAGCCGAACCATCGAGCACGCGTCGGGACAAACGGCGAGTCAAAACTCGAGTCTTGCCAGAGCCCGCCGGCGCAAGAGTGCACAACGCAGAACTCGTCGACGTGACCGCCTGTCGTTGTTCTGGGTCGAGACCATCCAAGAGTCTCGTCAACGCACTCTCTTCCACGACGGGAGCCTAGAGCGACAGCAGACGAGTGTTGACAGTGGTCAAACGGGCAGACGTAGCGTGGTCTTGATGCGGCCGTCGTCTGACAAATCCCAACCCAACGATCCGCCAAGTTGGTTGGCCATCGTTTCGAGGTCTCTAATCAGCGTGCGTTGGTTCATGTTTGGATCAGGCGACCAGCCCTGACAATCAAGAACAATGACTACCGAAGGTTCATCACCTTGATCGACACTCACCGCAATCTCGTCGGCCTCTTTGGCGGCAAGTGCCAACAGTTCGCCGGAGATTCGCAAAGCACCAAGGGCCGCCTCGGGATCAAGAGCAATGTCGAGCCCGCCATCGAAACGAATGGCAACACCAACCTCTTCGCGCAAACGTTCAACGTCTTGACTGATCGCAAAACCGAGCTGTTGACCAACGCTCACCTCATCAGCAGCGCGCTCAGCTGCACTCGGCACAATGATGTCGCGCCACTGCCGATACGAACGCTCGATCTCGAGGTTCCAAAGCGCTGCGGCCATTTCCTTTTCATCTCGCCGCGCAATCGCTTCAGCTAAGGCCTTCTCGAGCTCTCCAGCGCGCTCTGCTTCAGCTAAGGCCTTCTCGCTCGCTGCTTCAGACTCTTTGCGGACAGCAGCCAGCTCGGTCTCGACCGCCGCCTTCTCTCCCCCGACTTTGTCGATCTGGGTTTTGGCCCAGTATCCAACCCCGGCAGCTACAAGTAGGCCCACCACGGCCAGGGCAATCCCCACAATTTCCATGTGAGGAAGCTACTTCCCGAAACCCTGGCTTTCGTGCACTAGGCACGGGATCATCGGTAAAGACGAAAAGTCAGATTTCGGACACTTTTCGGGACCAAACCAAACCAAACCTGTGTTGGAGTGTGCATGACTACTGAATTTGCCACCTTTGCCGCTGGTTGCTTCTGGGGAGTCGAGTCAGACTTCCTGCAAGTGCCTGGCGTCGTCGATGTCACTTCTGGCTACACCGGTGGACACGTCGACAACCCGAGCTATCAAGCCGTATGCAGCAGCACAACTGGCCACGCCGAAGCGGTGCTTGTTGAATACGATCCCGAGAAAGTCACCTACGACCATCTAGCTGACTTGTTCTTTCAGATTCACAATCCGACGCAGTACAACCGTCAGGGTCCTGATTATGGAAGCCAATACCGTTCGGCAATCTTCTTCCACTCACCTGAACAAGAGAAGGCAGCACTCGCCGCTATCGAACGCGCACGACCAAATTGGCCGAACAAGATCGTCACGCAGGTGACGCCAGCGTCACAGTTCTATCCGGCCGAGGAATACCACCAGCGCTATTTCCAGAAGCACGGCGTGTCGCACTGTCGTCTCCCCAGTTCGGAAACAGCTAAGAGCTGAACGTATTTCACGTAACCCAATGATGATGTAACCCACTGACAACCGGGCGAGTCATAGCAATCGAACTTCACTCATAAGGAGACCGAATGTCGATAGCAGCTCGCCCAGTCGTCTTTGCTGACCTCTTCCCGTTGTCACGGGTGAAGGCGCGCACAGCGGCATTAGTCGTTGCCTTTGCAGCATTCACGGCACTTGCTGCACAGATCAGGTTCAACATCGCTTGGACACCAGTGCCGATCTCAGGCCTGACATTCGCAACACTGTTGTCAGGTGCTGCACTCGGCGCTCGCCGCGGTGCACTCAGTCAGCTGGTCTACGTAGTCGCCGGGTTGTTCCTCCCCGTCTACGGCGGAGCCAACAGCGGGTGGGACTATTTCACCGGTGCAACCGGCGGCTACCTCGTCGGAACCATTGGCGCTGCCTACGTCGTTGGCCTTCTCGCCGAACGCAACCAAGACCGTGACTTCCTCACATCAGTTCCCGCAATGCTGTTCGGTTCGGCAATCGTCTACGGCTTCGGCGCCCCGTGGCTCGCCCACGCCGCCAACTTCAGCGCAGCCGACGCCATCGCCAAAGGCATCGCTCCGTTCATCATCGGTGACGCCATCAAGTCACTCGCCGTCGGCGCTCTCCTGCCCACTGCCTGGAAACTCACCCGCACCGAGCAATAAATCCCCCGGCCCAGTAAGACAACACCAGCAAACGGTCTCGCTTCATGCGAGACCGTTTCTGTTTCAGGTGTCTCGGCTGTCTCAGCCGTTTCAAGTCAAGAACGAACGGCACAGCTCCTCAAGGACGCCGGGTGTTGAAACGACAGTGTTTGCTCCCGATGCGATTAACTGCTGCGCCGACGAGACGCCCCAGTCGACCCCCACTGCAAACGCACCGGCGGTACAAGCCATCATCATGTCGACGTCAGCATCGCCAACCACGACCACCTTCTCGGGATCAACACTGAGCCGACGACAGGCTTCTAAGAGCGGAGCTGCATGTGGCTTGCGGTTGGCCGTCACGTCAGACCCGACGATCACAGAGAAGTACTGGCCGAGGGCGGTGTGTTCGAGCACGTCTGCGGCAACCGCTGTGTACTGCGACGTCACAATTGCCAGCGGAACTTGTCGATGCAATGCACCAAGCACCGCGTCGATGCCGTCAATCGCGACAGTGTGCTCGCGCGCGACACGGACAAAGCATTCAGCGTGAGCATCTAACACCTGTTGCACGTCAACCCCGTGTGCGTTGTGTTCGGCGAGCAAGTCGGGCACCGATGTCACCAACGGCAACGCGACGATCGGGCGCAATGAATCAAGCGTCGGCGTCGACACTCCCGCTGTCGTCAGCGCGAGTTGCAGCGAGATGAGACATGTCATCAATGAATCGGTGACCGTGCCATCCATGTCAAACGCAACCGCATCAACTCGCCGACTCATTGCGACGACACGCTAATGCGACTCAGAGTCGTCTTCCTTGCTCACCGGCCCATCGGGCGAACCACGCACGCCCCGCATGCGCGCCGACACTCCCGAGCTGGTGCCCTTATGTCGGTTGTGAGGTGGACACATCATTTGTCCGTTGGTGATGGTTGTCTTGCCACCTGAGGTGTAGGCCTCGATGTGATCGCCGTCGCAGTTCTTGGCGCGGGTTTCGCAGCTCGATGGATGCTGGCAATGACGATCTCTGACTTCTAAGGCTCGTCGAAGTGCTCCTCTGAAGAAGCGTTGTTTCTTGCCAACGTCAATCAGACGCGTTGGGCCATCAAAGACAATCCGCTCGATATCGGCCTCAGACAGCAAGGGAACTAGTTGACCTGGAGTAATGACAGTTCCGCTCGCCAACTCACAAACTCGTTTAAGCGACTGGTAGTCAACTATCACCGAGATCAGTGGCCTTGGGATAGAGGTATCTGACTGAAGCGCAGCAGAACGCCTTGCCATTTGCACAAGTGCGTCACAGCGACGTTGAGATGACGTTCGCTTTAGATGCTCGACTGTCACTTCGTCGTTGTAAATAGCTTTTGCTTCGCTCCAGTCGGCTTGAAACAGCTCTTCTTCGAGTCTTTCTAATTCGTCGAGAAAGATCTCACCGTTAACGGGGTCGAAAAGCGCACGTAGATCAACGCTGCCCTCGAAGGTCTTAACTGCGTTAGCACTTCGCTGCTCAACAAGACGCTTAGCTCGACTTTCGGCACTTGCTTCATCAGCACATTGAGACCAGTAGCGGATTGTTTGGTAGGCGGCGAAGAAACTCAACGAAGAAATGGCGTCGAGCAACATT
>JBGAQY010000065.1:0-7526 GCA_044220495.1 Acidimicrobiales bacterium
GACTTCTGGTTGCCAAGCGATCCGATCAATGCACGCGCGTCGCTGCGTGAGACGTGGGAGCGCTTGACAACTGATCGTGTCGAGATCGCATGCGGCGGCGGCCACGGGCGTACAGGTACGGCGCTTGCATGTATCGCGGTGCTCGACGGCATTGCTACGAATGAGGCGGTTGCCTATGTGCGGGAACACTACGACGCGCGGGCAATCGAAACACCGTGGCAGCGACGATACGTCGAGCGCTTCACGAGCGATTAGTTCACTGCCGGTCGGCTAGTTGCTAGCTGATTCGAGCTGAATACAGGCTGACTCAAATGCTTGTGATGCGTCGTTCCATGACGACATGGTTTCGCCTAGGTCTTCTTGAGCCGCCGCTTCCTCTATGTCTTGTGCCGCTTCATAGAGCGGAGTGAAGCCGAGTGCTGAGCTCGAGCCCTTTAGTTTGTGCGCGTAGCGAGCGACGTCGTCAAAGCGCCCGGCTTTCAGAGCGTTTTCGATGTTGTGCAGTTGCTCGTTGGTCGACTTGACGAACGTGGCGATCAACGTGTGTATCTCATCGCCAAGAGACTGCTGCAACAGGTCGACATATCCGCGAGGTGCCTCAGTTGGTGTCGGATCGTCAAGGGGCAGATACATACTGAGCTTGGCCCTTAACACGTCAGGTGCCAGTGGTTTCGCGATGAAGTCGTTCATGCCACTCGCGAAGCAACGCGCTCGCTCTTCGGGTAACGCCGATGCAGTGACGGCAATGATGGGTATGCCCGCGTTCACAGACTTCAAAGCGCGAACGCGACGCGTCGTCTCGAAGCCGTCCATGTTGGGCATTTGGCAGTCCATCAAGATCACATCGAAGTCGCTCTCAGCCAGTGCAATCAGAACTTCGTTGCCATCGGCTACGACGGTTACGTTGCATCCAAACGATTGCAAGAACGACGCAACAACTTTCTGGTTGACGTCGTTGTCTTCAGCTACCAGTACTCGCCCGGTGAGCGTTTCCGCCTCAGATCGAATTGATCGGCTTGTGGTGGATTCGATCAGCAGCTCTTGCGGTGCAATGGCGCATTCGAGCTCGAACCAGAACGAACTGCCTTTGCCAGGTTCGCTTTCGATGTGCATTTCCGAGTGCATTAGCGACAGCAGCTGACGACAAATCGTGAGGCCAAGACCAGTGCCGCCAAAGCGACGTGTCGTTGAGATGTCGGCTTGTGAGAACGCCTCGAACAAGCGCTGACGATCTTCGGGCCTTAGACCTATGCCCGTGTCGGTGACTTCAACGCGGATCGTCACTGAGTCGCCGCGCTGCGCTTTGAGCCGAGCGCTGCAGGTGACGCGTCCTTGTTGTGTGAATTTGATCGCATTACCAAGCAGGTTCGCAATGATCTGTCGTAAACGACCAGGGTCACCCATGATTGGCGGCATGTCGGCGCTCACTTCGGTGACGAGGTGGACGTCTTTGGTGCGCAGCTGCGGTGTGAACAAGGCTTCCATCTCGTCGACGATCGAGCGAACCGTGAATGGAACGGTTTCGAGTTCGAGTTTGCCCGCCTCGATTTTCGAAAAGTCGAGAATGTCATTGACGATCCGCAGCAAAGCCTCTGACGAACGCGCTGCGGTTTCTGCGTAGTCGAGCTGGCGCACGCTCAAGTCGGTGTCGAGCATCAACGTGAGCATGCCGATGATGCCGTTGAGGGGAGTACGCACCTCGTGACTCATGTTGGCAAGAAACTCAGACTTCATGCGGTTGGCGCGTTCGAGGTCGTTGGTGAGTAGCCGCTCTCGGTCTTCAGCCTGCTTGCGTTCGGTTAGGTCGCGCGTGATCTTGGTGAAGCCAAGTAGCTCGTTGGCGTCGTTGCGCACGGCACTAATGACGACGTTGCCCCAGAAGTGTGTGCCGTCTTTGCGAACGCGCCAGCCCGTGTGCTCAACGTGCCCTTGTTCGCGCGCTTCAGAAAGCAGGTGTTCGGGCAGACCGTCTTCACGATCTGCTGGTGAGTAGAAGATCGAGAAGTGCTGGCCAATGATCTCTTGCGCGCTGTAGCCCTTTAGGCGTTCAGCGCCACGGTTCCACGAAGAAATGCGACCGTCGCGATCGAGGCTGAGAATCGCGTAGTCGACGATGCTGTCGATAAAGAGCTGCAGGCGTTCGTGCTCTGTGCTCGCAAACCGATTCACTGATTCGCTGGCCACATGTGCTCCCGTTCGGGTTTGCCTAGGAAGACTTACGTTAGTGGGTTGGTCAGCTTATGTTCATAGCTGATGCAGTTTGTTCATTTAAGATGGGCGAAACGCTCAGTATGTCGGAATTGCGGTAAACACAACCTGTGTTGAATACGACGCAGCCGGGAGCGTGCTGGGCGCAGTCACACGGTAAGTGAGGGTGAACGTCTCATTCGAGATCGAAGTGCCGGTCACACTGGCTGGGTGATCGGCTACGACATCGCCTGAAGTCGAGCTGGCGAATGGTGCAAAGCAGCCCGGCGCCGCGAGTGACGATCCACCAAGGCATGTAGCGGGCTGGAAGATGTTTGACCCGCCGACGTTCGTGTCAGATGACGTGTAGCCAAAGCCGGTGTCACCCGATTGCCACGAGTCGGGCGCTGCGTAACTTCCACCGTTGAAGGCTGGCATCGTCGTGCCGCCTCCGCTGAACGGAAGCGACTGGTATTGGCGAATCGAGTATCCGCCGTACGCGTTGGTCGAGGTTGTCAAGGTAAGCGATTGTGAACTGGTGAACGAGTTGCCCGCGTGAAGCGTGCCGAAGTTGAGTAGCGGACTTGAGATCGAGAATGTCAGAGTCGGCGCAACGACTTGACCCGCCGAACTCGACACAGCACTTTGATTGCCAGCAGCGTCGTTGGCACGAACGTTTACGAAATACAGCTGTGACGTGTGAAGGGTGAGCGAGCTTGCGGTGAACGATTTCGTTGTTGTGTCAGTTGTGTTCGTCCACGTGAGAATGTCGGTCGCGCCGGCACTAGTTCCCAGCGAGTAGTCGTAACTCGCGATGCCTGATGTTCCATCGGTGAATGCCGACCAACTTCCCGACAGCGAGCTGAGTGATCCGTTGTTTGCGTTTTCTTGCACGGGGGCCGACAAGCCGTTGTATGCCGATGCCGTTGAAGGGGCGGTCGTGTCGATGCCGAAGTCGGCCGCAGTTTCCAGATTGGCGCCGAATGAAACCCAACTCGAAACAGCGCCGCCGGCATCTTTCACGCGCGCTTGCCAGTGATACGAGGTGCCGTTGCTCAAACCCGAGATCGTTGACGTTGCCGTGACGCCAGAACCTAAGTAGGCAACGCCAGTGCCACACGTTTCGGTGTTGTCAAACGGTGTCGCGATTGGCTTGGCTTCGACACACAACTGGTCGGTGTCGCTGGCATCTTGGTCGGCAACGGTTGCTTTGAACACAACGGTGGTTTCGTTGGTCCAGACCGCCGAGATCGCAGTGCTGCCGTTGCTCTTGTATTGAGCTAGTGACGTCGGTGCGCTCGGGGCCAAGTTGGCCACCGTAGTTACCTGAGGCACGACACCGTACGAATCGAGCGGAAGACCGTCGGCGCGAACGACGCGGAAACAGTAGGTCGTGCCTGCCGGTGCCGAGAAGTCGACAAGCGAGAAGTCCCACTGGCCATCGTGGCCAATCGGTATTTGTGTAACGGTCGTGGTGTTGTTGGCTTCCTCGTAGGTCTGCGGAACAACCGTGTTGCCGAGGGTTGGGTCGTTGATATTGGTTGTGAGCGCAGCCCCATCGGCGGGCGCGCCATTGTTGTAATAGCGGATGGCTCCTGAACCAGTGGCAACGTCGGCATAAGTCTCGCCGGTAAACGAGGTGTCGCAGGTGCCCGAGCGCACTGCGTATTGCAGCTTCATTGATGGCGTACCAACGTCGTAAGTGTGTCCGGTCGTGTGCACGAGGGCGCGCATGCGGAAAGGCGTGCCTTGCGCTGGTGTTGTGGCGGCGGTGTCTTGGGCGGCAAGCGGAGCGCCGACATCGGCGCTGTTGGCGTTTGCGTAGAGACGATACGCACCCTGCTGAAGTGTGGGCCCCACGTTTACTGCGGGGTAAACCGTGTATGAGTCGAGCACACTTCCGTCGACGCGCGTCACCCTGAAGTAATAGGTCGTGTTCATCGAAGCGCCTGACGGTGCCAGCGAGAAGTCCCACTCGCCTTGTTGTCCGGCGGCAACTTCGTTGGGGTTGAGCACCGATGGGAATTGCTCTTGATAAGACTCGAGCACGTCAGAGCCCGTCAGCAACAAGGAGCTAATCAGTGCGCCGTGTGCAGGCGTTGCATTTGGTCTGTAGGCCCACGTCAGCGACGACTCGGATTCTTCTGAGCCAAAGGTGTTCAGCGTCCCCGCTTGAGCCATGTAATTGGCGCGCATCCAATCAGCTGAGCGAGCAACGTTGCTGATCTCGACCTGATCAATGTAACCGTGCCAATTGCGGGTCAGGCCAGGGAAAGCACCAATCGCGACGTCGTTTGAGTTGGTCACTAGTGCCGACGGGATGGTTCCCCAGAAGGTCAATGGCATCTGTTGCCCGTCGATGTAGATCTTCAGACGTTTGGCATTTGACGAGGCTGACGCGTCGTAGGTGAATGCAACTTGGTGCCATCCCAGCGACCATGTTCCTGGGGCGGTGTCGGCGTAGTTGTTGCCCACGTCGTTAGGTGTTGTTCCAATGAACACGCGAAGACTGGTGCCGTCGCCCGCTGTTTGCAGACCCCACGGGCCCTCGGTTCCACCGATACCGCCGGCGTAGTACCACTTCGCCATGATCGCTTGATCCCACGCAATCACGTCTTGCTTGACCCACGCTGACGCCGTTATAGCGCTCGTCGGTGAAAGTGACGCGCTGCTGGTGACGTTGACAGTGTCATCGGTACCATCGAAGTAACGGCCGCCACTTGTGTGTCCAGGTGTAGGCACCGGAGACGAGTAGCACGATCCGTTGTTTGCATTGCTCGTTGAATCGTTGAACGTTGTCAGACACGCGGCCGACTCGTTGAGGTGCAACACCATCTTGGTGTTTGCATCGAATGTGCTGCTCGGCGCTTGTCCGTCGGACGCGCCGGTGTTGTTGTAGTACATCCATATGTGGTCGTACGGCGACGCGGCATCTAGACGCGGCACCTTGACCCAGATTGTCGACGTGCCTGTTTCGTCCCACTTTTCGATCTCGTAAGACAGTGGTGTCGAATCACCATCGGTAAAGCGGATGTCTTGTCCTGAGTTTTGCGTCTTTGAGTAGTCGATTGTCGACGAGTCGACCGACACGAGCAGCGTGATGTTGTCGCTGTCGGTGGTGCTTGCTGTGTTGTTAAACAGAATCTTTCTTCGATTGAGCCAGCTCGAGTTCCACCATGCACCGGCCACGTTGTTCCAGGGGCCAGCTGTTGAAGTTGAGTACTGCAGGCCGAACGATCCCGTCCGTGCTGTGAAGTCATTGCCTGTCACGCCGAGTTGAGCGCGCAGCCGCATGGCCGACGATGTATTGGCAACCGTCGCCGCTTGGTTTTCTCCCGCAAGCGCGACACCGGGCTGAACGGCATCAGCGTTGGCATACCAGCGGTATGCGCTCTGATCGAGACTTGTGACGAAGGTAATCGACGGGTAGTTCGAGTAGCTATTGATAGGAATGTTCTGGTCGGTAACCACGCGGAAGTAATACGTAACGTTGTCAGTTGCGTTCGTGCCATCGAGTGAAAAGTCCCACTCACCGACGTCGCCGGCATCGAGTGTGTTCGGCGTGGTGCTCGACGATCCGCTTTCCACGTAGTTTTCGCTCACTGTTGTGTTCGACAACAAACGGGTGCCGACAGTGGCGCCGTCACTTGGTGTTGCGTTGTTGTAGAACGACCATTGGGCGTCAACGCCGCCTTGACCTTGCTCGGCGCCGTAGTTCGCAAATGAATCGGCCTGGTTTAGGTATTGAGCGCGAATCCAGTCAGTAGAGCGAGCACTATTGCTGATCGACACTTCGTCGACTTTGCCGTTCCATGGACGGTTGAGGTTGATGAAATCACCAATGGATACGACAGAGCTAGTTGAGGTGAGCGTCGCCGGCATCGAGCCGCCTGTGTTCAGGCGCTGCGGAGTGCCGTCTATGTAGACGGTCAGTCTTTCTGCCGTCGGTCGGTCGCCGTCAAATGTAAATGCAACGTGGTGCCAACCCGGCGAGAACGACCCCACTGGTGTGTCTGCATAATTGCTTCCGGTGTCGTTTAGCGAGTCGGCAACGAAGACGCGCAGTGTGGTTCCGTTCGAGCCTGTTTGAAGGGCCCACGGCCCGTGGCTTCCGTTGACGTACGTCCACTTGCTGACGATGGCGCGGTTGGCTACGGATGAGTCTTGATTCACCCACGCCGACACGGTGACCTGTTTTGTTGGCGATAGACCTGCGTTGCTGGCGACATCGAGTGATAGCAGCGAGTTGATGTAGCGCGCGTCGCCGATTTGCCCAGTCGCGGACGTAGGCCCTGTTGGGTTGCGGCAGGAAGCGTCGTTTGCGTTGCTCGTTGAGTCGTAGAACCACGGGTAGGTGCTGCACGAGGCTGTCTCTTCGAGGTGCTGCACCATCTTTGTCGACGAGTCGTAGACGGCAGTAGCCGACTGCGCGTCTGACGCACCAGCGTTGTTGTAGTACATCCAGATGTAGTCAGTGGTGGAGCGCGCAGCGATCTCAGGCACCTTCACCCACACCGACGACGTGCCTGATTCATCCCACTTTTCGATCTCGTATGACAACGCGTTGCCGCTCGAGTCAACAAAGCGAATGTCTTGTCCGGAGTTTTGCGTCTTCGTGTAGTCGATGTTTGCTGCCGACAATGTGACAAGTACTGGAAAGTTGCCGAGGTCAGACAGACTCGCCGAGTTGTCGAACGTGACCTTGCGACGGTTCTGCCAACTTGCATTCCACCAACCGTTGGCCGCGACAGGCGCCCACGGCCCGCTGGTACTCGTTGCGTACTGCAGCGAATACGACTGTTTGCCGTTGAGCAGTTTGCGCATCGGTAGGTTCAATGATTGACGCAAGCGAACGGGACCCGGCGAAGCTGTTAGACGCGCAGTCGCATTCTCCGCCGCCAATGCTGTGGTTGGTTGCACGGCGTTAGCGTTTGCGTACCAGCGAAAGTTGCTCTGATCGAGCGGTGGCGCGCTCCAGTAGGCAAAGCCTGCGCCTCGACTGGTGGGTTGCGACACACTTGTCTCGATCGCCGCTCCACCGTTCGAGTCGGTCCACGTGAAGTTCGGTGTCGACGTCATGACCAGTCGCTTGGCAAACAAGTCGCTCGAGCTGTCAGTGGTGATGAACATCAAACGATCGGGCATCAGCGGGTCGGCGTAGAGCTCGTACCACGACTGAGTGCTCGAGAACGCCGGGCTTGGTGAAGCGTCGCTTTCGATGTTGAACGACGAGCCGTTGCCGGTGACCCAGCCAATGTTTGTTGCTCCTGCGTCGTGATACACGATCACGCTGCGCGTAGTTCCGCCGGCTGTCAGCCACGCGCTCGACACCATGTGCG
>JBGAQY010000018.1:0-58634 GCA_044220495.1 Acidimicrobiales bacterium
ACGACGCACAGTCGCCTGGACACGCGTCGACTTTCTGGGCACAAGCCCGTCTAACTGGGGCACGGGATCTATCAACTCCGGGAGACTCGGGCGCTGCTGGTCGCTGAACAAACAGCGTCCTCAGGGAGTATCGGCAGAACTCACCACTATCTGTAGTCAAAACTCCGCACGCCTGGTCGTCGTATCGCCCGGCATGAACGTCACCCGCTAAGCGCCGTTGGTCGGCGGCAGCTAGCTCGCCACTCGTTGGCTGTCGGCCCACAGTTGATCGAACGAGAGCAATGCTTGGCAAAGATTCGTGACGTTGTAGAGAACGCCGGGGCCGGGGATGCCGACGTGTTCGTGACGGGCGAAGCCGATCCAATTGTCGTCGTTGATGTGGGGCTCTACGGCGCCGGCGAGGTAGGGATCTTCTCGAAGCAATCGGGTGCGGTCGATCTTGTACAAGTACACGCCGGTGAAGAAGTGACCATGCGTTGTGGCGAACCGATAGTTCTTGATCTTGTCGGCCGGAACGCCCAGATCTCCGAGCACTTTTTTGTATGTGTGAATCACGCTGTTCCACGACTTGGCTGTCGATGTCGGCAAGAGAACTTCGTAGGCGTGTCCCTTTGCGAGGTTTGCCGCAGCGATGCGGGCAAAGCGACCGGGAATCACTTTGTCGCCCGACGTCATTAGATCGCAGTCCAAGTTGGGGGCAATCATCTTCGAGTGTGTGCTGAGTCGCTCGAGCATCACGATGTCGTTGTCTGTCAAGACATCACCAGGTTGCGGTGAGTCGGGCAACAAGTCTTTAGCGATGGCGTCGATGTGTTCGGCGACTGCTTGCCCGATGCGCGACACGAACCAGATGTGCGCTGAGGTTCGTTCGCGCACGTCAGCAAGAGTCCAGTCGACGTAGTGCGCCATTGACTGTCGTTCATCAGTCACCGTTAAGTCGGCCGGTCGCTCTTTGCCAAGCACCAAATAGTCGAGCGATACGCCAAAGAACTCGGCGAGCAAACACAACGTCTCAAACCTTGGTCGGGCGCGTCCGAGAACGTATTGCGACAGTGCTGCTGACGAAACGCCGGCGTACTCCCATATTGCGCGACGGTGATTGTCGTAGGGGCTCTGTTCGATAAGAGCACTGAGAATTTCAGCGAAGCGGATGTTGACTGGCGGCGCAGGTGCTTCGTTGCGCGCGACAGCTGCTCGGTTGTGTGGTGCTCGGTTGTGTGAGTCGACCATCGGATCAACATATTCGTATTGCGCCGGCGTCGACATAGGTAAGTCAGTTTTGTTGTTGATGAGCTGTAGGCATCCAGCTTCGCGCACGCTGTTTAGAAGTTGCTGAAAAGGCTGCCTCGTCTACTAACGCTTCGCACTTCTTGGGTGCTCGTGCTGGCGGCTCTGCGGCGCAGCGCGCCGTGAAGTGTCACTTATTGTCAAATGATTGCGCTCGTCGACGCGGCCGTGTTTTGCTTTGCCTCGGTGGGCAAACAAGCAGACCTCGAGTCTGAAAATGACGGTGAGATTGATCGTGAGAATCGCGACGACCCGAGTTCTCTGGTCGACAGTTCTCAAGATGCGTTGCACGCCGCCTGCTTTGTTGGCGAGCTCGAGCGTCCGGGATCGCAATTCGGGATGTTGATCATCCCCGATCTACCCGCGTCGCCGACAGCTTCGTACTCCGCACGAGCCGATCAACGCAGGCCCCTCGTGCTCTCGCGGTTTGACCTCTCACCGTTCGACGGGGTCAAGGTCAACGTTGACTCCGAGTCCGCATGACGACGGACGCCGGCTGTTGCGACGAACCTAGTCTTCGTCGCGGTTCGACCTCTTGCGGTTCGACCTCTTGCGGTTTGACGGGGTCAAGGTCAACGTTGACTCCGAGTCCGCATCAGTACGGACGCCAGCTGTTGCGACGAACCTAGTCTTCTTCCCAGAACTTGCGTTCGCGACGCGAGAGCTTGCGCTGAGGCATTGCGCCCGATCGATTGCGTCGGAAAAGCCCGCGCTTGGCTTTCGGCGGTGGAACGTAACGCTCGCCGGGCCCCGTGTAAACGGGCTCAGGTGTTGATGCTGGTTCTTCGGGGTCGACAGTCGCTGTGTCGACCACTCTGTCGACCGGCTCATCAGCCTTGTCGGTTACATCAATGATCGGCGGCGCGGCCGAAGTGGCAGCCTCGGGCGCCGACGAAGCCGCGGGTGAAGGCGCAGGCGCCTCGATAACAACTTGTGGATCGGTGCCGCGCTCGAAACGCGTCTGACTCTTTGCGACGATCGCTGCGAGTCCAGTTGTGAGCGGCACGCTCAGGATCAGGCCGATTGAACCAACAAGTGTTCGTACCAACTCTTCGCCGACAAAGTCTCCGGTTGCGACATCGAGGAAAGAACGGTCGGCGAGATTGAACAAGATCAACACGGGCAATGCTGCGCCTGTGTAGGCAAGCACAAGTGTGTAAACAGTTGATGCGATGTGATCGCGACCAACGCGCATTCCTGACGCGTACAACGAACGGCGTGAGCGGTCGGGTTGAGCTCGGTGAATCTCCCACACGGCTGATGCTTGTGTGACAGTCATGTCGTTGAGCACGCCGAGCGAACCAATGATCATTCCGCCGAGCAAGAGTCCTTTGATGTTGACGGTTCCGGCAAAGCTCTGAACGTAGGTCGCTTCTTCCGAAGAAAGGCCCGTCAACTGTGTGATCTCTACAGCGAAGACCGCAAGCACGCCGACCACGGCAAGGCTTGCGAGGGTGCCGATAACGGCGGTGGTAGTTCGTGCGCTTAGACCGTGTGCAACGTAAAGCGCGGCGAACACGATCACCGAACTTCCGGCGAGCGCAACACCCACAGCTGAATGTCCGTCGAGGATCGACGGCAGCATGAATTGCGTGACCACCAGATAGGTGAGTCCGAGCCCGAGCAGTGCACCAAGGCCACGCCAGCGCGCAATGAGAACAACGAGTCCGCAAAACGCAACGGTCAGTAACAACAGGCCTGGACGCCGTTGGAAGTCGGCGAAGTAATACGTGACTTGTCCGGTTGCGTCAACGGAACGTCCCAACACGATCTTGTCGTTCGGTTCCAGAGTCGGTTGGCCGGGGCCATCTGATATCGAAAGAACGGGTTCGCTATTGCGGTCGGGCCCGCTTGTTACTTGTGTGTAGACCTTGCTGCATGTGCCAAGTCCGGTGAGGCCGGCGGAGCAGGGCGCGCTGTCGACGCGCGTGACCGTTGCGTCGACGAGTTTCGCTGGCGGCCCCAGCGCTTGTGAGACGTGCGTTCGACTGTCGGGCCACAGCAAGACAGCAGCGATGATCGCCGCGCCAATTAATGGTGCGAGGAGTCCGGCCAACAACAGCCGAGTGCGTTTGTTGGTTCTGAGAGTTACTGAATCGTCGAGCGGTTCTTCGTGAGTATGTACAGCTATCACTCGTTCCAGCCTGGCTGAATGAATTGGAAAAGGGGAGGATCCCCAACGCCGAGCCGCAAACCCCAGAAGTCGACACGCATTTGGCGTGCTGACGCATGCCCGGGCGGTAAGACTGTCGGCATGGCGCGTGTTCTGGTCTTGCTAGTTGCTTTGGCTGCCCTCGGTGGCGTGGCGTTGTCTGGTTGTGGTTCTGAGGAGCCGCTGGCGAAACCAACGAGCACCGATCCTTTGGTCACGCAAGGTTACGCACTGGCAACATCGCGCGGCTGTGGAGCGTGCCACACCTCAACCGGTAAAGATGGAAGTGCGCCCACCTTCAAGGGTCTTTATGGATCCACAGTGACTCTCGATAACGGAACGACAGCGACCGTTGATGACGCCTATCTTCACAGAGCGCTCACCGATCCCAACGCTGATGTGCGTCAGGGATATCGCAAGAACGTGATGTCGGCGTTCTTGTCAGGACAAAAACAACTGACGCCTGAGCAGATCGATCAGTTGGTTGCCTACATAAAGTCGGCTTCGTAATTGGCTAAGCACGACCACGAACACGCGCATCTCGACGCGGCGGGGCTGCGCGACGCTCGTGCGACACGCGCCCTGCGAATCGCGTTTGCAATCACAGCCACATTTTTTATCGTTGAAGTAATCGGCGCTGTCGCTTCGGGGTCTTTAGCCCTCGCTGCCGATGCTGCGCACATGTTCTCAGACGTCATTGCACTCGGGATCGCGCTCATCGCCGACCAATTGATGCGCCGCCCTGCGAGTCGCACACACAGCTACGGATGGCGTCGCGCTGAAGTGATGGCTGCACAATTCAACGGGCTGCTGTTGCTAGGCGTGTCGGCGTGGATTGTCGTCGAGGCAATCTCGCGACTCGAAGAATCGGTCGCCGTCGACTCAGCGCCGATGATGTTGGTTGCCGCCGTGGGGCTGCTCGCGAACTTGGCGAGCGCAGCGGTCCTCCAGAGTGCGTCGGCTCAAAACATGAACGTTCGTGCCGCTGTTTTGCACACGTTGAGTGATGCCGCCGGCTCACTCGGTGCCCTCATCGCCGGTGCGGCGATATTGGTCTGGAATTTTGACAAGGCCGACTCGATTGCGTCGATTGCAATTGCCGCCCTTGTTGTGGTGGCGGCACTGCAGCTGTTGTCTGATTCGACCCATGTGCTGCTTGAAGCCACTCCGAAACATCTCGATCTAGAAGACATCGAGAGCGCTTTGCGTTCTCACGAGTCGGTGCTTGCCGTGCATCACCTGCATGTGTGGTCGCTGGCTCCTCAGGAGCTTGCTTTATCGGCTCACGTGGAGGTCGAAGGCAAGGCCACTCTCCACGAAGCACAGGCAGCAGGCGCGGAATTGAAAGCAATGCTGCAGGAACAATTCGGGGTCGGACACAGCACTCTGGAGCTCGAGTGCCACCCCTGTGAGCCAGACGAGCAATCGCACTGAGAGAGCTCGAGTGACCCATTTGCGTGACCATATTTTGCGATCAAACAACGAACAGTCGAGTAGCTGAACTTGGACTGGATTATTGGTCGTTAATGGACAACACAGTGCCTGGCAAGCGCTTATTGTACTGACCGTGATCACCAAGTCAGAGGGGCCGTTTTCGCGTGTCCACCGTTAGTGCAACCGGGGTAAGTGTCGCCCCAGCCCGATCGACGCACCGGTCGTCGCCATTGACTGTCGGCACGATTGTCTTCCTTGCGTCAGAGTGCATGTTCTTTAGCGCGCTGTTCGCTTCGTACTTCACGATGCGAGCAATCACGACCGGCGAGTGGCCGCCCGAGGGCGCCGAACTCCCCGAGCTCTTGCGGGCCGGAACGTTCACCGCAATCCTCATCGCCTCCAGTGGCACGATGCAGATGGCTGTGCGCGCGATCGCGCGTGGCAACAAGTCGTCGTTCCGTTGGTGGGTGATCCTCACTGCGATTCTGGGTTTGACGTTCGTCGTCAATCAGGGTCTCGAGTGGGATGAGCTCATTGCCAACCCGCACGGCCACGGTTTCTCTCCGTCGAGTCACGCGTACGGTTCCGCGTTCTTCACCATGACTGGTTTCCATGGATTCCACGTGACCATGGGTATCGTCGCCATGTTCGTGTTGCTTGCTCGCGCTGGTTCAGCGCGCTTTGGCAAAGACGATCTGCCTGCCGTCGAAGTCATCTCTTACTACTGGCACTTCGTCGACGTGGTGTGGGTGATCATGTTCTCGATCCTCTTCTTTGTGAAGTGATGCCGATGAAACGAACGGTCTTGAAAAGGTCTGCGATCCAAAAACTTGCGCCTTACTTTCGGTTGCAGCGTTTGATTCCGCTCATGCTGGTAGTCATTGCTGGTGGTCTCGCCCTTTTTGCGGCGCCTGTTAACGCCAACGAGGGTGGCGGCGAGGCAAGCAACGACAAGATCTCCAACAACCGCACCACTGGTGTTGTGTCGCAAACGTCCGACGACGTTGTTGGCTCGGGTCACGAAAATCTCTACGTACCAAAAACGACAGAAGAAGCCGACCTCGAAAAACTTGGCGAGGCTCTTTATGTTCAAGGGTGTTCGACGTGTCACGGCCTTGATGGTGCCGGCAACCCCAACGTCCCGTCGTTGCAGGGTGTGGGCGCAGCCGCCGTCGACTTCTTTGTCGGTACCGGGCGCATGCCATTGCCAGCGCCCGTTAAGCAGTCGTCGCGCAAAGACGTTGTGTACACACAAGACCAGATCGACGCGATTGCTGCATACGTGTCGACTCAATTCGGCGGAGGGCCTGCCGTTCCGAAAGTGAATCTCGACGAAGGCGATGAGGTCGAAGGCAATCTGCTCTACGCGAACAACTGTGCGCAGTGCCACAACTCCGCCGGATCAGGCGGCGCATTGGGTCGCGATTACTGGGCACCCAATTTGCACCAAGCAACACCTACGCAGATTGCAGAGGCCATCCGTGTTGGTCCGGGCGCAATGCCAGTGTGGGGCGAAAACACCCTCACCGATCAGCAAGTCAACTCAATCGTGAAATACGTAGATCACTTCAAAGAAGGCGATGCGCCTGGTGGTCTAAAGCTCGGTAGTACTGGCCCCGTGCCAGAAGGTTATGTGGCGTGGGTCGTCGGTCTGATCGGACTGCTCGGCATCGCGCGTTGGATAGGAACACGAGTATGAACGATCGCATGATCGCCCCGGCGTTTATCGTCGCGTTGTTGAGTGGCCTTGCCTTTATGGTCGTCTATGCGACCGGCGGCGACACGCAGCTCGAGGGGCTCTTCCTTGCAACCGCATTCGGCGGTATGGGTGTTGGCATCATCTTGTGGGCCAAACACTTGATGCCCAATGAAGAGGTTGAACAACACCGGCATCACCTCGAGTCAGAGCCAGAAGAGCAAGAGCGTTTTGAAGAGCTCGTCGCAACTCACGGAGGCGACGTCACTCGTCGCAAGTTCCTTTCACGTCTCGGCGTTGCTGCACTTGGTTCGCTTGGGCTCGCTGCGTTGTTCCCGCTCAAGTCACTCGGTCCGAACCCCGACGACACGCTGTTTCACACGAAGTGGAAGAAGGGTGATCGTCTTGTCGATCACGACGGCCGTCCGGTGCGTGCCGACACGCTTTCGGTTGGCGGAATTTTGACGGTGTTCCCGCAAGGCACCGTTCCCGAAGATGCTTCGGCAACTCTTCTCGTGCGCGTTCCTACAGATGCGTTCAAGCCGCGCAAGGGGCGCGAAACATGGGCGCCGCAAGGCAACGTCGCTTACTCGAAGGTGTGCACGCACGTCGGCTGTCCGGTCAGTCTTTACCGTGAAACGACCAACGAATTGTTGTGTCCATGTCACCAGAGCACGTTCGATGTTCTCGACGGTGGTCGTCCGGCGTTCGGCCCGGCGGCTCGTTCGTTGCCGCAGCTTCCGTTGGCGGTTGATTCGCAGGGTTTCCTGTTCGCACAGAGCGACTATCAAGAGCCGATCGGTCCAGGCTTTTGGAATCGCGGCAGAAAGAAAGCGGGGGAGTCCTAGATGTTGCGTAAGACTTCTCGTTGGCTCGACCAGCGTCTCGGTTTGGCCAAGGTCGCCAACACCAACCTCAACAAGGTCTTTCCTGACCACTGGTCGTTCATGCTTGGCGAAGTCACGCTGTACTGCTTCGTAATCCTGATTGCTACGGGCGCATACCTGACGTTCTTCTTCGACGCGTCGAGCGCCCAAGTCATTTACAACGGCACTTACGTTCCGTTGCGCGGCGTGCAGATGTCGCAGGCCTATGAGTCGGCCTTAGACATCAGCTTCGACGTGCGTGCTGGTTTGGTGATGCGCCAGATGCATCACTGGTCGGCGTTGTTGTTCATGGCCGCAATGGTCATTCACATGTTCCGTGTTTTCTTTACCGGTGCGTTCCGCCGTCCGCGCGAACTCAACTGGGTGCTCGGCGTCAACTTGTTGATCCTGTCGATGTTCAACGGTTTGCTCGGGTACTCACTGCTCGACGACTTGCTGTCAGGTACGGGTATTCGTGTGAGTTACACCATCCTGTTGAGCATTCCCGTCGTCGGCGAGGCCTTGGCCAATCTGGTCTTTGGTGGCACGTTCCCATCTACGTCTTTGATCCCACGCTTCTTTGTCATCCACGTGTTGCTGCTGCCCGCCGCAATCGCTGGGTTGCTAGGTGCCCATCTCGGGCTCGTGTGGTTTCAGAAGCACACGCAGTTCCGGGGTCCGGGCCGCACTGAGAAGAACGTCATCGGAACCAAGCTGTTCCCCACATACGCAGCCAAGGCCATTGGTCTGTTCTTCATGGTTACGGCCGTCGTGGCTGCGTTGAGCGGGCTTGCCCAGATCAACCCGGTTTGGGAGTTCGGCCCCTACGGATCGCCCGACACAGCGGGCGCTGTTACATCAGCGTCTCAGCCTGACTGGTACATGGCGTGGCTCGATGGTCTGTTGCGCTTGATTCCTGGCTGGGAGACCCGCATCGACGGATACCTCATTCCCAACTACTTCTGGGCGGGTGTTGTGTTCGCAGGCATTGTGTTCACGACGCTGATGTTGTGGCCGTGGATCGAGGCCCGCCGCACTGGCGACCGCGCCGAGCACAACCTGCTCGACCGTCCTCGCGACAATCCGTTCCGCACATCGTTTGGTGCTGCGGCCGTCACGATGTTCGTGGTCATGTTCTTCGCAGCGTCCAAACATCTGCAACGAGCTCAACGGAACCAACGCCAAGCCCATGGCGCCCGGGCCCAATCACTTGGTCATGCGCACGCCCGAAGGCGGATACGAATTCGCTCACGGCCCCGGCCACACCCACGACGACGACGGACACATCGTCCACCAGTCAACGACTCACGAATCAGCCCACTAGTAACTCGCTCGACTAGAACGACGGAACAGCTACGTAGATCACGGTTGCGGCATAAGTACCCGCAGGCGTTGTTGATGCGGCGCCGAACTGAAACGCAACGCACGCCGTGTCAGATGCGATTGGCAATGATCCGTAGCTAACCTCGGCTCCTGTCGTGGTGAGCCCTGCCCAGCGGGCGGACGGATTGGTGAACCGGTCCGCCGTTCCTGTTCCAAGCGTTGCGTCGCTCGTCGTATAGCCAAACGCTGCCGTTCCCGGCGACGAGAACGCGCCAGGGGCGGCGTTGGAACTTCCAAGGTCAGCGATCGTGTGGCCATTACCGTCGTTCATCGCCGCCGCGTATCTGGCGTAAACCGTAAAGCCAGATCCAGCATTTGTCGCCACCGTTAGGTCCTGCGCAGCGACTGCATTGACCGTTGGATTCACGTGGCCGAGTGACACGGTCGTCGTTGACGAACTGGAACCGCTCGACTGCGAAACTCCGTTGCAGCTTCCGCTGTGTGAAGAGACCGTGAAGAGCAGCGAAGGGTCGACGATGCCAGAGACCGTTGCGCTGCGGTTGATGTCGAGCACCACTGCGGGCTCAACCGCGACGAACTTGCGGACAAACAAATCATCAAGCCGAAAGTCCACGGGGTGGTTGTCGGAAAGCGTCACCACAGCGAACTCGATCGTGCTTGCGCCTACGTCCGAGCCGCTACCGGCACTCTTCAAGATGCCGTTTTCGCGCCACGTTGAATTGCTTGAGGCGTCTAGTGTCGAGCCGATGCGTTGCCCACTAAATGTCGTTGCGGGCAGTGAGCTGTCTTGGTCTAACGCATTTCCGGTGTTGATCACGGGTTCAGACTTGTAGAAGCCTCCGACGTTCGCTTCACCTTCGGAGCGAACGCCATGCTTTAGTCTCCACATTGTGTTGTCGGTGTAGTCCTGGTCGAGCGTGAGTGCGCTGAAGGTTGATTCAGAGGCGATTCCAGCAGAGAAGCTCGTCTTGGTTTCGATGCCGAAGTAGAGGTTGCCCTCTTGCGCGGCCGACCACATGCGCAGTTGGCCGCCACTGACGTCGACATGATTGTTTGCGTTTTGATGGATTGTCCACTTCGACGTGTCGACGCTTCCGGCGCTGAAGTCGTCGTAGAGGTCGAAGACGTTGTTACCGTCTGCTGGCGGAGAGCCCGCTGCGGCATTACCCCAGTAAAGGTAGTAACTCTGATTAGCGGTGGCTCCAGCGGCAAGGCTCGCCTGCGTTCGGAACCAAATCTTGGTCGACGCTGAGTTCCAGGTACTCGGCAAGCCGGTGCTAGTTGGCTGCAAGATGCGATCGAGCTCGGCCCAGCTTGACCCATTCCAATAGACGACCCGAACGTCGTTCCCATTCGCCAACGACTCCGAACCAGACACCAGACCGGCGTGGTCGAACACGAAAGACACCGAGTATCCGCTGGGTAGTACTTCAGGCCCGTTGGCTATGTGGATTGCTCCACGGTGAGAGTACGAGGCGTTCCACCAAGCTGGGTCGGCTGAAGCTGGCTGAGCGATGACGACCAATACGCTTGCCCCAAAGACCGTAGCCAAGACGACGCGCAGAAATCGATTGATCCTCACGTTGGCTCTATCGGCTTTCGAGCGAGACGTCTAAAGCCCGTTGCGATCGGCCAACCCATCGGACGGGCTTGAGGTCATCAGAAGACACCCCAACAAGGCGAGAGGGTTGTTGAGGCGAACCCCGGCGCCAGGCTCGGGCGGAGTCAAGGTCAACGTTGACTCCAAGCCCGCAACGAGATCTTTGCCGGCCCAGGCGTTCTTTCAGCGCCTCTGGGGCGGAGGCGGTCGCCCGAGAGGCTACTTCTTGACTTGGTCGCTGAAGTTGGGGGCCGCGTCGGCTTCGGGATGGGCAAGTTCTTCGAGTGAAGGACCGTGCTCGGAAGCAGACGACTCACGGGCCATGCCGAACACGGCGGCGGCCATGAGGGTTGCCCCTGGGATGGCCAGAAAGCCGTTGAACACCAGCCCAAACGACATCACGGTCATGCCCATGGCACCGACGAAAGGCCAGATGCTGGCTACGGGGAAGCTACCAACCTCGCCTGCTCCGTCTTCCTGCGTCGCGTCGTAATCCTCAGGGCGAGGGCCGCCGAGGCGCTTTGACTGCAGGTATAGGTAGCAACCAACCAAGGCAAAGGCCACCGCGGTTATTGCCAACAAGATGGTGCCGAGCGGTTCTTTGCTGACGATCCAATAGACGATGCCAAGCGGCAGCATGAAGACGGCGAGGAAGTTGAAGAGCTTCGATTCGGTCTGCATTTGATATCTCCTCGGCTTTTGCTCAGCCGTGCCTGTGCTGGTGGGTGAGTTCTGGGTGTCTTGCATCAAAGGCGGGCCGTTCCGAACGGATGATTGGCAGTTTGTCGAAGTTGTGTGGCGGTGGTGGTGAGGACGTTGCCCACTCGAGTGAATTACCGCCCCATGGGTCGTCACCGGCGATCACGTTTTGACGCTTGCTCACGATCAGGTTGACGACGAACAGCAGCATGGCGACGAACGTGATTGCGGCACCGATTGACGACACCTCGTTGAGCCAGTTGAAGCCTTGGTCGGGTTGATAGTCAGCGTAACGACGGGGCATGCCGCGCAAGCCCAAGAGGTGTTGGGGGAAGAACGTGATGTTGAAGCCGATGAACAGCAATGCGAAGTGCCAGTTGGCGATCTTCTCGTTCATCATCCAGCCCGTCATCTTCGGCCACCAGAAGTAGAACGCCGCGAACATGGCAAACAAGATTCCGCCGACCATGACGTAGTGGAAGTGCGCAACAACGAAGTAAGTGTCGGTGACGTGGAAGTCGAATGCAGCCAGGGCAAGCATTGGGCCTGTAAGACCGCCGATCAAGAACGTGATCAAGAAGCCGATCGCAAACAACATTGGTGGCCTAAACGAAATGGACCCTCGCCACATTGTCGCGATCCAGTTGAACACCTTGACACCAGTGGGCACGGCGATGAGCAACGTGGTTGCCGAGAAATATCCGAGAACTACCGCTCCGGTTGAATACATGTGGTGTGCCCACACGCTGATGGAATACGCAGCGATCGCAAGGGTTGCGAACACGAACGCTTTGTAACCGAACACCGGCTTGCGTGCGAACACCGGAATGATTTCGGTGATGGCACCGAAGAACGGAAGGATGAGGATGTACACCTCGGGGTGTCCGAAGAACCAGAAAAGGTGCTGCCACAAGATCGGCGCGCCGCCTGCTGTTGCATCAAAGAAGTGCGTGCCGACTTCGCGGTCGAGGAACAACATTGCAAGTGCGGCGGTCAGAGGTGGGAATGCGATGACGATCAAGAAGCTCGTGACCAAGATGTTCCACGTGAAGATCGGCATGCGGAACATCGTCATGCCCGGTGCACGGAAACACAGAACAGTGGTGATGAAGTTCACACCGGTCAGCAGCGTTCCGATACCACTTACCAGTAGACCCATGACCCACAAGTCGCCACCGGTGCCCGCTGTTGCTGATGAAGACAGGGGAGCGTAGGCAGTCCATCCGAAGTCGGCCGGACCGTGCGCAGTCAGGTAACCCGACATCATCAAGATGCCACCGCCGATGAACAACCACAGCGACAACGCATTGAGTCGGGGGAACGCCATATCAGGCGCGCCGATCTGCAGTGGCATTGCAACGTTCGCAAGACCGGTCAGCATCGGCATGGCGAAGAAGAACACCATGATCGTGCCGTGCATCGTGAACATCTGGTTGTAGGTGTTGTTGCCAACGAACTGCAGGCCAGGTTCGGCAAGTTCGGCGCGAATACCCATTGCAAGCAATCCGCCGACTAACAAGAAGACGAAGGCGCTAACTATGTAGACCATGCCGATCTGCTTGTGATCAGTCGAGATCAGGTAGTCGACAACGCTGTTGCGCTTCAGAGGAACTGGCTCTGGGTCGGGTTCAGAAGTGACTGACGCGTCAGGTGGAAGTGTTGTCATGAAACTCTCTATGCGCCCTTCTGCTGCGTCTCGTTCATTTGCTGCTCTGCTTGCCTCTGTTCTTGAAGCCAGCTCTTGTACTCAGCTTGTGAGACCACTCGAACCCGGAAGTTCATCTGTGAGTGGTTGACACCGCAGTACTCGGCGCAGTGACCAACGAACGTGTCAGTGCGCGTAGGTGTGACTTCGATCACGTTGCGAACGCCGGGAATGACATCGCGCTTCGTCAGGAAGCCGGGGATGAAGAACGAGTGAGCAACGTCAGCAGCGGTTAGGTTGAACCGCACACGCTGATCAACGGGAAGAACCATGGTCGGCAAGTTGTCGTTGTTGTCGCTAGCAACTTGACGTCCGCCGATGACACTCACGTTGTCTGACGGATAGTTGAACTGCCAGTTCCACTGGTAACCGACGACGTCGATGGTTACGTCGGGGTTGCTGCTGATCTTTGTCTGCTCGTTTTGTGACTTGAGACCAAAGCCGAACAAAGCAGCAACGAGAATGAATGGGATGACCGTGTAAGTCACTTCGAGTGCGACATTGCCCTCGGTCTGCTTGGGCAGATCGTCGTTGCGACGACGATGACTGATGATCGAATAAAACAGGACGCCCAACACGACGATGCCAAGCGCGATTGCGACGTACATACACAACTGCCACAAACGCAAGACACTGTCGCCTTGTTCAGTGGCTGGTTTAGGTAAGCCGAATCGTGACTCTTCACACCCTGTCAACGCGAGGATCAAAGGTGTCAGTAACGCGAACTTGACCAGGCCACGGCGTTGGTCAGGGCGACGAGAAGTAGGTTCAGTGTTTGCCATAAGTGCTCGCCTGCGAAACTAGCGCAAACGATGAGAATCGCGGCGTAAACCGGGCACATATGTCACCGCCGTGCGCGATGCATCGTGCACTGTGAGTGTTTGAGTTTAGAAGGTTTTCAGAACCGGTAGCTTGATTGCGTGTCTATTGCAGTAACTCCTGACGTCCGTGATCACCGACCACGCGTAGTTGTCATTGGTGCCGGTTTTGCCGGAATCAACGCCGCTCATGCATTGAGAAACGCAGCGGTCGAAGTGACGCTCATCGACAAGAACAATTTCCACACATTTCAACCCTTGCTCTATCAAGTGAGCACGGCGTATCTGGCGCCTGAAGAGGTCTCCGACACGGTGCGCTCGATCTTCCGCAGCCAGAGCAACGTCAATGTCATTGTCGGTGAAGTCGTCGGCGCCGACTGGGACAATCGCCGTGTCGAGCTTGACGATGGCACCTCAGTCGACTTCGACTATCTGGTTGTCGGCGGAGGTGGCACTACCAACTACTTCGGCATCGCGGGTATGGATGAGCACTCGTGGCCTCTATATACGCTCGCCGACGCCGTGCGCTTGCGTGTGCACCTGCTGTCAGAGCTTGAGCGCGCAGCGTCGTCGACTGACCACGATCCGAGTCGTTCAACGGTGGTCGTTGTTGGCGGAGGGCCGACTGGCGTTGAGATGGCGGGCGCGCTCTCAACTATGGGTCCGGTATTCATCGGCGAAGGCGTGGGTTTGCGAGTGATCCTGGTTGAAGCACTCCCGGGGTTGCTCTCGAACTTCAGTAAGAAGTCAGGCGAGCGCGCGCTGAACGATCTGCGACGGCGCGGTGTTGAAGTCCGCCTGGATACCAAAGTCGCTTCGGCCGACGCGGAAGCGGTCGAACTAGTTGGCGGCGAACGCATCAAAACTCACACAGTTGTTTGGGGCGCGGGAATTCGCGCAAGTTCGCTGGGCGAGAAACTCGGCTTCGACGTTGCAAAGAACGGCGCCATCATCGTCGGCCCCGACCTCCAGGTGCCCAACCGTCCGGGTGTGTTTGCGGCTGGCGACATCGCGAGCGCGGTATCAAAAGGTCAACCGGTTCCGGCGCTGGCGCCCGCTGCCATTCAAGGCGGCAAGCACGTTGCCCGACAGATCCAGCGATTGATGGATGGTCAGTCAACCAAGCCATTTTCGTATCGCGACAAAGGGATCATGGCCGTCATCGGGCGCGGTAATGCAGTTGCCGAGATTCCGTTTCCATTCCGTATTCGGTTGGGTGGACGCGCGGCATGGTTGATGTGGCTAGGCGTTCACATCGTTTACCTAATCGGTTTCCGCAACCGCATCAAAGTGCTCGTCGATTGGGCGTGGAGCTACCTCACATCCAAAGGTTCGGGCGCCATCTTGGTCACTGGAGTTGAGTCACCGCCCGACTCACCCACTCAAGATTCAAAGAAGGCTGCGAGCTAACCGCTCGCAGCACGCATCAGTGGGCCGGACAACACTCGGGCCCCAAGCATCCGACAACACCGTCGTTGCCGAGCGCGCGGCGCAACTGTGTGCTGTCAATCTCTTCGAGGATCAGTTCGCGCGCGGCGGCTATGAACTCGCCGTCAGTGCCGACTGTTGCCGCACGAGTAACTCTCATGTTGAGAGACTCAGCTAGTTGAAGCGCCTCGGTGTCGAGGTCGTAAGCAACTTCCATATGGTCAGACACGAAACCAATGGGCACCATCACAACGTTGTCGATGCTCTTGTCGTGCAGTGCCTGCAGGTGTTCGCAAATGTCGGGCTCGAGCCAAGGGATTGTCGGCGAGCCGCTGCGACTTTGAAACACAAGATCCCACTCGTGATCGGTCGGCATTGTGTCGACAATCAAACGTGCTGCTTCTAACAACTGACTTTGGTAGCGACACTTCGACGCCATCGACATGGGGATGGAGTGCGCAGTGAACACAAGACGCGCGCCGGCCTGACTGCTAGCAGGCAAAGCAGCCAATGCTTTGTCGACGTTGCGCGCCATTGGATTGACGAAACCGGGGTGGTTGTAAAACTGACGCACCTTGGTGACGTGCGGGGCGCCTTCGCCAACACTTGCCTGGGCCGCCGCAATGTCGTTGCGGTACTGACGACATCCGGAAAACGAGCTGTATGCAGAAGTGACGAAGGCAACCGCATGGCGCCGCCCATCGCGCTTCATCTGCTCGATCGTGTCAGCTAAGTAGGGCTGCCAATTGCGGTTGCCCCAATAGATCGGAAGGTCAGGCCCATGTGCGGCTAACTCCGACGAGAGGGCGGCGATGAAAGCGCGGTTTTGATCGTTGATCGGGCTGCGCCCACCAAATGCCATGTAGTGCTCGCCCACTTGTTCGAGCCGGCTGTCGGGGATGTTGCGTCCGCGTGTGACGTTCTTGAGAAAAGGGAGCACATCGGCTGGCCCTTCAGGACCACCAAATGAGACAACGAGAATCGAATCGACGGGTTCGAGTTCGTCGGGCGAAACGGTCATGACATGAAGCTACCGCCTGGTCGCGACATTCGAGCCACCGCGAACAGAGGACAGTGCGACAGAATGCGTGAACCGTGCTGACCAAACTCAAACGCGTGCTCGCCGCTGTCAAAAGAAAGGCCGCCGGACCAGCCGGTACATGGGTGAGCATCGTCGCGCTCGGGGTGCTGGGAGGATGCATCGGGATCTTGCTGGCTGGCAACATCAAGGCCGACGTGGGCCCGTTTCAAACCACGTTCTCGGTGCAGCCGTCATTTGCGGGACGTTCCCACGTCGAGCTTGCGCCGCTTGGATCGTTGTCGATGCGCACTCACGACGGGCCCGCCCGACTAGACGTGAAGATCGATCGAGTTGATCTGCCCGCCGCTCAGGCACTTCTCAATAACCCGCAAGCCGTTGACCAACTTGAAAACGATGTGGCCAAAGACGCCCGCACGGGGGTCACGCGATTGGCGTGGCGGTCGCTGCTCGTGGCTGGTCTGGGCGGTGCGGCACTCGCGTTGTTGCGTCGACCTCATTGGAAGACCGCCCTTATTGGCGGAGGAACAGCACTGGCTGTTGTCGGCGCGTCTTTTGGATTCGCAGCAGCAACGTTTCGTCCTCAGGCAATCGCCGAACCGCGCTTTACCGGACTGCTCACACTTGCACCACAGGCGATTGGTGACGTGCGTGAAGCAACGACCAAGTTCTCCGCCTACCGCGAACAAGTCAATGAGCTCGCTGCGAACTTGTCGCGCCTCTACCAATCGACTGAGTCGGTTGCCGTGCCAGAGGTCGACGCGAACACGATCCGCATCTTACAAGTGAGTGACTTGCACTTGAACCCGGCGGCGTTCGATCTCATCGATCAACTTGTTTTGCAATTCAAGCCAGCCGCCGTAATTGATAACGGTGACATCAATGATTGGGGCACGACTTTCGAAGGGCCGTTCGTCGAGCGGATTGGGAAAGTCGGCGTGCCATACATCTACATCCGCGGCAATCACGATTCGCTGGCAACGCAAGCAGCCGTGGCCGCACAGCCCAACGCGATCGTCTTAGACAACGCAACGACCACCGTTGAAGGCATCCGCATTTGGGGTATTGGCGACAGCCGATTTACGGCGGATAAGTCGACATATGAAAACAAAGAGCAAGAGCGCAGTGACGCGCAAGCCGCAGCGCCCCAGGTCTTTCGTAGTTTGTTGTCGAACGTGCCGCCTCGCGTCGATGTGGCCTTGGTGCATGACCCGGCGACGGCTGCCGATCTCGATGGGGCCGTGCCGCTAGTGCTGGCCGGGCATCTCCACAAGTTCGAGCAGCGTCAACTTGGCGCGGACACGACGATGATCGTGCAGGGTTCGACGGGCGCGGCTGGTTTGCGCGGTGTTGCTGAAACGGGTGAAAGCACGCCTCTGCAGAGCGCGATTCTCTACTTCGATCGCACCACTCATCGACTCAAGGCGTACGACGAAATTACGGTTGCCGGGTTGGGTGACAGTGGTGGCGCAAACATCGACCGTCATGTCGTAAATATCGAAAACAAATCAGAGAGTGTTGTTTCAACAACGACAACGAGTGCAACCAACACGACTGCAGTCGCGCGTTAACACAGTTGATCGCTGAATGTAGAGATGGCATCCCACCCATGGGGCATTTCTGCGTTCTAAAGTGCGAGGGATGAACTGGAAGAAGATCGGCTACATATTTCTCGTCGCCTTTCTTGTGTACTTCTTGGTGCGTTCGCCCGTGGAGTCCGCAGAGGTAGTGAGAAACATATTCACGTCGATCGGTCGATTCTTTAGTTCGCTAGCGACGGCACTTACAACGTTCTTCCAAACGTTGTTCTGATGTCTGAGGGCGAAGACTTTCTCTTCCGTGGTGAAGAGGTCGCCCTGACGGTTCGGCCGCACCCGGTAGTCATGATCAAGGCGTGCTTACCGCCACTTGCTGCGATAGCGCTTGTTGCCTCGACGTTCAACAGTGTCACGCTGTTCATGTTCTTTGTCATCATGCTTCGCTTCGCGTGGGACATTGCTCACTGGTGGATGCATCGCTACGTGCTCACCACCAAGCGCATCTTGAACACGTCAGGCATCCTCTCCAAAAAAGTTGCGTCGATGCCGCTAGCGAAGATCACTGATCTCACGTTCACGCGGTCTCTCGGTGGTCGCATCCTCGGATACGGAAAAATGCACCTCGAATCGGCCGGTGAAGAGGGCCTCGAAACGATCGATTTCTTGCCTGACCCTCTCATCTTCTATCGCGGCGTGATGTCGCTTTCGCTGGGTCCGCAACCCGAGCCCGGCAAGGTGTCAGAAGTGATCGACGAACAGAACACGATCGACATCACCGACGACGAAGAAGATCACGACTCGCCTTACACGCGTTCGAAGTCGACGCCACTCATAAGCACGTCAGACGATTAGCTGACGCACTTCAACAAGTCAGGCTTGAGCTGACGCGCGGTGTGGGTCGACCAAGCGATCGTATTCGGGCATTGCGCGCTCGAGACGACGTGGGCCGCCGCCGTTGAGAGCCGAGAGGCCGAGGCGTCCGTCGCCGGAGGCAACGTGTTCGAGCATCAACAGACCCTCGAGTTCAGCAGCGGGAAGCGGACGACTGAACAGGTAGCCCTGCATCTCGTCGCAGTTGTGCTTGGCCAAGAACGCAGCCTGCTCTGGCGTCTCTACGCCTTCAGCAATCACGTTGAGTCCAAGACCGTGGGCCATGGCAATGATGGCCACGACAATGGCGGCGTCTCCACCTGACTTGTCGATCTGCTCGATGAACGAACGATCGATCTTTAGATTGTCGATGGGGAAGCGGCTGAGGTAACTGAGGTTTGAATACCCCGTGCCGAAGTCGTCGATTGAGGTCTTTACGCCCATGGCGCGCAGTTCTTCGAGTGTGCTGAGTGTGCTGTCTTCACCAGACATAGCAACTGATTCGGTGAGTTCGAGTTCGAGTAGCGACGCATCGAGTCGAGTCGAGCGAAGCACTTTCGAGATCACGTCAGCCATCTTCTTTTGTTGGAACTGGCGTGACGACAAGTTGACGGCCATCGAAAGATTGGTGAATCCACTTTCGTACCAAGCGCGCGCTTGGGCACACGCGGTTTCCAACACCCACTCGCCGATCTGATTAATCAGACCGCTTTCCTCAGCGAGATGAATGAAGACGCCAGGTGATATCACGCCGAGCTTTGGATGATGCCAACGAATCAAGGCCTCGACGCCAACGACGTTGCCCGTAGCGAGTTCAACTTTGGGTTGGTAAACGAGACGCAGTTCGTCATTTGTGATTGCTGAGTGCAAGTGGGTTTCGAGCGTCAAACGTTGCTTGGCAGCCTCGTTCATCTCTTGCGACCAGACGGCGAAGTTGTTTCGACCCGATTCTTTGGCACGGTACATGGCGGTGTCAGCCTGGGTCATGAGAGTCTCGAGACTCACTGCACCCTCGCCAACGGCAATACCAATGCTCGGGCTCATGAAGACCGGGCGTGGTTTCAGGTTGAACGGCGACGAGAACGTCTTCAACAAACGACGGGCGAGCATGCGTGGCACGCGCTCGTCATCCATCGAGGGCAACAAGATCGCGAACTCGTCACCACCGAGACGGGCAACGGTGTCGCCGCTGTCAACGCAAGCAAGAATTCGACGGGCGACTTGTTCGAGAAGTTGGTCTCCCGCCTCGTGGCCCATTGAGTCGTTGATGTGCTTGAAGCGGTCGAGATCTAGATACATGATCGAAACCGGCGTGCCGAGTTTGCGGGCACGGTCGAGGGCCTGTGCAGCGCGCTCACGGAAAAGCGCACGGTTAGGAAGACCAGTGAGCTTGTCGTGCGAGGCCCAGTGCGTACTCGAGGCGCGAGCTTGCACCATTGCAATCAGGTGGCCAACAACAAGTAGCGACAACGTCACGCTGTAGGCCGAGATCGCAAGGGGCGATAGGGGGACGGTCTTTGTCAAACACAGCGTGAGTGCGAGTGGGCTGAGCACGACAGGAACTATCAATGCAGCCAGACGAACACGACCAAGGCGGGCACCAGCGGGGCCTGTTGGTTCTTCGAAGATCGACATCGTTGGTTCGAGTGCACCGAAGGCAACAGCAACGCTGGCGAGTGTCGGCAATCCAGCAACGGCGGCAGCGATTAGCGCGCTACCTGTGATCTCGGCAGTGAACGAAAGCGTCGACGACAAAACGAGAATGACCTGGCTGAGCGTGAGTGCGACGAACGAAGTTGGTCGGCGCGTGAACGAAGCCATCAAGTTGAACGACAAACTCGCCAACACGAGAATGATCGTCATTGCTGCAGCGCTCGACATGCCTGCTGAGATTGGTTGGTGGTGTGTGCGCAACACCGGCTCGATGAGTGTCACCCACAGCAAAAGCGAAACGGTCGCAGCAACGATGATCGCTTCGTAGACATGGTCGCCGCAACGGTCGCCAAAGCGCTGACGCATCATGTCCATGAGGGCAAGGCCGGTCAGAGCAACCATGCCAAGACCGCACGCTGAGCGCAGGTAGCCAACAAGGTGCGAAAGCGCGCTTGCTGAATCGGGTGAACTGACGTAACTCAGAACGTCGGCCAAACCGTGAAGCGCAAGGGCTGCTCCGAGCAGTGCCCACGGGTCAGGGTGGCTCAGATGCGAGCGCCACGAACGCTGGGCGCGATAAGAGCGAATTCCGTAGAAGATCGAGTATTCGGCCAGCACCAAGACGAGCAGGCGGCCGACCAGAGACAAGGGGTGGTCGGGCAAAGCCGATGAGCCGGCGAGCGACACCAGCCCAGCTGTTAATAGCGCCTTCCTCATCAACGATTTCACAATGTCCTATCGGATCGCTGCGACGGGAAGTGAAATGGGTTTTTTGCAGATATCCGCAGGTTCAGGCCGGCGAGAATCGGACAAAACGGCCACTTTTAGGACGGTGAGTCGATAGTCAATGGAAAAAAACTTGATTCACCTACTGACAGTCGGCGTTTTGCTCGTTACCCTTCGTGGAAGCGATGAATCCAACCGGGGGGCCGAGGGCGAAATGTTCTCGGTGGTGCGGTTCCGTCGACGTCATATCAATTACGTTTCCCTAGGTTGGAGTTTCTATTTATGGCTGATCCCGCACCTGAAAATCGTCCTTCGAAGCCGTTCGATTGGCGCTCATTTTCTGCTTGCTCAACCGACCCTGGCTCAAAGGTGTTCTTTCCCGTCGGCGTTACTGGCCCGGCAGAGATCCAGATCCGCGAGGCCAAAGAGGTTTGTGGCACTTGCCCCGTCGTTCAGGAATGCCTCGAGTTCGCCATCACGACGAACCAAGAGTACGGAATCTGGGGTGGCACCAGCGAAGAAGAGCGTCGAGTTCTTCGTCGTGAATGGCGAGCCAAGCGTCGAGCCGAGCGAGCCGCTGCCAAGGCAGCTAAGGCCGCAGCACGAGCGGCTGCTTCTTAAGTAATAAAGGTCTCACTTTCTCTCCGGTTCTCGAATGTGATTTTGCGAAAGGCGCCCTTCGGGGCGCTTTTCTGTTTCTGAGCTAATACGACGCAATTGGAATGGGCTTGTATCGAGGCCCGAACTTCGGCGGGAAAATGCCGCTCTGTTCGATGAGTTTTGTGACGCGGCCTCGTTGTCCGCTGAATGGTTCAAGCAAACGCAGCATGTTTGCGTCGTCACCGCGTGCTTGTTTGGCAAGAACCCAACTCACCCAATTGCTCAAATGAAAGTCGCCGACACTTACGGCGTCAGCATCGCCCAGTGCAACATAAGCAACCTCGGCTGCGGTCCAAATGCCAACGCCATGGACGGCGCGCAGTCGTGCGTGTGCGTCGGCCATGTTCAACTGCAATGCCTCTTCGAGTCGCTTGGCAACGCGCGCCGCGTTTCTTATCGCTGTGGCGCGTTTGGCTTCGACGCCAAAGCGATGCAGTGCCCACGCTGGCGTCTCGGCAAGTTGTTCGGCGACCGGCGGTAGCAGCAGGGTCGGGCCACCGTCGACTCGCGGCGCCGGCTCACCCAGCCAACGTACGATGCCCCGGTATGCCGTTTTGGCTTCGAGCCCGGTAACGCGTTGTTCGAGGATTGACGGGAGCATTGCCTCAAACACGTTGTTGCTGCGCGGTACGCGCAAACCGGTGATCGTTCGGTGCAGTTCGGCCACCACTGGATGGTCGGTGCTGAACTCGGCATCGAGTTGATGTTCACCCACGAGTTCGAGCGCGTGATCGATGGCCCACGTGTGCCCGTCACCCCAAGCGCTCACTGCTAGTTGATTGCCGTTGACGCGCAGTGCCATGGTCGCAGGGCCCGCAGGTGTGCGCGTCGCCCGCCAAAACACTTCACGATCGAGACTAATGCAGGGGTCGAGGCGCCCGTGGCGCAAGCCGCCGAGCGTGCGGCGAATAGATAGAGGCCGACTCAGGCGGAACTCTGCCTCGGCGAACTTCTCCATATATATGCACGCTAACGGCTCGGTGAGACAACGAGGCCGTGGCAGGATCTAGGCCATGTCTGGATTATTCGCCGACCTGACCTGGCGTGGCCTGATTTATCAAGTCACCGACCCTGCCGTCGAAGAACTGCTCGACCGGGGTGGCTTGACTGCGTATATCGGCTTTGATCCAACAGCGAATTCACTTCACGTTGGCAACTTGCTGCAGCT
The DNA here is from genome assembly GCA_044220495.1 of Acidimicrobiales bacterium. Taxonomy (GTDB): domain Bacteria; phylum Actinomycetota; class Acidimicrobiia; order Acidimicrobiales; family JBBSGY01; genus JBGAQY01. The sequence goes on from JBGAQY010000018.1 coordinate 22,684, forward strand.
TTTCAACCTGCGTCGGCTGCAGAACGCCGGCCATCGACCCATCGTTCTCGCCGGTGGCGCAACCGGCATGATTGGTGACCCCAGCTTCAAGTCAGCCGAGCGTTCGTTGCTCGACGAAGACACGTTGGCAAGCAACGTTGCAAGCGTGCAGGTGCAGCTGCGCCAATTCCTAGACTTCGACGCAAACAACAATGCGGCGATTCTTGTAAACAACGCGGACTGGACGAAGCCAATCGGCGTTATCGACTTCCTGCGCGACATCGGCAAGCACTTCACTGTCAATTCACTGATTGCTCGTGAGTCAGTGCGTGCTCGGCTCGAAGATCGCGAGCAGGGCATTTCTTTTACCGAGTTTTCCTACTCGCTGTTGCAAGCCAACGACTTCTTGCATCTATACGAAACCCATGACTGTTCGGTACAGCTCGGCGCTAGTGATCAATGGGGCAACATAGTTAGTGGTGTCGACCTCATCCGCCGCCGTCTTGGTAAGCACGCTTATGGAGTGTGTTCGCCCTTGGTCGTAAAGGCTGACGGAACAAAGTTCGGCAAGACCGAAACGGGCACGGTGTGGTTGAGTGCCGAACGCACGAGCCCTTACCAGTTCTACCAATTCTTCCTTCGCACCGAAGATGCTTCGGTGGTGCAGTACCTCAAGTACTTCACGTTTTTGCCACGTGAGCGCATCACTGAGTTAGAGGCATCGGTGGTGAGCAATCCCAAGGCGCGCGAGGCGCAACGAGTATTGGCCGACGAAGTCACGCGCGTTGTTCACGGTGAGGCCGAAGTCGAAAAGGCCCGACGTGCAGCAGAGGCGTTGTTCAGCGAAGAGATAAATGCGTTGGATGAGTCGACATTGCTCGATGTATTTGCCGATGCACCCTCGGCGTCGTTCGCAAAGAGCGTGCTCGATGAGCTGCCGTTGATCGATGCGTTGGTTGAGACGGGGCTGTGCAGTTCGAAGTCGGCGGCTCGCACGGCGATCGCACAGGGCGGTGTTTCGGTCAACAACCGTCGCAACGCAGATGTCAACGCACGTCTGTCGCGTGCCGACGCATTGCACGGCGCCTACGTCGTCTTGCGTCGTGGCAAGCGCGAGTTTGCTGTCGCCCGATTCAGCTAACTGCTCCGAGCAGCCTGTTGATGGTGTCGATGGCGACACCCGGATGATGAACGAGAACTGATTCGATCCCCAGCTGCGCAGCAGCGTCGACATTCCTTGCTAGGTCGTCGAAGAAGATTGCATCTTCGGCGTTGACGCCAAGCGCGCTCAGTGCTGCTGTGTAGATCGCTCGGTCGGGCTTACCTCTGCCAACATCCGAAGAAAATGTCTCGACGTCGAACGCTTCGGTGAGGGCCGCAGTGCGAAAGTGCTCATCGAACAACTGGCGGTCGTTGTTGGTCACAAGCGCTGTCTTCACTCCGGCGTTTCGCAACGCAGTGATTCCCGCCAGTACCTCGTGGTTGTAGTCGGCAATATAAGGCGAGTCTCCTGCGTCGCCAGCAAGAGCCATGCGAACGTTGGCAACTACGCCGCCAAAATCGAACAGTGCCGCTTTCGTCACCTCGCGCTCGCAATTGCATCACGAATCTTGGATGCCACTTCAGTCGCTTGGCCGTCGGCGTACTTGTGGCGCGGCCACATGAATCCGCGCAAGCCGTCTTTGCGATTTCTGGGCACCACATGAACGTGCAAGTGGTCGACGCTCTGGCTAACGCCGTTGTTGGCTGCGATAAAGATCCCGTGTGAGTCCATGGCCTGTTGCACGGCCAAGCTCACGCGTTGCACGACGGCGAACAACGTCGGAATCTTCTCAGCAGGAATCGTCATCAACGTTTGGTGATGCTCGCGCGGAATCACAAGCACGTGGCCAAAGAAGAGCGGACTGTGATCGAGAAACGCGAGCGTGTTTTCGTCTTCATAGACAATTGCGGCTTCGGTATCGCCGTCACGAATCGCGCAGAACAGACAAGGCTTGGGCTCGGTTCGCTTGGCGGGCGTCACGTGAACATCATGCCCGTGTTCTTCACGGCGATGAGCTGTGCAACGATCGTGGCATGAGTGAATCGCAAGTCAACTTCTCATCTGGCCTCCCTGAAACCGTGCTGCCTGATGTTGCGCCCGAGCTTGCTGAGGCATTGACCAAGGCACTGACTTCGAGTGATCCTCGATCGTCACTCGGTGAGGTCGTAAGGCTTGATCCATCGTTTTCAGAGGCGTGGGCGCGTCTCGGCGAACACGCACGTGACGACATCGAGAGTTATGCCTACAGTCGAGTTGGTTACCACCGCGGTCTCGACGCGCTGCGAAAGGCCGGTTGGCGAGGCACTGGATACGTGCGGTGGCGCAATCCATCAAACCAAGGTTTCTTGCGCGCGCTCGAAGGTTTGCGCCGATCGGCAGAGGCCGTCGGTGAGACCGAAGAAGCCGAGCGTTGCGCGATGTTTCTCAAGCAGTGCGATCCCGAATGGAACGGTCTGCCGTCTGACTAGGCAATCTTGGGCCGGTCGTGGTGTTCTGCCGTCCAAAACGATGTCGGCCGCAGTAGTTTGCAACTGTGTCGACGCCGAGTGACTCTGAAGTTGCCAAGCTAGCCAAAGAGCTGACGAACCTGAGCAGCCAGCGCACATCACGTGTTTACAGAATGTCGTGGTGGAACGAGCGGCTAATGGAATGGTCGATGAGTCGGCCGGCTTTCAAGAGTCAACTCTTCCGGCTCGTCGACGTGTTTCCGGCGACGACAAGCGACGAAGATGTTTTGCACCACGTCGACGAGTACCTGAATGGCGACGCCGTGCCGTCGGCGTTGCGTAAGGGAATCAAACTCGCAAATGTGATGCCACTTGGCGCAAAGGTCACTGGGTATCAAGCGCGTCGCAGCATCTCGCGCATGGCTGATCAGTTCATCCTTGGCACCACTGCGAAAGAAGCAGTCGAAGGTGCACGCGCTCTTTGGAATGCCGGTAGCGGAACAACAATCGACTTGCTGGGTGAGAAGACCGTTGCCGAATCAGAAGCTGATGCCTACGCAGACCGCGTTCGTGAGCTGCTCGAAGCCCTCGTCGCCGACACTCCCAACTGGAAGCCTCTCGCAATCGCCGATGCTGATGATCGCGGCGTGCTGCCGCGGGCAAGTATCAGCATCAAGCCGACTGCTCTGGCCTCTCGCTATCACCCGCTTACGCGTGACGACGGGTTGCGCCAGGCAAAAGATCGTTTGCGTCCGCTGTTGCGTATCGCGCGCGACGCAAATGCACTCGTGTGGTTCGACATGGAGCACTACGACGTCAAAGACTTGACGATCACGCTTTACAAAGAACTGCTCGACGAAGAAGAGTTTCGTGGGTTCAGTGCGGGTCTCGTTATTCAGGCCTACCTGAAAGATTCATACGAAGACCTGGCGTCGGTAATTGCTTGGGGTGCCAAGCGTCAGCAGCCGCCGTTCGTTCGTTTGGTCAAGGGCGCATATTGGGACACTGAAACCATTCACGCGAAGGCCAACGACTGGCCGGTGCCAGTGTTTGAAAACAAGGTACAAAGCGACGCCAACTATGAGCGCTGCGCGCGCCTTTTGCTTGATCATCACGGCGAGGTTCGCGCTGCGTTTGCCTCACACAATTTGCGATCGCTCGCGTTCGCAATCAGTTACGCGCGCAAAAACAAGATTCCCGACAACGGCTTCGAAATACAGATGCTCTACGGCATGGCTGAGCCGATGCACGAAGCCATCCGTCGGTTGGGCTTGCGCTTGCGTGTGTACGCACCCGTCGGTCAGCTCGTTCCGGGCATGGCGTATCTGGTTAGACGCCTTCTCGAGAACACGTCGAACGAAAGTTTCGTCAGACAGCGCTATGCCGAAGACCGCAAACTCGACGACCTAATCAAACCGCCAACGGTCGAGAATCTGCCATCGTCGCCTCCGCGGGCTGAGCGAGAGCCAACCAACGCCGACTCACCAAGCGACTACGAGCCCGAACCCCTGGCGCAGTGGCATCGGTCAGATGTACGCGCTGCGATGGCCAAGGCGGTCGGCGCGCGCGGTTCCGACAAACCGCCGTACATTCCTGCTGTCATCGACGGTCGGTTGATTACGACTGATCAGAGCATTGCGTCAGTGAATCCGAGCAACCCGTCGGTGATAGTTGCGACATCGGCCTCGTGCACGGCGGCGCATGTGGATGAGGCCGTCAAGGGCGCGCAACTTGCGTGGCGCTCGTGGTCGCGCACCGATCCTCGTGAACGCGCTGCCGTTCTGTTTCGCGCCGCTCAGTGGATGCGTCGCCGTCGCTCGTCGATTGCTGCTCTCGAAGTGCTAGAAGCGGGCAAGCCCTGGCTCGACGCTGACGCTGACGTATGTGAAGCGATCGACTTCTGCGAATACTACGGCCGCGAAATGTTGCGCGTAGCCGCCGGCGGCGTCGTGCAATCGCCGCCCGGTGAAAGAAACGGTTTGAGCTATCAATCGCGCGGTGTGGGTGTTGTTATCGCTCCGTGGAACTTCCCGTTGGCCATTCCGACCGGCATGGTGACGGCAGCCTTGGTTGCTGGCAATGCGGTGTTGTTTAAACCGGCCGAGCAAACACCGGCGATCGCTCACAAGTTGGTCGAAGCGCTGAGCGCCGGCGGCCTGCCAAGTGGAGTGCTGCAGTTCTTGCCTGGCGTTGGTGAGGATGTTGGCGAAGCAATGGTCGTGCACCCTGATGTTGGCTTTGTGGCCTTCACGGGATCCAAGCCCGTGGGGCTTGCCATCATGCAAGCGGCCGCCAAGGTACAACCCGGCCAGCGTCAGATAAAGCGCGTGATCGCAGAACTCGGTGGCAAGAATCCGATGATCGTTGACAGTGATGCTGATCTCGATCAAGCCGTTCCCGCAATCATCTACTCGGCATTCGGGTTCAGCGGACAGAAATGCTCGGCGTTGTCGCGCCTAATTGTTGTCGACTCGGTCAAGCCCGAACTAAACGAACGGCTCGTTGGTGCAATGAAGAGTCTCAAGATTGGCTCGCCCGTCGACATGGATACTGATGTCGGTCCGGTCATCGATGTCGAAGCGCAAACGCGCATTCAAGGTGTTGTTGAGGGCGCGTTCCAGTCGGGGACGGTCCTGTCATTGCGATCCGATGTTCCTCGCGAGGGCTATTTCGTGGGTCCGATAATCGTCGATGACGTTGATCCGCAGTCGTCTCTGGCGCGTGATGAGATTTTTGGCCCTGTGCTTTCCGTGTTCGGTGCGATCGACATAGATCATGCGCTCGAGCTAGCCAACGACACTGAGTACGCGCTCACGGCTGGTGTGTTTTCTCGGACGCCATCGGTCATTCAGCGTGTGAGTCGTCAGATTCGTGCAGGCAACGTCTACGTCAATCGCACGACCACCGGAGCGGTCGTGGGTCGTCAACCGTTCGGCGGTTGGGGCATGTCGGGCGGCGGCACCAAAGCGGGTGGTCCTGACTACTTGCTCAACTTCATGGAGCCTCGGGTAATCACTGAGAACACCGTTCGTCAGGGCTTTGCCGAGTTTGGCTGATCCGCGTTCTGGTGGCACAAGAACGGATTAGCGTTTCAGACATGGGTGACGCATCTTCAGGCCAGGCAAAGACGTTGTGGCACGGCCGCTTCGCTTCAGGGCCGTCCGACATCATGTTCGACTACACCGCAAGCTTGTCTTACGACTCGCGTCTGTTTACCGAAGACATCACCGGTTCTCGCGCCCACGTGCGCGGCTTACAACGATCTGGCTTGATTTCGTCAGAAGAGGCAACGGCAATCGACTCTGCGCTCGTGCAAGTCGAGAGCGAGCTGCTTTCGGGAGCGTTTGTGTTTGTAGAGAGCGACGAAGACATTCACACCGCCGTCGAGCGTCGTGTAACGGAACTGGCCGGGCCGGCTGGAGCAAAGTTGCACACCGGACGCAGTCGCAACGACCAAACGGTCACAAACACGCGCCTCTACTGCAAGAAGGCGATCGTTGGTGTAACGACGCTCGTGTTGCAGCTGCAAGAGACTTTGCTGCGATGCGCGCACGAGGCGGGCGATACTTACCTTCCGGGTTACACGCATTTGCAGCGTGCCCAACCGGTTCTCCTTTCGCATCACTTCGCTGCACACGCATGGGCACTCGCACGCGACATCGACCGGTTGCTCGCGACGCGCGCACGGCTCGATGTGTCGCCTCTTGGCGCTGGCGCTCTAGCTGGTTCGTCACTACCGCTTGACCCCGACGGCAACGCGAATGACCTTGGCTTTGCTAGTCGTTTCGACAACTCACTCGATGCCGTAAGCGATCGCGACTTCGTTGCCGACGTGCTTTACGACCTCTCACTAATTGCCATTCACCTCAGTCGTATCGGCGAAGAGTTTGTGTTGTGGAGCTCCGAAGAGTTCGGCTTCGTGCGCCTCGACGATGCGTTTTCTACGGGAAGCTCGATGCTCCCGCAAAAGAAGAACGCCGACATTGCCGAACTTGCTCGTGGCAAGGCGGGGCGCGCAATCGGCAACCTCACGGGCTTGTTGGTGACACTCAAGGGCCTGCCTCTCGCGTACAACCGTGACCTTGGTGAAGACAAAGAATTTCTGTTCGACTCGGTTGATCAAACGCTGCTTGGTCTCCGCGCAGTGAACGGCATGATTGACACGGCAACCTACGTTGTCGAGCGCATGCAAGAAGCAGCCGACAGTCCAGCGAGTGCAGCGACTGATCTTGCTGAGTGGCTAGTGCAACGCGGCACACCGTTTCGCCAAGCACACGCGATTGTCGGAGCGCTCGTGCGTCAGTCACTCGACGACAACAAACCTCTAGTTGATCTAGTCGCTGCATCACCCGATCTCGGTGGTGACGCAGTCTCGTTGCTCGACAAGGGCGCGTCGGTTCGACGACGCACGAGCCCTGGCGCCGCCGGCCCCGCCGCGGTTGCAGTGCAGTTGCAGGGCCTACGCGAGCGTGTCGATGCCGACAAAGCAAGGCTTGCTGCGCTCTAAATATGCGTGCCCGCGTTGTGCCTCGCACCTTCTATGCGCGAGATCCACAAGCGGTCGCCCCTGAGCTTCTCGGAAAGATCTTGGTGCACGGCAACGTGCGTGGACGCATTGTTGAAGTCGAGGCATACGACGGCGCAGATGATGCTGCGAGTCATGCCTATCGAGGCGAGACACCCCGCAACGCTGTGATGTTTGGCGAGCCCGGTCGTCTTTATGTCTATTTCACCTATGGCATGCACTACTGCTGCAACGTCGTGTGTCGACCGAAGGGGAATGCAGCCGCCGTTTTGATTCGCGCGCTCGCTCCGATTTCTGGAATTGAGGAGATGAGAGAGCGGCGCGGCGCCCGTCGCGATCACGATCTCGCGTCAGGCCCGGCGAAATTGTGCCAAGCGTTGGCGATCGATCGGTCTCTTGATGGAGTCGATTTATGTCGCGCTGGCGGTGAAATGAAACTTCTCGACGACGATTTCGAACTTTCCGGAAGAATTTTTCAGGGACCGCGCATTGGTATTCGAGAGGGAACTGAGCTGCCCTGGCGGTGGTGGGTCGAAGGAGATCCGAACGTGTCACGACCGAAATGAGGGTGAAACGCCGCATTCGATAGACGCTCCGTGATGAGCCGCACGCTGTGGCAGATATTTGTCACGAAGCGCCGTTAATGATTGACACTCACGCGAACTGTGTCTAAATTGTTCCTTCGCCAAACGGAGCGCCTCGGCACTCCCACGGTGAAGTAAAAGCTGTAAACAGCGCATGAAATCGCTGCTACAGTGCACTCCGGCGCAACCGCACCTCCGCAGTTTCAAATTGTGCGTGTTCGTTGTGTCCGCAGTCTCGTTAACTGCAATTCATGTTTACGAGGCGTGTGCTCTTTGAAAACGAAACAGAGATAGCCAAAAGTTAGTGCCGGAAGGCTGTCCCATCACTGGGTCAGAACCTTCCACAACGTAATACGAATGCACTAAAACGGACACACTCAGTGGAGACATTGAGTGACGCATTTGCTTGTCGTAAGACAGCAAAGTCCGTCCTAGTGCCAGTTGGTTGCGAAGCAGCAGTGCTTAGTAACCGGCTCTTCAACATGATTCCAAGTCCATCACTTCAGAGCTTGCTTTGAGTGGATGGTCGAGGGTTTCGACGGAGAGTTTGATCCTGGCTCAGGACGAACGCTGGCGGCGTGCTTAACACATGCAAGTCGAACGGGGTCCATCCTTCGGGAGAAGACCTAGTGGCGAACGGGTGAGTAACACGTGAGCAACCTGTCCCAGAGTTCGGGATAAGCGAGGGAAACTTCGTCTAATACCGGATGCCCTTATCGAGTCTCATGTCTTGATAAGGAAAGATTTATCGCTTTGGGAGGGGCTCGCGGCCTATCAGCTTGTTGGTGGGGTAACGGCCTACCAAGGCATCGACGGGTAGCTGGTCTGAGAGGATGATCAGCCACACTGGGACTGAGACACGGCCCAGACTCCTACGGGAGGCAGCAGTGGGGAATCTTGCGCAATGGGCGAAAGCCTGACGCAGCAACGCCGCGTGAGGGATGAAGGCTTTCGGGTTGTAAACCTCTTTCAGCAGGAACGAAAATGACGGTACCTGCAGAAGAAGCTCCGGCCAACTACGTGCCAGCAGCCGCGGTAATACGTAGGGAGCAAGCGTTGTCCGGATTTATTGGGCGTAAAGAGCTCGTAGGCGGTTAAGAAAGTCAGATGTGAAACCTCCAGGCTCAACCTGGAGCCGCCATTTGATACTTCTTTGACTTGAGTTCGGTAGGGGACCACGGAATTCCTGGTGTAGCGGTGGAATGCGCAGATATCAGGAGGAACACCGATGGCGAAGGCAGTGGTCTGGGCCGATACTGACGCTGAGGAGCGAAAGCGTGGGGAGCGAACAGGATTAGATACCCTGGTAGTCCACGCCGTAAACGTTGGGCACTAGGTGTGGGAGGTAATCAACGCCTTCCGTGCCGTAGCTAACGCATTAAGTGCCCCGCCTGGGGAGTACGGTCGCAAGACTAAAACTCAAAGGAATTGACGGGGGCCCGCACAAGCGGCGGAGCATGTTGCTTAATTCGATGCAACGCGAAGAACCTCACCTGGGTTTAACTATGCAGGAAAAGCCACAGAGATGTGGTGTCCTTCGGGGCCTGCAATAGGTGGTGCATGGCTGTCGTCAGCTCGTGTCGTGAGATGTTGGGTTAAGTCCCGCAACGAGCGCAACCCTTATCCTGTGTTGCCAGCGGATTATGCCGGGGACTCGCAGGAGACTGCCGGGGTCAACTCGGAGGAAGGTGGGGACGACGTCAAGTCATCATGCCCCTTACGTCCAGGGCTGCAAACATGCTACAATGGCTGGTACAACGGGCTGCGAACTCGCGAGAGTAAGCGAATCCCTTAAAGCCAGTCTCAGTTCGGATCGGAGTCTGCAACTCGACTCCGTGAAGCTGGAGTCGCTAGTAATCCCGGATCAGCATTGCCGGGGTGAATACGTTCCCGGGCCTTGTACACACCGCCCGTCACACCACGAAAGTCGGCAACACCCGAAGCCGGTGGCCTAACCGTAAGGAAGGAGCCGTCGAAGGTGGGGTCGGTGATTGGGGTGAAGTCGTAACAAGGTAGCCGTACCGGAAGGTGCGGCTGGATCACCTCCTTTCTAAGGAGTCCACTGATCTCTTTTCTGCGAACCGCATCTGTCATCCGACAGGTCATGTGAGTTCAAAGTCGAGAGAGACTCTTAGGTTGATCGCTAACTAGTTGGCTGCTTATCAAAACGTCGTAATCGCAGACTTAGTTCTCTTGCGTCGTGGAAGTAACAGCTTGACTATCTCTGTTTCGTTTTGAGAGAGCACCCTCGATGGAAACGTCGGGTGTTTTCTTCCCGGCTTCAGCTCGTCATGCACAACGTTTGTTGTTCGACGCTGCTGTTGCGTTCGAGGGTCACATCATTTGTGACTTGCGCTCGAACGTTGCCCTTTGAGAATTCCATAGCGAGCACGAGCATCTTTGTTCTCCAAGATACAAAGAGTCAACGGTGGATGCCTTGGCGTCTAGAGCCGATGAAGGACGTGGGTGACTGCGAAAAGTCACGGGGAGCTGTCGACCAAGCGTTATATCCGTGAATATCCGAATGGGGAAACCCCATGCACCACAGTGCATGACTCCCGCCTGAACACATAGGGCGGGTAGAGGGAACCGGGGGAATTGAAACATCTGAGTACCCCGAGGAAGAAAAAGTAACAACGACTCCCTGAGTAGCGGCGAGCGAAACGGGATCAGCCTAAACCGGCATGGTGTCAAGCCTGATGGTGTTGCCATGTTGGGGTTGTGGGAGTAAATAGTTGGCGCATCAGAGCCAGCACAGAGTTACAAAGTTGATATGTAGTGGAACAGCGTTGGAAAAGCTGGCCATAGAGGGTAACGGCCCCGTACGCGAAACATATTCAGCCTCTGATTTACCACCCGAGTAGCACGGGACCCGAGAAAGTCCGTGTGAATCTGTCAAGACCACTTGATAAGGCTAAGTACTTCTAGACGACCGATAGTGAACTAGTACCGTGAGGAAAAGGTGAAAAGTACCCCGGGAGGGGAGTGAAAGTCAGACCTGAAACCGTTGATTTACAAACAGTCAGAGAGTAGTTGGCAGCTTGCTGTCAGCCTCGATGGCGTGCCTTTTGAAGAATGAGCCAGCGAGTTACGGTGTGTGGCGAGGTTAACCAGCGATGGGGAGCCGGAGCGAAAGCGAGTCTTAATAGGGCGTTTAGTCGCATGCTGTAGACCCGAAGCCGAGTGATCTTGCCATGGGCAGGCTGAAGCGGGGGTAAGACCCCGTGGAGGGCCGAACCCACCTAGGATGAAAACTGGGGGGATGACCTGTGGTAAGGGGTGAAAGGCCAATCAAACTCGGTGATAGCTGGTTCTCCCCGAAATGCATTTAGGTGCAGCGTCAGGAGTTCAGCATTGGAGGTAGAGCACTGAATGGGCTAGGGGGCTTACCAGCTTACTGATCCCAATCAAACTCCGAATGCCAATGCTCTAGATCCTGGCAGTGAGACCACGGGGGATGAGCTTCGTTGGTCGAGAGGGAAACAACCCAGACCGCCGGCTAAGGCCCCTAATTCAGGACTAAGTGGTAAACGATGTGGGATTGCACAGACAGCCAGGAGGTTGGCTCAGAAGCAGCCACCCTTTAAAGAGTGCGTAATAGCTCACTGGTCGAGTGATCCTGCGCGGACAATGTAACGGGGCTCAAGTCCTGAGCCGAAGCCGCGGATTGTTACGTAAGTAACAGTGGTAGGGGAGCGTCGATCTTGCTGTGAAGCATGAGTGGAAACTTGTGTGGAGCGTGGTCGAGTGCGAATGCTGGCATGAGTAGCGAGAGAGGAGTGAGAAACTCCTCCGCCGAAAGCCCAAGGGTTCCTGGGGAAGGCTAATCCACCCAGGGTAAGTCGGGAGCTAACGCGAGGCCGAAAGGCGTAGTGGATGCACAACAGGTTGATATTCCTGTACCGGCACATGTAAGTGATGAGGGGACGCAGGAGGATAGCTGAGACGGGCGTTGGTTGTCCCGGTTGAAGCGTGTAGGGCGAGGTCTAGGCAAATCCGGACCTCATTAAGCCTGAGACGCGATCGATAGCCGTTTTAGGTGACGTCAGTGATTCCATGCTGTCGAGAAAAGCCTCTAAGCGTTTTAAAACATGTGTTGCCCGTACCCCAAACCGACACAGGTGGGCGGGTAGAGAATACCAAGGCGATCGGGAGAACTCTGGTTAAGGAACTCGGCAAAATTCATCCGTAACTTCGGGATAAGGATGGCCTCATTAGCGTGAAAGGACTTGCTCCTGGAGCGCGAGGAGGTCGCAGAGAATTGGGCCAAGCGACTGTTTACTAAAAACACAGCAGGGTGCTAAGTCGTAAGACGACGTATACCCTGTGACGCCTGCCCAGTGCTGGAAGGTTACGGGGAATGGTTAGCTGCTTGCAGCGAAGCTATGAACCTAAGCCCCAGTAAACGGCGGCCGTAACTATAACGGTTAGAAGTTCCATTCCAACTGGCCGTTGGAAAACCTGACTATTTGCTGGAACATCCGGTGTATCCGGCGGTACTCGTTTGCGTGTCACACCCTCTGCGTAGGTTGTGAGCGTGAGCAGTGAAAATCCGTCCGGTGCGGACAATCAGCAGGAAACTAAGAGTTGCTTTGTGTTGGATCATCGAGTCCTTGAGCCGTTTTGGATTGTTGGCTTCGTCGACGGAGAAGGTTGCTTCTCTGTCAGCGTGCACCGCAATGCAATGGCTAAAGGAACAAATGGTTGGCAGCTACAAGCTGCCTTCCAGGTCTACCAGCACAAAGACAACGTAGCGGTGCTCGAAGAACTCGTTGCCTACTTCGGCTGCGGAGCAATCAGCTCCAAAGGCCCTCGCAGCAGCGTGATGACATACAGCGTCTTCAGTATGAAGAGCCTTGCTGAAGTCATTATTCCGTTTTTCGAGTCGTATCCGTTGCGGGTCAAACGCAAAGACTTCGATTCATTCGCATCAATCGTGAGAGCGATGCGGTTGAAGGAGCATTTGACTAGTTCTGGCTTCGTGCGTCTTGTCACTCTTGCATTCTCAATGAATGCAAACGGAAAACAACGAGCGCGAACGCTAGGCATGATCCTCGAGGGATCCTCAGAGACTGCACGTCAGGCCTCGTCTGAAAAGGACGAGTGAAGATACAGTCCGACCCTTGCGGCGACGTAAGGAACCCGGCAGAAATGATCGGGTCCACTAATTGCATTCGGCAGTTAGTGAGTAACAAAAGTGCCTAAGGTAGCGAAATTCCTTGTCGGGTAAGTTCCGACCTGCACGAATGGCGTAACGACTTGGCTACTGTCTCAACCAGAGACCCGGCGAAATTGAAGTACGAGTAAAGATGCTCGTTAGCTGCATCAGGACGGAAAGACCCCGTGGACCTTCACTACAACTTGATGTTGGGTTTGGGTATGTGTTGTGTAGGATAGCTGGGAGACTTGGAAGCATTGGCGCTAGCCAGTGTGGAGTCAACCTTGAAATACCAGCCTTCACCTATCGGAACTCTAACCTTGGTCCGTTATCCGGATCGGGAACAGCGTCAGGCGGGTAGTTTGACTGGGGCGGTCGCCTCCTAAAACGTAACGGAGGCGCTCAAAGGTTCCCTCAGACTGGTTGGCAATCAGTCGTCGAGTGCAATGACACAAGGGAGCTTGACTGCGAGACTTACAAGTCGAGCAGGTGCGAAAGCAGGACATAGTGATCCAGCGGTTGCTTGTGGAAGCGCCGTTGCTCAACGGATAAAAGGTACCCCGGGGATAACAGGCTCATCTTGCCCAAGCGTCCATAGCGACGGCAAGGTTTGGCACCTCGATGTCGGCTCGTCGCATCCTGGGGCTGTAGACGGTCCCAAGGGTTGGGCTGTTCGCCCATTAAAGCGGTACGCGAGCTGGGTTTAGAACGTCGCGAGACAGTTCGGTCCCTATCCGATGCAGCCGTAAGAAACCTGAGGAAGGCTGTCCCTAGTACGAGAGGACCGGGACGGACGAAGCTCTAGTGCGCCAGTTGTCCTGCCAAGGGCATGGCTGGTTTGCTACCTTCGGAAGGGATAAGCGCTGAAAGCATCTAAGTGCGAAGCTCTTTTCAAGATTAGGTTTCTCACAGGGTTGACCTGGTAAGGCCCGTGACAGACGATCACGTTGATAGGCCGGAAGTGTAAGTGCAGTAATGCATTCAGCTGACCGGTACTAATCGGCCGAGGTCTTGGGATATTTGTTGTTCGTGCTCGCTATGGAACGCTCAAGGGGCGTGGCGTATTTTCGCCTGAACCTTGACATAGCCAACGTAAGTGTTGGTGCGTAGATCTAGATGTGCTCGCGTGTCGAGCGCGTCGCCCGGTTTCCGGTGGTTATGGCGTCGGAGTCACACCCGTTCCCATTCCGAACACGGAAGTTAAGCCCGACTGCGCCGATGGTACTTGGGGGGCAACCTCCTGGGAGAGTAGGTCACCGCCGGATTTCTACGGAGCAAAGCCCCGCCCAGTAATGGTGCGGGGCTTTGCCGCGTCTGGGTTTAGCGTCATTGAGCCGTGTTCCTGGCGGGTGATGACAACGCTTGGCGGTGAAGTGGGTCGTGCGCTGCACTGGTTGCACGCCCATTGCATGTGGAGGCGCTGTGCGATGGCGTGTTTGTGAAATGTGATGGCGCTGCGCTGTCGTATTGTTCTTCTGTGCCTAAACCTCCGTCTTCGTCAGCGCGCCCAAAACGAACTCCCGCCGGTCAGACGCGCTTAGCCGCTCCGGCAAAGCGCGGCGCGGGCGCCTTGGCAAGTGGTTCTTCGAGATCGGCAGCTAGATCGACCAGCGTGGCGCGAGGGCGCGCAGCGACATCGGCAACAACGCGTGGGCGATCTGGTGCCGGTGCTGCTCGTCAGTCATCGAGCACGAGCCGAGCCGCGAGCGCGCGAGGCGAACGTTCAAATAGCGGAGCACCGAAACCGACGCGAGCGCGCACGCAAACTCAGGCTCAAACGAAAGCGAGCGGACCGGTCGCCCGTCGTCGAAGTGAGCGAGCGACCGAAGGCGCAAGTACCCGGTCGGCCAAGCCCGCTGGCCGACGTGCCGGCAGTGATGCGCGCCGAAGCGAACGCACTGAGTCGGTCGGCAGACCGTCGCGTGGCCGTAGTGGGGCAGTAGCCGGTCGGGGCCGAGCGGGTACGCGAGACGAAATGTCGCGCGGTGCACGCCAAGCAGCTCGACCAGGCGTGAGTGAGCGCACTCGCACCGGTGAGAATGGCCGAGGCCGTGGGGGCGCAACTAGCGGCACACGCGGAAGTGGTCGTTCCCATGGAGATGCTCTGGATGAGCGGCGTCCACGCAGTTATCGCGACGCGACAGATGACCGCACGACGGCAAAGAAGACTCCGAAGGGATGGGGCAGTGTTACTCGTCGCGGGGCGGCAGCTGTAGAGCACTCCGGTGATGGCAAGGGAATGTCTGAGTACGACGAGGCGCGTCAACAGCGTGCACCTGAACGTCACGCGCGCACGAAGTGGAGTGCCGCAGTCGGCGATCCCGATGCAAGGCCGAAGCGTTCGCCGAAGCCGCGCAAGCAATCAGCAGCGGCGCCCATTCCTGCTGCGGCAGCCGCAGGCGAGGGCGAATGGCGTTTGCCACCTGACACGGTTCGCGAACTTGCAGAGCGCGCGGGCGCCAAACGCGGCGAGCGGCTTGCCAAGTACTTGAAAGACGCCGCACGCGCGTACGCCTCAGAACGTTGGGGTGATGCGCGCAAGGCGTTGCGTCCGCTGTTGGCCGAGACGCCCGACGCACCAGCCGTGCAGGAACTAAACGGCATGGTGCTTTATCGAACTGGTAAGTGGGCCGCAGCGATCAAAGAGTTGCAGCTTGCGCACGCAGCGACGAACTCATACGACCTCTATCCCGCGATTATGGATTGTCACCGCGCGTTGAAGCAGTCAGACAAAGTCAGCTCGCTGTGGGAAGACCTCAAGCTGGCGTCACCGGCACCTGATGTGATGTTCGAAGGCCGCATTGTCTTCGCCGCAAGCGTTGCCGATGGCGGACAACTCAATGACGCAATCGCAGTTCTCGAGAAGAGCCCGAAGCCGCGTCGGAAGGTTCAGATTCACCATCTGCGTAGTTGGTATGCGCTCGCTGATCTATACGACCGCGCTGGCGAGACTGGCAAGGCGCGCACGCTTTTCGAGCGCGTAGCTGTCAGTGACCCAGACATGGGTGACGTGCATGAACGCCTCGCTGCGCTCGACTAGCGCCCCCGAACTCTTTGTCACACCCCCTGGCTAACCTGGAATCAGGCGCTTCCCCCTGCTCGATGGCTTTGCCATTTCTGTTTTCAGGGAGAAGTACAAGTAATGCCCAAGACCAAGAATCCGCCCGCCGAGTCAAATGCTCAACGCGGTCGCAGTACCATCACGGCAGCCAATTTGCTCGTTCTTACGGGTGTCGTGCAAAGCGGCCCGTTCGTCCGCCCGCTCAAGACCGGCGAGCACGTCGTCAACTTCGACGTGCGCGTAAAGAGCGACGTTTCACGAACAGACGTGTTGCCAATATCGTGGTTCGAGGCACCGGCATCCGCGCTTGAAATTCGTCAGGGCGACGAGATCTGCGTCGTCGGACGCATGCGACGCCAGTGGTTTGCCGGCAAGGCGAACTTCACCGACGTTGTCGCTCACCGAGTCATATCACCGTGCACTCCGGCGCGAATGAGACGCGCTCTCGGCGAAGCCATGGCGGCGCTGCAGGCAGGTGCTCCTTGAGCTGACGCACACAGAAGAACGAAACCGGTCGGGTGAATGCCGTTGATCGACGAACTTCTGCTGGTGGCGAAGTCGCCGAACGGCGTTAGGCAGAAACGCTGTGCCCGGCAGAGCGCAGGTCGTTGCACGCCTCGGCAACGCGAGCGGCCATCGCTTCTTCGGCCGCCGCGCCATACGAGCGCGGGTCGAAGCTCTTCTTTTCGCCGACCTCACCATCGACTTTGAGTACGCCGTCGTAGTGCCTGAACATGTGCTCGGCGATGGCACGCGTGTACGCGTACTGCGTGTCGGTGTCGAGGTTCATCTTCACAACTCCGTACTCGATCGCTTCGTGAATGTCGTCGGGCGACGAACCAGATCCGCCATGGAAGACGAAATCAAATGGGCGCGAGTCGGGGTCGAGCCCGAGCTTTTCGGCAACGTACTGCTGGCCCTCTTTGAGAATCTTGGGGCGCAGTTTTACGTTGCCTGGCTTGTAGACGCCGTGCACATTGCCGAATGTGGCGGCCAATAAATAACGACCTCGCTCACCTGGTGCACCCAGCACTTCGACAACGCGATACATGTCTTCGGGAGTGGTGTAGAGCTTTTCGTCGATCGCACCGACAACGCCATCTTCTTCGCCGCCGACAACACCTATCTCGAGCTCGAGGATGATTTTCGCTTTTGTGCACTCAGCGAGTAGCTCATCGGCGATTTTCAGATTTTCTTCGAGGGGAACAGCAGAACCGTCCCACATGTGCGATTGAAAAAGTGGTTCGCGTCCCTGGCGAATGCGCTCTTGCGAGATGGCGACGAGCGGGCGTACGTAATCATCGAGTTTGTCGGCTGGGCAATGATCGGTATGGAGCGCAATGGTGACGGGTACTTTGCGCGCCACGTGGTGAGTGAACTCGGCAAGCGCTCGCGCTCCGGTCATCATGTCTTTGACGGTCGTTCCTGAAAGGAAAGCGGCACCGCCGGTGGAGATTTGGATGATGCCGTCACTGCGTGCCTCAGTGAAACCGCGCAACGCGGCGTTGAGGGCCTCGGAGGAAGTGACGTTGATTGCTGGAAACGCAAAGCCTTCGCGTTTAGCCGTCTCGAACATCGCTGCGTATGCATCGGGGCTGGCTATCGGCACGATGTGACCTCCAACATGTTGCGAACGAGCGTCACACTAGTGGGTAAATCGGTCTAGATGCCCGAAAAATGGGATTTTGCGGCGGACCGTGAGCCTGTTCACGTGCAGGCGACGCTGTTGGCCATACGCCGCAACGCGGCGCGGCGATCTTCAGGGGGCGAACAACATTCCTAAGTAGGGGTCGGTGATCGTGCTGGTTGCTTCGGTCGCGAATATCAACGCGGGTTCGGAGCGTTCGATTGAGCTTGCGTACTCGACATCGGCGGCCGAAGTTGTGGCCGCGCGCGACGTGGGTGCGTGCGCATCGAGCCAGCGTCCGTGTTTGACGACGGCATCGATGACCGTTTCTTGTACTCCTGTTTGTGTAATGGCCCACAGGCGATGATGGCGCCCGGCGTCGTCGGTTGCGCGCGCCAGCGGCATTCCCGACGGCGTCAACAAATCAGAGAATCCGTCGGCGGCGACGAGCACAACACCAATCGACAAACGGTTGTCAACGCCGTGACGGGGGTTCTCGCCGACGACGCCACTTACTTGCGCAGCGTTGCCCAGGGCATCGGAAAATCCGATGCGGTAGAGATAGAGAACGGGCTCGGGGTCGGGCATCAAAATGTCACGCTTACGCCACTGGTCCCACACCTCGTTGCTCGCGTTGATCAGATTCGCCACGTTGTAGTCGTTGCTCTCCGCGTACGCGTTGCGAGTGGTCGCGTCTTCGACCGCCGAGAGCGGCGCAATCACGTCGTCGAGATGCATCACTCCATCGGGCGAGGCTGCGGTGGCGTGAGCAGTACCACCAGGGGTGAGATCGGCGGTGGGATCGTTGAACCGGAGAGCGGAAAACTTCGTAAAAAGCATGTTGACACCCTTGCTATCAGGGATATCCAGGTTACGAGTCCGCCAAACAGCGGGCACCGAGGAACTAGAAAGGGCATATGGCCTGGTTGCTCGACCTCGATGGAGTGGTTTGGCGGGGTGCTGACCCCGTAGCGAGGTCAGCCGACGCCGTGGCGCGCTTAGATGGGGCCGGAGTCGAAGTTTTCTGCGTCACTAACAACAGCGCGCTAACCGCCGAGGGTTACGCGCGAAAGCTGGCTGATTGCGGCGTGACAGTGCCGCCCGAACGGATCGTCCATGGCGGTCATGGTGTTGCTCAGTTTGTCCGCAGCGGAATGAAAGTTTTGGTCTGCGGTGGCAGTGGCATTGTCGAAGGCATCGAAGAGAATGGCGCAGTGGCGATCTCTGTCGACGACGTTACCGAGTGGGATCTTCCTCACGTCGACGCTGTGATTGTTGGCTGGCGTCCCGACTACGACTATCGAATGCTGAGCTTGGCGACCCGCGCTGTGCTCAATGGCGCGCAACTGTTGGCGCCGAGCAGTGATCCGTTGTTTCCAACTAGCGATGGTGTGCTCATGGGTGGTGGCGGACTGACCGCAGCGGTTGCGTACTCAACGGGCGTGCAAGCGCGCTTTTCGGGCAAGCCGCGCCAACCGATCATCGACGCGATCCGTCAACGGGTCGGTGACGAAACGATCGATGTTGTAGTGGGCGATCAACCGTCGACTGATGGCGCGCTGGCCGAAAACCTTGGTGTTCCTTTTGCACTTGTTTTGAGTGGAGTGACACCACGCGAACACGAACCGTTTTCAGTGCCGATCGCCATCGAGGCCGACGATTTATTTGAGGTGGTAGACATCGTGATGTCTGCCGCGGAAAGCTGAGCACCGTACGGCGTCGACTCGATCTCGAGTTGGTTCGCCGGGGCCTCGTTGAAAGCCGGTCACAAGCGCGCAAGCTAATCGACGACGGCAAGGTTCTCGTGGCGGGCGCAATTGCAACCAACGCAGCGCGCATGGTGTCGAACGATGAGGCGATGTCACTTGCGGGTGAGCGAGCGCGATTCGTTGGGCGAGGTGGCGAGAAGCTGCAAGCAGCGCTAGAGCACTTCGCCCTCGAAGTCGCCGGCAAGCGCGCGCTTGATGTCGGCGCGTCGACGGGTGGCTTTACCGATTGTCTTTTGCAAAACGGCGCCGCGTCGGTCGTTGCTCTCGACGTGGGCTACGGCCAATTGCACGAGCGTCTGCGCAGCGATACTCGAGTAGACGTGCGAGAAAGGGTAAACGTCAGAGACGTGACGGCACTGGATTTTGTCGACCCGTCAAGTGCCGACCCGTCGCTCGCGGCCCCGTCAGCCGCCAGTCGATCAGCTGTCGATCAGGCACCCGGTTTCGACGTGATTACGGTCGACGTGTCGTTTATATCCCTCCAAACCATCGCCGCGAAGGTGGCCGATGAGCTGGCAGCTCCCGGCGCCGACCTGATTGTCTTGATAAAACCCCAGTTCGAGGCGGGTAAGGCCGAGGTTTCCAAAGGTAAGGGCGTCATTCGCGACCCTGAGATCTGGCGGCGAGTGATCGTTGACGTGCTTGCCTCCATGGAAGACCTCAGAGCCGCGACAATGGGCGCAATGACCTCACCGATTACAGGCGCTGATGGAAATGTCGAGTTCTTGGCTTGGCTTCGTCCGCACAGCTCAACTGAAGAGATCGAACAGCGACGTGACGAGTTTGACGTCGATGAACTGATTGCATCGGTAGGGGTTTGATGGCCGAGGTTCTCTTTGTTCTGCATCACGGTCGTGAGCAGGCGGTGGCGCTTGCATGCGACGCGATCGAGTGGCTGGCGAAGGCAGGTCATAAGGGAGTGATCCTTGAATCTGACGCGTTGCCGACTGGCTTGAACGAGTGGTCAGTTGAGTCGCTCGACGCCATCAATCCTGATCTTGCTGTGACCTTGGGTGGAGACGGCACGATGTTGCGCGCCCTCGATCTGGTTTGCAAGGAAGGCATCCCCGTACTCGGGGTCAATGTTGGGCACCTCGGTTATCTGACAGAGGTAGAACCCGATCAATTGCTGCCGTCACTCGAGCGCTTTTTAACCGGTGATTTTCACATTCAAGAGCGGATGATGCTCGATGTCAGTGTGACGGCGGCAGCGCGCAACGACCCGACGGGAACCACGCTGTCGTTGTCGCATCGTATTGCCGCTAACGACGTCGTTGTCGAGAAGGTGCAATCGGGTCAGACCGTTCGTCTTGAGTCGATCATCGAGGGGCGCTCGTTTCTCTCTTATGCAGTCGATGGAATGATCGTGGCGACGCCAACGGGCTCAACGGCATACAACTTCTCGGCGCGCGGTCCGATCTTGTCGCCTGGCATTAGTGCGATCTTGATGACGCCCGTTTCTCCACACATGTTGTTCGACCGTTCGATCGTGCTTGACGGTCATGAAGGCCTTGAGTTGCGCGTGATTGGCCGCGAGTCGGCGTCAGTTGCTATCGACGGTCGTCATGTCGCAACGATCGGGCCCGGGGGAGCCGTTGTTTGCAAGCGCGCTGACAACCCGGCGCGCCTTGTGAAATTCGCCGGCCGCAACTTCCACGAGATCTTGAAGATCAAGTTTGGATTGACTGACCGCTGATGCTTGAAGAGATCCATGTGCGCAACCTTGGTGTTGTCGAAGACGTGTCACTACTGCTCGAACCTGGGATGACGGCAATAACCGGAGAGACAGGTGCCGGCAAAACCCTGTTGACCGAGGCCATTCGCTTGCTAACGGGTGGTCGTGCCGAACCGCACGTCGTTCGCGCTGGCGCAAGTGAGGCATGGATTGAAGGCAGATTCGTCGGACCCGACGAAACGGTGATCGATCTCACTGATAACGCTGATGAGAACAATGAAGTCGAGCAAATCATCACGCGTGTGATCCCCGCTGACGGACGTTCTCGCGCCTATGTGAACGGCAAGATGCTCCCCGTTTCGGGCCTCACTCAACTTGGCGATGCTCACGTCGACCTTCATGGGCAGAACGCACATCAGCGATTGCTAAGTGCGAGCGCTCAACGGCAAGGCCTCGACCAATTCGGTGGCGTCGATACAGCACCACTAATGGCCGTGCGCAAAGCTATTAGTGACGTCGATCACAGGCTGTCGCAACTTGGTGGCGACGCGCAGTCGCGCGCCCGCGAGGTTGACCTCATTCGCTTTCAGGTCGAAGAACTGCACGCAGCTGAGCTGACTAACGCCAATGAAGACGCACAGTTGTTAGAGCGCGAACGCGAACTGGCCAATGCAGGCTCGCACCGTGAGGCAGCGCAGGGTGTTCATTCGATTTTGACTGACGAATCAGGTGTGGCTGAGAAGCTGGCTGTTGCTGCAAAAAGCGCGTCGGCCAGCCCACCTCTTAGTGAGCTGGCAGCGCGATTGGTTGCTGTTTCAACCGAGATCGACGACATCGCCAGTGATGCATCGGCTTTGGCGGAACATCTCACCGATGACCCACAGACATTGGCCAGCATTCAAGAACGCCGCGCTTTGCTCAAGTCTCTGATGCGCAAGTACGGATCCACGCTTGATGAAGTGATCGCATTTCGCGACGAAAGTGTTACGCGACTCGCTGAACTTTCAAGTCACGACGAGACCGTTGCGGCGCTAGAAGCCGAACGAGTCGAACTCGACAAGCGCCTTTTGCGCATCGAGTCTGACGTACGCAAGGCGCGCTTGGCTGCTGCGCCCGTGTTGAGCAAAGAAGTGCAAGATCAGCTTCACGAACTGGCGCTGCCAAACGCGCGCTTTGAAGTCAGCGTGGGTGAGGCTGGTGCCGGTGACGATGTTGTGTTCTTACTGGGCCCAAACCCGGGCATGCCTCTGTTGCCAATTGCAAAGGCCGCCTCGGGCGGTGAGTTGGCGCGCACGATGCTCGCGCTGCGCCTAGCGCTTCTCAACAGTAAATCGACGGCGCAAGACGCTGGCAGCGAGCGCCAGCCCGACACCCTCATCTTCGACGAAGTAGACGCCGGCATTGGTGGCGAAGCGGCGCTTGCCGTTGGGCGCGCGTTGAGTGCGTTGGCAAGGCGAACGGGCAAGACCACCCAGGTGATGGTTGTTACTCATCTGCCCCAAGTCGCTGCCTTTGCTGACCATCAGGTCGCTGTTGACAAACAGCAAGACAAGAAGTCGACGACTGCGCGCGTGCGTCTGTTGAAAGCTGAAGAGCGAGAAGTCGAACTTGCACGCATGTTGTCGGGGCAGCCCGATAGCGCGACTGGTCGTGACCACGCTCGAGAACTATTAGACGCGGCAAGCGAAGCGCGTCGCTCGGGCGAGACAAAGAAGTCGAGCGCCAAGCGTTCAAGGAAGGCGTAGGTGTTCGCCCGCAAGGCCGTTGGCGCCGAAATGGCGACGGGACGCGCCCGCGTTGATCGGAAGACAAAGAAGTTAGTGAAGCGGCTTGAGCCTGGTGAGATCGCGATCATTGATCATGTTGACATCGATCGCGTTGCCGCTGAGGCGCTCATCGAGCGTCGCCCGGCAGCGGTAGTAAATGCGGCCGTTTCGATTACCGGGCGTTACCCAAGTGTCGGCGCGTTGTTTCTAGCCCAAGCAGGCATCCCGCTAATCGACGGCATTGGGCCTGACGTCATGAGTATCAATGAAGACTCGTACGTACAGATCGAAGGTGCGCGTGTTCTTGCTAATGGCAAGCTCATCGGCATCGGTGTTCGTCAAACATTGTCGAGCCTCGAATCGAGTGTTGAGGCTGCAAAAGCAGACCTTCTAAACGAGCTGCAGGCGTTTGCCGAGAACACACTCAACTACGTGCGCGAAGAGTCACATTTGTTGTTTGATCCTCCGCATCCGCCTGAGCTTGGTCTGCGTCTCAAGGGTCGACACGTGATGGTTGTCGTGCGTGGTCACAACTTCAGAGAAGATCTTTCACACCTGCGCAGTTACGTGCGTGAGATGAAGCCCGTGATTTTCGCCGTCGATGGCGGCGCCGACGCGTGTTTGCAAGAAGGTCTTGTGCCTGACGTGATCATTGGAGACTTCGATTCGGTCTCTGATCGCGCGCTCACATGTGGAGCGCGACTCGTCGTGCACGCGTATGTCGGAGGCAGCGCCCCAGGCGCTGAGCACCTCGATCGCTTGGGCTTGCCTTACGCGGTCTACGAGGCTCCAGGTATGAGCGAAGACGTCGCAATGTTGTTGGCTTACGACGAAGGCGCTGAGTTGATTGTCGCCGTTGGTACGCACGCGTCGATGGTTGAGTTCTTAGACAAGGGTCGTGCTGGTATGGCGTCGACATTTCTTACGCGTCTCAAGGTCGGCCCGATCTTGGTTGACGCCAAAGGTGTGAGCAGCCTTTATCGCGGCAACATTCGTAAAAGCGACGTCGTGTTCTTGGTCGCCTCGGCTTTGGTTGCCTTTGTGGTGATGGGCCTTGTGTCTTATCCATTCCGAACGTTTGTGTCGGGTGGGTGGTTTGTTCTTGGTGAGTTGCTCAAAAGCATCGGGCGTGCGATGTGGCCGGGTTGAGCGCGTGCATGACGGTGAGGTCGTAAAGAAGTGATCAGTTTTCGTTTTCATATTGTCTCGATAATTGCGGTGTTTTTGGCCCTCGCGATTGGTATCGGCATGGGGGTTACTGTCATCGACAAGGCAACGGTCGATTTGTTGCAGGCCCGCCTCGACACGGTGAGAAATGAAGTGGCTGCGGCCAACCAACGCAGCGACGCACTCGAGCGCCAGCAGCAACGCACGGGTTCATACGAAAAGCTCAGCGAGGAATACCTCGTCAGCGAGCGTCTTGCCAACCGTCCGGTTGTCACGATTGCCGTGCGTGGTATCGATGAGGGTTCTCTCAACGATCTGCACCAGCTGATACAAAAATCGGGCGCCGCTTTTCAAGGCACGATCTGGCTCACGCCCAAGGTCGCGCTGAGCGACACGGGCGATGTCACGCGACTGCGCCAAATACTTGGCGCAACTGATGGTGATGTCGCGGTACTGCGCCAAGCATTGATCACGCGACTCGGCGCTGTGATTGCGGGCACGAGCGGGGGCGAGGCATTGAAGCCGTTGGTCGACAATGGCTTTCTTGACTGGCAGGCCGATCGGTCTGACAAAGACATTGCCAAAGTCACCTTTGGGGGCTCGCTCGTTGTCGTTGCGTCTTCGGCGACAGCATCGGTGCCAAATGAACAACTCGCCGTTCCGTTGACTCGGTTCTTGGCCGCACAACCGGCGAAACGGTTGGTAGCGGTTGAACCTGGGCGCGAAGCCGACGGTAGAAATCCCGCCCAGCGCGCAGTCTTCTTGCAACCTCTGCGCGACGACTCGTCGATCGACAACGACCTTTCAACGGTCGATGACATTGAGACATCATCTGGTCGCGTTGCAACAGTGATTGCACTGTCGCAACTTTCGAGTGGACGCACAGGACACTACGGCGTGGCGTCATCGGCTGACGGGCAGATACCCAAGCTGACGCCGTGAGCGCCGACAACGCGCGCACAGTCGCTCTCGTTGCCGCGAAGGATGTCGAATCGAGCATTGGTCTTGTCGTAAGAACGCTTCGCGAGTCGACACTCATCGACGAGGTTGTGGTTGTTGACGACGGGTCTGTTGATGACACGGCGATCAAAGCGCGCAGTGCCGGCGCCCGCGTGATTGTCGAAGGCATGAATCGAGGAAAGGCGCACGCGATTCGCACCGGCGTTTTGGCCTGCCCAAATGCTGACGTGTTCTTACTGGTTGACGGTGACACTGCAGCCGATGCTGGTAAGGCCATTGCATTGCTAGAGCCATTGCGCCAGCAAGTTGCAGACGTCGCCATTGCCGTACTGCCGTCCGCCCAAGGCAGGGGAGGATTTGGCGTTGTTGCCAACGCAGCGCGTTGGGGCATCAAGCGGGCATGCGGGTTCGGCGCTCGTGCACCGCTGTCTGGTCAGCGCGCCGTTCGTGCCGAACTGCTGAGATCGATGGCGGGTGTGAGCCGGTTCGGACTCGAAACCGCCATGACAATCGATACCGTTCGCAGGGGCGCGCGCGTTGTTGAGGTCGAACTCGAGATTGAACATCACCATCGCGGCAAGACAGTCGGCGGCTTTGCGCACCGAGCCACGCAAGGCGTCGACGTGGTTCGCGCGCTGTGGCCGAGGCTCGTCGGTCGGCCCGTTCGGTGGGCGCTCACTGCTGCATTGATGGTCGCGTTCGTGGCGATAGAGGTTCTTGCTGCGCACCATCATCAGCGGGGTGTCGGCAATGAGCTTGTTATGTCACGTGACGTAACTGTTGAGTTGGTTCCCGGTCTGCGTTGGCAAGACGTGCAGCAGCCTCAGCATGCACTGGTCGCGTCGGTGGCGGTTGGCAACACCGATGACCTATACGCAACGGTGAGGTCAGGCAGTCGCGATGCGAGTGCGCCGCAAAGCGATATCGACGTGTCGGTCGCGACGACATTTCGACCGACGCCTTACCTGGGGCATGCAACGCACATAGTTGTTGGCGTCGACCTACCCGGTGAACCACACGAGTTGCGTCCAGTCGTTATGACCGACGGCGACGTAAGTGGCACTTTGTTCTCACCGTCGACGAAGCGTGTGGGCTTAGTCGACATAACCGACATCGCGCCCACGATTGCCGCACTGCGAGGCGAGCCCCGGCCTGCTGAAGCGAGTGGACATGCATTGCGCTTGAGCAACCAGCCAGTCGACGTTGATTCACTGATTGCCGACAACGACGTGGCGACGTTCTACGAGAAGCTGCGGCCGTGGTTCATAGCCGCTCACGCGATCGCTGGCCTAATAGCGGCTGTGGTCGTGGGAACACTCTCGTCGCGCGGCCGATACCCGCGTCACCAGGCAAAGCTAGGTGTCGTCTTGGTGTCGATTCCGCTGGCGACCTACCTCGTGCGGTGGGTGGTTGGGTCTCGTGACGTGCACATTCTTCTATGGTCCGCGCTCTTGGTCGCTGGAATAGGCATGATCGCGAGCATGTCGGGCTTGGGGGCTAGAAACGCGCTAGTGGCGATGTCGCGCGTCCTTGGCCTCACCGTCGCGTTGATGGTTGGTGACTTATTGACGGGTAGCAATCTGCAAAACGGTGGAATCTTCGGATCGTCTCCGATCTTCGGTGCGCGCTATTTCGGTCTCGGCAATCCCGCTGCGGCGCTCCTGTTGTCGGCGACCGTTTTATGGGCGAGCATCCATGTTCACCTGAGCGCTGATCGCCGTGATGGCTTGATGCGCTCCGCTGCCGTGTTTGCGGTGGTTGGCATTGCTGCTGGATTGCCTGGTCTCGGGTCGGATGTTGGCGGACTTCTCTCATTTTCAATCGTCGGCGTGCTGACCATTGCGTCGTTGGCAACGCGACGCATCGCGTGGCGCACGATCGGTTTCGGGTCGATTGCCGCCATTGCTGCGCTAACCGCTGCCGCGTTGATTGACGGCCAACGTTCTCGCGACAGCCAAACGCATCTCGGTCAGCTGGTTACGAATGTGCGTGACGATGGACTTAGTGCATTGACTGACGTAGTCGCGCGCAAGCTCGACACCAATCTCTTTGGCTACGGCTTTCCTTTCACACTCGTGATCGTTGCGTGTTTTGCAGCGTTGCTCTACGCACTCATCGCAACGCGCTGGGGCGACACCGTGTTGCCGAGCGGGTCTTCGCTCCGCATTGGTGTGACACTTTCTCTCGTCGGAAGTTTTGTTCTCTATGCGTTGAATGACTCGGGCGTAGTAATGCTCGCTCTTGGTGCTGTTTATGTAGGTCCTGTTCTCTTAGCGGTTCACGCTGCGGCGATGAATGCGCGCAAGTTGGAGGTATCAGTTTCGTGACAGTTCTTATCGCCACCGTTGTCGGTTTTCTAGCCGGCCGCATGTTGTGGTTGTTGTTGCGCAAGTCGTGGACGCAGCCTGCCTTGATGCGTGAGAACTACCAACAGGCAAGCCTGCCAACGGCAGCGGGCATCACGTTTGTGCTTGCGTTGGTTGTTATCGAAGGCCTGTGGGCGATCTTCGACGCTTTCGACATCGGTGGTGTCACCGGAAGCAATGCGGCGCGTGTTGGTGCCCTTGTTGTCGTCTTGGGTTTCACTTTGTTGGGTCTCGTTGACGACCTTGCTGGTTCGTCGGCTCGCAAGGGCTTCGGCGGTCACATGCGTGCTCTTGCTCGCGGTGAACTGACAACGGGTGGAGTCAAAGCACTTGGGGGGATCGGCGTCGCTTTCGTCGCTGCGTCATTCATTTCAAACGATGGCGGTCTCGCTCTAGTGATCGACGCAGCAATCATTGCGTTGGCCGCCAATCTCGTGAACCTGTTTGACCTGCGCCCAGGCCGTGCCACGAAGGTCTCATTGCTTGTCTTCGCGTTCATGGCGCTGGCATCAAAGTTCGACGCCCAATTGTTTGGGGTTGCCATTGTCATTGGTGCTGCGGCAGCGCTCATCCTCGATGACATGCGCGAGCGTTTGATGATTGGCGACACTGGCGCAAATGCAATGGGTGCTGCTCTTGGTTTCGGCCTCGTGAGCGTTACGGCATCAACGGGGCGTTTAGTCACCGTTGCTGTCTTATTGGCACTCAACTTGCTCAGTGAGTTCGTGTCGTTCAGCAAGATCATCGACTCGGTAGGGCCGCTTCGGAGCCTTGACCGAATGGGGCGAAGAGAGCCGACCACGATTGACATTCGTGAGTCGGCTGATTTTCCTGAGCCACGAACGACATCAAACGCCACGCCAGGCACTAGTATGGGCGGCGCACATGTTGGCGCCTCTGCTGGCTCACACTCATTCCGTGAGCGAAGCCCGTTTCCTTCGCCTGAGTCGAGGGAACGTCCGGCGACCCGCCCATTTCCAGTTGATGACGCTGCTCCGATCACTGAAGAGCGGCCCCCAGGGTCGGGTTCTCGCAGCCCATTTGGAGATGACTAGCTGTTGCTTATTCAATGGAATGTTGGCTGCTGAGCCCTCATTGAGCAGGAGAAGTTTGTAGTGACGAAGCACATCTTCGTGACAGGCGGCGTTGTGAGTTCGTTGGGCAAGGGCATCACTGCCTCTTCGCTCGGGCGACTTTTGAAGAGTCGAGGCCTTACGGTCCGGCTGCAAAAACTCGACCCCTATATAAATGTCGACCCCGGAACGATGAACCCGTTCGAGCATGGCGAGGTTTTCGTAACCGATGATGGCGGCGAAACCGATCTCGATCTTGGGCACTACGAGCGCTTTGTCGACGAGTCTTTGAATCGCACATCGAATGCGACAACTGGCTCGATTTACTCAAGCGTTATTGCCAAGGAGCGTCGTGGCGATTACCTGGGAAAGACCGTCCAGGTCATTCCACACATCACCGACGAGATAAAAAGTCGTATCGCCGCAATGGCGCACGACGATGTCGACGTTGTCATCACCGAAGTTGGTGGAACCGTGGGTGACATCGAGATCCTGCCCTTCCTCGAGGCAATTCGGCAGTTCCGTCTTGATGTTGGGCGCGACAACGTCTGTTACGTGCA
Organism: Acidimicrobiales bacterium; assembly: GCA_044220495.1. GTDB lineage: Bacteria > Actinomycetota > Acidimicrobiia > Acidimicrobiales > JBBSGY01 > JBGAQY01. The sequence continues at coordinate 51,444 of JBGAQY010000018.1, forward strand.
CGTCACGCTCGTTCCGTTTATGGGGCCCGCGAGTGAGCAAAAGACGAAGCCAACACAACACTCGGTTACAGATTTGCGCAGTCGCGGCATTCAGCCTGATGTGATCGTTTGTCGCAGCGAAGAGCCGATCACGCCATCGCTGAAGCGAAAGATCTCGAACCTATGTGATGTACCAATTGAGGGTGTTGTCAACGCAGTTGACGTTCGCAACTTGTACGAAATTCCCCTTGCGATGCACGACGAAGGCCTCGACAACTTCGTGTGCAGCGTGCTCCGACTTGATGGTCCTGAGCATGAAATCGATCTGACCGAATGGCGTGCACTCGTCGATAGCGTCACGAGCGTTCAACGCACTGTGAATGTCGGCATCATCGGCAAATACGTCAACCTTCCCGACGCGTATCTGTCTGTTGTCGAATCGCTCCGCCACGGTGGTATTCACAATCGTGTGAAGGTCGAGCTGGTGTGGATTCAAGCCGAGATGGTTACTGCCGAACTCGCGCCGGGCCTTCTCAATCCGCTCGATGCAATCGTTATTCCTGGCGGGTTTGGTGAGCGCGGTATCGAGGGCAAGATCATCGCTGCTGGATACGCCCGCGACCACAACATTCCGTGTCTTGGTTTGTGTCTCGGTCTGCAAGTGATGACGATTTCGTTTGCGCGTGACGTCGCCAGACTCGCTGACGCGAACTCGCGCGAGTTTGCCCCTGATTCAGAGCACTTGGTGATCGACCTGATGGACGATCAACGTAACGTCGTCGACATGGGTGGCACCATGCGCCTCGGCGCATATGACGCCGTGCTCGAACCAGGCTCGCAAGTCGAAGCGCTTTATGGTGAAAACAAGATTGCCGAGCGTCATCGCCACCGTTACGAGTTCAGCCCGGCCTATCGGGCCGAGTTGGAGACAGCGGGGCTTTTGTGTTCGGGCACGTCACCCGACGGCAAGCTTGTTGAGTTCATTGAGCTGACAGAGCACCCGTTCTGGATTGGCACGCAAGCACATCCGGAATTCAAAAGTCGGCCCAACCGTCCGCACCCGCTTTTTAGAGGGCTCGTAAAAGCAGCGGCAGAACGGCGCGAAGGTCGCAACCCCCGCGTGTTTGTTGACGCCGAGTCACTTACACCCGCTTCGTAATAGTCAAACAGTCGAGAGCAGAGAGTCGTGCAATCTGATCCTCAACGTCATGCGCATTCATCGAACGAGTCTGAGTCGAGCAACTTTCGACAACTTGGTGAAGATGTCTTGCACGAAAGTTGGTTTCGTCTAGTCCGCGCTCAGTTTGAAGCACCCGACGGACGAACGTTCTCACGTGAAGTCGTACGTCATCCTGGTGCCGTGAGTGTCGTGCCCGTGCTCGACGATGGCAACACCGTGTTGTTGGTGCGCCAGTTTCGCGCTGCGTTGGGTACCTATCTGCTCGAAATACCGGCGGGCAAGCGCGACGTCGACGGTGAAGATCCAGTCACGACGGCACATCGCGAACTCGTGGAAGAAGTCGGAATGACAGCAGGTTCCATGGAGCCGCTGTGTGAGTTTTTCAATGCACCAGGTTTCGCCGATGAGCGTCAGTGCTTGTTTTTGGCTCGCGATCTCGTAGCTGTCGAGAGTGATGCACAGGGCATTGAAGAAGAGCACATGACGGTCGAACGGGTAAGTCTGAGTGACCTGCCGCAGCTGATGTCGAGCGCCACGATTCGAGACGCCAAAACCATCATCGGTTTGCTTCTTGCTCGCGACTGGCTCGCCTCTAAAAGCCCAGCTTGAGGCCCTGCTAATCCGACAAAGCGGTCTTCAACCCTGGCGTGACTGCCCAGTAGGGCCGGTACACTCGTTCCTATGTCTTCCCAAAGCATTCCGGCCGGAGTCCGTCAGGAACTCGAATCAGAGCGCGACAACCTGCGCGCTCAGCTTGAAGAGCTGGGGCACGGCGAGGGCTCGGCGCTTGTGTACGACTCGAATTTCGCCGACACCAGTCAAGTAACGGCCGAGCGTGGTGAAACCGAGAACCTCGCACAGTCTTTGCGCGAAGCACTCCACGAAGTCGACGATGCGCTTGCGAAGATCGACAACGGCACTTACGGCAATTGCGAGCGCTGCGGCAAGCCAATCGCGTCGGCCCGCCTTGAGGCCAAGCCAACAGCGCGACGCTGCATTGATTGCGTCGGCCTTAGGTAATAGATCAGTTTCAAGGAAGGCAATTAGTTAGATGTCTTGGCAACCACGACAAACGCGCCCAAACAAGCCGCCGGTCGATCCACTCGTGCTGTTTTTGGTGGCGATCGGCGTTGTTGTCGGTGTTGCCGCCTGGCGCAAAGGCACAATCACCGAAGGCGACTTGTATTTCTTCGCCGTGCTGATTCCGTCGATCATCTTGCACGAGGTGAGTCACGGGTGGGTGGCCAACATGTGGGGCGATCCGACCGCGAAGAACGCCGGCCGATTGACGTTGAATCCGTTGCGTCACGTTGATCCGCTAGGCACGTTCATCTTGCCGGCGCTCTTGTTGTTGGCGAACACTGGCGTTGCTTTTGGTTACGCGAAGCCCGTACCCGTGAACACGTCGCGCATGAGCCGCAACAAGGCAATGTTTGTTGGCCTAGCCGGTCCTGCCATCAACATCGTTATCGCTTTGCTTGTCGCGCTGGCATTACACATCTACGTTCCGGGCGCTGCGCTCGATGGCCGACTGCTCGTCATCGTGGTCTTGCTTGGTCAGGCCAACGTGATCTTGGCTGCTTTTAACTTGATACCGATTCCTCCGCTCGACGGGTCATCGATAATCGAACGGTTCTTGCCGGCCCGCCACTGGGCGAGCTATCTCACGTTTCGTAAGTACTCCATGTTCGTGCTGTTGTTCTTGGTGCTCTTCTTCAACGGCGCCTTGTCGTACGTTTTCGATCCAGCGCTTGACCTTTGGTGGAACCTGCTGCCTGACGTAGTGGCTTACCGATTGGGGCGTTTCTAATGGGTGTTGGTCATCTTGCTAAGCGGTTCTTTGGTTCGGTCAATCCTGCTGTTCTCGGCGAAGATGAGTCGAGCTGGGTTGCATCGCAACTGTTGCCCGCAGAGCTCGAGTTGTGGGCGCGAATGTCGACAGCCGACCAACGTCACGCGTATGGCGTTGGTCAACGCGTGGTGAAGATTCTTGGCGAAGACGCGACGCGCCCGGTTGTTGCCGCTGCACTGTTGCACGACATCGGAAAGATCGAAGCCAACGTCGGCACGATGTTGCGCGTTGTCTCGACACTCGTGGGCACGATTGCTGATCAAGCGTCGATCGAGTCGTGGTCGAAAGAATCAGGATGGCTTGGTCGTGCTGGGCAGTACTTGCGTCACAACGAGATTGGTGCCGCCATGCTTACTGATGCGGGCTCAGATCCGCTTACGATTGCGTGGGCGCGCGAGCACGAACTAGTGCACACCGAGTGGACACTCCCTGAAAAGATCAGCGACGCGTTATACAAAGCCGATAACGCTTAGCTACTCGAGCAAGCGGACCTCCAGCCCTCGCAATGTGTGCTGCGCGATAAGTAGGGGGCGAAGGCTACGGGCAGCAACGTCAGTAGCGAGCATTCTGCAAGCGGCGCCAGTGTGCTTCGCATCAACAGTGGCATGGATGACGTTGTTCCAAACGAGGCCTCGTGCAATGCGCCAGCGACGAAGTTTGCAAACACCACCTGGCGTTCAGTGGAGCACGATGAACAGTTCAGCGACACCTGCGGCAACAAGGCACGCCGCTGTTGCGATAGAGCTCCACTTGTCAATTTGGCGTTTCCAACGTCTGCGTTCTTCAGTCGGGCCGAGACTCCACCACATCCACCAACCGCCGACATAGACGAAGGCAAATATGGCCGCGCCAAACAGGAGGAAATTGCGGTTGTCGCTATTTGACAGGGGGGTAAGGTCCATACGGCGATCCCGTTGTCGGCGGTGTCGGGTCCGGAGACTGCGTGTTGGAACGTTTGCCGTTCTTTATTTGGTTCAACTGGTAGTCAATTATCCAATTGGCGACATCGCCAGCTAAACCTATTACGGCTTCCGCGCCGTGGTCGAGTGCATCAACCGAAGCCTTTCCGCCAAAACCTCCAGTTGCAAGTTGACAGCGACGTTAACAACGCACTTCTGTCCGAGTCCATATCCGATACAAGTGGCAGCAGTGTTGACTACTGCCACTTGCAAGCGGCCGATCCTCAATTCAACGGTCGCAAGCTCAACAAGTCGGCGACCTCATAACTGCAGTGTGTAAAGGTCGGTGGCCTCGCTAACGCTTTGTGGAGTCGGAAGATCACACCGGTCGATGCTAGGACGTTCCCGATGTACTCAAGAGGCTAGCGAAGCGGGTGCGATCGGGTTCATCAAGGACGCGCCACGGGCCCAGTTTTCCGACTCTGACGGAGTCGAACTTCCAGCCCTCATCGACTTGTAACTCTGCGCTGGTTCCACGCCATAGTTCGCTGACGGACTTTCGAAACAGCTTGAACACTCTGCAATCGTCATTGTCGAAGAATGCGAATAGCACTTCCGGCGTTACGCCCCACTGCCCCGTGAGTATCAACAACCTCGGCCCAGTAAACGCCAGCACAATCCCTCGCAGCGTGGCGTCGGATACGTGCTCCTGCACCATCTTCTCTATTTGTGCTTCCTGCTCGCTCATATCCACAGAATGCTCCCTGCGTAGTTTAGGAAGCCCACGCCTGCCTTCGGGTTCGACCAGCCCCCAGTCGCTGAAGTTTGGCACGAACGGTCTGATCGCACGGGTTGTTCACCGGCTGAAGCTCGAAGCCCATCACCGTCGTAGGTGTATGTCGCTGTGTAATTCTGACTCGATGCGTAGTGAGCACTGACGCGCGTGGCCGAAAGAGCTGAAGAGTAGATCGCCAACTCATCCATGCCACCGTTGATGTGAAACACACCAGCGTCGGTTCCAGAAATGCTCGCTGCTGACGTTGCTGTTGGTGATGCAACCGGAGTACCCGATAGCTGTGTGAGTGTTTGCAACACACCGTCGATGTAGAGCTTTGAGCCCGTCACTGATCCATTGCGGAACACAGCAACAACGTGAACCCAGCGGTTACCTAGACCTGTTGCGCTCTTTCCGTAGAGGTCGGAGACGTCAGACTTGGCAACGGGCAAGCTCTACGCTCCAGGCAACCAAGCCGCAAGCGGAAACGCTCCAGCAGGGCCAAACGGGAACCCGCCAGCGCTACGGAACCTGCCTGCATACAACGACTACTTCACGCAGATCGTTGCCGGCGCTTAGTACGGACACCCCAACCCGAGTCGCAATCACTACGCGCTGAATGGCGCGAACCCAACAACGGCAACTGATCCGTTTCAAGTAAATGAGTACCCGGTTGGCATTCAACCCGACGCTGCGTGGCGCAAGCCCGACCTCGACCTGGGTCAGCACCGATCGCCCAACGGAGTTGTTGAGTTCAAGAGCAGCGTGTTTGGCACGAGCTTCAGGGGCCGCATGCTTGTGACTGAATACTCACAAGGCAAAGACATCATTGCTGTTGCCCTCGATGCGAATGGTAACGCTGTCTCGAAGTCAGTTGTCACCACGGGCTTGTACAACCCGATCGCAATCGCAACCGACGCAACAAGCGGACGTGTCTACGTAGCCGAGTTTGGCAGCGACCCCGACGGCGAAGGCGGCAAACTCACCCTCATGACTCCAGCGCCCTAACCCGCAGAGGCTGGGGCGCTCCCTTCGCGTACGTACGGAGTTTTGTACCAAGACCAGTGTTCAGACGCTGGTTTAGGCACAAGACTCCCTACTTGAAGGTTCGCGAGACAGCGCAGAATGTCGCCCGAGATTTCACGCGTGCATCTTGCTTCGTGAGTTTCGACACAACGCAGTGCTCACTTACTAGTGTGGCGGCGCTACAGCGAAGCTCGTGATAGCAATCGCCGTATGCGTTAGGTGGGACGGTCGGTTCTCTCGAAGCCGTATCGCTGCTTCCGCGAGCACCTCACTGAGCTAGTTCTACTCGGTGACCTACCGCTTGTGCCGGTTGTCTAGCAGTGCGCGCAGTGGAACGTATAGAGCGAAAGCGGCTACGGGCAACATGATGATCATGCTCGCAAACTTGGACGATGTTCTGTCAGCCACCACGAGATAACCGATCACAATGACCACACACTCCACGCTGAGCAAGACAAGCGCACGCCGATTCGACATCGGTGGCACGTTTCGGTCGAGCCCTTCCATCTCGCGCAACCGCACCACATCGCGCTGGGCCTGCATGGTCAAGCGGAACCCCACAGCAAGTATTACGAGGATGAGAATTAGTCCGGCAAACAACATGATTCTCTCGTACACGAAACCCCCCTTTCGATTAAGGCACAGGGCAGTAACCGTTAGGGAAGCCGCCATGCGGAACGCTTGTGTTTCCAGAAACGATCACGGGCGCTAACAAATCGCCAGCGCCGAACGCCGTACCTAGGACGCCTCGGACTGCAGTGCGTCCTCGAATCACCTTTGGCCCTGCGCCCTGAAAAATATAGCGGGCGATCCCTGCCGAGGCGCCCCCGCCGACTAAACCTACGCCCGCAAATACGGCACTCGTGGCACAATTGGACCTACTTCCAGCGCCGAAGCAGTCATTGACTGCAGAGCCTACGTTTGCGGCAATGCTGACAACCGTAGCGGCTGTGGCAATGGTTCCCACGGCAACTCCTGCTACTACCGCTGTCGGCACTGCCAGCGCAGCTACACCAGCGACTAGAGCGACAGCACCTGCTACCGCCCCTACGGTGCTTAGCGTTGTCGATCCGTGATCCTTCCACCACTTTGTGAGTCCGAGCAATCCACTTGGATCCACGTTGTTCAGTGGGTCTCCGCCTGTGTATCCGTATGCGTCACGTGTTGCAGCAACGATCGGATCACGAGTTAGGAACTGTGCCGTTTGTGCGTCGTAATAGCGCGCTCGCAGGTAAGTGAAGCCGGTCTCTTTGTCTTGATACTCACCTCGATACCGAAGCGGTGTGTCAACGCGTCCACCTGATGCAGTGACGTTGCCATATGCGTCATAGGAGAACGTTGCGCTCATGTTTGCTGCGGCATCTACAAGTAGTCGTGTGTCGCCAAGGGTGTCGTGTCCGTACCACTGAGTTGCATCATCAGTGACGTTGATCTGCATAAGTGGCAGGCCATCTGGTCCGTAGACGTAGTAGAAGCTTCC
>JBGAQY010000019.1:0-56505 GCA_044220495.1 Acidimicrobiales bacterium
GTCGCTCTTCGCGAAAACGCCGCCCGAATGGGGCGGCGTTTTGGCGGAGAGGGTGGGATTTGAACCCACGGACCCAGTTTCCCAAGTCAAGTCATTAGCAGTGACTCCGATTCGGCCACTCTCGCACCTCTCCGGATATTGCCCTGACGGACGACGGCCGCCTAAGCAAGACGCAGTCTTTCACACAGAAACCCGGCGCTGCTCAGGTCAGGTGGCTGCCAAACCAGCCGGCGAACTAGACCCGGCGTCCGATCAATGCCGCCAACTGGTCGAGGGTTGACGCCCCTTCGGGTGCCGGAATCGAGGGACCGATCATTCCGCCCTCTTCTTGAGGAATCATCGTCAGGTTCTGCTTCCATGACTGCAGTGCATCGGCAGCCAGATCGTCTGAGACGTCGAGTTCGGTCTCGAGTGCCGTAGCCAAGTCCCACCCGTGCGCAATGTTCTCGTCGATGTACATGCGCAACACCGACTCGACCGGTTGTGGACCCATAAAACTTTCAACCAAAGCGTCGAAACCCGGTGCATGTTCAGCCGCTGACGAAACAGAACCTGCTGCCGCCGAATAAGCCTTCATTGCGCCAATCGCGAGATGATCATCGTCAAGTTCGGGCAGAGGCTTGCCGTCGATAGTTGCGGCCGCACGCTGCAATCCGCCGATCATGTGATTGACCAGCTGACCGACATTCCAGTCGGTGCACGGCGTTGTCCACTCCAACTGCTCAGGCGACAGCTCTTTGAGTAAGCGCTCGACACCCTGGGTTACCGCCTGAAAATCCATCAGGGTCTTCTCACCGTGGCTCATGGGTCTGGGTCCTTTCTGAGGCCCCTACCCTATCCACCCAACATCGCCCTAGTAAGAGCCGTCTTCCCCCGAGATCGAACCCACCTACGCAAACCAGGCCGGTTAAGCCTGGTATCCGGTGCGCTCTTCTCGACGAGAAGCAATGCGCTCAGAAGCAACTGCCTCTGCGTCAGCAGCACCGCCAAGGGTTCCGACGCCGTAACCGAAGTCGTAGCCGACTTCACCGTGAATCGTGAGGTCAAGACCATCGTCTTCTTGATCTGGCGTAACACGCAAACCGAAGATCAGGTCGAGCACCTTGGCAATGATGAACGTTGCGACGAATGAGTAAGCAGCAACACTCACTACCGCAAGTGCTTGCTCACCGAGCAGGCCCGAGTCACCGCCGTAGAACAGACCGTCGGCACCACCAACAGTTGACGTACCAAGGAAGCCGATTGAAAGAGCTCCGAGGATACCGCCGACAAGGTGAACACCCACGACGTCGAGTGCGTCATCGAAGCCAGCGCGGTATTTGATGCCACATGCGAGGCAGCAAATGATTCCGGCGAGGCTACCGATGGCCAGTGCACCAATTGGGTTGACGTAGCCAGCAGCTGGCGTGATGGCAACGAGACCGGCAACCAAACCACAGCACGCACCAAGAGAAGTTACGCGACCGCCGCGCACTCGCTCGGTGAGCACCCATGTGAGTGTTGCTACAGCGGCCGAAATAGCTGAGTTGGCAAATGCGTATGCAGCGAGGTTGTTAGCACCAAGCGCCGAACCGGCGTTGAAACCGAACCAACCAAACCACAGCAAGCCGGTACCGAGGACAACAAACGGCAAGTTGTGCTGCGGCATTTCGGTCTTTGGCCATCCAACGCGACGACCGAGCACAAAGGCAAGGGCGAGCGCAGCAGCACCAGCATTGATGTGAACAACCGTTCCACCGGCGAAGTCTTGTGCGCCCCGCTCGAACAACCAACCAAGCGGCGAGAACACCCAGTGCGCCACTGGTGAGTACACAAGAAGCGACCACGCCATGATCAACAAGATGAATGGTGTGAGCTTCATGCGCTCAGCAATGGTTCCCGTGTAGAGAGCCGGAGTGATGATGGCGAACATCATCTGGAACATGACAAAGGCAAGTGGCGGGATCGACTGTGCCAAAGCGTCGGTGTAACCCGGAAGCGACTGAGCCATGTTGCCCAAGCCGACAAACTCGAAGTTACCGAACAGGCCGTGGCCACTGTCGCTACCGAATGCGATCGAGAAGCCAACAATCGTCCAGACGACAGTAACGGCGACCATCGTCAAAAGGTTCTGCATCAACACGCTTATGACATTCTTCGAACGGACCATGCCGCCGTAGAAGAAAGCGAGTCCTGGAGTCATCAGCAAGACAGCAGCGGAGCTCGCTAGAACCCACGCCGTATTGCCGGTATCAATCGCTGGCAATCGAATTCCCCCTCGATACAGGCAAACGCGACTTGCGCAAGCCGAATATTGGGACCACAACCTATTGGTTGCGTACGTCGAAGGGTCGGATCATTCAGCCGGATTACGTGAATAATACGCGAACTCAATCGCGTCAATTAGCCCAAGTTTGGACTAAACGGACACAGGAACGACGGGCTCTTGCTCGATTACGCCGTACCAACCGAGCCCGGCGTAAGTCTCGTAACCAGGGGTAAGTGCGTAACCAACCATCTTTCCCTCACTCGATGTGTAGTACCCCATCGCTCCTTGTGAGGTGTCAAGCGGGTAACGCTCAGACAAAACGCCCTCGTGATCAGACGACGCAAGGATGCGCGAATCTGAGTCGATAAGCAGACAGCGAGACCGCGACCGCTCATCATCGGTGAGACGAACACCATCAACGACAGCCTGCGCTTGCGGGCTCCAGTCGAAGAAGATGCCGAGCGCGCCGAGAACCTTGCCGTCTTGACGCCCGCCTTCACGAACGGCCGTTGCATAAGTAGCAACGGCTGCGTTCTCGAGTTGACGAACGCGCGTTACGTCAGCAACGGAGAACTCACCGCCGTCTTTGGTTTCGATCGCTTGGCGGAACCATGACTCTCCGCTCACATCAGTACCGGCGGCGGCCCGGTAACGGTCGGGGCGACCACTCGCAAGCACGACGCCGTTGGCATCCGCAATCCAAAGGTCTAAATAAACGGTGTAGGAATCGAGAATCACGCCGAGTCGCTGGCTTGCGTAATCGCGCGCTTCAGGGGTCGGATTTGCGCAGCAATCAACGACCGCCGAATCAGTGGCCCACCAACGAACGTCGCACGAACGTTCATAGAGGTTGCGATCGATGATGTCGATCATGTTGAGCGAAAGGTCGGCCAAACGACCACCACGAACTTGTTGCACGAGACCTTGACCAAGCTCAGTTAGCTCGCGCAGCTGCGGAGCCAACTCTTTCGTCAGCGACTCAGACAGCTCTTTGATCTCATCAGAAACAAGTGCGACTTCTTGAGCAACAACAGCGAAGCCCTTGCCTTGCGCGCCAGAGTGCGCTGCCTCGATAAGGGCGTTGATAGCGAGCAACTTCGTTCGCTGTGTAACCGCCTGAATCGAATTGACCTTCTCGTTCGCGGTCTGTGCGACTCGCTCAGATAGCGCTACCACCCGTTCCGGCACAACATTGCTCCTGATCAGTTAGAAGACTCAAAGTATTGCGCAAACTCGCGCCCTGTGATGGACGCTACGCGTCTTAGAAACTCCACAGGCAGTAAACGAATTGCGCTTTAGGAGCGTCGCGACCTCGTTGAGTGCGCGCTACGGTCACATCAACTCGACCGAAGGGCGGAACATGAACGACGTTGTCCGGGTACAGCAGGGGATCGACCAGGCACTGAGCGGCTTGCGACTACTTGAGCACCCTTTCTATAAGCGCTGGCAAGCCGGTGAGCTCACGATGACCGAGCTCAAAGAGTACGGCGAGCAATATCGGCATTTCGAGGCAACTTTGCCTGAGGTTCTCCGGGGCATCATGTCGCAATTGCCAGTAGGTGACGCCGCTGAGTTCATCAACGACAACCTGGCCGACGAAGTTGGTGACCCGACTCATCTCGAGTTGTTTGACGAGTTCCTCGCAAGCCTCGGAGCATCACCTTCCGCAGACGCTCATCCAGCAACGGCGGCATTGGTCGACGCCTACGCAAAGGTTGTCAAAAAAGGCGGTGCCTCAGGCATTGCTGGCCTCGTCGCTTACGAAACGCAGGCCCCCGGCATTGCCGAGAGCAAGGGCGGCGGACTGCGCGAGCACTACGGGCTCGACGCAAACGCAACCAAGTTTTGGGACGTTCACTCGACGCTCGACGTCGAGCACGGCACGTGGGCAATGGAAGCTCTCGCCGCCGTCATCGAACAAGGTGAATTCGACAACGTGATGAGTGACGCCAACACAATTGCGAAGGCGTGGTGGGAATTTCTCGACGAGCGCGAATCGCGAGCAGAACTTCTCGCCAGCTAACACGCAGTTCTACAAATCAGTACTGAGAAGAAGGACGGCCATATTCGGCCGTCCTTCTTTATTGTTTGCACACGAAATAGAACGCTCACGCATGCGGGCCGACTGCGATGAACGGTGAGTGGCTCCGCCGTTTTGTGTCAGAGCTAGTGAAAAAGTACGAAAGACTGCGTTTTCCCTCGGAGGTATAGGGGATATAGGAGACCCATGATCCAAACCGTCGCACTGCTGGCGCGGCTTGAAGCAAAGCCTGGAAAAGAAGAGGAAGTTTCTGAGCTGTTGACCGAGGCTTTGTCGTTCGCCGAATCAGAACCAGCAACGAAGACGTGGTTTGCGTTGCGATTCGGGCCAACAAGCTTTGGAATCTTCGACACCTTTTCTGACGAAGAAGGACGCCAAGCGCATCTGAACGGTTTGATCACCAAAACATTGATGGAACACGCGCCCGACTTGTTGGCTGAACCTCCGTCAATCGAATCGGTCGACATCATCCGCGCCAAGCGCGTATGAATTACTCGGCGATCGGCGCGTCAAACAACGGCGCGTCTGACAATTCGACGTCGACTCCCCGCACGCTCAACCAATCGAGAGTTGCGCGCGCACACGTCGCTTGATGCTCACGTAAATGTGGCGTGTGAGCTAGCGGTTCGTTTGCAGCGCGCTCCAACCACGTGCCGGCTAACGCAACCAAGTACGCGTTGCCACCGCTCGCCGACAGGTGTCGTGTTGTTGGATGCGCGGCCCACAAACGTTGCAACTCACTGCTGTTGCGTCTGAGCGTTGGTAAGAACGTCGCGACGTCGACCCACTCGGCCGCGAGACATGGCCATGACCAATCGACAACCCAAACAGTGCCGCTTTGATCGATTACCAAGTTGTCGGAGCGGATGTCGAAGTGGATCATCGTCTCGCCACTTGCTTCATCACCCCAGCGCTCTTCAATTTCAGCAAGGGCGTCGATGCGACTTCGCAACGCCGGCTGCAATTCATTTACCGTCAGACGTCCCCCTGACACCGCGCCCGTTGCCGACAGTCGACGCCACACATCGAACTCTTTGCCGTAGTTCTCGAAGATGCGCGGTAGTTCCTTTATCGGTGACGGCGTTAACACGTTACTCACCACACCAAGCGTTGCCATTGTTGCGTCGAGTTCGCTGTCGACCCACGGCTCTTGCGGCAAACGTCCTTGGATTGCGTCGAAGCACAGCAACACCCATCCAGAATGTTCAAGTGAAAACCGCAGACGCGGCGCCGGAACTGTCGTCGGCAGTTGTTGTGAGATAAGCGCTTCGTGTCTGTACGCGTGCACGATCGCGCTCGTGTCAGCAACAGCTTTCACAAAGACCGGCGCGTTGTTTGCGAGTGTTAGGACAGCAGCGACACCTGGCGTGAATCCGCCCGGTTGCGTTGTCGCAACGACAACGGCGTCACCAAGCTGTCGTTCGACTTCATCGCGCAACGCATCGGGAAGTTGATCCCACTGATGACGCCGCGTCGAATGACTCTGATCAACCATCAACTGATGGTCGCATGAAATGGCGGAGGGACTGGGATTTGAACCCAGGGTGGCTTGCACCACGACGGTTTTCAAGACCTGTTCGCCAAATCGACTGGTGGCCGCCTTTGGCGGCCGAATGTGTGGCGGAGGGACTGGGATTTGAACCCAGGGTGGCTTGCACCACGACGGTTTTCAAGACCGTTCCATTCGGCCGCTCTGGCATCCCTCCGGAAGGTAGAACTCTATCGGCTTACTTCACGACTTTGAGCCGGCCTCGTTTCGGCGAAGGCTCGACCTGTGAACGCAGGCCGGCGATCCACGCATCGGCCTCACGCCAAGCTGCCACAGCCTCACGTCGACGTCGTGGCCCGTGCGAACCTGCCGCTGGATAAGACCCGAGGAACTTCAAGCCCTTGCTCTGAACGTGAAGGTCGCGCAAACAGTCGGCAATCACCTCGTTGTCGACATGGCCTTCGAGATCAACGATGAAGCAGTAATCGCCCAAGCCTGCCTTGGTCGGACGACTCTCGAGCTTTGTGAGATTGATATTGCGCGCCGAGAACTGCCCGAGGATTGAATGCAGATTGCCTGGCTTGTTGTCTGACTGGAAGATCACAAGCGATGTCTTGTCGTGTCCGGTCGGCGCCGGAATGTAGTCACGACCCACTAATACAAAGCGCGTCTCGTTACCGTTGTGATCAGACACGTCAGGTTCGAGGACATTGAGCCCATACTTTGCCGCCGCCAACCGTGTGCCAAGCGCAGCAGTTGACTTCGATGTGCTCTTGCTCACCTGGCGAACCGCGTCAGCCGTTGAGTTGGACGCAACGATCTCAACTTGGTTCAGTTTCGCGGCGATGAACTCGCGGCATTGCGCAGACGCAACCGGAAACGAAATAACTCGCTTGATGTCTTTCAGCTTCACGCCCTTGGGCGCGATCAGACTCAGCTGAATGCCCATCACGACCTCACGCTGAATCAACAAATCGGTATCGAAGATCAAACTGTCGAGCGCGACATTGACGGTGCCCTCGATCGAGTTCTCTAATGCGACAAAACCGAGGTCGGCTTCGTTAGCGTGTACAGCCGCGAGGGCATCAGGCATCGTGCGCATTGGCACGGGATCAATGGGGCCGAGATCGGGTAGGCCTAACAGGGCTTCTTCGGCAAAGGTGCCCGACGGACCGAGAAATGCAACTTGTCGAGGCGGCTGACTTTTCGAAGTATCACTCACAACGAATCAGGATAGGCAGGATATGAACCAAGCCGCTCTGGGCTACGGCCAGCCATGAACGTCTTCACCGTGGCCACCACTTTCATGGTGATCTTTCCGGCTGAGCTTCCCGACAAGTCGATGATTGCGTCGGTCGTTATGGGCACGCGCTACCGGGCAGCCCACGTGTGGCTCGGCATTGCGTCGGCTTTCCTCGTGCACGTGCTGCTGGCAGTTGCTGTGGGTGGCGTAGTGACGCTTCTGCCTGAGCGAGTTGTCATTGGCCTTGTTGCCGCGCTTTTCACCGTCGGTGCAGGCTTGCTGCTGTTTGGTGGATCTCAAGAAACGACCGACGAGCAACTCGCCGAAGAGGAAGCTGCCATTGCAAAAATGCACGCAAGCTCGCCAACCAAGATTGCGGCGATGGCCTTTGGCGTGATTTTCGTGAGCGAATGGGGTGACCTCACTCAGATCGCAACAGTCACACTTACGAGCCGCTATCACGACCCCGTGAGTGTGGCGATTGGAGCAATCGCTGCGCTTTGGCTCGTGACCGGGCTCGCGGTCTTACTTGGTCGACGCCTCGTGAAGTCGGTGCCGGTACACGTGGTTCGGCGGATTGCTGGGGCCGTTCTGGCGGCACTTGCTCTGTGGTCGCTAGCGGATTTTCTGGCCACTTTCTAGACCTGAATTCACCCATCTACCAGGGTATTTACCCTTGAGTATTATGATTCGCTATGCCATCGTTAGGAAATGCACGACCCAGCCGAGCTTCAACAAACAGACGTTGATGCTCTTTGGGCGTATCTCCAGTTGTTCGTTACCGCCGGAGAGGCAGCGAGAGAGCGAGAGACGCTGGGCTTCAAGCCATCTGAGCGATGGAATCCGTTCAATCCAGCCAAAGCAGCAGCACGTCTGCCCAAGGCTGTTGCCGACCTCGTCGGGCACTACGGATGGAGCAGAGCAGGATCAGAACAACAACAAGAAGCCGTTGCGAGCGCGATTAGCGAATTGCTCGCCAAGAACATCCATTGGATATCTGACACCGATTTGCGCGGCGCACTTCTCGCCGGAGCATTCTGGGTTGACTCACTGAAACACCCAGCGACAAGCGACGACATCAGCCTGGCTGCACTCGAAGCGTTCTCTGATGCAGTGAACGGATTCGTGCAATCACTTCCCTTGCGGCGTGTTCCCAACGAACACGCCGACGCGCAGAATCGACGCTTCCGTGCCTATCAACGACGCATCCACGGATACGAATCATCGACGCGTTCACCGCAAATGCTTGTGAAACGTTTGCCGCGTTCTGCACAAGAACTTCTCGAGGCCTACGAAGACCATTTGTTGTTCGAGTCGCCCGAAGCCGCGCACGCGTTCGCGGCAACCATCGCTGTCGCAATTGGCCGACCAGTCGACGAAACGCTCGCTTACCAACTCGATCTCGCCATGGCGACATCACTCGTGTGGCGCGACATCTCCGAACTTCCAAACGACCAAGACAGCCATCCGCTATTGGGCAACCGTTTCGTCGACGACGATCGTCGCTGGGACGCCGCCGCTATCGCAGTCGAGAAGGCTCTGTCGTTCTTGAACGAGCCATCCGAAAACAGCTCTGACCCCAAGCTCGTTCAACGCGCCGCATTGACGCCGGTTGCGGGAATCATGCTCGACGCTGAGTCGCTTGCATCGATTGCGCGCCTCGACGACTACTTGGCTTGTTTTGCGGCATGGATCCGCCTCGGCCCCGGCCTCGACATGGCACCCGAAGACCGCTTACCTGCGTTTGATCTTTACTTCTACAGCGATGACTACGGAGCAGTTGCGGGCGCCGAGATCATCGCAAACCTTCCGACCACAGCAATCAAACTGATCGCAACCGTTGATGCACTCGTGACACGCAGAAAAGGCGGGCCCGAAGTAGCGGAAGAACTCGCAGTTGCGCTCGGCGACAAGGCGCTAGCAGCGCGCTACTGGCGCACGTTGCACACGGCTGCTGCGTGGCTCAATGGCGAACTAAGTGTGATGGAAAAAGTCGAGGCGCCAGAGAAGCCCCATGGTCGTCGACGCGTTGAACGTCACGAGTTGAGTTCGTTCTCGAACGCGCGCCAACGCGATGCCGAAGCAATCCTTGATCTCGGTGCATCAATCGCCGAACTTGTGCGCTTCAGTCACACACTCACAGCTAACGCTGAAACTCCCAAGGGTTGGTGGCAGAAGTTTCACAATCGAGAACTTGCAAGTATCCCCACACCTCGACAACTTCTCGAACGTCTACCCGAAGGTTCTCAGCAATTGCTTCGCCTGCATCGAGAGATTCTCACAAGCGAACATTTCGGAGAGTTGACTCGCGTGCCCAAAGCACTCGCGTCGGTGCTCGGTCGCGATTCGGAAATACTGTGCGTCCGCACGCTCGCTGTCGGGCTGGCCGCTGGTGCCATTTGGTCAGACCTCGAAGAGATTTCAAAGGGTCGTCGCAGCGATTCGCTACTCGGCGCCGATCCCACGCAGCCTGAGGAGCGTTATGCCTGCGGGCGTGCACAAGCGCAACTGCAGTGGGGCCTGCAAGAACTACTCGAGTCAGCGAGCGTCGTAGGCGCCTAAACGTGTCGACAGGCGCACTAGCTTGGGCGAGGTGAGCAACCTTCGCTTGGGCCTTTTCGCCTCGCACGGCGGCACCAACCTGCAAGCAATTCTCGATGCGTGCGCCGACGGAACCATTCCCGCCGTGCCCGCTGTTGTGATCAGCAACAACTCGAAGTCAATGGCTCTCGATCGCGCTCGACGCTCCGGCGTCGACGTTGTGCACTTGAGTTCAAAGACGCATCCAAACCCCGATGACCTCGACTCAGCCATGCTCGACACGCTGAAGGGTCACGAGGTTGGCCTGGTTGCCCTCGCCGGATACATGAAGAAGCTCGGCCCCAAAACAGTCGATGCTTATCGGGGTCGCATACTCAATGTGCATCCGTCGTTGCTGCCCAGACACGGCGGACAAGGCTTGTACGGCGCACGCGTGCACGAAGCCGTGCTAGCGGAAAGTGATGAAGAGACCGGAGTAACGGTTCATCTTGTCGACGAAGAGTACGACCACGGCGCAACCGTTGCGCAGAGTCGCGTAAAGGTCTTACCTGACGACACCGTCGAAACGCTCGCTGCGCGCGTGCTTGAAGAAGAACATCGACTTTATGTCGACACCATCCGACGGCTCGCCCTTGGCGTAAATGAAGTGAACAGCGAGGACACGATCAACTCATGACCCACCAAGCCAGCAGTTCTCGATACGACGACATGACCTACCGCCGCACGGGTAAGAGCGGGCTTGACTTGCCCGCGATTTCGCTTGGCTTATGGCACAACTTCGGCGGACAGACTCCGCTTGAGAATCAACGCTCGATCATTCATCGCGCTTTTGATCGCGGCGTCACCCATTTCGACCTCGCCAACAACTATGGCCCACCTTACGGTTCAGCAGAAGAAAACTTCGGCCGGTTGTTACGTCAAGACCTGCGCACGTATCGCGACGAGCTCATCATTTCGAGCAAGGCGGGTTGGGACATGTGGCCCGGCCCTTACGGCCAAGGCGGTGGTTCGCGCAAATACATTCTTGCAAGCCTCGACCAAAGTCTTGAACGACTCGGTCTCGACTACGTCGACATCTTCTACTCGCACCGTTTTGATGAGACAACACCGCTCGAGGAAACGATGGGGGCTCTTGAAACCGCAGTAAAGAGTGGCAAGGCGCTGTATGTGGGCATCTCGTCATACTCACCACAACGCACGCGCGAAGCCGCGGCGATCTTGAGTGAAGCCGGTATCAGGTTGCTGATTCATCAGCCGTCGTACTCCATGCTCAACCGTTGGATCGAAGACGAATTACTCGACACACTCGCAGACGTGGGCATGGGTTGCATTGCGTTCTCCCCTTTGGCCCAAGGCATGCTCACTGATCGCTACCTCAGCGGCGTGCCCGAAGGGTCGCGGGCGAGCAAAGACTCCTCACTTTCAACGAAGTTGCTGAACGACGAGTCGCTGACCAAAGTGCGAGCGCTCAATGAGATCGCCAAGCAACGCAATCAAAGCTTGGCGCAGATGGCGATTGCGTGGGCGTTGCGCGATCCGCGCATGACTTCAGTGATTATCGGCGCAAGCAGCGTGGAGCAGCTCGACGACAACCTTGACGCGCTGAGCAACCCCAGCTTTTCTGACACTGAACTCGTTGAGATCGACAAGTACGCCACTGAGTCGGGCATCAACTTGTGGGCAGGCCCCGCTAGCAAGTAGCGGGCAAGACGTTGCGATCTGATTCGCGAGGTGCGGCAATGCGCATAGCTGGGCCATCAAAGCCATGCCTTGGCGTAAGTGCCCTCACGTGAACATCGGCTCGTTGTAGCGCATTGACGAGCGTTTGATATTCCTCCATGTGTGCTGACGTAACCAGGCGAAAGTGCAATGGCGACCGCACGACATGAATGCCGAGCCACGACGACAGCCATTCGTCAAGCCAAGAGACATCAAGCTTGAGTTGGTGGCGTGCCCAAACTTGCCAGTCGACATCGGCAAAAGCGGCTTCGAGCACACGGGCTTCGATCATCGACAGCGGCCACGTAGTTCGGCACTCGAGCAAACCGTTGCGGACGGTGCTGTTGGTTGTCGCAACAACACCGACTCGAACACCACCGATTCCAAAGAACTTTGTCGGCGACCGAACGACCACAAGGTTGTTTCGGGCCTCATCGATGATCGACTCCTCACGAACACCCACGAAGTCGGCATATGACTCGTCAACGACGAACAGGCAGTGCTGATTGGCGTCGACCACTGACATCACTTCACTGCGGCTGAGGGACAGCCCCGTGGGGTTATGCGGATTCGAGAACACGACAACATCGCCTTGCTCGGCAGCATCCTCGAGTTGGTCAACCGAGTGCCAGGGGTTGACGTTTTCAACGCCAACCGCATTAGGAAATGCCCGCAAATACTCGGTGTATGTCGGCAGAGGTAGCGCCACACGACGCCCGGCAATGATTCTCGCCAATTGCCATAGGGCTTCACTCGCACCGCGCACCGCAACGAGCTGATTGCGGTCAACGCATAACCATTTGCTGTAGAGATCTTCGACGACGCTCGTTGCTTCATACGGATGTACGCGCAACGTGTCGGCCGGCATTTCACGCAATGCATCGAGTACAGCGGGCGCCGGACCATAGGGATTAACGCATGAGCTCAGGTCGAGCGCAACGTGCCGACCAACGTCACCGCCTTGCGCCCCTAGGTCATCAACGCGCTGCGAGTAACTCACTCAGGTGCGTGCCAACGCGGCGTGAGGGTTACTTCGACACGCGCGTCGGGGAACATGCTCTGAACCTCGACCGCAGCAGCTGATGCGGCACGCATTGCGTCAGGCTGCTCTGCATCGAACAACACGCCAACTGCAGTGCCAGTGTGCGCCACGTTGATGCCGAGTGCACCCATTTGCTCTAAGCGTGATTCGAGAAGCGCGTGATAGGGGTTGGGTACGAATCGTTGATTGAGTGTCGCCGAACGAGATGCGGCCTCAGCAAAGCCGAGCGGATTGCGTTCGTTGGCTGCCACATCAAGAGACGCCAAGATCTCGTCGAACTCAACTCCCAGATTGGGTTTGCCCGAGAAATCGACTGATTCGGTGTTGAGCACCTTCATTGGCACAACCATGACGATCAAGAACTGCGGCCACCACGTGTAACGACGAAGAACCGACCCCGACTTTTGGTCAAAGGCAACAAGGCCTGGGTGCATTGAGCCGTCGGAACTCTCGATTGACGTTGCAATCGACGCGAGCTCAGTTGCGTTGAGCTGACGCCCGAGCGCTGCAGCGATAGCGCGAGCTGCAGCGACAACGTCAGCGGTGCTCGAACCCAAGCCCTTGCCTGTTTCAAGGTCTGTCCAGTGCGCAACGCGGATCTCGCAAGGTTCAACGTCTAAATAGGTCGCTGTGCGCAAGAGGCTGAGTTCGACCTTGTCGAGTTGCTCAGTAGAACGCAGAACTCTGAACTCACGCGCCGGCGAGAGCGTCACCGAAACAGTCGAAGACTTCTCGATCGGACACGTCACGTGAAATGGTTGGCCCCCTGATGTGAAGCCTTGAACGAGCTCGCCACAAGTGCCGACGCCAGTACCAGTACCCACCTTTGGCTTACTGGTCGAACCAGCATCACCTATTACGAGCATTGCGCATCATTCCTAACCCATGGTTCCGGTAACCATGAAAGTCACCCGTTCGCCGAAGTTCACGGTGTGGTCGGCGATGCGCTCAAAATACCGCCCCACGAGAGCGACCTGAACAGCGTGTTGAATGCTGTCTTCTTCGTCGGTTTTTGAAGCAAAAATCGAGCGGAAAAGCTCTTTCTGCAGATCGTCCATTACGTCATCCATGTCGCTCAGGGCGGCTGCCTTGGCTGGATCGCGTTCTGAAAAGGCAGCGACGGCCGTTCTCAGCTGATTTAGGGCTTGCTCACGCATGCTCTGAATCAGCTCGCTCACTTGGGGTTCGAGCACATAGGGATGCAGTCGACGAGCGGCCTTGACCACATTGACCATGTTGTCGCCGGCCCGCTCTAGCTCGTGGATGACTCGCAAGATGCTGACAACATTGCGCAAGTCGCCTGCCATCGGCTGCTGGCGCGCCAGTACTTGGTAGGCAACGTCTTCGATGGCGTAAGTCAGCTCATCGATAGCGACATCGCCGTTTACGACTGCGTCAACAGCCTTTAGATCGCCAGCGAGGAATGCGTCGGTGCCCGCTTCAATGGCTCCGCGCACAAGCGTTGCCAACTGCACAACCGATTGGTTCAGGTCGTCGAGTTCTTCGTGAAAGGCCTTACGAGTTTCAGTCATTCACGGTCTCCGTTCGTGAGCATTGGGATGCAGAGCTGAATTCACTATCCGAAACGTCCGGTGATGTAAGCCTCGGTGCGTTCGTTCTGGGGTGTCGTAAAGATCGTCGACGTTGGGCCGACCTCGATCAGCCGACCGGGTTCACCTTGGTTTTCAACTGTGAAGAACGCAGTCACATCACTAACACGCGCCGCTTGCTGCATGTTGTGCGTGACGACAACAACGGTAAAGCGATCTTTGAGCTCGTTCATCAAATCTTCGATTACCAACGTCGACGCAGGGTCGAGCGCCGAGCAAGGCTCATCCATCAACAAGACGTCAGGATCGACAGCGATTGCCCGAGCAATGCATAGGCGCTGCTGTTGTCCACCCGAAAGGCTGGCGCCAGGCTTGTCGAGTCGTGATTCGACTTCGCGCCAAAGCCCCGCCAACTTCAACGAACGCTCAACAGCGGCGTCGAGTTCGGCCTTGTTGCGCACGCCGTTTAATCGCAATCCGGCCGACACGTTGTCTTTGATCGACATTGTCGGGAACGGGTTGGGCCGCTGAAACACCATGCCGATCGAGCGCCGCACTTCTGTGGCACCAAAGTCAGGGGCGTAAATGTCTTGGTCGTCGAGACGAATCTCGCCTTGCATGCGCGCGCCGGGGATGACCTCGTGCATGCGGTTGAGCGTGCGCAAGAAAGTTGACTTGCCGCAGCCTGATGGCCCGATCAGCGCTGTCACTTGCTTGGCTTCAATAGTGAGACTCACATCAGAAATTGCCTGAAACGACCCAAACCATGCGTTCACCTTCGACGCTTCAATGCGCTTTGCCATTCGTCAACCACCTACCAAACGATTGCGTCGCGCCAACACTCGCGCAACAACGGTCATCAACAACACGAGCAGAATCAACGTGAGCGCACCCGCCCATGCACGGTTGATAGCAACATCGAACGCCGAACCCGCCTGTGAGAACACGTAAAGCGGAAGGCCAGACTGCGGGCCGTGAAACGGATCTTCTCGGATCGCGTCGAAGCCGAAGGCAGTCAAGAGCAGCGGCGCCGTTTCACCCGTCACACGAGCAACAGCGAGGATCACACCCGTGGTGATACCGCTTGCCGCCGTAGGCAACACGACCGAAACGACTGTTCGCCATTGGGGGATGCCGAGTGCATAACTTGCCTCGCGCAATTCATGCGGAACGAGCTTCAACATCTCTTCCGACGAACGAATCACGGTCGGCAACATCAAGATCGCAAGCGCAAGGCCCGCAGCAAAACCCGAGAATCCTTGACCAAGCGCAAGCACCCAGAACGAGAAGACGAAGAGACCAGCAACAATCGAAGGCACACCGGTCATTACGTCGACCAAGAAACGAACGCCTGCCGCGAGCGCACCGCGCCCAACCTCGACGATGTAAACCGCAACAGCAATGCCAATCGGAATCGATATGAAACTGGCGATAGCAACTTGTTCAAGCGTGCCAATGATGGCGTGATAAGCACCGCCATTCGCATCAAGCGGGCCAACGCCGCGCATCGAGTGCGACAGAAAGTCAATCGACAGGGCCTCGATGCCCTTCTTCGTGGTGAAGTAGAGCACGGCGAATAGCGGCGCGACTGCGGCAAGCAACGCCAATGTCAGCAAGCTACACATCAGTGCATTTGTAAACTGCCGGCGACGCGCCAACGTATGTGATTGCGTGTTGACCGCGCTCATCGCTTCTTTGCCTTGTTGAAACGACCGCGCTTGATGACGAGTCGTGCGATCACGTTGACCAAGAACGTAATGGCGAGCAGCACTAGGCCCGAAGCAATGAGCGCTTCTCGTCCATTGCTGCCAGCCTCACCGAACTTCGTTGCGATATTGGCGGCAATGGTGTTGCCACCGGGCTCAAACAGATGGATGTTGATGTCGAACGCCGATGCGAGCACAAGGGCAACGGCAATGGTTTCACCCAGTGCGCGACCCAGCCCGAGCATTGATGCTCCAATGATTCCGCTGCGCCCGTATGGCAGTACGGCAAGTCTGATCATCTCCCAGCGAGTTGCGCCGAGAGCCAGCGCAGCTTCGCGATGGGCGCGCGGGACTTGCTGAAACACCTCGCGAGAAAGCGCTGCGATGATCGGCAAGATCATGATGGCGAGCACGACTGCTGCAGCAAACAGCGAACGGCCGTAGGTATCTGAACGGCTGTGAAAAGGCGGAATGAAGCCAATCCATCCGTCGAGCGTTCGCTGCAAACCGGTCAGGTGCGGAACCAAGAAGATGACGCCCCACAAGCCATAAACGACACTCGGCACAGCAGCGAGAGCGTCGACTAGATAGCCAACAACGCGACCAAGTCGAGGTGGCGCCAGCTCGACAATGAACAACGACGTGCCAAGGGCCACCGGCACAGCGATGACGAGCGCCAAGAAACTCGACACGAGCGTGCCGAAAACGAGCGCAGCAATTCCAAACTCGGGTGGCTGCGCGTCAGGGAACCACTGACGTTCGGTGACGAAACCGAAACCCATCTCGGTGACTGCGGGTATGGCGCGCAGCGTCAGAAAGATGACGATCGCCGCGATCAATACGAGTATGAGCGCACTCGCAGCGGCAACAACCGCGCGAAAACGTGCGTCGCCGCGACTCGATGCGAACGAACGCGCACTCGTCGTCGGTGGCGTTTGGGTCAAGACGTCTGTCATAGCGAAAGAGCTGCGCTGAGCACTAGGTGGCCAGCGCAGCAGCTCAAAGCTGAAAGCCCTTTACTTCCCGATGGATTCTGCGGTGCTCTTTGCACTGGTCAGAATCTTGTCGGGGAGTGGTGCATACGACAAGCCAGCCGACGACGCTTGCCCACCGTCGAGTGCGTAGTCAATGAACGAACGAGTCAGCGCAGTCTTTGAAGCCTCGGCACCCGCTTTTGGCGCCATGACGTAAGTCACGGCAACTAATGCATAAGCAGCGGGATCGGTGGCGGTGTAGTTCAGCTTCACCTTGCCATCGCTTTCAACTGCTGCGGCCGACAACGCTGCGGTCACGTTCGCCGCGTCAGGTGTAACAAACGCGCCCGACGCGTTCTTCACCTTGGCGACGCCAAGACTGTTGGCTTTGGCAAACGACAGCTCGGCGTAACTGATAGTGCCGTTGGCTGCTTTGACCGCAGCGGTTACGCCGTCAGAACCTTTGGCACCCTGACCAGTTGGCCACTTGATGTCTTTACCCGACCCGGCTGCCCACCTGCCGTCTGCGGCTGCCGTCAAATACTCAGTAAATGCCTGCGTCGTACCCGAACCATCGGAGCGATGAATCACTTGTATGGGAGTGTCGGGCAGAGTCACCGACGAGTTATCGGCCTTTATTGCTGCGTCATTCCACTTTGTGATGGTGCCGCTGAAGATCGATGCCAGTGTTGCCGGCGACAAACTCAACTCATCTACGCCATCGAGTTTGTACTCGATGGCAATCGCACCTGAAGACCAAGGTATTTGCACAACGGGGCCATGCTTAGCCTCCGCTGCCGTGCGCTCTTCGGCTTTCAGCGCTGCATCAGAACCGGCGAAGTCAACAGTGCCGGCAGTGAACTGTTGAATGCCAGCACCCGAACCAACGCCTTGATAGTTGATGGTGGCCCCCGGACAAGACCCGCTGTAATCCTTCACCCACTGCTGCACGATGTTTTGAACGAACGTCGAGCCAGCACCCGAGATCGAGCCGACTGCGCAGTCGACAGGCGCGCTGGCCGACTCTGTTGAATTGTCGTCAGAACCACAGGCACTCAGCCCGAGGGTTGATAACAACAGGACTGAGACGAACTTGCCAGGTTTGAAAGTCACGTTCGCGAATCTAGAACAGCCTTTTCGGGGTGCGATGCCTAATCGGGCGAAATTCGTGTTTGTAGTTTCGGTGAGCAGTCAATCGCCGAGCGAACTGCGATCCTGCTTCTTGCGACTCTGACGCGCTTTGTCATCGAGACGTCGAGCGGTCGCCGCTCTTGACGGTTTCGTTTTCTGTCGCTCGGGGCCGGGTTCAGCGATGGCGAGCTGCAGCAGCCGCACGAGATTTCGTTCGGCCGCTTCGAGATTCTGTGCTTGTGACGAGCGCTTCGACGCCGCAACCGTTATGACGCCTTTGCGCAGTCGGCTGCTCAAACGTTCTAGCGCCCGGTCTCGCAGCTCCCCAGTGATAACGGTCGAGTGCGCAATGTCGAACGAAAGCTGCACTCGCGTATTCACCTTGTTCGTCGCTTGTCCTCCAGGCCCGCTCGCGCGCGACGTGGCAAAACTGAGCTCATTCGCGGGAATGGTGATGCCAGGGACGATCTGGAGGGGGCGGGGCACCGAATGAGGGTAACGCTCCGCGCCTGATTGACCCAATGACTATTGCTTGAGCAGCCGTCGTGGGCCTGGGCCTTCGTAACCCAGCCGGTCGCCGGCGTTGACCAAACGGCAGCGCTGCAGCGAAAGACATCCGCAACCTATACAGCCCGACAGGTCGCTGCGCAGCGATTCGAGAATGCGGATGCGTTCGTCGAGTAGCGAACGCCACGACGCCGACAAGCGCTTCCACTCTCTCGCCGTAAGCGAGTCTTTGTGAGGCAGCGAGTCAAACGACTCACCGATCTCGTTGAGGGTGAGACCAACCCGTTGAGCAGCCTGAATAAATCCCAACCGCCGCAGAGTGTCTCGTTTGTAGCGACGCTGACCGCCGTCAGTGCGTGTCGAGAAGATCAACCCGCGTTCTTCGTAGAAGCGGAGAGCCGATACAGCAACACCCGAACGTTCGCTCAGTGCACCAATTGAAAGTTCTTCGTCCATTGACTTGACCTCAAGTTAACTTGAGGTTCTACCGTACTCGAACCGACTAACCATAGGGAAGAGATGGAAGAAACACGTATCCACTTGGCAGTGATCATTGGCAGCACCCGCAAAGGACGAATCGGTGACAGTGTGGCGCGCTGGTTCGCCGAGCAAGCGACCGGGCACGGCGCCTACGACCTCGACGTCATCGACTTGATCGAGTACTACTCGCCTGATGCATCACCCACCAACGGCACGCACGGCGACCTGCACGCACGGCTCGATAATGCTGATGCCTTCGTCGTGGTCACGCCTGAGTACAACCACGGTTATCCGGCACCACTAAAAGCAGCCATCGATTCGGCTCGCAGAGAATGGGCCGCAAAACCGGTCGCGCTGCTGTCATATGGCGCGCTGTCGGGAGGCATCAGGGCGGCAGAACAACTACGTCAGGTCTTCGCCGAGCTTCACACAATGACTATTCGCAACTCGGTTGCGATTAGGCACCCTTGGAATCGACTGGACGACAACAACACTTTGATCGGTGACGACGAAACCAACGCTGCTGCGAAACTGATGCTGGAGCAGTTGGCTTGGTGGTCTCGCGCACTCAGCGACGCGCGCGCCAAACGGCCATACGCAGCGTAGAGGTGCTACGCGGGCACCGACGAGATGACAAGCATGGAACGAACAGCAGCGTTCACGTGGGTGGAGTCGAGTTCGTTTGACTGCGAACGCGCCACCGGCTGGCCGACGCGATGCCACGGCGCCAGTTCGTAAACATCGTCAGCTCGTTCGTGATCGAAGCCAAGCGCGTTCGCCGTTGCGATTCCACGCGTGTCACCACAACCGACGCTCACCCACGGAAGCTCGGGGACGGTGCGATCGCAATTGATGACAGCGACCAACATTCCTTCAGAGAGCGGAGAGCGAAAGTGCGATCGTGAGCGAAGACTCAGCAAGTCAACGTCACCAATATCTACGTAGGCAAGATGATCGCCGATCACTCCGGCGACTCGGCCCACGATGGGCGCTGACTTACGAACCGAACCTGCTGGGGACATGTCCACGCCTAGATCTCCTCGCACGTCCCAGAGAGTAAGTCGACTCGACACGTTCCATCCAGCTACTAACGCTTGTTTCTGTATGGACTAAATGGAATGATTCGGCCGTATGGACCTTCGTCAGCTGGAATTCTTCGCCGCGGCCGCCCAAGCAGGAAATTTTACGAGGGCCGCCCGCGAATACGGCGTAACCGAGTCAGGTCTACAAAAACAGATCAGAGGTCTAGAGCGCGAACTCGATCTCGACTTATTCGAGCGAGTCGGTCGCACAGTGCAACTCACCGCCGCCGGGCGCCAGCTGGCCGACAAAGTCGAAGGACTGCTTACCCACGCCCAAGAGGTGACAGATCTGGCGATCGACCTGCGGGCTGGCAGCAAAGGCCTCGTCACCATCGGCTGCCACCCTGCGCAGGTCGTGCGTTTCTTGGCGCCGGTAAGCAAGGGTTTTGCCGAGCGTCACCCCGGCATCCGCATCAAGTTGGGTGAGCACCCGGGCGACCAAGTCATCGAGGGTCAGCAGAACCTCTACGAAAAACTTTTCGACGGTCGTCTCGACTTCATGATCGGGCCTCTACGCCCGTCAGGCATCACGGTCGCCGAGGTCTACAAGACAAAGGGCGTTGCGATCTTCCCTGACGACCATCCGCTCCGACACAAACGGTCGGTCAACGTCACTGTGCTGCGCAACCAAAGCATCATCTGTTTACCGCGGGGTTTGTGGTTTCGGTCGATCCTCGAAGATGCGTGCATGAAGGCTGGGTTTCGCCCGCATATGGACATCGAAACCACTGTTGAGGCGCTCGTTGCGTTAGCTAGGCACGGTTATGGCGTCGGCGTGCTGTCTGACGACAACTTGCCAATCACTACTGAGCCTTACCCTGAATTGCGCGACGCCAACAACGAACCGATCGAAGCCACCCATTGGCTGCAGTGGCGCGCCGACCGCCCCTTGGGGCGATCGGGCGACAGCTTCGTCTCTTACGTTCGTGAATTCGTTGCCAATCAGGCGTTGCCAATACCAACTTCGTTGGATGCAACAACGTCGTCGAGCCAATAGATCGGTTTGTCGACAGGCCACA
Source organism: Acidimicrobiales bacterium (assembly GCA_044220495.1). GTDB lineage: Bacteria > Actinomycetota > Acidimicrobiia > Acidimicrobiales > JBBSGY01 > JBGAQY01. The sequence continues at coordinate 20,773 of JBGAQY010000019.1, forward strand.
TCATTAAGCGCCCGTCGTTCGCACATTCGCGCGGCTGGTGATAGCGAAACACCATCGATTCTTGAGTTCGGCCAACGATTTCGATCTTGCCGGCATCATGCGAAGCGACATACCTAAAGCTGCGCGCCAGCCCACTCAGTTGCGGACGAGTCGCCGCCACAATTGCTTCACCGCGTTGCACGGTCATCATGAAACTGTCGTTGCCCATGGTCGGACGACAGTGGAACAAGTAGTAGGGCGTAATGCCATTTTGCGCGAGACCTTTGAACAATGTGACCAAAGTGTCGACATCGTCGTTGATGCCGGCGAGCATCGGCGTCTGGTTGTAAGTGCTCAAACCAGCGCGCTGACAACGGCGTACTGCTTCAAGCGACTCTTCAGTGAGTTCGCGCGGGTGGTTGTAGTGCAACATCAAGTAAACGCGCTTGCCCGGCGTAGACGCGCTTGCCAGTACGTCGATCATCTCGTCGGTAATGCGCACCGGATCAAAAGTTGGAACTTTTGTGCCAATGCGAATGATCTTGACGTGAGGAATATCACGCACGGCTTCGATAACGCGACGCAAGCGACTTGGCGCAAGCATCAATGGGTCGCCACCGGTAAGCAACACGTTGTCGATCTCAGTGTGCTCACGAATGTAAGCAATGCCCTCGGTTACGTCGAAAGACGTCTCTTTCTCGGCACCGTCAGCAACGATCTGACCTTCGCCGTCGGCTGAAAGAGTAAATCGCTTGCGGAAGCAGAAGCGGCAGTAGGCAGCACAGAAATCATTTACCAACAACAGCGCCGTGTTGCGGTACTTGTGCTGAAGGCCCTTGGCCTTCGTGTTGTTGACTTCGTTGCTCGCGTCGAGCGTGAGCTCGCTGTTCAGCTCGCTCTCATCAGGCAGCACGATCTTGCGCAGCGGGTCATCTGGGTCGGCCCAATCAATCAGGTTCGCGTAGTAGGGCGAAACCCTAAAGGTGAACTCTTTCGTGACGGGCTCGAGGCGATGACGTTCGAGGTCGGATAGGCCATCGAGCTGAGACAGCTTGCGGATGACGACGGGCTGGCGAGTGGTTTGTTCAGACAAGATGATCCTTCAACAGCTGACAACAGGAAAGGCGGAGTATTCCGCAAAAATCGCGAGTCACAAACACGGAATCAGGATTTTCTGGACGGATTTGTCGGATTTCCGAGAGTCTTTTGCAGTTTGAAACAGTTGTTAACGCTCTCAAGGTCGGGGCGTTTCTTGTCGTTCATCTCAATGGCAGAGGCTGTCTACTAAGAAACCGGAATCCGACCTTGGTCAACCTTTTACGCAACCGAGTGCTGTGGGCGTCAGTTGCTGCTTTGGCCATTGGGTTCGGCGGTGCGGCCGTAGTCGTCAAGCCAACAAGCGCAGCCGCTGCCCCCGAGTTTGCCCGCGCGTCGATGACCTGGACAGACGGTCTCAATCACTTCATTCTTTCGCCGGCCAAAGACATCGAACTCGCCGTTGCACCAGAGTCGACCTCGCCCACGAAACTCACGCACGAAGAAGCCATGGCAGCAATGCCGCCCGGATCAGCGCTGAGCAAGACGCCTGACGGACACTTCATCGCGATCACACCCGACGGCCGTCTAGTTCCGCTAGATGGCGCAGTTCTTCCAACCGAGGCTGTCAGCACCGACGTCAAAGCCGCCAGTGACGCCGCAAAAGGCGAGACGTTGGTCGGAGGCAAAGAAGGGCGCGAACTATCCGAAGCATTCGCGGCGAAAGTCGCACAACTCGACGGAATTACGAAGGCCACACCTTTGAGCGGCGGTTTGGTATCGGTTGCGACCACCAAAACGCGCGAAGCATTGCTGCGCAACAACATCGTCGGCGATGTGAAGAGCGATGCGCTCGTGCAACTCGGTTCAGTTGCACAGGGCACGCCCAACGATCCGCTGTATGCATCTGAGTGGATGCTCAACAACACCGGCAATGGATCGCAAGCTGGAGGGTACGCAGGCACCGTTGACGCCGACACTGATGCGCCTGCAGTTTGGGCGAGCACCACCGGTTCGGGCATCGTCGTTGCCGACATCGATACCGGTGTCGACATCGATCACCCCGATCTCGTCGGACGTATCTGGCACAACACAAATGAGGTGTGCGGCAACGGCGTCGACGACGACCACAACGGCTTTGTCGATGACTGCAACGGTTGGGATGCCGCCGACAACGACAACGATCCGCGCCCAACTGGCACGGGCAACACCGGCGCGCACGGCACTCACATCGCCGGCATCATCGGCGCAACCGGAGACAACAATCAGGGCGTTGTGGGCATGGCGCCCGGCGCAAAGATCATGGCGCTCAAGCTCGACAGCGGTAACAACCTTTCGGTGAGCGCAATTCTTACGAGCGTTATGTATGCCGTAGACAATGGCGCTGACATCATCAACGCGTCATGGGGAGTTCCACCAGGCACTCCTCGTTCGTCAGTTTGGATGATCGAGCAAGCAGTTGCGTATGCGCAAAGTCACGGCGTCTTGTTCGTGACTTCGGCCGGCAACGACAGCACCAACATTGATGCAACTCCACAGTGGCCGGCGGGCTTCAGTCGCTACTACGACAATGTTTTGACCGTTGGTGCGTCGACCAACAGCGACACCGTGGCAAGTTTCTCTAACTACGGCGCGCAGACAGTCAATGTGTTTGCCCCAGGTTGGTTCATCTTGTCGACCATGCCGTCGGGTCAGTACGGCACCATGTCAGGCACCTCGATGGCTTCGCCTTGTGTGGCTGGCGCTGCGGCATTGCTTGCATCGCTCAACCCAACTTGGACACCCGCGCAGCTCATCGCTCAAATCGAGTCGACCACCGAGAAGAACAGCGCGTTCTCGGGCTTTGCGCGCAACGGACGCATCAACATCAACAACGCAGCAACCGTGCCTGCATTTAGTGTCGACTACAACGACTTCGACGCCATTGCGCCCGACGCCGAGTTCAACGCATCAGCTGTTGTGCACCTCAGCGACACGCAGATGTCGAGTAACGCACCCAAGCTGAAACTCGCTCTCGCAACGTCAGACGGCGGCACAATGTTCTCGGTGGCCGACTACACGCTGAATGCAACTGTCGGCACGACGGATTCGAGCGCAGTAACCGACGACAACGGCGAAGCAACCCTTGCTCAACTTACAAGCGCGCAGATTGCACAAGCTGCCGGCGCAGGCTTGCCAGTTGCGTTCACAGCAACGTTGCCCGAGGGTGATTACGCGCTGATGCTGCAGCCAGTCGACGCCAACGACACGGCACTTGCCAATGGTTCGGTTGTGTATTTCAGCGTCGGCTCAACGTCGTCAGACACAGGTTCGTCGGGGTCTTCGGGCGGATCATCGAGCTCAGGTAGTTCCGGCGGATCCGGTGGTGGCTCAGGCAGCTCAGGCTCCAGCGGCAGCTCGGGTGGGTCGAGCGGCGGATCATCCAGCTCAGGAGGCTCTGGCGGATCAGGCGGAGCTGGAGGCGGAACAACAACCCCTGGCGACACGGGTTCAGGCGACACCGGCAACTCCGGCGGCTCGGGCAGCGCCGGATCGGGAGGTAGCAGTGGAGCCTCCGACACGCCGAGCGGTGGTGGTGGCAGTGGCAGTGGCAGTGGCAGTGGCAGTTCCGGCGGCAGCGCCGGTGGTGGCTCATCGGGAAGTTCGGGAAGTTCGGGCGACCCAAGCGATCCAGGCGAGACAACTCCGGTCACCTCGCCACCAAGTTCGGGCGGATCAAGTGGTTCAAGTGGTGGATCGTCTGGAGGCAGTTCAGGCGGCAGTGGGTCGGGTGGCACGTCGTCACCACCCACCACAGCACCCGTGGGAACTGGACCAGACCCCGACCCCGTTTCCTCGAACGGCTGGCGGATCGACCGAGTGCGGCCGCGCAGCGGCCCAGACGTCGGCGGCACATTGGTTTCAGTCGATGGTGTCTTCCCCGACCCAACACACGCATACGTATTCATTGGCGACCTGCGCGCAACTGTTGTCTCGGCGTCGAGTTCGCAGCTGCAAGTGGTCTCACCCGCGCACACCGCCGGCGTAGTTGATGTCAGCGTTCGCGTCACCGGCAATGACGTCACTATGGCCAACGTGTTCACCTATCTCGCCGACGACGAAACGGCATCCGACGCACCCGCCAGTGGCGGCGGAAGCTCAGGTGGCGGCTCTGGCAGCGGTGGCGGGGGAAGCGGGTCGAGCGGAAGCAGTGGCACCAGTGGCGGTGGTGGCGGAAGTAGCGGTGGAAGCAGCACACCAACAACTCGGGCGCCGAGCAGCGGTTCGGCCAGCGCGCCACCGATTGAGCGCTCACGCGGCAATCTTCGACTGGTCCAACTGGCCAGTACATCAGCCCTTTCCTCGGTGAGTGCCGACTCATGGAGCACGTCTCGTTGCGCCGCTGCGAGCTGCCCGGGACGCATGATCGTTAGCTGATTCCAGCGAGCTCGCAGCAATCAGTGGTTGACTGCCGACATGACCAAGGTACGAAAGCAAGCACTCGCGTTTACGTTTGCGATCAGCGGCATCGTTGGCCTGCTGTCGACTCTCACCCCCGCAGCAGCGTTTGCCGAAAGTCCGATCACGTCAGACAACCGTCCAACCGCACTAGCGAACCAAACAAACGGAGCCATTGCATCGTCAGAGTTGATCAATGTCGCGCCAAACTGTCGCGCGCATAGGGCCGCCGCTCCGAGCCTTGCGTTGTTGTTGAAATCGGCGCGTCTACGCGGCATCAACATCTCAACTAGCGAGTGTTATCGGCCGCTCAACAATCAGGTGGCCGTCGCACAAAGCTGGACAAACGCCGGCAACAGTGCGTGCGCCGCACCGGTAACGCGTTCGCCTTCGGGCACGGTAGTCGGTACATCAATTCACGGTTGGGGCAAGGCGGCAGACCTTGGGCTCGGTGGTGGGTTCGAGTCAGTCGCATACAAATACTTGAAGTCGACGGCGGGCGCATACGGATGGAACCATCCGGCGTTTGCAGAACCAGGGGGAAGTGCTTGCCCTGAACCGTGGCACTGGGAGTGGGTTGGTGACGGCGGCACCAAACGCGCCGATGCAATCAACGCTTCCGTGATTGGCCTCGTGCCTGGCGCAAGCGACAACTCATACACCGTCGTTGACGCGCTGGGCGGAATCGCGTTGCGTGGCAACGCCAACGATTACGGATCGGCCAGCAACATCAATCTCAATTGGCTCGTTGTCGGCGCGGCAACTACGCCGACACGTCATGGCTATTGGATGGTCGGCGCCGATGGAGGCGTGTTTGGTTTCGGTGACGCTGGCTTCTACGGATCAACCGGTGCGATGAAGCTAAACCAACCCGTCGTCTCGATGACGCCCACGCCAACTGGCCTCGGCTACTGGACCATCGCTGCTGACGGGGGTGTATTTAGCTTTGGCGATGCTGCGTTCTTCGGATCAACCGGGTCGATGCGACTCAATCGGCCAGTTGTGGCCAGCGCGTCAACACCGAGTGGCAAGGGTTATTGGACCGTTGCATCCGATGGAGGCATATTCAGTTTCGGCGACGCTGCTTTTCATGGCTCGACCGGAGCAATGCGACTGAACAAACCAATGGTGGCAATGGCGACAACGCCGAGCGGCGGCGGTTACTGGCTAGTCGCCGAAGACGGCGGGGTTTTTTGCTTCGGCGATGCAAAATTCTTCGGTTCGTCGGGCGCAACACCACCAACACAACCGATCGTTGCAATGACGCGTACAACGACGGGCAACGGCTATTGGCTAACAGTCGCCAATGGTGACGTGATTGCTTTTGGCGACGCCAAAATCGCCGCCTAGTTACGCCATTTCGTAAGACTAGATAACGCAAAAAGAAAAGTCCCTCGGCGCCGTGCGAAACACCGAGGGACTTTCTTGTTTGATCCGAATAGCTAGCTGATTCGTTAGACCATGCTCTTCTTCTCGAGCGCCGAACAAACGGTCTCGGTGATCATGCCGGCAACTGTGTATGGGTCACAGTTTGCGTTGGGGCGACGATCTTCGATGTAGCCCTTCTTGTCGACCTCGACCTGCCAGGGAATGCGCACCGACGCGCCACGGTCAGAGACGCCGTAGCTGAACTCGTTCCACGGCGCAGTTTCGTGCGAACCGGTGAGACGGGATTGAATGCCGTCGCCGTAAGCCTTCACGTGTTCCATGTAACGCTCACCCAATGCTTCACAAGCAGCAACGATCGGGTCGTAACCATCACGCATTGCCTTGGTCGAGAAGTTGGTGTGACAGCCTGCGCCATTCCAGTCGCCCTTCACCGGCTTGGGATCAAGAGTTGCGTTGATGCCGAAGTCTTCGCCGATGCGGTAGAGCAACCAGCGCGCCATGAGAAGGTGGTCAGCAACTTCAACGGGACCAAGCGGCCCAACCTGGAACTCCCATTGGCCGGGCATAACCTCTGCGTTGATGCCGGCAATCGAAAGCCCGGCTTTGAGACACGCTTCGAGGTGAGCTTCGACCAAAGGACGGCCGTGCACTTGGTCGTCGCCAACACCGCAGTAGTAAGGGCCCTGTGGCGAGGGAAAACCCGCGTCGGGGAAGCCAAGCGGACGGTTACCAACGAACAGCGTGTATTCCTGCTCCATGCCGAACCACGACTCGTGCTTTGCGTAGCGCTCAGCAATCTCAACGGCGTGTGCACGCGTGTTGGTCGGGTGCGGCGTCATGTCGGTGAGCAGTACTTCGCACAACACCAACAAGTCGTCGCCACCGCGCACTGGGTCGGGGCAGCTAAAGACTGGCTTCAAGACACAGTCTGACGCCTTGCCCGGTGCTTGGTTTGTCGATGAGCCGTCGAAACCCCACAACGGCAGTTCTTTTGCACTGTCGAGGATCTTGGTCTTCGAACGCAACATTGGGGTAGGCACACTGCCGTCGACCCAGATGTACTCAGCTCTTATTGCCATGCGTACTCCTTGTAACTTCAGATTCACCTGATCATACGAGCCGCCAGCGCCTTTCTATTGAGGTGCTACGTAAACGCTGTGTTAACTCATCGCCTCAAGTCGGTCACTTTGACCTACGCCCACAACGATCATTTGTGATTCGCACAAACCACAACGATTGACGCGCGACCATCCCATCCACTCGGTGTTCCCATTGAGTTGGCTGAGAGTTCTGTTGCAATCACGTAACGCGCTGCCTACCTTGATCACGCCTGAGCCACTTCCCCATATACGGAGGCCGCAATGTCTGATGTTCGTTGCTTTGCCCTTGCGCGCACGCGCAGTCGTCGACTGCAGTTTGTCGGTGCAGTTCTCGCATTGAGTATCGGCGTCGTAGTTTCGCCAATCGCAAGCACCCCCGCGGGGGCGGCCGCAACGTTCAACGTCAACTCAACCGCAGAAGGTCATGATGTCAACCCCGGCAACGGCGTGTGCGCGACTTCTGGTGGTACGTGCACGTTGCGCGCCGCAATTGAAGAGTCAAATGCGCGCGTCGGCATGGACACTGTGAACGTTCCGGCTGGCACCTACACAACTAACGCGCGTCTCGAGATCGAAGACAGCCTGTTCTTGAACGGCGCCGGAGCAGCGTCAACATTTCTCGACGGGGCAGATGCAAACGCCTTGCTGCATGTACAAACCGTCGAATATTTGGTCTGCGACTCGACGCACGATCGTGTTTGGAGCTACGACCGCAACGGCGAACGCAACGGATCGTTTATCTCTCCAGGTTCAGGCGGGCTCGACCTACCAATCGCTGCGCACGTAGGCCCGGGCGACGACATTTATGTGACCGGTTTCAGCTCTGGCATTCAGCGCTACGACGGCGACACCGGAACGGCGCTCGGCACACTGGTTTCACCAGGCTCGGGTGGGCTCGTATCGCCGAGCGACGCAGTGTTTGGCCCGTCGAGCAGCGGCAAGTTGCTCAGTGATTCGCTTTACGTTGCTGACTTCAACTTCCCCGCCAAAGGCATCTTGCGTTACAACGGCCAGACAGGCGCATTTCTCAACACATTCGCAGCACCCGGCGTTGGTGGTCTCGGCAATCCAAACAGCCTTGCGTTCCGCAACGGCGATCTCTATGCAACGAGTACCACCAACAGCGCGGTGCTCAGATTCAACGGAACGTCCGGAGCATTAGTGAGCACGTTCGTGCCAAGTTTCTCAGGCGGGTTGAGCACGCCACGCGACTTGCTCTTCGCTCCGGACGGTTCGTTGCTCGTTGCAAGTTGGGACAACGACAAAGTGTTGCGTTACAACGGCACAACCGGCGCGTTCCTCGGCGAGCTGGTCACAACCGGAAGTGGGGGCCTCGACAAACCAACTGACCTCACACTCGGACTCGACGGCTCATTGTTGGTAACCAGCCAAGGCACTCAACAGGTGCTTCAGTACAACATCAACACGGGAGCATTTCAGAAGGTTCTAATTCAAGGTGGAAGCTCGGTGTTCCTAGGACAGCCCTCGTGCGTGGTGCCGCGTGTCGGCACGGGCGACGGACCCATCGTCAACATCTCGGGCGTCACTTTGCAGAACGGCGCTACTGAAGTTGGTGACGCTGGTTCTGGATTGCGCACCGACCCGGGTAGCTCGACAACACTCAGCGACTCTCGTGTGCGTGACAACAAATCGAGCACGTTCGGCGGCGGTATCAGCAACTGGGGCACGCTCGACATTCGACGAACCGAGATCACCGACAACGAATTGCCTGAGGGCGGCGGCGGCCAAACATCACAAGGTGGTGGCATCTTCAACGTCGGCAACCTCGATATTGATCGCAGTCTCATCGCCAACAACTTCGCAACGCGAGGCGGCGGAATTTCCAATACCAACCAAGGACGAGTCGACATTCGCAATTCAACGATCAGTGGCAACCGTGCATTCGGCGGCGGTGGAGGCATTCGCAACGTTGCCGACGGTCGATTCAACATTGCCTTCACCACGATTACGGCAAATCGCGCCAACGAACCGGGCGGGTTTGGTGAATCAAATCGATTTGGCGGTGGCATTCAAGACCTGTCACCTGCACGCGTATCGATCTCAGGCAGCATCATCGCTGGCAACACTGACAACCGCACAAAGTTCGATGCTGACTTTGCTCCCGATTGCTACGCGCCAACCAACTTCACATTTACGTCAGAGCGCTCAAACCTGCTCGGCGTGCTCAACTCGAATTGCGCGCTTCGCGATGTGATCTTCGGTGACACCAACTCTGATGAGTTCGGCAACAACAACGCGCCCCTCAACCCGCTACTTGGCGCACTGACGAATAACGGCGGGCCCACACGTACGCACGCGTTGCTTCCCGGCAGTCCAGCGATCGACGGCAAGACCCTTGGAACCAGCTCGACATTCTTCGACTGTCAATCGATTGACCAGCGAGGCGAAGCGCGCCCAAGTGACGGTGACGCAAATGGAACCGCCATTTGTGACATTGGTGCCTTTGAGCGCCAGGGCGTTCCACCGAGCAGTGGAGCACCGGCGCATCTCAGCCTTTCAACGCCTTACTGGGGGCCTCTTGCACCAGTTGCGCTCTCTGGAAGTGGCTTCTCACCCGGCGAGACCATTGTCACGACATTTGGACCAACGGTCGACAACACAACAGCAGCAGCCGACGGCAGTTTCAACCGCGTGATTGCAGCACCAAATGTTTCGCCGCAGACAGTTGTGATCAAGTCGCAAGGCCAGACTTCGGGCAAAGTTGCCACCTACTACTTCTATATAGGCGCACTCAACCCGTGGGCATCGCCGTCTTCGTGGTACATACACCCGGGCAACACGATCACGTTCTCCGGACATCAATTCGCCGGCAACGAAACCGTTGAGATAAAAGTTGGCGGCACTGTTGTCTCGAGTGCAACAACCGACAGCAGCGGCAGTTTCGTCAACGAAGGTTCGTACACGTTGCCTGCTTATGGCGGGCCGACGTTTACCGTGACGTTGCGCGGAACGTTGAGCAACGCGACAGCTTCGATAGTTGTCAGCGCTGGCCCGTAGCTACTGAGGTGCAGTAAACGCGCTACGCCCGATAGCATTGCTCGCCACCATGGCAGCTATCGACGTTCAGCACCTGCAAAAGTCTTTCAAAGCGAAGGCAAAAAGTGTCGAGGCGGTCAAGAACGTCACGTTCGCAGTCGAGCCCGGCGAACGCATTGCGTGCATCGGCCCAAACGGGGCTGGCAAATCAACGACGATCAAAATGCTCACCGGCATCTTGACCCCCACCAGTGGAACCGCCCGAGTGCTCGGCCTCGTGCCCTGGAAGCAACGCCGGCAACTAACCAGTCGTCTAGGCGTGCTCTTTGGTCAAAGATCACAACTGTCAGCCGAGCTATCGACCGTAGAAGGCCTCCGACTGTTGGGCGCGATCTTCGGTCTCGACAAGCGCTCTACGCAACGACGAACTCACGAGCTCGCCGAACTGCTCGATGCGCGCGACCTATTCGACCAACCCGTGCGCAGCTTGTCGTTGGGTCAACGCATGCGTTGCGAGCTGGCTGCTTCGATGCTGCACTCCCCCGAGATCCTGTTTCTCGACGAACCAACCATCGGCCTCGACTTGCTCGCCAAACAGCGCTTCCGCGAGTTGCTCGTGTCGCTCAACGAGACGAGCGGCACAACGGTGTTTCTCACATCTCACGACATCCCTGACATCGAGGCGGTTGCTGATCGCGTCATAGTCATCAATCACGGCACGATCATTTGTGATGAGACTGTCGATCGGCTGCGCACATCTTTGTTGTCAACCAAGTTGGTCGACGTGCGATTCGAACGTTCGCCCGGAGAACTCATCCTCGACGGCATGACCGTATTGGCGCGCACCGAGACAAGTGCCGAGCTTCGTATCGATACGCGAGTGCAAAGTGTGCGGGCTGTTCTCGATACTTTGATGAACACCGGGCTCGTTGCCGACATGTCGATCACCGACCCGCCACTTGAAGATGTGATCGCACAGATTTACGGCGCTCCCTCATGAACCGTCGCGCATGCACAGCTGCGTTCGTTCTTGCCGCCAAGCAAGCTGCTCGCGCTCGGGGAGAACTCGCCGTCAATGCGTTGTTCTACATCGTGCTCATAGTCATCTTTGCCGCACTCTGGCACGCGGCGATCCAGACGAACGGCACAGTTGCTGGCTATAGCGCAACCGCGCTGATTTGGTACATGGTTGCTTCAGAGGGAGCAGTGGTTCCCACCACACAACGACTTATCGAGCACGTCGCCAACGACATCATCAACGGTGCAGTACACACAGAGATGCTGCGTCCGACATCGGTTGTAGGCATACGAATCGCTGCTGAGCTCGGCAGTTCACTCACAAAAGCAGTAGCCGTAGCTGCCGTTGGCGTTCCGCTCGGCCTGTTGCTTACCGGCGCGCCACCAGATCTCTCGGCCGCCGTTCTGGCCGCGCCCGCAATCGTGCTTGCCATATCGTGCAGCATCGTTTCTCAATATGCCTTTGCGGCAATCGCCTTCTGGCAGCGCGACGCAAAGGCATCGTGGTTCATCTATCAGAAGTTCATCTTTTTGCTTGGTGGCATGTTGTTGCCGCTGCAGATCTTGCCCGGCTGGTTGCAAGATGTTGCTTGGTCGCTGCCGTTCTGGACGATGGCCTACGCACCAGCGCGCTTGCTGTCGGGTCATAACGAACCATTGCTGCTGGCCGGACAAGTGACTTGGCTTGCAGCCCTCCTCTTGCTGGCTATCGGCGTGTTTGCGCTTGGTGAACGTCGCTTGCAGGCGGCCGGCGGATGAAAATGCTTGCCGTATTTCGAGCCGCTGTTGCCGAGGTATTGGCCAACCGACGCGCTCTAGTCGTCGGCGTAACCACCATGGTGATCAACGACATCGCGTGGATCTTGTTTTGGAAGCTCTTCTTCGGACGCGTAGGTGTCATCAAGGGCTGGCACGTCGACGATGTCGTGTTGCTGTTCGCCATTTCAACCACTGTCGTCGGGCTTGGGATCGGGTTTGCCGACAACTGTCGACGCATCGGTGCCTACATAGCCAACGGTGATCTCGATGAAGTGTTGACGCTGCCCATCCATCCGCTGAAGTTTCTGCTGTTCAGGCGCATAAACGTATTCACAATGGGTGACCTCCTCTTTGGCCTCGTCGTCTTCTTCCTCGGCGAAGTGACCCTCGAGCGGTTCGTTGTCTACGTGGCTGCATCTATCGCAGGGGCCACAGTTCTCGTCTGCTTCTTGGCAACCATTGGTTCACTCACGTTTTTCTTAGGTGGACGCGGAACGCAGAGCGATCTTGGCTTTCACGCCGTGATCGTGCTCGCTTCGTATCCGATGGATCTGTTCGGCGGCATCACAAAAGTGCTGATGTTCACCGCATTGCCTGCTGCATTCATCACTGGCATTCCCCGCGAGCTGGTTAACGAATTCACAGTCACCAACGCAGCGATTCTCATCGCCGCCACACTCTTCGCCGTCATCATGATGATCACCGTTTTCAACATCGGTCTCACGAAATATCGATCGGGGTCAACATGGCGAACCATCGCGTAGTAGATGAACTTTTGGTGCTGAAGGAAATTGAAACGTCTTCGGAGTGGCTTTTTGCCACCAGACAACGCAGACTCATCGCATGAAGCGACAGGGGCGAGTCGAGGCGGATCAACTCGGCACTACGGCTTTTGAGATCCGACCCATTCCAAGTCAATCGCAACGCGGGCGCATCCCCGTTCACATAGTTGTGATCGGCGAAGGTGAATCGACGAGAGGGTGGCTAACCCGCGATGGCAGCATCGATGACGCGCCTCCTATCGATCCGTTCGACTTGAGCAACAACAGTGGCCGCTCGCATGCGCGTGCAGCCATCGCGAATGCAGTGCGTCGTGCGTCGATCAACAGCAGTCTTTACGCAGACGGCCAAACAGAAACTGCAACACAAGCGTTGTGGCCAATGTTCGTTGCCATCTCGATGACAGCCTCACAAGGCGAAGCAACTCGCCTTGAAGCGAGTTCGATCGTGTCGGCCATTCAAAGCGCAATCAGAAGTGGTGCGTTGCAACTCACCGATCAAGGCAAGTTGCAACCCGAACTCATCGGTTAGCTCGTTCAGAGTTTTACCCACGACGCTTTAGCAACGGCTTGTCCGCCGTTTTCGTAATACTCGACCTTTACGTTGTGATTGCCCGCACTAATAGAACGTTGTGACGTGTATGTCGCAGCCGCTTGGTCTTTCCATGCATCAATGATCAAGGTGTTGTCGATGTACATGCGCACTCCGTCGTCAGCGCTAACGCTGAAGTTGTAAGTGCCGCCTGTGAAGCTTTGCGAGCCCGTCCAGATTGCGGAGAAGTTGTCGACACCAACGCCCGCGCCAGGGCCGCCACTACCCCAGTCGTTGTTGATCGCTGCCTCACATCGATTGATTGCCGCCGCACCGCTCAGGGTGCGGTTGTTGAAGTACTGCGCACTGTATTGACCAGCGGGGCATGTAGGTGGAGGCGGCGGCGCACTAACAGCCGACCACGAAGCCTTGGCCACGGCATCGCCACCATTCTCGTAGTACTCAACTTTGACGACGTGGTTGCCAGCGGTCAGGGCGCGCTGTGCAACATATGTTGCCGCTGCTTGGTCTTTCCACGCGTCGATGGCCAGGGCATCGTCTATGTAGAGCCGCACACCATCGTCAGCCGTAACGCTGAAGTTGTAAGTGCCAGCTGCAAAGCTTGATGTCGCCGTCCAACGCGCTGAGAAGTTGTCGACGCCGACGCCCGCACCAGGGCCGCCAGAACCCCAAGAATTATTGATACTGGTCTCACAACGATTGATCGCCGCCACACCGCTCAGGGTGCGGTTGTTGAAGTACTCAGCCGAGAACTGTCCAGTCGGGCACACCGGCGGTGGAGGTGGTGGCGGCGGCGGCGGCGGAGTCACCGAACCAAGCGATGCAAAATACGTTTTGACCCCCGACCCGTACGCAGTGGGCGTGCCGTTCCAGTCAGCCAACAGCGCTGAACCTCCGTAGTAATTGCCGGGCGGACATTCACCAGTGCCGAAATGCCACAACGTGTAGCCGTCGCCGCCGTTGGCATCCATCCACTTCATGAAGTTGGTAACAAAGTTGGCTGAGCAATCGTTTTCACCAATCTCGGTGCCAACCAGCGGCATTTGGGCAGCGACCGGCGCGAACTCTGCATTCCAGCAAGTGGTGTCGGCACAACGCTTGAAGTTATAGAGATGTTGACCCGCAGCTAGCTGTCCGGCCGGGTCATTGGGCTTGTACTGCAGCAGTTGTCGCATGTCGTGACCCCAGTCGAGGCCGCTGATGATGATCGGTTGCGATGCACCTTGTGCGCGCACAGCATTAACGAGCTCTTGCATTCCGGCCGACTGAAAGTTCTGCCAGTTCTGACAACCGTTCAACCAACAATTCCAATCGATGTCGCGTGGCTCATTGAACAGTTCGAACATCAGCGCTGGGTTCGTTTTGAAAGTTTGCGCAACTGATTGCCAGAACGGAACGCTGTATTGGCGGTTCGCCATCACTGCATCTTGGATCGCCGGTGCACCGTTGGGGCCGGTGAAGTGAAGATCCAAGATCACATAGAGACCGTTGGCGGTAAGCCGGTTTACGTAATCAATGATCGCGTTGCGATAGTTCTGACCAGACGTGTTGGGCGCCCACGAGATGCCGAGCCAACAATGCTCATTCAGTGGCACTCGAACGGCATTCATCTTCCACGACTTCATCAAGTCGATCGACGCCTGGTCGGTCGGGCCGACGAAGATGCCGCCGCCCTGCTGACATGCGTATTCACTGCCCGACCGGTTTACGCCAACTAAGCGAACAGCGTTGCCGGCGCCGTCAACGAGCTTGTTGCCGCTAACCCGAATCGTCGGAACTGCCGCTTGAGCAGCACTGTTGTCGAAGACAACCAACGTGGCGGACAACAGCAGAACCTGCAGGAGGAAGGTACAAACAAAACGAAAACGAACAGCCATGGCGGTCATTCTTGACGGAAATGTTTCTGCAAACAAGTTGTTTGTTACACAAACGCAACAATTCGCGTTTTAGTCACCACCGGTTTGCAGACCGTCCGTTTCCAACGATCACTACCTACCTGAGTCGCTCACTAATCGATCGAATCGAATGCGTTCATGCAGAATTCGTGACGACGAGCATCAGCAAACATCTCGGCGCGATAACGAGAGGCCGTCACCACGGCCACACAACCCTTGGCCCACAACAAAGTGCGCTCACGGTCTACGCCGGCCTCTGAGACAAGTACGTCGAGACGACGACGCAAGGCCTTGGCGTCGCCGGGGTCGGAGCGCGGGGGATCACGCAACCACCAACCAGCATCGAAAGTACTTTCACCTACGAAACCCTTGGGATCGATCGCAAGGAACGGCGCTCGATCAGCAACAAGTACGCCTTCAACGTGAAGATCGCCGTGCAACACAGAGAGCTCGCCTTGCGTGTCGGCCAACTCGCGCAAGGTCTTGGCCGCCCATACGAGTCGATCGCGCTCGACCGGAACGTTGTCATGTCGTTCTTCAAGCCCCGTCGCCCACCTGTCGGCTTGTTCTTTCACATTGCGTAACTCGATGTCGCCAGGAGCACCCCAGAGCTGCGGCATGACACTCGCAACCGCTGCGTCGGCATCGACGTCGCCGGCGCGATCAACGAGCGTGTCGCCCGGCGTGACACGTTCCATCAGCAATGCGCCAAGGCCGTAGTCGGCTTCAAATAAACGAGCAGCGCCGCTGCCGTTGAAAAACTTGAGCGCTTCCGCCTCGGCACGCATCAGGCGGCCCGGTTCGCGCAGCTTGAGCACCGCAGCAGTTCCGTCGCTGCGTGTTACCTCGACGAGATAGCCAACCAACCCCGAGCGCAATGCCTGGCCTATCTGCAAGCCCCAGTCGTCTGAGCAGGTGGCGAGGGTCTCTTCAATGCGGTTGATCCACCCACTGTCGCTGGTGGGATCGTCTTCGTTGTCTTCAGTGATGACCATATTGCGGGCAGCTTCTCACGCCCGCGCCCTGTCTCTCAACGGTCAATTGCCATAGGCTCGCCCCGTGGACGATCACGAGTCAGCACCTCAATCTGTACCCGTTCTGTGGAGTGCCTCAGCGGTGTCGGGCAAGCTCGCAACAAGTCGTTGCTTGCCATGCGAAGGTGGCGTGCCGCCGCTTGAGCACGACGAAGCGGTCGCGCTTCACGCACAACTCGACAGCGCGTGGGACCTACAACCGACCAAATTGCGTCGCGAGTTTTTGCTCGACGACTTTCGTGAAGCGTTTTCCTTTGCGACGAAAGTCGCACTTCTTGCCGAATCGGAAGGTCACCATCCCGACCTCGATGTTCGCTGGGGTTTCGTCGCCGTGAGTCTCACAACGCACGCAGCGCGTGGGCTCACCAACAATGACTTCGTAATGGCCGCCAAAATCGACTCGTTGTAACGCGCGGTCGCGCGTGTCGATCCGGCCCACACGCGCTTTCACCTACCCAAGAAGCCCAAAAACCGCCCCAAACCAAGCCGATTTTGGGCTTTTCGGGAGCTTCAAAGGACCTCTACGCGAACTCGCCGACAATTGACGCTTCACCCGCGCTCCCTTCGTTCGTTGCATGCGCGCTCTGAGGCGTACTCGGCGATCTCATCACGACAACAGCGACGGCAATCGCCGCCAACACGAGACAAGCACCAATCCAGAAAGCAAGGTGGTAGCCCGCAGTTAGGGCCGCCGCCTGCGACTGACCATCGACTACGAGCGCTTTAGTGCGCGATGCCGAAAGCGTTGCCAGAACCGCGAGCCCAAGCGCGCCACCAACTTGTGCGGTGGTGTTCACCAGGCCCGACGCCAAACCAGCTTCAGCCGGCTTCACTCCCGACATGGCAAGACCCATCAAGGCCGGGAAGGCCAAGCCACCGCCCGCACCAAGTAGCAACATGACCGGCAAAACGTGTTCGACATAGCCACCGTCGACCGGGGCACGCGTAAACACAGCGAGACCCGCCATCACCAGAGCAAGGCCGGGCAACATCACCGCTCGCGGACCAAAACGCATGATGAGCCGCTCTGAATAACGAACCGACAACGTGCCCATAACAACGGTGACGGGCAAGAACGCGAGACCAGTCTCTAACGCGTCGTACTCAAGGACGTGCTGCAGGTAAAGGGCACCCATGAAGAACATGCCGAACATGCCCGCCACTGAAAAGACCTGCACGGCGTTGGCGCCGGCGAGGTTGCGCGACTTGAAAATGCTCAGAGGCACGAGCGGATGTGCTGCGGTTGCTTCACGCGCAATGAAACCCGCCAACAAGGCAACAGCAACGCCGCCGAGAATCAATGTGCGACTTGCCGTCCACCCCAGCTCGGCAGCGGGCTTGACAATTGTGTAGACGCCCAACATCAGCGCAGAAGTAATCAACACAGCGCCAGGAACGTCAGCGCCCTTCTCGAAACCAATCCCTTTGTCTTTACGCAGGTATCGAGCTGAAAGGGCCGCCGTTGCAATGCCAACAGGGAGATTGATGAAGAAGATCCAGTGCCAGTTGAGCAGTTGCGTAAGCACACCGCTTGCCAGCAGGCCAACAGCACCGCCGGCAGAAGCAACGAACGCATAGACACCGATCGCCTTGGCCTGTTCGCGCTGCTCAGGAAACATTGTGACGATCATGCCGAGGATGACTGCTGAGGTCATCGCGCCGCCAACGCCCTGTAAGAAGCGAGCTCCCACCAACATCTCTTGTGTTTGCGCAACACCACACAGCAGTGAGGCGAACGTGAACACGCCTAGACCAGCCAGAAAGATGGTGCGGCGGCCGACGAGGTCGCCGAGTCGGCCAGCAAGCAACAAGAACCCGCCGAAAGCAATCAGGTAAGCATTGACGACCCACGCAAGGCTTGAACTGGTGAAGCCGAGGTCAGTCTGGATCGACGGAAGCGCCACGTTGACGACAGTTGCGTCGAGCACGATCATCAGCACGCCGACGCAGAGGACGTAAAGCGCAATCCATCTTTCTCGATCGCTTGGTTGGGATTCGCTCGCGTTCACTTCGGGCGTATCGGAATCAGGCACGGTGGCACTCATAAATAAGGAAGCCTTGCTTTCGGGTCGGTCGGAGTGCGGGGTCAACCGCTACACAGAGACTCTACTTTCGCGCTGTGACATCCCTATTTGGCAAGCCGATGGCCAATTGCCGATCTGACTGGCTTCCACATGCGCGCTGTCGGCTATAGGCTTCGGGCCAGCGACTGGCGTCAGGTGGTTAACCACCGGGAAGCACGAATAAATCGGGGGCCGCACGCCTGGGCACCCGGTCAAGCCCGAGATTGAGGAGCCCAGTGCCGTGAACGAGTCGCCCGAATCGCAAGCCTTTCAATACGCAATCGCATCAGTAAGAAGCGTTGCACCAATCGTCGCTGACGCCATCGAGGCTGAACTGCGCGATCAGCGCAAGTCTCTAAAGCTGATAGCCAGCGAGAACTATGCGTCGCCGGCCACCCTGCTTGCCATGGGCAACTGGCTGAGCGACAAGTACTCAGAGGGCACAATCGGCCACCGTTTTTATGCCGGATGTCAGAACGTCGACACTGTCGAAGAGTTCGCCGCTGCGCAAGCACGTGCGCTTTTCGGCGCCGAACACGCCTACGTGCAACCGCACTCGGGCATCGACGCCAATCTCGTTGCTTACTGGTCAATCCTCGCTCAACGTGTCGAAGCGCCGGCGTTGGCCAAGCTCAATGTTCGTCAAGTTAACGAAATGCAAGAGAGCGACTGGGCCGCTCTGCGAACTGAACTTGGCAATCAGCGCATGCTTGGTCTCGCTCTCGATTCTGGCGGCCACCTCACGCACGGCTTCCGCCACAACATTTCCGGAAAGATGTTCGAGCAGCGCAGTTACGGCATCAACCCCGCAACGGGCGTTATTGACTACGACGAGCTGCGCGCTACTGCAAAAGAGTTCCGCCCGTTGATTCTCGTTGCTGGATACTCCGCCTACCCGCGTCGTCTCAACTTCCGAATCATGCGCGAGATCGCTGACGAAGTTGGCGCAACGCTGATGGTTGACATGGCCCACTTCGCCGGCCTCGTTGCGGGCAAGGTGTTCACTGGCGACTTCGATCCAATCCCACACGCGCAGATCGTCACAACCACAACGCACAAGTCGTTGCGCGGGCCTCGCGGCGGCATGGTCTTGTGTCAACAAGAACTCGCTGAATTCGTCGATCGTGGTTGTCCGATGGTGCTTGGCGGTCCGCTGCCAAACGTCATGGCGGCAAAGGGCGTCGCTCTCACCGAAGCGCTGCAGCCTGAATTTCAGCAGTACGCGCAAAACATTGTCGACAACGCCGTTGCACTGGCCGAAGGTCTACTCAGTCGCGGTGAAGAGCTCGTAACTGGCGGCACCGAAAACCACATCGTGCTCGTTGACGTGTCGAAGCGCGGACTGACTGGTCGTCAGGCCGAAGGCGCTCTGCTCGACTCGGGCATTGTCACTAACCGCAACTCGGTGCCGAGAGATCCAAACGGTGCGTGGTACACGTCTGGTGTACGCCTCGGCACACCAGCGCTTACAACACGTGGCCTTGGCACCCCTGAGATGGATGAGATCGCCGACCTCATCAGCTCAGTTTTCGCCAAGACCTCGCCGGCCACCGCAAAGAACGGTGAACCGTCGAAGGCGCGCTACGAACTCGACGCTTCGTTTGCAGCCGACATTGCCAAGCGCGCCGAAGAGTTGGTTGCGCGTTTCCCGCTCTATCCAACTGTCACGTCGGTTTAGCTCAGCACAGCTTCGCAACTAGGCCCCGTCGTTCACGGCGGGGCCTAGTTATTTATCAGAGCAAGCCGTCGCCGAGCTCTGTCAACGCGAGTTGTTGATCTCGATACTCGGTCAACGCCGCATCAAGCCGTCGAGCGCGAGCCTCGGGGCCGAGGAATACGGCGTCGTATAACTCTTCTATGTGCCTCGCCGATTCGGCAGGGATGGTCGGATCAACCCGGCACTCTTGCGTTCCATCAGAATTGATACGCGTGATAGCGGTTAGTGAAGTCAAGTAGTGCACACGCTCGACGGCGGCACCGAGTTGGCCCGCCGCTGTTGCATCGGCCAAATCTTGAACCGCAAGACGCACGCGTCGGCTGTAGCCAACCGGGTTCTCACTAATGTTCTGCCTCAAGGTGGCCGCACCGACTGCAATGCGCTCCGACACGCGACTTAGCGGACTCGTCAACGCAGCGACCGTTTCATTTGCTCTTTGCGCCCGCTCGACGATGACTTCGTCATCAGGAAACGCCTGAGCCAGTTGACGATAAGCACTTGCAGCAGTGTGCAACCCGTGAACAAAGTAACGATTGCTGCGTTCCTGTGCGTTAGCGACTCTGGCACCAGGGGCGATGCCGGGAGCGGCGTTACCCTGCGCCTCGGCGAGCACACCCCGCAACGACCACGGCGCATCAAAGCCCGTAACCAT
The DNA here is from genome assembly GCA_044220495.1 of Acidimicrobiales bacterium. Classification (GTDB taxonomy): domain Bacteria; phylum Actinomycetota; class Acidimicrobiia; order Acidimicrobiales; family JBBSGY01; genus JBGAQY01. Next base: position 41,180 of record JBGAQY010000019.1, read on the forward strand.
GAGCCGTTGAACGAACCGCTTGGCTGATGTTGGCCAACCTTCTGCCTTGATCGCCTTAGCGTTGCGCGTCAGCAACTGCTGGAGGGCAGGAAAGTTGTAGACCACCACTTCTGAGCCGTAAGGCGAGTCGTAGTCGACTGCTTCGTTCGACACGCGGTGAGCCATCTCTTTAATCGCTTGTCGCGTGTGGGTTCGTGGAACGGCCACCTGGCCAAGTGGCTTGTTGGGGCCGACCTCGACCACAGCGGCCATGAGAGCGGCTTCATTCAGGTACTGCTCGACCTCGGCGAGAGCCTTTTGGGAAGCTGGAGATGTTGGCATCGGATAACACTCACGGGCCACGTACTAAGAATCCAAATCACACTACGTTCTGTACACCGTTGACAGAAGGTAGGCAGGGATTTGAGCGCGTTCGCATCAGTGATGGGTTTTGTATCACTCGCGCTCGCGCTGTACTGCATGATCCCTTACTGGAAGTCGATTCTTGATGGGCGCACCAAGCCGCACCAGTTCAGTTGGATCATTTTCAGCATCATGAACGTGATCGTCACGACTTCTCAGATACTCGAGGGGGCACGCGCCTCAGTACTCATCTCGATCGCGTTCGCATTCGGGGCACTTGTAAACCTCGCTTTGTCGTTCAAGTTTGGTACGCGTGGAACATCGCGACTCGACATCGTGCTTTTCGCATTGGCGCTCGTAACGATTGCCACGTGGCTCATCACCAAAGACAATGCAGTTGCCATTTGGCTGACCGTTCTCATTGATGTGTTCGCAACATCAATGATCATCCTCAAGCTTGCGCACGAACCCGACTCGGAAGATCCGATGCCGTGGGCCATCGCAACCGTCGCATTTGGCTTTAGCTGTTTGTCTCTCATCGACAAGCCTCCCAGCATTCTCTACGTGCGGCCGATCTACGGATTCCTGAGTGATGTAGCCGTAGTTGCCGCTGCTGTTGGATTCGGACGTTTAGCGACGAAGCGAGCTCGCAGCGTCATGTTTCCCGGCGACACCACCGAGAACGCCTAGCGATTGTGTGGCGATTAACTGGCGATAGCGTGCTTGCATGAGTACACCAGTAGCTGTTGTCACCGGAGCAAGTGGCGGTATCGGAGCTGCCATCGCCGGCGCGTTACGCAAAGAGAAATACGACGTTGTGATCGGCGCTCGGCGAATCGACAAGTTGCGCGAAGTGGCTGACAGCGTTGGGGCACGTGCGATCGAACTCGACGTAACCAACGCTGAGTCGGTTGCTGCGTTCTGTGCGCAGGTCGATCAGTGTGACGTGCTCGTCAACAACGCCGGTGGTGCTTTTGGTCTCGAACCCATCGCCGCAGCCGATGACGAAAAGTGGTCATCGATGTACGAAACCAATGTGATGGGCACAATGCGAATGACGCGTGAGCTGTTGCCCAAACTTGCCGCCGACTCGGGCCACATTGTGATGATCGGATCAACGGCCGGCCTGCAGGTCTACGACGGGGGCGCGGGTTACACCGCTGTCAAACACGCTATTCGTGCATTCACGCAAACGCTGCGACTCGAGCTGCTCGGCCAACCCGTGCGGGTAACAGAGGTCGACCCGGGTGCTGTCGAGACGGAATTCAGCATCGTGCGCTTTGACGGCGACGTTGAGCGCGCCGCTGAGGTTTACCGAGGCATGACGCCGTTGACTGCTGAAGATGTAGCTGAGTGCGTGCGCTGGGCAGTAACTCTGCCGGCGCATGTAAACATTGATCAGATCGTTGTTAAACCACTCGATCAAGCAACGGCGCAACGCGTGCACCGCCGTTCTTAACTACAGCAAGCTCTTCTGCATGATCAGGCAGTTGGCGTGGTACTTCGAAATCTCGCCAGTCGGACTTTCTTCGTTCCACGTTTCGGTCGACTTGCCTACATCGATGTATCCGAGTCGTTGATACAACTTGCGGGCGCGTTCGTTGAATGACTCAACACTGAGTTGAACGGCGTCGATGCCGCGCTCCGCTGCACTGTGTTCGAGCTCCTCGATCAGAATTGAGCCGTAGCCGCGCGACTGATGAGCTTCGTGCACGTTGATCATCCAAAGCTTCCCGAAACCGGGATGCGCCGTGTAGTCGACAGCACCGAGGCCGACTATTTCTTCACCGACACTCACGCACAGGAAGTCGACTTCGCCGTTCTTTGCCCGATCGAGTGCTCCCTCTATGTATTCGAGGTGCGTGGGCGACCCCGACCACGCGATCAATGGCAAATCAGCAGCAGTGAGATGACGAACAAGTGGGTGCGACACGCACAAACGGTACCCGGTTAGGTCGCACGTTCAATCCGAGAATCAGCCGGTTGGCGGTCGGGCCGACACCCATCGAGGTCATCAAAAACTATTTCCGAAATGGGACTTTTTCTCAGGCTCTGCACAGTCTACTTTCACCACTTGTTCAATCCCCCGCTTGCCAGAAAGGCACCCATGAAGACCCGCTATTGGCGCCGCCTCGCCGTCGCCGTGTTGGCTGTTGTCGTCACCTTCACCGGTTTCAACACCATCGCCGCCCCTCCCGTCGAAGCCATTCAGATATTTGGTCCTTACACAGCGAAGACCGACATCGACGGACGAGCAACCGCACGCAAAGAGGATCGAATCAAGACGAACGCTTACTGGGCAAACGACCCAGTTCGCATTAAGTGCCAAGACTTCGGCGAGCAGGTCGCCGGTAGCAATATTTGGGATTACACCGAACAGAACTTTTGGATCCCCGACGTTTATCTCAAGACGGGAACTGACGAGTTCGTAGCCGGAGTGCCGCGCTGTAATGCAATTGGGATTGGCGGCGCGACAGCTGAAGCGAAGAACGTGTTTCCCGCAAAAGTCACAGTCGACGGACGCGGCAGCTTGAACGTCAATGACCGCGTCAAGGTCAACGCGTACACGGCAGGGCAGCCCATCACCGTGGTGTGCCAAGAAGTTGGCCCGGTCGTCAACGGCAACCGCGTTTGGGATCGCACGGCGGAATATTTCTGGGTTCCCGACACGTACATCCAAACGGGAGTCAACGGGTTCTTGCCCGGAATTCCGCGCTGTTCAGCATTGTCGGCCGAGATCGACCAACTCAATGCCGGTTTTGGTGGCGGCTTTGGGCCTTACAAGGCGAAGGTCGACATTGATGGTCGCGGTAGTCCCAACACAGACGACCGCGTCAAGACCAACGCCTATTACAAAGATCAACCTGTACTCATTCGCTGCCAAGACTCGGGTACGGCCGTCAACGGCAACTCTGTTTGGGACTTCACGACAAACGGCTATTGGATTCCCGACACTTACATCAGCACCGGTGTCGAAGGTTTCATGGATGCCTATTCGGGTGTTCCTCGATGCTCAGCCATCGGTGTGGGCGATCGCTCCAAAGCAGTTGGTCAGTACGGGCCCTTCCCGGCCAAAGTTGCGGTTGACGGTCGCGCGACGCCAAACCCCGACGACCGTGTCAAGACTGACGCGTACACAGCGGGTCAGCCTGTTTGGTTGATCTGCCAAGACACTGGCGTCGCCGTGAACAGCAACTCGGTTTGGGGATACACCACAACTGGTTATTGGATTCCCGACACTTACATCACGACGGGAATCAACGGATTTCTCCCCGGCGTACCGAAATGTTCCGACGTCGGCGTGCTCGCAAAAGGCGCGGCGGGTCGTTTTGGTCCCTTCACTGCCAAAGTCACGCTCGACGGACGCACCAGCATCAACCCCGAAGTGCGCGCGGAGGCCAACCTCTACCCGGCAGGTACTGGCGTCTACATCAAGTGTCAAGACCTTGGCCCAATGGTCAACGGCAGCACCATCTGGGATTACACGGCACAGAACCGTTGGGTGCCAGACACGTATCTAAAGACTGGTACGGATGACTGGCTGAGTTACGTACCGCGCTGCAGCGGCATTGGCGTTGCCGGCGGCGGTACGCGACAAGTGCCAGCCGGTGAAGCGTCGGGCGTTCGCGGAACGATCGTCGCCGCCGCTCGTTCAAAAGTTGGCATCGCCGAATGGGGAGACAACTGCAATCCCTTCGGCGTAAACGGTGTCCGCTGTGGTGCGCCGTGGTGCACCATGTTTGCGACCTGGTCATGGGGACAAGCGGGGCTTGGCTATCGAACCGACGCCAGCTGGCAACTCGAGGCATGGGGTCGTCGCAACGGACTTCTGCGTACGAAAGCCACTGCTCGTCCAGGTGACATTGTCATCTACGCAAACCGACGCGACGGCGGCGGTAATCGACACACCGGCGTTATTGAGTCGGTCGCTTCAGATCGAAAGATCACAACGATCGAAGGCAACTACGGCAACAAGGTCACGCGAGTTGCGGGCATCGATCCGAATAGCCCGACTCCACCGCACAGTTACAAGTACATCATTGCGATCGTTTCGCCGATTCACGACGAGGCGGTGTCGTATCAACCACCACTGACACCTGACGAACAAATCGAAGCAAGCCGCTTGCGTGCAATCGCGCCCGAGAACCTCATCGACTCAGACCTCGGGCCAGCAATCGATATTGCCGACCGTGATGGCGACACAGTTCGCCTCGATCTGTTGGTCAATCAGTACAAGGCACGGAGTGCAGAGGAGGAGCGGAGCACGTGGGGTGTCGGAATGCCCGACGTTGCCGCACGAGCCCCGTCGGGCAAGGCAATGGTTTCGGAGAAAGTCGCGGCAGAGATTCTCGACAACATGATCAAGGGCGGTCCCGCTTGGCGAACAGACCAAGGCCTAGGAAATGCTGCCTGGTTCACAACGGAAGGCAACCCTTACACCGCATCCGAGAATTCCGAGAAGAAAGTTCCTGTCAATGTGGAGCTCGTTCGCAAAGGCACGGTGCCGATCTATGACGCAAAGTCACAACTAGAACCTCGCAAGGAAGCATTGAAGGCCAAGTTCCGTCCAACGATTCGCGCCGAGGAAATCGAGAGGTTCAAGATTCGAAACGATGGCAAATCGCCACCGCTGCCTCTAAGCAACACCTTGAACGCCAAGATCGAAAGGCAGACTGCAGCAAAAGCGGAAGCAGTTATGTGGGAAGAGCTGGGTCGCGAAGTCGCCAACTCGCCTGAGAAACAAGCTGAGGTTGTCTTCAAAGGCAGCGCTCTGTCGAAACAGGGAGACGGCAAGTACCTGATCATCGCCGAAGACAGTCGGATTCTGCTCAAGGGCGGCCTGCTCCCTCACCTTGAAAACATGAGAAGCGTGGGCATGGTCACGCCAGAGACCAGCCCCGCTGTGATCGATGGGGCCAATGAGGTCGCAAAGCAGGTGAATCAGGCAGGAAAGGTGCGTTCGGTCTTCCGATGGGGCGGACGCCTTTTCATCATCATTGGAATCAGCGCCGACATTTATCAAGTGGTCACGGCGGACGAAAAACTAGAGACCATCATCGAAAGTGTTGGGGGCTGGACGGGAGCCACTGCGGGGGTGGTGGCGTTCAGCGCATGGTGGGCGCCAGCCGATGCAGCCGGGCCGTGGGCCTGGGCCGGTCATGGTGCTGGCGCGTTCATCGCCGGCGGCTTTGGTTATTGGGTCGGCTCGAACACCGCACGCACGATCTATCGTCTCGTGGTCGTGAGCGTCCAACAGTTCCGCTACGTGTGACCGACGACGAACTCATCAAACTGTTGATGCACTATCTGGCGCCTCAGGGGCCAGAGCGTTACGAAGTCAGCCTCGGCCTCGAAGACAGAATCTTCGAGGCCGAGCCGGTTCAGTTAACGACAACGTTGATCGATTTGATTCGCAAGTTGCCTTTGCCTCATCTGGAGAGCGAAGAAGTTGTCGTGTCGGCCGCAGTTTTCATTGGGCAACTTCTGCAACACGACGACGTGTTTGACATCGTCGTTGCCGCAGTAGACGACGACACTTTGAGAGAAACGGCGTTGCGCGCGCTTTCAGTCGGCGTAGTTCCACGCATCTTGCCGTTCGTGGTCGAACTTGTGCAGTCAGGTCGCTACCTCCAGTGGCGCAACGTCGAGCTAGTGCAGCTGGTTTCAACACTCGGCGCGTCAACGACTGATCAAGCGAGAGATGCAATCGCTGCACTCAAATCGTCGGGTCGGTGGACACCAGAGTGCGAGGCCGAACTCGTGGCTGTGACTCCGACCTCTGAGCCACCAAGCCTTTAAACGCTGGCCAATCGGCAATTGCTATTCGGCGACCCATTCAAGCAAGTCGCCGGGTTGACATTCAAGTACTTCGCACATGGCTTCGAGTGTGCTGAAACGAACGGCTTTAGCTCGACCGTTCTTGAGAACAGCAACATTTGCCGGAGTCAGCCCAACTCGTTCAGCAAACTCACCAACACTCATTTTTCTTTTTGCGAGTTCGACGTCAATGCGAACAACGATCGGCATCAGATCACTGCTTCCATGTCGGTACGCAGTGTCGTCGCTTGTCTCAGCAGCGCACGCATAACAAAGATCAACAACTCGAGCACTGCTCCACCGACGAGGGCCACCATTAAAAGCATGGGCACAGCAGGGTCGTCAGCTCGCGGCGCTAAATAAACGAATAGCCCGAGCAACAGAACCCAGGCAGCACCGATCGCTCCCATAATCGTGGTTACCCACGGGAATGCCGAGTCGGTGAAGATGCGATCGTTTTTGACGAACGAGACCAACTTCCACGTGCTCACGATGACGACTTGAACGCACCCCAGCACGAGCGCAGCAAGCACGGTGAAGGGCCAGCGTCGATAAGCATCGTCGGGGTCTTGTTCGGCCATATAAGCGAACTGTCCTGGCATCGAGAAGACCTGGAAGACAACAACCACAGCAAAGGCCACGACGAGCAAGATCCGCAGGGCCGATAGAGCGAGGTTTGTCTTTTGCATTCAGCGACTCTCGCGTAGTTCCTATCGATAATCAATCGACAGCATTGCCTGACCGCTTCGAGAGCTACATCAAGATATGCACGAAGGCCACGCTGCGGTAACGAGATCGACATTTGCGATTCGTACTATGCCCCCAATACGTACATTTCGGATAAGCAGGTCTGGTCTTGTTTTCTTCTTTTTTCGGACGCAGGGGCTTGAAACGCCTGTCGCCCATCACGGTAATCATCGGTGTTTCAGCCGCTCTACTCGCCGGCACGATCACAACAACCATGGCAGCGACTAGTCCGTCGCAAGGATTGTTTGTTAGCGCCAAATCCGATCGCAGCGCTCCTCGAGCGTTGAGTGGAACCAACCTCAACGGCAAGCAGTACATCTTCGTCGCTGGCTATTCAAACGTTGCGTCCGTCACCTTCTATCTCGACAGCTCAACAACGCCGGTGCGCACAGAGCGATACGTGGCTTACGACTTTGCAGCAACTGCGGGTGACGGCACTGCGTATCCATTTGACGTGAACACGCTGAAAGCGGGAACGCACACAATCCGTTATGTCGTTGCTTACAACAACACGACCGCAACTGGCTCAGCATCGTTCACGACTGGCGTGCTCGCCACCACGACAACGTCGACTTCGCGTCCAGCAACGACGACGACGTCGTCGACAACAACGCCTCAGCCGCCGACACCACCAAGCAATCCGTTGGGTCTCGATGCTTCAGGCAAGACAATCCCCGACACCAACTACGCAATCCCCACTGGTGCAATATTCATGTCGACAAGTGGCGCTGACAGCAATGCAGGCACCCAAACAGCGCCAGTGAAGTCAATCAACCGAGCCATTGAACTTGTTCCAGCGGGCGGCACAATTGTTGTGCGTGGTGGGGTTTACCGAGACTTCTACAACGACGGCACGAGCTACAAGATCGCTAACAAATCATTGACGCTGCAGGCTTATCCGCATGAGCAGCCGTGGTTTGACGGAACCGACATCGTTCCATCAAACCAATGGCAGAGCGACGGTCAGGGCCACTGGTCAGTGCAGTGGTCGACACCCACATTCTGCAACGGCGGCTACTACAAGTTCCCTTACGCAAAGCAACCGACCGACAACACCGGCCCCTGCGGACACTTCGACATGGTCAACGAAGACATCAATACCGCGCACCCGACTGCCGGTGATCCGCAGATGGCGTTCATCGACGGAGGCGCTCAACAAGAAGTGGCTGCGCTTTCTCAAGTGAAGGCCGGCACCTTCTATTACGCGCAAGACCTCGCCAACAAAACAGGTCGTCTATACATCGGCGTTGATCCGAAGGGTCGCACAATTGAGTTAGCAAAGCGACCAGCTGCTTTCGTCGGTGGCGGGCAGAGCTCTAGTTACGCAATCAAGGGCATCGGCTTCCGGCGATATGCCACTCACGAATATCAAGGCATCAACGCAGCTGTCTACCTGAGTGGTGGAGCGTCTAATCGGATTGAGAACTCAGTCATCACGCAGATGGCTTCGACGGGTCTTTATGTCGCGCCGCGAAATGGTGTTGTCGAACACACGGCGCTCGTGCAGAACGGGCACGTCGGCATGGGTTCAAACGGCTCATCGACAACCAATGGCACTAACCAGCTGTCGATTCAAAACAGTCTCATTAGCCACAACAACACCGAGGGATACGGATACGGCTGTTCGCGCTCATGTGGCCAAGCGGGCATCAAGATCGCGCACATGGTTGGCTTCACCGTTAAGAACAACATCTTTGAATACAACGACGGCGGCGCCGGATTCTGGTGCGATGAAGACTGCAGCAACGGCGTAATGGTCAACAACATCTCGCGTTACAACCAGGCCGGTCTGTTCTACGAGGTTTCCGACACGGGCATTATCGCCTCCAACCTCATTTATGGGAACACGAGTTACGGCATCAACGTCGGTTCAGCCAACACAAAGATTTACAACAACACCATCGCCGACAACGGAACCATCGACATCCGCATCTATGACGACAGCCGCAACGCGTCAAACTTGCGCGGCTCCGATGTCGGCCCCGATACCAAGAACATTGATGTCAAGAACAACGTTGTATCGAGCAAGGCAGTGAACACTTTGTGGGCGGCGCGTTCTGACTCGACCTCGACCAACACCGGGCCAAACACCTTTTTCTCGGGCCTTGACTACAACAGCTACCACCGTCAACTCGGTGCCAACCGTGTGCTCATGCGGTGGATTGACGGCTCCGACAACTACTACAGGTCTTTGACTGATTTCGCCGCAGCACGCGGGTGGGAATCGCACGGTCAAGACATCACAACGGCGACTGATCCATTCTTTGTCAACAAGGCAGGGGGCAATTTCAACCTGCGTACTGACAGCCCTGCATATAAGAGTGGCACTGCGTTGCCAGCCGACGTTGCCGCTGCAATTGGGGTTTCGGCGAGTGCCGGACAGTCTCGCGGCGCTTTCACTTGGCCCGGCAAGTAAGCGCCTGATCTGCACATAATCAATACGTGGCAGTCGACGCGTATTGGCAAAGCGTGTTTGGAACAACAGACGGCGAGCCGCTTTGGCCGTCGTCTGTTGCCGTTAACAAGCACACCGAAGCCGGACCGTTACGTGACTACCGAGGCATTTGGGTCGTTGTTCGGCACGACTCGTGTCGCATCTCGGCGCCCGCTCAGTTGCTCGACGAAGCGACAGAGATTGTCGCTCGCAGTTCTGCAGATTCCATTCGTTCAGGGCGTGCGTTTGAACCGCTATTTGCTCCGACGCCCGTCATCATTGGCCCGTCGCTGCATGCATACGCAACTGCCGACACGCTTGCACGCTTTGAAACTGAAATCACTATTGATGAGGTCAGCGTCGATCGTCTTGCAGACCTGCGCTACGCATGCACAGACGATGATTGGAACGAAGGCGGGTTCGGCAACGCTCCGACTCGCTGCTTCGCTGCGCAACACAACAAACAGATCGTCGCTGCAGCAAACCTGACGCGTGGCATCGTCGACCTTGACGACGTTGGTCTCGTGGTACATCCGTCACACCGGGGCAAAGGCTTCGGGCGACAGACAGCGGCGCTCGTCTCTCGTATTGCTACCGAGCAATACGGAATCGCTAGTTACCGCGTTCGTCGTGACAATCGCGCATCGGTAGCAATACAACGCGACCTTGGCTTCGAGCTCTATTGCGAACAACTCGCAGTACGTAGCGCCGGCTGACCGCGTAGTCTGAGGCGGCCAACGGGCGGAATGATGGCAAACGCGACGGGGGTTAGCGCAATGAGCGAGCATGATGTCGTTATCGCAGGTGGAGGGCCGACTGGCCTGATGCTTGCAGCCGAACTGCGCATTGCCGGCGTTGATGTCGTCGTAGTCGAACCGCGCATGAGCCAAGACATCGACGGCGGACGCGCCGGCGGGCTTCACATCCGCACTATCGAAGTCCTCGATCAGCGCGGTGTTGCTGAACGGTTTGTGAGCGAGGGCACTCAACATCCGTTCCTCATGTTCCAGATCCCACTTCCCGTCGCCGACTTTCCCACTCGTCACAACTACTTGCTCGCGCTCTGGCAACGAGACTTCGAGCGAATCCTGGGCAAGTGGGTGCTCGACGAACTTGGAGTGCCGATCTTGCGCGGCCGCGAGTTTGTTGGTTTCACGCAAGATGAATCTGGCGTTGATGTCACTTTGTCTGACAACAGTTCACTGCGCGCCCAATACCTTGTCGGGTGCGACGGCGGACGCAGCGCTGTGCGCAAGGCTGCTGAAATCGAGTTTCCTGGCCTTGATGCAGAGACGAGCTGGATCATTGCGGAACTCGAGATGACAGAGATGCCCGAGATCGGCGTACGTCCCGAAGGCGGTGGCATAGGGCCCGTAAATCGTGAGGGAACGGAAGGCCCTTATGGCGTGGTGCTGCGCGAACCTGAGATCGAACACAGCCGCGAACCAACGATGGACGACATGCGCGACGCACTTGTGGCTGCCTATGGCACTGACTACGGAGCGCACAGCCCCACTCGGCTTTCGCGCTTTACTGACGCAACACGACAAGCCGCCGCATATCGCAAGGAGCGCGTGTTGCTTGCCGGTGACGCTGCGCACATTCATCCGCCGCAAGGTGGTCAAGGGCTCAACGTCGGTGTGCAAGACGCAGTCAACTTGGGTTGGAAGTTGGCGCAAGTCGTTAAAGGCATCTCACCCGACAGCCTGTTAGACAGCTATCACGCCGAGCGTCATCCTGTCGGTGCGCGCCTGCTGCAGAGCACGCGCGCTGCTGTTGTATTGAGTCTCGTTGACGAGAAGCATCAAGCCGTTCGCGACATCGTCTCTGAATTCATGGCGATGGATGAACCGCGCAAACACATGGCGGCATGGCTGTCTGGTCTCGACATCCGCTACGACTTCGGCGAAGGTCATGCATTGCTCGGGCGGCGCATGCCTGACTTAGACCTGCGCACAACTAATGCAGGCGCTCGCGTATTCGAGCTGCTGCACAACGCCAAAGGCATCTTGCTCAACTTCGACGCATCCGCTTCGTTCGACATCACGCCTTGGGGTGATCGCGTGCAGTTCGTAGCCGCAGAAACCAAAGACACATGCGAACTGCCCGTCGTTGGTGAAGTTTCCTTGCCTGACGCAGTTTTGGTGCGCCCCGATGGACACGTTGCTTGGACAGGCCGCGTTAGCGATCCCGAATTGCCTCAAGCACTAGAAACGTGGTTTGGCCCGCCAAGGTGATCCCCGACTCAGCTGAGACGGGCGCCGCAGAGCTTCTAGGCATAAGTCGCCCGACGTTCGTCAAGCTCTTGGAGAATGGTGAGATCGCTTACGAGAAGGCAGGAAGACATCGGCGAGTCAAGCTCAACGACGTTCTTGAGTACCGCCGCCAACGACGCCGCAGTCGTAACGAACATTTATCCAACCTTCTACAGATATCCGAAGAAGCCAACCTGTACAGCACCACCGACCTTCGTCGGATGACCCGTCACGAAGCACCCGAACCCGACTCTCCGCGCTCAGCTCTGTCGCGACGAACCTTGCGGACGGCCTCAACCGCCGCATCCATAATCGCGTCTTCGTCGACGTCTTCACCGCTAGCGATTTCTGCTTCGAGCAACGCCTTGAAGTCGCGATCGTCGAGACGTGCTTGCAAACGGAGCGGAGTACCGGGCGTAAAGCCGCCACTGCGTACGTCTTCGGAGTTGACAAGGATCGTGCCATCGGAACGAACGACTACGAGAAACTCAGGCGGGACCTCATCGCTGGTCATCCCCCAAGGCTACCAACGAGGCCTCTGCAGCACCGTCGCGCGTGCGGACTATTGAAGGTGCTTCTGCATCTCTAGGTAGCGCAAGCCGTCTGAAGCCGTAACGGTCGACGTGACTATGTAACCCTGCGATTCGTAGAACTTACGCGTGTATAGACCAGCGTCTACATGAAACGTCGCTTCACCGCTGCGCTCGACAAACTGCGCCTCAACTTCACGCAATAGCTTCGTTCCGACACCACGTCGCATGTAGTTCGGGTCGACGTACAAGTTGTAAAGATTCTTGTCGCGCCAACCGACGAGCCCGATCACGACATCGTCCACCTTCGCGACAAACAACTGGCCGAGTTCAATCATCTGTTGCATACCTGGCGACTCATCTCGCTCAAGTAGTGCATCGACTTCTTCGCGTGTGTACGCAGACGGCGCTTGATTGTCGAAGGCAGCGCGACGAATTTCTAGATATCGAGGGATCTCAGACTCGTCGCCCAACGCGATGCTTAGGTCGATCATGAAATCCTCATGCGTTGAACGTCGTCAGGAACTGCTCGTGCAAACGCGGCGTCAACGCCCCAACATACGTGCGTTCGTGCGCGTTCCAGTCAATCGGTTGGCCTGCCAGGTCAGTCACAACTCCTCCGATTGATGGAATGAGGATTGCAGCAGGCGCAATGTCCATAACCGTTGGCGCCATGCCGAAGTAGGCGCCCATCATCCGTTGCACCAGGCGAAAGTTGCCAGTTGCGAATGACCCAAGACAGGCTGCGTATCCGACATTGTCAACGAGCTTGGTAGCAATGACTTCGAGCTGTTGCGCGCGGTCGTTGTAGCCGAGGTTGTATCCGACAATCGTTTCGTTGAGCGAGTTTGCGTAGGCGTTGGTCAACTGTCGAAGGTCGGCAAGCTCAGCGCCGTCATATGACAAGAGGCGCGGTACATCGCCGTACTTCACGGCAACCATTTGCTGCAACGCTGGCATTGCAATCACGCCGACTACTGGTTCATTTCCACGCAGAAGTGCGATGCAGATTCCGAAGTCGGGAATGCCGTTCATAAAGTTCTGCGTTCCGTCGATCGGGTCGACAATCCACCGCCATTCGTCGTCGCCGACGATCGGTTCGGACTCTTCAGACATGATCGTGTGAGTCGCGAGCATCGGCTCGGCTTGAACGACTTCAACAATTCGTTGCTCTGCCCGAAGGTCGGCAACCGTTGCGTAATTGCCAGTGCCGGCCTTTACAAATGTCTCGAGAGCTATGCTGGCATCGAAAGAGCGATTGCTTGGGTTCGGCCATAGCGGCATGACAACCTCAGTCGCACGACGGCACGCTAGGAGCGCAGTGTCGTAAGCGATGTCGATGACATCAGTCATTCGCTCAAACTCCCCACTAAGGGCGTATCAGTTCGCCCAATTCGCCCAAGCCTAGGGGCTCATCCACCACATCTGTGATGACGTCTCATAGCGTTTTACCAACCAAGTAGCGGTCTCTGAGGAAACGAGACACGCCACCACCGCAGGGAAGCGGCTGACCACATTGGCCACCTTGAAGGAGGGCCGAGGGTGAAATTCTCCTCCCTTTTGTTTTCGATTGTCGTTGTAATTGCTGGCGTGCCTCCGGTTATCGGAGCACCCGAACCGTCGCGCGTCGAGATCCAGCGCATAAGTGCTGAGTCGCCGGCGCGTGCTAGTCGGTCTGCCGACAGAACGCCCGAGCTAGTTGTCGTTGCCGCGCCTGCAACAACTACAACCACGACAAGTACGACAGCGCCGCCACCTCCGCCGCCGACAACGGCGCGTCCTGCAACAACAACGTCGACTACCGCAAAGCCTCGTCGACCAGCGACAACTACGACCACATCTCCACCCGCAGTTGAAACATCAGGTGGAGGTCGTGACGACATTGTCCAGATGGCTCGCGCACAACTCGGCAAGTCGTATCGCTCGGGTGCAACCGGTCCGAACGCGTTCGACTGTTCTGGACTCGTGTACTACGTGTTTAATCACGCCGGCGTGTCGCTTCCTCGCCTCACATCTGACGGATACCTCGCTGCCGCCAAGCGAATCAGTCGCTCAGAATTGCAGCCGGGCGATGTCGTGGTCGGACGCGGTCACATCGGTATTTACGTTGGCGGCGGTCAAATGGTTCACGCATCAACGCCACGTGGCGGTGTGAAGCAATCGCCAATTGACGCACCCGGCACACCTATCGGGTACGGACGGCTCTAGTTATCGCGTAAGCGAGAGCTCAGGCCTGCCGTATCGATCAGCTAACGCAACCTGAATACCGTGCGGTTCGCGAAGTGCAGTCGCGGCGTCATAAAGCCCGATGGCCGGGATACCCAAACGGTGAACGTGTTCAAAGTCGCGATCACTTGTAATGATCACCGAACCTGTCGACCGTGCAAGCGCAAAAATAAACTGGTCATCACGATCGTTGGGAACTTCGTCGGTGCGCTGCCGAGTCACGCGTGTGTAAGGAACACTAAGCCTCGGGTCACGCGCGCATCTTCCAATCTCAGTCATGCGAGAGTCAATCGCCGCTATATCAGCGAAAGAAATTAAGGCGGAAGGCGAGGCTCTTGCGTTGCCTTCTCCTGAACCTCGTACATCAGCTTCTGGGAATAGACAAGCCGAAGCCCACCGCTTTCACACGCACTCACAACAGAGCGCGCCGCGCCCGACCCCATCATCGCTCGCAATATCACGTTCGTATCAAGAACCACTTTTGGGGCTGTCATTGCCAAACTTTGTCTAGCGATCGCGCGAGGAGTCGGAGACGATCTCGTCGATTTCGTCTTCCGTCATCTCGGGAATTCCGTGCGCCCTTCGCCATTCATCGCCCGCCACTTGCAACTCGCTTGCCGACCTCGTTTCCTCACTCAGTTCGAAAACGACACGGTCACCCGGACCCAGACCAAATCTCTCGACCCAAGCAGCAGGAACTCTTAATCGGCTAGGCAAACCGAGAGTGACAATGAGATGCTCGTCATCAAAATGGAGTGAAGG
The DNA here is from genome assembly GCA_044220495.1 of Acidimicrobiales bacterium. Classification (GTDB taxonomy): domain Bacteria; phylum Actinomycetota; class Acidimicrobiia; order Acidimicrobiales; family JBBSGY01; genus JBGAQY01. The sequence goes on from JBGAQY010000019.1 coordinate 56,293, forward strand.
CAATCTACGTTTTGACGGATCAAACGGTTGGTCACTTACTTCAATTGGGCGGAGCCTGACTGCGTCACCAGTGCGAAACCCTTGGTCGTAGCCAAACGTAGGCGGCAACTGAATCGCACCATCGTCGTCAACTACGACAGAGATTCTTGCTGCACCCATTCGTCAGACTCCCACCTCGGGCAATGCTCCGCAAGCACGACACTGTGATCCCGC